>NZ_JBIDAN010000007.1:0-227415 GCF_043202495.1 Streptomyces sp. NPDC048185
GTTCGCGGTCTACCGCGCCCTGGCGGTGGCGGGCTACGAGGCGAACGGCGGCAGCCCGGCCACGCTGCCGCACTGAGCGGTGCCCTCGGTGCGGGCGGGCAGTCGCCATCCCGGGCGCGGGAAGTGGCAGGTGTAGCCCTCCGGGTAGCGCTGCAGGTAGTCCTGGTGCTCGGGCTCGGCCTCCCAGAAGGGGCCGACCGGCTCCACCTCGGTGACGACCTTGCCGGGCCAGAGCCCGGAGGCGTCCACGTCGGCGATGGTGTCCTCGGCGATGCGCTTCTGCTCGTCGTCGACGTAGTAGATCGCCGAGCGGTAGCTGAGGCCGATGTCGTTGCCCTGGCGGTTCTTGGTGCTCGGGTCGTGGATCTGGAAGAAGAACTCCAGGATCGCGCGGTAGTCGGTCTCCTCCGGGTCGAAGAGGATCTCGATGGCCTCCGCGTGAGTGCCGTGGTTGCGGTACGTCGCGTTCGGCACGTCACCCCCGGTGTAGCCGACCCGGGTGGCGGTCACACCCGGAAGGCGGCGGATCAGCTCCTCCATCCCCCAGAAGCATCCGCCCGCCAGCACGGCCCTCTGCGTCTGCGCAGCCATTACGGCCCCTCCAAAATCGTTCGTCCGGTCGCTCGGGCTGCCCGGCTCGCACACCGGCACTCCTGGCCCGCTTCCCTCAACGCGCGAGGGTTCCGCGCGATTCCGTGCCCGCCCGGCGGCTCACCGGGTCATCGCCCAGGACGGCCGCCAGGACGGCCCGGGGGGCGGCGTCAGGGTGGCCAGGTGGTCGACGACCGCCCTCAGGCCCGGGTGCGGGTTCGTCGCGGGGAGCATGAGGGAGAGCGGGTAGGCGAGGGTCGGGTTCACGATCGGGATGCGCCGCAGGTCGTGATGGGCCGGCCAGACGTACCGGTCGCGGGCGCCGACGAGGGTGGCGACGTCGGCGGATTCCGCGAGGGTGTCGAGGAGGACCTCGTTGCCGAAGTTCGGGCCGGCGGCGTCGATGCGCAGGTCGAAGGCCTCGGTGAGCTGGTCGTAGAAGTCCGCCCATTCGCTCCGGGGTGCGATGCCGGGCACCCAGATCCGCAGTCCGCGCAGCCGGGGCGGTGTCAGGGTGCGTGCGGAGGCGAGCGGGTGCCTGGGGCCGACGAGGAGTTCCAGCGGGGAGTCGAAGGCGTGGATCATCCGCACGTCGGGCGGCAGCGTGGCCGGGTCGGTGACGCTGCGGAAGGAGGCGTCGATCTCGCCCGCCCGGACGGCGGCGGCCGCCACGTGGGGGTCGTCGACCCTGAGGGTCACCACGTCGAGGTCGGTTCCGGGGCGGGAGCGCCAGTAGTCGTGCAGGACGACGGCCTGCGCGCTGCGCAGGCCGAGCACGTCGATCCGCAGGGCCCGGGAAGCCGGCCTGACCGCGGCGACGGCGCGGTCGACGCCGGCGACGATGCTCCGCGCGTGCGGGAGCAGTGCCTGGCCGTCCAGCGTGAGTTCGACGCCTCGGGCGGTGCGGGTGAACAGTCGGGCCGCCAGCTCGCGCTCCAGGGCGGCGATCCGCTTCGAGACCGCCTGCTGTGTCACGCCCAGCTCGTCGGCCGCGTGCTGGAGCTGTCCGAGCTCGGCCGCCCGGACGAAGGATCGCACTGCCTCGGTGTCCATGGGAGCAGCCTATGTGTGCCCAACCGATCGTTGTGGCTCCTCAACAGATGGTTGTTTGCTCCTGGTGATCCCCGACCGATGTGATGTGCGGACCCAAGCAACGGTTGTTCCGGAGGAGTCTTGTGCGCGTGGGACCGGGGTCCGACTTCGGCCGGCTGTGGCTGGCCTACGCCATCAGCACGTACGGCACGTGGACGGCGTTCGGCGCGTTCCCGCTCATCGCGGTGCGCGTCCTCCACTCGTCGGCGTTCGCGGTCTCAATGCTGGAGGCGGCCGGGCTCGCCGTCGCGGCGATCGTCGCGTTCCCGCTCGGGCCGTGGGTCGAGCACCGGGCCAAACGGCCGGTGATGATCGCCACGGACCTGGCCCGCTTCCTCGCCATGGCGAGCATCCCGGTCGCGTACGTCCTCGGCCTGCTGTCCTACGTCCAGCTGCTGGTCGTCTCGGTCGTCTCCGGGACGGCGGGCCTCGCCTTCACCGCCGCGTCCGGCGCGTACCTGAAACACCTCGTCCGCGGGGACCGCCTCCTCGGCGCCAACGGGAGGCTGGAGGGCACCACCTGGGTGGCGACCGCGGCGGGCCCGCCTCTCGGCGGCGCGTTCGTCGGACTGCTGGGCCCGGTCGTCACGGTCCTGGCCGACTCCGTCAGCTACCTGCTGTCCGCGCTGGCCGTCCGCCGCATCCGCGGCAGCGACGTCGTGACACCGCGCGACCCGGCGGCCCGGCCGGGGGCGGCCGGCCTGCTCCACGGCGGGCGGTTCATCCTCCGCGACCGGGTACTGCGGCGCCTGTTCCTCAACCAGGTGCTGGTGGGCGGCCTGATCATGGCCACCGGTCCGCTCCTGGCGGTCCTCCTGCTGGGCGAGTACGGCGTCCCGGCCTGGCAGTACGGCCTCGCCTTCGGCGTCCCGGCACTGGGCGGCTTCGTGGGCGCCCGCCTCTCGGCCCGCCTGGTGCGGCGGTACGGCCGCTACCGGGTGCTGGCCGTCTCCGGGTGGCTGCGCTCCCTGTTCCCGCTCGGTCTCGCGTTCCTCCGGCCCGGCGTCCCCGGCCTCGTGATCATGATCGTCGTCGAGGGCCTGCTGATCACCTGCATGGGGATCTACAACCCGATCCACGCCACGGAACGCCTGCAGCGGACCCCCACGGACCGTGCGGCGCGGGTCATCGGCACGTGGAGCGTCGGCAGCAGGCTCGTCCAGGCCGCTCTGATGCTGCTCTGGGGCGTCCTCGCCGGCCTCGTCGGCCCCCTGGCCGCGATCACCGTCTCGAGCGTCCTCCTGCTCGCCACGCCGCTCCTGCTGCCCCGCCGGACACACCTGACCGACCCGGCCCCGGCCGTCCCGGACGCGGGCGTCCCGGTCGGGTGACCGGGACGCACGCGAGACCGCCACGCACCCGCGCCGGGCCGCCCCGGCCCCGGAGAGAGCGGCCGGGCGCGCCCACCCGTCCGGTGGGCGCGCCCGGCGTGCGGGTGGGTGCGAGGCATCAGATCGTCGCCGCGTCGATCACGAAGCGGTAGCGGACGTCGCTCGACAGGACGCGCTCGTAGGCGTCGTTGATCTCGGCCGCGGCGATCAGCTCGATCTCGGCGCCGATGCCGTGCTCCGCGCAGAAGTCCAGCATCTCCTGGGTCTCGGCGATGCCGCCGATCATCGAGCCGGCGAGGGTCTTGTTGCCGCCGATGAGGGAGAAGAGGTTCAGGGAGATCGGCTCCTCGGGGGCGCCGACGTTCACGAGGGCGCCGCCCGTCTTCAGCAGGCCCAGGTACGCGCCGAAGTCCAGGGGCGCGGAGACCGTGGAGAGGATCAGGTCGAAGGAGCCCGCCAGGTCCTCGAAGGTCTTCGGGTCGCTCGTCGCGTGGTAGTGGTCCGCGCCCAGCTTGAGGCCGTCGTCCTTCTTGCGCAGGGACTGGGAGAGGACCGTCACCTCGGCACCGAGGGCGTGCGCGATCTTGACGCCCATGTGGCCGAGGCCGCCCAGGCCGACGACGGCGACCTTCTTGCCCGGGCCCGCGCCCCAGTGCTTGAGCGGGGAGTACGTGGTGATGCCGGCGCACAGCAGCGGCGCGGCCGCGTCCAGCGGCAGCCCGTCCGGGATGCGCAGGGTGAAGGCCTCGTCGACGACGACCTTCTGCGAGTACCCGCCGTAGGTGGGCTCGCCGTCCTTGCCGACGCCGTTGTACGTCGGGACGTTGCCGCGGACGCAGTGCTGCTCGGCACCTGCCAGGCAGTTCTCGCACTCGCCGCAGGAGTCGACCATGCAGCCGACGCCGACGTGGTCGCCGACCTTGAACTTCGTCACGCCGGAGCCGACCGCCTCGACGACGCCCGCGATCTCGTGGCCGGGAACCATCGGGAAGATGGCCTCGCCCCAGCCCTCGCGGGCCTGGTGGATGTCGGAGTGGCAGATGCCGGCGAACTTGATGTCGATCAGGACGTCGTGCTCGCCCACCTCGCGCCGCTCGATGGTGGTGCGCTCCAGCGGAGCCTTGGCGGCGGGGGCGGCGTATGCAGCGACAGTGGTGGTCATGCCGGGGTCTCCGGGATTCTCGTAGAGGGGTGTTCTGTCTCCACTCTGCCCGGCCCGCCGGACTCCACCCAGACCACGGTTCTGCCTACGTCCAGCGTTCCTACCACCAGCGGGGACAGGCTTCTGTGCGTACGACCGGGAATACTGGAGGGCATGGATGGACAGCTGGACCGGCGTGCCGAACTGAGCGAGTTCCTTCGGACCCGGCGGGCCCGGCTGAAGCCGGAGGACGTGGGGCTGCCGGATTTCGGGCGCCACCGCCGGGTGCCGGGACTGCGCCGCGAGGAACTGGCGCAGCTCGCCGGGGTCTCCGTGGCGTACTACACGCGGCTCGAGCAGGGCAACGGGCAGAACGTGTCGGCGGAGGTCCTGGACTCGATCGCCCGGGCGCTCAGGCTCACCGACGCCGAGCACGCCCACCTGACGCACCTCGCCAAGCCGAAGCAGCAGCGCAGGCGGGCCTCGGCGGGGCGGGCGCAGCAGCCGGTGCGGGTGGCGCTGCTCCAGCTGCTGGAGTCGATCGACACGGTGCCCGCCTATGTGACGGGCCGCCGGTCGGACATCCTCGCCTGGAACCGCATGGCCGCCGCCCTCTTCGGCGACTGGGGCGAACTGCCGGCCCAGGAGCGGAACTGGGCGCGGCTGGTCTTCCTGAACCCGGAGTACCGCGACCTGTTCGTCGACTGGGACCAGAAGGCGTACGACATGGTCAGCTTCCTGCGCATGGACGCGGGGCGGCACCCGGACGACCCGCGGCTGTCCGCCCTGGTCGGTGAGCTGTCCGTGAAGAGCGAGGAGTTCCGGCGGCTGTGGGCCACGCACGACGTCAAGGAGAAGACCTACGGCGTCAAGCGGATGCGTCACCCGCTGGTCGGCGACCTGACCCTGTCCTTCGAGACGTTCCGCCTGGTCGACGACGAGGAGCAGGCGTTCATCACCTACCACGCCGAGCCGGGCTCACCGTCGGCGCAGGGGCTGCGGCTGCTGGCGAGCTGGGGGACGGACGCGGCGACCGCGCTGACGACGTGACCCGCCGGCCGGCCCCCGCTCTCGGGCCGACGCTTCCTCGATGAGCTCGGCGGCGCGCCGGTTGCCGCCCTGGGCGCGTGCGCGGCACGCAGCCGTGCCGGCCGGTTCGGCGCCTGCTGGTCGCCTCGACCGCGCCGCTCTACCACCAGTTGGTGCTGCTGCGGGCCGCTCCCGACCCGCTGCTGCCCGAACAGGCCGCCGCCACGGCCACGGTGGCCGCGGCGGCGGGGGCCTTCGCCCGGCCGTGACGGCGGAGGCTCACGCGGAGGCGTTCTCCTTGATGCTGATCCGACCCTTGCGGATCGTCACCAGGCGCGGGGCCTTCTTCGCGATCGCCGAGTCGTGGGTGACCATCACGAAGGTGAGCCCCAGCTCCTTCCACATGCGGTCGAGGACGTCCATGATCTCGTCGCGCGTCGACTCGTCGAGGTTGCCGGTGGGCTCGTCGGCGAGCAGCACCTTCGGCTGCTTGACCAGCGCGCGGGCGATGGCGACCCGCTGCTGCTGACCGCCGGACATCTCGCCGGGGAGATGTCCGAGCCGCTCGCCGAGCCCGACGGACGCCAGGGCCTCGGCGGCCTTCTCGCGCCGCTCCTTCGCCTTGACGCCGAGCGGGACCAGCGCGGTCTCGACGTTCTCCTGCGCGGTGAGGGTGGGTATGAGGTTGAAGGACTGGAAGACGAAGCCGATGCTCTCGCTGCGCACCCGGGTCAGCCGGGCCTCGGGGAGCTTGGCCAGGTCGATGCCGTCGAGGACGACCTCACCGGAGGTCGGCCGGTCCAGGGCGCCCAGCATCTGCAGCAGCGTGGACTTGCCGCCGCCGGTGGGGCCCTGGATGACGAGACGGTCGCCGTCGGCGATGGTCAGGTCGACGCCGTCGAGGGCGTGCACGGCGTCCTTGCCGCGGGTGTAGCGCTTGGTGACGCCTCTGAGTTCGTACATGGTGCAACTCCTGGGAGAGGTATGGGGGTTGGCGCTACTCGACGCGGCGCAGGGCGTCCGCCGGGCGCAGCCGGGAGGCGCGCCAGCCGCCGAAGCCGCCCGCGACGAGTCCGCCGGCCACGGCGAGGGCGACCGCGAGGGCGATGGTCGTGACGCTGACCGGCGCGGTGAGGGCGATGTCCAGGGTCTTCGCGGCGGTCTGCCGGCCGGGGCCGCCCATGCCGCCGCCACCGCCGAAGCCGCCGCCCGTGCCCCCGCCGCCGGCGCCGCCGCCGAGCTGGGCCTCCAGGGTCGGGCTGACCGTGGTGACGGCGTACGCGCCCGCCAGGCCGAGCGCGATGCCGAGGACGCCGCCGACCAGGCCGTTGACGACGGCCTCGCCGACCACCTGCCGGGTCACCCGGCCCGAGCGCCAGCCCAGCGCCTTGAGCGTGCCGAACTCGCGCACCCGGCGGGAGACCGCCGCGGAGGTGAGCAGACCGGCGACGAGGAACGCGGCGGCCAGTACCACGACGGAGAGCCACCTGCCGACGCCCGCGGCGAGGGAGGAGGCGGTGGACAGGGAGCCGGAAACGGTGTCGGCGAGGTCGGCGGAGGTGGTGACCGTGGTGCCCGAGATGTTCTTCTGGATCGCGGACTTGACGCCGTCGATCCTCTGCGAGTCGGTCGCCTTGACGTAGATCGTGGTGACCTTGTCCTTCGCGTCGCCCAGCGTCTGGGCCTGTGCCAGGGGCACGTAGAGGTCGGCCGCCGCGTCACCGCTGTCGGCGGTGGCGATGCCGACGACCTGGAACTTCATGCTCTTGATGGTGACCGTGGAGCCGGTCTTGAGCTTATTCTCCTTGGCGTACGCCGCGTCGGCGACGGCGACTTCGGCGTCGGTCTCCGACGTCTTGAAGGTACGGCCGCTGGTGATCGAGGAGGAGGTCAGCGGGCCGAGGGCGGGTTCGGTGACGTCGGTGCCGTAGACGGAGTAGCTGTTGACGTCGAAGTCGGCGCCGCCGCCCTGGACGCGGCCCTCGGGGGCCTGCTGGGCGCCCGGCCCGCCACCCTGGCCCTGGCCCTGGCCGCCGCCCGAACCGTCCTGCTGGAACTGACCGCGCGTGAACTGCCCGCTGACCTTGACGACTTGCAGGCTCAGCCCGCCCACCGCGTCGGCGACGCCGCTCTGTCCGGCGACCTTGCCGACGGTCGAGCTCGCCAGTGTCTGGAAGCCCTGCACCATGACGCGGTCGGTGCTCTGCTCCTCCTCGGAGCCGTCGTCCTGCGCGTCGAAGCGGAAGCGCGGCCGGTCGGAGGTGCTGGGGGTGGGCGACGCGGCCTTGGTGACCGTCATGTCCGTGCCCAGGCCGTACAGGGACTGCAGGACCTTGTCCTGGGCCCTGCCCATGCCGGAGGAGACGGAGTCGACGACGATGACCAGCGCGATGCCCAGCGCCAGGCCGGAGGCGACGACGAGGGCCGCCTTTCTGCGGCGGCGCAGCTCGCGCCTCAGGTAGGTGAAGAACATGGCCGAAAGCTAGGGACGGCCCGTGATGAAGGGATAAGGCCCGCGTAAGAGGGAGATGAGAAGCGGGGGGGAACGGCGGACGCCCGCCGCCCCCGGGTGAGGGGCGACGGGCGTCCGTCGTGAAGTCGCGGTGAGCCGCGGGGAGTTGGGCGTCAGACCGCCGAACCCGCCTTCCACTGGGCCCAGTCCACGTTCCAGCCGTTGAGGCCGTTGTCCGGGGCGATGGTCTTGTCACCGGTGTTCTGGACGACGACCACGTCACCGACGATGGAGTTGTTGTAGAACCAGGCACCCGGCGTGTTCGGGTCGTCGGCGCCCTTGGCGTCCTCCAGGCCCACGCAGCCGTGGCTGGTGTTGGCGCTGCCGAAGATGCCCTTGCCCCAGTAGTTGCCGTGGATGAAGGTGCCGGAGGTGCTCAGGCGCATGGCGTGCGGCACGTCCTTGATGTCGTACTCGCCCTTGCCGTCGTCGTCGGTGAAGCCGACGGTCGAGCCGTCCATCCGGGTCTCCTTGTACTTCTCGGAGATCACCATCTGGCCCTCGTAGGTCTTGTTGTCGGGCGAGCCCGCGGAGATCGGGATGGTCCGGATGGTCTTGCCGTCCTGCGTGACCTTCATCTGCTTGGTCTTCGCGTCGACGTACGAGACCTGGTTGCGGCCGATCTTGAAGGTGACCGTCTTCTGCTGGACGCCGTAGACGCCGTCGGCGCCCTCGACGCCGTCCAGCGCCAGCTTGAGGGTGACGGTGGACCCCTCCTGCCAGTAGTTCTCGGGGCGGCAGTCCATGCGCTGGGTGCTGAACCAGTGGCAGGCGACTTCCTGACCGCTGGTGGTGTTGACGGTGATCGCCTTCTGGACGGCGGCCTTGTTGGTGATCTCCTTGTCGAAGTTGATCGACACGGGCATGCCGACACCCACGGTGGTGCCGTCGTCGGGGGTGAAGGTGCCGATGAAGCTGTTGCTCTTGGAGACGGTGGTGAAGGAGCTGTTCTCGTGGGCGGCGCGGCCCTCGGAGTCCTGGGCGGTCACCGTCAGCCTGTAGGTGGTGGCCCGCTCCAGCTGGGTGCTGGGCTTCCAGCTGGTCTTGTCGGCGGATATCTCGCCGCTGACCTCGGTGCCGTCCGTGGTGGTCATCTTGACCTCCGTGAGCGTGCCCTTGCTCACGGTGACGGCCGCCGCGTTGTTGATGGAGGCGTTGTCCGAGCCGTTCTCAGGCGTGATCTTGATCTGGGCCTCGGAGGTCTTCTTGGCTGCCGCCTCGTCGACCTGCGCCTGCGAGGCCTTGTCGTCCCCACCTCCGGAGGCGTCGGCGTCGTTGCTGGAACATGCCGAGAGCACCAGCACACCGCCGAGCAGTGCGGACGCGGCCGCCAGGCCCTTGCGCCGCTTACCGTCCGTCATCACACGCTTCTCCATCGTTGCCGATTCCCGAAACCCCGAGCTCCCCCGCCAAGACGTTCAACGCTACGACCGGTTCGTCCCGTTCCATATCCTCAGTGGGTGTGGGACATACCACTCCGCCTCGGGGCGGTGGTGGTGCGGGGGTCGGTCGGTGCGCCTCCTGAGACGGCGGAACCCCGGACGGCGGTTGCCGCCGGGGGTCACGATTTTCCCCACGCCGCGTCAGCCGGCCGCCGATTCACCGTCTTCCGGTTCGTCTTGGCCGCCATCATCCTCGTCCAGACCCCAATCGGGCGAGCCGGGGTCGTAGTCGATCTGCTCACTGCTCCAGGAGGCCTGCTGGAGTTCGATCCCGGGGACCGCGCTGACCAGGTCGAATGGATCCACGAGATAGGCGAGGGCCTCGGCGGTGTCCTCGGTCACAGCCCGCTCGGCGTGCGTCCGTTCCGCCTCCGGCAGCGTGGAGTCGTCGGCGACGGCCTGCAGCGCCGCACCGGTGACCGCCTCCTCGTCGTCGACCGCCAGGACGAGGTCCACGCGAAGCCGCACAAAACGTGATGTCTCTGGAGTGCTCATGCCCGGAGAGTACGGCCGAGCGCTCCCGTGACTTTCCTGTGACCCGCGCCTTTCACTAACATCTGCCCACACGGCCAATTCGCCAGCGCCACAAGGGGATCGATATTCCGTGTCATCCGCTCGCCGTCCGTTGCTGACCGCCGCCGCCGCGGGGGGCCTGCTGTGCGCCCTGTGGTTCGTCCCGTCCGCCAACGCCGCGCCCGGGACCCAGGCCGAGGACACCGCCTCCACGAGCCCGTCCCCGCAGGTCACCGAGCAGGCCAGAGCCGTGTCGACCGACACGGCGGCCGCCGGCGAGGAGAGCGCCCGGCTGGCCGACACCGGCAGCTTCGACAGCACCCCGTACGTCATCGGCGGCACCGCCTGCCTCGGCCTCGGTGCGGGGTTCGTCGTGTACTCGGTGCGCCGGGAACGCCTCGATTTTTGACATCACTTGACGTTCTTTTGACGGTCTTGACTCCACCGAGGCCCGTCACGCCACCGCGCGACGGGCCCCGTGGGCTCGGACCGGCCGCCCGCGCCGCCTCGACGACCGCCCGCGACGCCGGGGCCGGGGTGAGTCCTTGGTCGCCGGGGACGCCCCTCACCCGGAGCGCCCGGGCAGTCGTGGGGCCGCCGCGGGGCCGCTAGGGCGAACGGCGGCCGCGGAAGCGCCGCCGCTCCCCGCCCTCACCCCGGGGCGGCTCGTCCGCGAGGCGCACGACGGGATCGTCGGGTCCCTCACGGCCGGCCACGACCGGCCGGCCGGCCCGCTCGGCCTTGGCCCGGTACTGCGCGGCGTCCGCGAGCCGGAAGAGCCGGCGGGCGGAGCGGACGGGCCCCACCGGGTCCTCCGTGGACGCGATGCCGCAGGCCACACCGTCCCCCAGCTCCAGTTCGGCCGCCCGGCGGCACAGCTCCTCGGCCGCCTTGACCACCGCGTCGGCGGGCGGCCCGACCGCGAGCAGGCAGAACTCGTCACCGCCGAGCCGGGCCGCGAGCGCGCCCGGCAGCATGGCCCCGCACAACGACAGGACCGACCCGAAGCGCTCCAGGAGCCGGTCGCCTGCGGCGTGCCCGTGCGTGTCGTTCACCCGCTTGAGCCCGTTGAGGTCGCACACGACGAGGCTGACGACGACACCCTCCGTACGGTGCCGCTCCACCGCCTCGTCCAGGCGGGTGTCGACCGCCCTGCGGTTGGCGAGGCCGGTGAGCGCGTCGGTGTACGCCAGGCGCCGGACCTCCTCGAGCCGCTCGGTCTGCGCGATCCCGGCGGCCACCACCGAGGCCAGGACGGTGGCGAAGTCGGCGTCGCCCCGTGCGAAGACGGGCTCGCCCACCGGACGGGCCACGTACAGCTCGCCCCAGGCGCGGCCGTGCAGCACGATCGGCGCGACCACGCAGCAGCCGCGCCCGCGGCGGCGCAGGGCCGCGACGCGCTGGTGGACGTACCCGGGGCTCCCCGCCGCGGGGCCCACGGCCGTCTCGACCCAGGCGTCGGGCTCACCGCCGCCGGCCCAGCGCTCGTGCAGGAACTCGGTGATCTCCGCGAACTGGTGCACGGGGTAGGACTCGTCCTCGGGGAACTCCTCCTCGTCCTCGGCCCGCGCGCCCACGTTCACCAGGACCCGGAGCCGGCCGAGCTCGCGCTCCCACACCGACAGGGCCGCGAAGCTGCCGCCCAGCGCCCGGCAGGCGCCGGCGGCCGCCGCCCGCCACGCCTCCCGGGAACTGTGCGCGGCGGCCATGCCCTGAGCCAACGCCACGACGGCCGCGAGCCGCCTGTCCTCACCCATCACTCCAGGCTAGGGACGTTCTACTCAAAAGTGGACATGGACGACGCGAACGGGGACCGGCCCGCGCGCTTCGCCCGTCACTCCCCGGGCCAGCGCGGCGCCCGCTTCTCGTTGAACGCCGCGACACCCTCCGCCCGGTCCCCGGAGAAGGCCACCGCCCGCCACGCGGCGTCCTCGACCTCGAGGCCGGCCCGCAGGTCCAGCCCCTGACCGAGCCGCAGCGCCCGCTTGGCCGCCCGCAGCCCGACGGGCGAGTTCGCGGCCATCCGGGACGCCAGGCCGAGCGCCTCCTCACGGTCCTGTCCCTCGCCCGCCAGCAGGTCGACGAGGCCCAGCTCGCGCGCCTCCACGGCCTCCACCCGCCGCGCCGTGAACACCAGCTCGGCGGCGCGCGCCGCCCCCACCCGGCGCGGCAGCAGCTGCGTGCCGCCCCCGCCCGGGATCACCCCGACCGACACCTCGGGCAGCCCGACCACCGCCGTGGGGTCGGCCACGATCACGTCGCACGAGAGCGCCAGCTCGAACCCGCCGCCCAGCGCGAACCCGTGCACGGCCGCGACCGTCGGCACCGGCAGCTCCAGCACGGCGGTGTACGCACCCCGCGTCACCGGCCGCTGGCGCAGCAGATCGGCGTCGGAGAAGGAGTTGCGCTCCTTGAGGTCGGCGCCGACGCAGAACGCCCGCTCGTGCGTCGAGGTCAGCACCACCACCCGTACGCCCGGGTCCTCGCCCAGCGCCGCGCACGCCGCGCCGATGGACCGGGCCATCGCGGTCGAGACGGCGTTCATGGCCTTCGGCCGGTCGAGGGCGAGCTCCGCGACATGCCCGTCCCCGTGCCGCCGCACCAGGACGAACTCTCCGAACCGCTCCTCGCTCATGACACCCTCCGGTTAACGCGGGTTAACAACGACCGCCCGATCATCGCAGGCGGACGGGCGCGGGGAAAGGCCGGACGCGTGCCGCCACGGCACCACGCCTCCGCCCACCCGTTCGAGTGACATCCGGTCGATGCCGCCGCCCCGGCGTCCGGCAGCGCCTATGGTCGCTCGCCAAGCGCAGCGGCGGGGGGCACCTGCGCACCCGGGGAGGGATCATGACGACGACGGACACGCCGACCGCACCGCGCCCGCGGCTTCCCCGGATCCGGGGACGTCACCGCCGGCGACGTCCCCGCAAGGCCGTCCTCGCGGCCGGCGGCCTGGTCCTGGCGGCCGGCGCCCTGAGCCTCGTGCGGCTGGTTCCCGAGCCCGGGGGCGGCGCACTGGACGGCTACCGCGCCGAGGCCGCACCGCGCGTCGAGACGGGCCGGGCCGACGCGGGCGGCGCGGAGTCCGGCCGGGCCACCGGCGCGGCCGCGGACGCCGGTGCCACGCGCGCGGTGCGTCCGTCGGCGACGTCGGTCATGGGCGGCCCGAGCGCGTCCCCGCGACCGGACGACAAGCTGATACCGGGCCCGTCCACGAGCCACTCCGCGGCACCGCGCCCCTCCGCGTCGGACCCGTCGGCGGCGCCCCCGACCACGATCCCGGAGCGCCCGAACCGCCCGGACACCCCGCGCGCACCGGACACCGGCAGCGCGGCCCCGACCCCTACGGCCCCGCGGCCGCCGAGCACCGGCACTCCCGCCCCACGCCCCACGCCCACCCCCGCACCGAGCCGCACGTCGCCCGCCCCGCAGCCGCAGTCCCCGGGGGGCCTGTGCGTCCCGCTGCTCGGGCTGTGCGTGGACCTGCTGAGCGGCGACGGCTGACACCCGTCCGCCTACTCCCCGCCGTCGCCCCGCCGGTTGAGCAGCCAGGGCTCGACCACGCCGAGACCACGCACCGGCCGCTGCCACATCGGCTGGAGGGCGAAGCGGTACGTCGGTGGCTCCTCGCCCTCCTTCTCCGCCGCCGCGGCCTCCTCGGCCGCCTCCGCCTCGGAGGACGGGGCGTCCCGGGTGCGGATCAGCTCCTCGGCGAAGGCGGAGTCGATGAGCACGGTGTCCTTGGGGGCTATGGACGTCAGCCGGGAGGCCAGGTTCACGGTCGTACCGAAGACGTCGCCCATCCGGGTGGTCACCGTGCCGAAGGCGAGGCCGACGCGCAGCTCCGGCATGGTCTCGTCGTTCGCCATCGTCTCGATGAGGCGCAGCGCGATCTCGGCGGCGGTGCCCGCGTCGTCGGCGGCGTAGAGCACCTCGTCGCCGAGCGTCTTGATCAGCCGGCCACCACGGGCGGCCACCAGGTCGGCGGCGGTGGTCTCGAAGGCCTCGACGAGCTCGCCGAGCTCCTCCTCCTCCATTCGGCGGGTCAGCCGCGTGAAGCCGACCAGGTCGGCGAAGCCGACCGCGAGACGCCGGTCCACCATCTCCTCGTCGTCGCCGGCCTGCACGACCCGGCCGGTCGCGGCGGCGAGCTGACGGCGCCAGACGTAGACGAGGAATTCCTCCAGCTCCGGCAGCAGCAGCTCGACCAGCGGATACGTCACCTCGGTGCGGGTCATGCCCGGCTCCGGCGGCTCCGTCAGGCCCTCCAGGAAGGAGTCGATCTGCCACTCGGCCAACCGGGCGGTGGTCTGCCCGGTGGACCGGGCCACCTGCACGGCCATGGCCTCACTGAGCAGCCCCGCCTCCACCAGACCGGCCAGGCGCCGCAGGGCCAGCACGTCGGCCTCGGTGAGGGCCTTGGCCTGGCCGATGTCGGCGAAGCCCATGGCCCGCCAGAAGCGGGAGGCCAGTTCCATGGAGACGCCCGCGCTGCGGGCGGCCTGGAAGGGGGTGTAGCGGCGCTCGGCGCCCAGGATCAGTCCTTCGAGGCGCAGCGCGAGCGGGTCCTCGCCGGAATCGGCGGAGTCCGGGGCGGGCTCGGGGTCCACCCGGCCGTCCCCGTCCGCGCCGGAGCCCGTGTCGTCGACGGTCACGCCTGCTGCCCTTCCGATCTGCCGCGGTCAGGTTCGACCGGCCCCAACTTTACGTCAGGTGTGCCCCAGCTCACTCCGCGAGCCGAACGCGGGGTCGAGCCCACACGGCCCAGCGCGGGGCGCGGCCGCGGGCCGGCTGGCTCACGAAGCCCGGCGCTACCGGGTACCCGGCGCGGGCGCGGGCCGAGGGTAGGCGCGGAGCCCGACGCTGCCGGGGTGCCCGGCGCGAGTGGGGCCGGGAGTAGGTCGCGGTACCCGGCGCTGCCCGGGTGCCCGGCGCGGGTGCGGGCCGGGGGTGGGTCGCGGTACCCGGCGCTGTCGGGGTGCCGCTGCGCCCACCCGTGCCGCCCCAGCGGCACGACTGCCCGCAGCTGGGGCGGGACGGGCGGCAGCCCGCAGCTGGGGCGGGACGGCGGACCGGACCGCAGCCGGATGGAGGTGACGGCGGTCAGCCGCGTACGGCGGGAAGGGGACGTGTCGGGGGGTGTCCGCCCGCAGCGGTTGGCGCGTCAACGCCCCGCCTGTTGGTCAGTCCCCGATTCCGCGCCGTTCCGAGGACGGACACCCCCCGGCGCGGCCCCGACCCACACACCACGCACCGCGCTACGCGCACCCCCACCGAACCCGCACAGGCCGCCGCAGGCACCCCACACGCGGCACCACCGCCGGACGCACCCGGCCCCCCACCGACCCCGCACAGGCCGCCGCAGGCACCCCGCACCACCCGCCGAACCCGCGCAGGCCGCCGCAGGCACCCCGCACGCGGCACCACCGCCGGAGGCACCCGGCACCCCGCACCACCGCCGGAGGCACCCGCAGGGTCACGCCGGTCGCAAGTGCACGATGTCCCCCGCCCCCACCGGCTCCTGCACCCCCGCCTCCGTGGCCAGCACCAGCCGTCCGTCCCCGTCCACGGCCACCGCCTCCCCCGCCAGCGACCGATCCCCCGGCAGCTCCGCCCGCACCACGCGCCCGAGCGTCGCGCACCCCGCCGCGTACGCCTCCTGCAGCCCGCTCACCGCCGGGTCGCCCCCGGCCGACCGCCACCGCCCGTACCAGTCCTCGAGTGCCCGCAGCACCCCCCGCAGCAGCGGGTCCCGGTCCGTGCTCACCGCTCCGGCCAGCGCCAGCGACCCCGCACGCGGGACGGGCAGCTCCTCCGCCCGCAGGCTGACGTTGATGCCGACACCGACGACCACGCCGTCGCCGGCCCGCTCCGCCAGGATCCCGCCGGCCTTGCGCTCCTCGCCGCCCACCGTGACGAGCAGGTCGTTCGGCCACTTCAGGGCCGTGTCGACCCCCGCGGCCCGGGCCAGCCCGGTCGCCACCGCGACGCCCGTGAGCAGCGGCAGCCAGCCCCAGCGGGCCACCGGTACGTCCACGGGCCGCAGCAGCACGGAGAAGAAGAGACCGGAGCGGGCCGGCGCCGACCACTGCCGGTCCAGACGCCCGCGCGCGGCCGTCTGCTCCTCGGCGACGAGCACGGCCCCCTCGTCGGCCTTCCCCTCGGCGGCGAGCGCCACCAGGTCGGAGTTGGTGGAGCCGGTGCGCTGCACCACGTCCACCCGGCGCCACAGCCCTCCCTCCCGCACCAGTCCCCGGCGCAGCGCCGTGACGTTGAGTGGCGGCCGGTCCAGGTCGGACCAACGGCTGTCGGAGGGGCCGGAGTCATCTCGGGGTGTCATGCAACCCACACTAGGTGTGGGAAACACCGCACTGCCGATCGGAGGACCCCCCACTACTCTACGGATGAGTAACCGTCCCCCCTTTTGAGCAGGCAGGGAGCCGCATCCCGATGTCCGAGCCGGAAGAGCAGCAGCCCGACATCCACACGACCGCGGGCAAGCTCGCGGATCTGAGGCGCCGTATCGAGGAGGCGACGCACGCCGGTTCCGCGCGCGCCGTCGAGAAGCAGCACGCCAAGGGCAAGCTGACGGCTCGTGAACGCATCGACCTCCTCCTCGACGAGGGATCCTTCGTCGAACTGGACGAGTTCGCCCAGCACCGTTCCACCAACTTCGGCCTGGACAAGAACCGCCCCTACGGCGACGGCGTCGTCACCGGCTACGGCACCGTCGACGGCCGCCCCGTCGCCGTGTTCTCCCAGGACTTCACCGTCTTCGGCGGAGCCCTCGGCGAGGTCTACGGCCAGAAGATCGTCAAAGTGATGGACTTCGCGCTGAAGACCGGCTGCCCGGTGATCGGCATCAACGACTCCGGCGGCGCCCGCATCCAGGAGGGCGTGGCCTCCCTCGGCGCCTACGGCGAGATCTTCCGCCGCAACACCCACGCCTCCGGCGTGATCCCGCAGATCAGCCTGGTGGTCGGCCCGTGCGCGGGCGGCGCGGTCTACTCGCCCGCCATCACCGACTTCACCGTCATGGTCGACCAGACCAGCCACATGTTCATCACCGGCCCGGACGTCATCAAGACGGTCACCGGCGAGGACGTCGGCTTCGAGGAGCTGGGCGGCGCCCGTACCCACAACTCGACCTCCGGTGTCGCCCACCACATGGCCGGCGACGAGAAGGACGCGATCGAGTACGTCAAGCAGCTCCTGTCCTACCTCCCCTCGAACAACCTCTCGGAGCCCCCCGCCTTCCCGGAGGAGGCGGACCTCGACGTCTCCGACGAGGACCGCGAGCTGGACGCGATCGTCCCGGACTCGGCGAACCAGCCGTACGACATGCACACCGTCATCGAGCACGTCCTCGACGACGCCGAGTTCTTCGAGACGCAGCCGCTGTTCGCGCCGAACATCCTCACCGGCTTCGGCCGCGTCGAGGGCCGCCCCGTCGGCATCGTCGCCAACCAGCCCATGCAGTTCGCCGGCTGCCTGGACATCACCGCGTCCGAGAAGGCCGCCCGCTTCGTGCGCACCTGCGACGCCTTCAACGTCCCCGTGATCACCTTCGTGGACGTCCCCGGCTTCCTGCCCGGCGTCGACCAGGAGCACGACGGCATCATCCGCCGCGGCGCCAAGCTGATCTACGCCTACGCCGAGGCCACCGTCCCCCTGATCACGGTCATCACCCGCAAGGCCTTCGGCGGCGCCTACGACGTCATGGGCTCCAAGCACCTGGGTGCCGACCTGAACCTGGCCTGGCCGACCGCCCAGATCGCCGTCATGGGCGCCCAGGGCGCCGTCAACATCCTGCACCGCCGCACCCTCGCCGAGGCGGAGGCGAGCGGCGAGGACGTCGAGGCCGTGCGCGCCCGCCTGATCCAGGAGTACGAGGACACCCTCCTCAACCCCTACACGGCGGCCGAGCGGGGCTACGTCGACGCGGTGATCATGCCGTCCGACACCCGCCGCCACATCGTCCGCGGCCTGCGTCAGCTGCGCACGAAGCGGGAATCCCTGCCCCCGAAGAAGCACGGCAACATCCCCCTCTAAGGAGCCGCTGTGACGATCAAGGTCGTACGGGGCAACCCGACCCCCGAGGAGCTCGCCGCCGCCCTGGCGGTGGTCCGCGCCCGCGCCGCGACGGCCCAGCCCGAGCCGTCCGGCGCCGAGGGCCCGCGCGACGCGTGGTCCGACCCGTCCCGCATCGCGGGCCACCGCATGCCCCAGCCGGGCCCGGCGTCGTGGGGCCGCACGTACTGGCCGGTGTGAGCAAGACGCCCTGGGGGCGCGGGGCCCGCGCACAGCAGCGGGAACCCGCGCCCCTTTCTTGAGTACGCGTACTCAGGCGCCCCTCCACCACCCGGCCCCACGCTGGTGGAATGCTGTGGTCCGACCCCGAGAACGAGCCGCCCGAGGAGCTGCGCGACATGCAGCACATGCTGCGGCGGCTGAGCGTCCTCCTGGCCTCGGCCATGGTGCTGGCGATGATCGTGATCGGTCTGAGGTGAGCCGGGCCCGTCCGGGTGGCTAACCTGACCCCATGACTGATCAGCGCCGCAGGCGGCTCGTCCTCGCCTCCCAGTCCCCCGCCCGGCTCGGGCTGCTGCGCCAGGCCGGGCTCGACCCCGAGGTGCTCGTGAGCGGCGTCGACGAGGACGCCGTGACCGCCCCCACCCCCGCCGAGCTGGCCCTCGCCCTCGCCGAGGCCAAGGCCTCCGTGGTGGCCGCCAGGCCCGACGTGCGGGGCGCGCTGGTGATCGGCTGCGACTCGGTGCTGGACCTGGACGGGCAGGCCCTCGGCAAGCCCGCCGACGCCGAGGAGGCCACCGCCCGCTGGAAGGCGATGCGCGGGCGGGCGGGCACGCTGCAGACCGGCCACTGCGTCTGGGACACCGCCGACGGCCGCCATGTCTCGGCCACGGCCTCCACCGTCGTCCGCTTCGGCGAACCGACCGACGAGGAGATCGCCGCCTACGTCGCCTCGGGCGAGCCGCTGTACGTCGCCGGGGCCTTCACCCTGGACGGCCGCTCGGCGCCGTTCATCGACGGCATCGAGGGCGACCACGGCAACGTGATCGGCCTCAGCCTGCCCCTCCTGCGGCGCCTCCTCGCCGAGCTCGGCATCGGCATCACGGAGCTGTGGGCGCCGGCGGCGGACTGACCGGCGAGCCGCCCTCGCCCTTGCCGTCCCCGGCCGGCCCGGCGGCCGGTTCCTCCCGGCCGTCGTAGGTCATCAGCAGCAGCACGATGAGACCGAGCACCACCAGCATGAACAGGAAGGCGCTCCAGCCCACCAGGCCCCAGGTGAAGGCGCCGAGCAGCCCGTGCACCACGGCCGCGCTGATCAGCAGGACGCGGCCCACTCCGGCGGGACGGCGGTCGCGCAGCGCCACGAGCAGGGCCACCAGCCCGCAGAGCGCGAAGTAGAGACCGAAGACAACGCCGCCGATCTTCGAGGACACGGACATGGTGTCCGGGTCGAGGCCGGCCAGGGACATCTCCTGCCGGTCGACGACGACCCCCAGGAACCAGTTCAGCGCGGCGACGCCGAGCGCCTCCGCGAAGAGGACGACCGCCACGATCCACGCCACCGGCCTGCGCATCGCCACCGGTCCCCACCCACTTTCGACCGCTGCCGCACAGGACAGCTGTTACCCCAAGTACGTTCGAGACGACTCGCACGCTACTAACGGGTAAACCTCGCGACAAGAGGTCTGCCGCGGGCAAAGAATCATTGGGCCATTCGTAGGGACTCCACAAAGAAACGGAGTGGCCCGCAGCACGCTCTCACAGAGACCTTGACCACATCGGGGGGCTAGGGTTTGCCCGAGGAGTCCTGCGTATCGCGGTACTGCAAGGGATTTCGCGGGTCGAGCGAGCCTCGAATCACGCTCCGTGTGGGCAAGCTCACCATTGGGGACGGGTCGAAGTGCCGTGTCGGCAGTCCCTAAACTCGGCTTGTTTCAAGGAGGGAGCCTCAATCGTGCGCAAGGTGCTCATCGCCAACCGTGGCGAAATCGCTGTCCGCGTGGCCCGGGCCTGCCGGGACGCCGGGATCGCGAGCGTGGCCGTCTACGCGGACCCGGACCGGGACGCTCTGCATGTCCGCGCCGCTGATGAGGCGTTCGCCCTGGGTGGTGACACCCCCGCCACCAGCTACCTGGACATCGCCAAGGTACTCAAGGCCGCGAGCGAGTCGGGCGCGGACGCCATCCACCCCGGCTACGGCTTCCTCTCGGAGAACGCCGAGTTCGCGCAGGCCGTTCTGGACGCGGGGCTGATCTGGATCGGCCCGCCGCCGCAGGCCATCCGCGACCTGGGTGACAAGGTCGCGGCCCGGCACATCGCCCAGCGGGCCGGTGCCCCGCTGGTCGCCGGGACCCCGGACCCCGTCTCGGGCGCGGAGGAGGTCGTGGCCTTCGCGAAGGAGCACGGCCTGCCGATCGCCATCAAGGCGGCCTTCGGCGGCGGCGGACGCGGCCTGAAGGTCGCCCGCACCCTCGAAGAGGTGCCGGAGCTGTACGACTCGGCCGTCCGTGAGGCGGTGGCGGTGTTCGGCCGCGGCGAGTGCTTCGTCGAGCGCTACCTCGACAAGCCCCGCCACGTGGAGACCCAGTGCCTGGCCGACCAGCACGGCAACGTGGTCGTCGTCTCCACCCGTGACTGCTCGCTCCAGCGCCGCCACCAGAAGCTGGTGGAGGAGGCCCCCGCCCCCTTCCTGTCCGACGCCCAGATGGCGGAGCTGTACTCGTCCTCCAAGGCGATCCTGAAGGAGGCCGGCTACGTCGGCGCCGGCACCGTCGAGTTCCTCGTCGGCATGGACGGCACGATCTCCTTCCTGGAGGTCAACACGCGCCTCCAGGTGGAGCACCCGGTCACCGAGGAGGTCGCCGGCATCGACCTGGTCCGCGAGATGTTCCGCATCGCCGACGGCGAGGAGCTCGGCTACGGCGACCCGGAGCTGCGCGGCCACTCGTTCGAGTTCCGCATCAACGGCGAGGACCCGGGCCGGGGCTTCCTGCCCGCCCCCGGCACCGTCACCACGTTCGCGCCGCCCTCCGGCCCGGGTGTCCGCCTGGACGCGGGCGTGGAGTCCGGCAGCGTCATCGGCCCGGCGTGGGACTCGCTGCTCGCGAAGCTGATCGTCACCGGCCGCACCCGCAAGGAGGCCCTGCAGCGCGCCGCCCGCGCGCTGGAGGAGTTCCAGGTCGAGGGCATGGCCACGGCGATCCCGTTCCACCGCGTGGTCGTGCGTGACCCCGCCTTCGCCCCCGAGCTGACCGGCTCCAGCGACCCGTTCACGGTCCACACCCGCTGGATCGAGACGGAGTTCGTCAACGAGATCAAGCCGTTCGCCGCCCCCGCGGACGCCGAGGCGGACGAGGACGCGGGCCGCGAGACGGTCGTCGTCGAGGTCGGCGGCAAGCGTCTGGAGGTCTCCCTCCCGTCGTCGCTGGGCATGTCCCTGGCCCGCACCGGTCTGGCGGCCGGCGCCAAGCCGAAGCGCCGCGCGGCGAAGAAGTCCGGTCCCGCGGCCTCCGGTGACACCCTCGCCTCCCCGATGCAGGGCACCATCGTGAAGATCGCGGTGGAGGAGGGCCAGGAGGTCCAGGAGGGCGACCTGATCGTCGTCCTGGAGGCCATGAAGATGGAGCAGCCCCTCAACGCCCACAAGTCCGGCACCATCAAGGGCCTGGGCGCCGAGGTCGGCGCGTCCATCACCTCGGGTGCCGCGATCTGCGAGATCAAGGACTGACACCCGCGCGACAGCAGCACGGCCGGGGCGCCCGGCGGGCCACCTCACACGGTCCGCCGGGCGCCCCGTCGTTCACGGGGACGCGACGGACCGTGCGGCACCTCAGCGCCGGCGCAGATCCGCGACCCGGGCCCGTTCGGCCCCGGCGCCCGGCTCGCCCAGTGCCGTGGCCGTCCGCAGCGTCGGCCCCGCCCCGGGGACCTGCCGACGCGGCCCGGGCAGCGGCACGTCTCGGCGCTGCTGACGCGCCGGGTCAGCCCCGGCGGCCTGGGGGTTTCCCGCCCCGCTCGCACCTCCCGACGCCCCGGCCACGGCGATCTGCACGCCCTGGTCGGCCAGCGCCTGGAGCTCGGTGGCCGCACGGTCGTCGTGACCGGGCGGCTCGTCGGTCACCAGTCGGGTGATGAGGTCCGTCGGCACGGTCTGGAACATGGTGTCCGTGCCCAGCTTGGAGTGGTCGGCGAGAACGACGACCTCGGCGGCGGCCTGCACCAGCGCGCGGTCGACGGAGGCCGACAGCATGTTGGACGTGGACAGGCCCCGCTCCGCCGTCAGCCCCGCCCCGGACAGGAAGGCCTTGGACACCCGCAGCCCCTGGAGGGACTGCTCGGCACCGCTGCCGACCAGGGCGTAGTTGGAGCCCCTCAGCGTGCCGCCGGTCATCACGACCTCGACGCGGTTGGCGTGGGCGAGGGCCTGGGCCACCAGCAGCGAGTTGGTGACGACGGTGAGTCCCGGCACCCGCGCGAGCCGGCGCGCCAGCTCCTGGGTCGTGGTCCCCGCCCCCACCACGATGGCCTCGCCCTCTTCGACGAGCCCCGCGGCCAGGTCGGCGATGGCCGTCTTCTCGGCGGTCGCGAGATGGGACTTCTGCGGAAAGCCGGATTCTCGCGTGAACCCGCCCGGCAGTACCGCACCGCCGTGCCGGCGGTCGAGGAGTCCTTCTGCCTCCAGTGCGCGCACGTCCCGCCGTACGGTCACTTCGGAGGTCTGGACGACGCGGGCGAGCTCACGGAGCGACACGGCCCCGTTCGCTCGCACCATTTCGAGGATCAATTGGCGACGTTCTGCAGCGAACACGAAACTGACAGTAACCCGAACGACCGTCTGCTTTCAGCAGTATGCGCCGAATAACAGAAGTTGTTCGCACGTCAGGGGCGGAAGTGGTATACGCGCGACTATGCCGCCCGCAAGCCCCGCAACTCCCCGTGACCGACGGGGAGTCGATTCCGGCCGCTAGGTGTGTTGGCCTGATCCGAACGACACCCCTAGCCCTCGCCGTTGGTCTTCCGGGTGTGCAGCTGACGCGCCACCTCCGCGATCGACCCCGAGAGGGAGGGGTAGACGGTGAAGGCGTTCGCGATCTGCTCGACCGTCAGGTTGTTGTCGACCGCGATCGAGATGGGGTGGATGAGCTCGGAGGCGCGCGGCGCCACGACCACACCGCCCACCACGATCTCCGTGCCGGGCCGGCAGAAGATCTTGACGAAGCCGTCCCGGATGCCCTGCATCTTGGCGCGCGGGTTGCGCAGCAGCGGCAGCTTCACCACACGGGCGTCGATCTTGCCGGCGTCGACGTCGGCCTGCGAGTACCCGACCGTGGCGATCTCGGGGTCGGTGAAGACGTTGGCGGAGACCGTCTTGAGGTTCAGCGGCGTGACCGCGTCCCCCAGGAAGTGGTACATGGCGATCCGCCCCTGCATCGCCGCCACCGAGGCCAGCGCGAAGACACCGGTGACGTCACCGGCGGCGTACACGCCGGGGGCCGAGGTCCTCGACACCCGGTCGGTGCGGATGTGCCCGGAGTCCTTGAGCTTGACCCCGGCCTCCTCCAGACCCATGCCCTCGGTGTTGGGGATGGCGCCGACGGCCATCAGGCAGTGCGACCCGGTGATGACACGCCCGTCGGCCAGCGTCACCTCCACCCGGTCCCCGACCCGTTTGGCGGACTGGGCCCGCGACCGCGCCATGACGTTCATGCCGCGCCGCCGGAACACGTCCTCCAGGACGGCGGCGGCGTCCGGGTCCTCGCCGGGCAGCACCCGGTCCCGCGACGACACGAGCGTCACCTTGGACCCCAGCGCCTGGTAGGCACCGGCGAACTCGGCACCGGTCACACCGGACCCGACGACGATGAGCTCCTCCGGCAGCTCCTCCAGGTCGTAGACCTGGGTCCAGTTCAGGATGCGCTCACCGTCGGGCCGCGCGTCGGGCAGCTCACGCGGGTGCCCGCCGGTCGCGATCAGCACCGCGTCCGCGGTCAGCGTCTCCTCGCTCCCGTCGGCGGCGCGGACCACGACCTTGCGCGAGCCGTCGAGGGCCTGCATGCCCTCCAGCCGCCCGCGCCCGCGCATCACCCGGGCACCGGCGCGGGTCACCGACGCGGTGATGTCGTGCGACTGCGCCAGCGCGAGCCGCTTCACACGGCGGTTGACCTTCCCCAGGTCGACCCCCACCACCCGGGCGGCCTGCTCCATGGGCGGGGTGTCGTCGGCGACGATGATCCCCAGCTCCTCGTAGGACGAGTCGAAGGTCGTCATCACCTCGGCCGTGGCGATCAGAGTCTTGGACGGCACGCAGTCGGTCAGCACCGACGCCCCGCCCAGACCGTCGCAGTCGACGACGGTCACCTCCGCGCCGAGCTGCGCGGCCACCAGGGCCGCTTCATATCCGCCGGGTCCGCCACCGATGATCACGATCCGAGTCACGTACTCCATTGTCCCGCACCGCTCGACGCGGGGCCGCCCGGGGGCACGCCTGTGACAAGAGCGACGCCCGGGACGCCTGCCGTACGCTCTCCCCATGTCGCTCTACGCCGCGTACGCCGGCAACCTCGACGCGCGGTTGATGACCCGCCGCGCCCCGCACTCGCCGCTGCGCGCCACCGGCTGGCTGAACGGGTGGCGGCTGACCTTCGGGGGCGAGCACATGGGCTGGGAGGGCGCGCTCGCCACCCTGGTGGAGGATCCGATCTCCCAGGTCTTCGTGGCCCTCTACGACGTCGCCCCGATGGACGAGGACTCGCTCGACCGCTGGGAGGGCGTGGGCATGGACATATACCGCCGCATGCGCGTCCGCGTGCACACCCTGGACGGCGAGGAGGGTGCCTGGACGTACGTCCTGAACGCCTACGAGGGCGGCCTGCCCTCCGCCCGCTACCTGGGCGAGGTGGCCGACGCGGCGGAATCGGCGGGCGCGCCCCACGACTACGTCATGGAGCTCCGCAAGCGTCCCTGCTGAGCGGCGCTCGTCAGAAACAACAAAACAACAATCGCAATCCCGTGAGCTCCGTCATCTACGCGCGTAGGCGTAAACCGGCTACCCTCATCGGCGTGAACGCATCTCTTCTTCCGGACGACATCCAGGGCGACCCCTACGCCGCCGCCGACGCCGCCGCGGCCCGCCTGCGCGAACTCACCGGCGCCGAGACCCACGACGTAGCCCTCGTGATGGGCTCCGGCTGGGCACCGGCCGTGGACGCCCTGGGCGACCCCGAGGCCGATCTCCAGGTCACCGACCTGCCGGGCTTCCCCAAGCCCGCAGTGGAGGGCCACGGCGGCAAGATCCGCTCGTACTCCATCGGTGACAAGCGTGCGCTGGTCTTCCTGGGCCGCACCCACTACTACGAGGGCCACGGCGTCGCCGCCGTCTCCCACGGCGTCCGCACGGCCGTCGCCGCCGGCGCCAAGACGATCATCCTGACCAACGGCTGCGGCGGCCTGCGCGAGGGCATGCGCCCCGGCCAGCCGGTCCTGATCAGCGACCACATCAACCTCACCGCCACCTCCCCCATCGTCGGCGCGAACTTCGTCGACCTCACCGACCTCTACTCCCCCCGCCTGCGCGCCCTGTGCAAGGAGGTCGACCCCACGCTGGAGGAGGGCGTCTACGCCCAGTTCCCCGGCCCGCACTACGAGACGCCCGCGGAGATCCGCATGGCGCGCGTCATCGGGGCCGACCTGGTGGGCATGTCGACGGTCCTGGAGGCGATCGCCGCCCGCGAGGCCGGCGCGGAGGTGCTCGGCATCTCGCTGGTGACCAACCTGGCGGCGGGCATGACGGGCGAGCCCCTCAACCACGAGGAGGTCCTGCAGGCGGGCCGCGACTCCGCGACGCGGATGGGCGCGCTGCTGACGCAGGTGCTCGGCCGGCTGTAACAACACCGGCGCCTCGCGGCCCGGGGTCGCCCAGGGCCACGCGGCCCGGCGCGGCTGTGGGCCGGGGGTGGGTCGCGGTGCCCGGCGCTGCCGAGTGCCCGGCGCGGGTGCGGGCCGGGGGTGGGTCGCGGTACCCGGCGCTGCCGGGGTGCCGCTGCGCCCACCCGTGCCGCCCCAGCGGCACGACTGCCCGCAGCTAGGGCGGGACGGGCGGCAGCCCGCAGCTGGGGCGGGACGGCGGACCGGACCGCAGCCGGATGGGGGGACGACGGTCAGACGCGTACGGCGGGAAGGGGACGTGTCGGGGGGTGTCCGCCCGCAGCGGTTGGCGCGTCAACGCCCCGCCTGCTGGAAAGGGACCGATTCCGCGCCGTTCCGAGGACGGACACCCCCCGGCGCGGCCCCGACCCACACACCACCGAAAGCGCTACGCGCACCCCCACCGAACCCGCACAGGCCGCCGCAGGCACCCCGCACACGGCACCACCGCCGGAGGCACCCGGCACCCCGCCCCACCCGCCGGGCAGGCGCGACGTACGAGACCGACCCACCGACCACACGAGAGGCTGACCGACGTGCACGACGACCTCCTCGCACGGGCCAAGGCATGGCTGGCCGAGGACCCCGACGCGGACACCCGCGCGGAACTCGCCAAGCTCATCGACACCGAGGACCACGCCGAGCTCACCGCACGCTTCTCCGGCACCCTCCAGTTCGGCACCGCGGGCCTGCGCGGCGAACTGGGCGCCGGCCCGATGCGCATGAACCGCTCCGTCGTCATCCGGGCCGCCGCCGGCCTCGCCGCGTACCTGAAGAAGCAGGGGATCCCCCACGGGGACGTCACGGCCGGCCTCGTCGTCATCGGCTACGACGCCCGCCACAAGTCCGCCGACTTCGCCCGCGACACCGCCGCGGTCATGACCGGCGCCGGCCTGAGGGCCGCCGTCCTCCCCCGCCCCCTGCCCACCCCCGTCCTGGCGTTCGCCATCCGCCACCTCGGCGCGGTCGCCGGGATCGAGGTCACCGCCAGCCACAACCCGCCCCGCGACAACGGCTACAAGGTCTATCTCGGCGACGGCTCCCAGATCGTGCCGCCCGCCGACGCCGGCATCGCCGCGGAGATCGACGCCGTACGCTCCCTGAACGACGTTCCCCGCCCCACCACCGGCTGGCAGACCCTGGGCGCCGACGTCCTGGACGCCTACCTCGCCCGCACGGACGCCGTCCTCGCCCCCGGCTCCCCCCGCACCGCCCGCACCGTCTACACGGCGATGCACGGCGTCGGCAAGGACACCCTCCTCGCCGCCTTCGCCCGCGCCGGCTTCCCGGAGCCCGCCCTCGTCGCCGAGCAGGCCGAGCCCGACCCGGACTTCCCCACCGTCGCCTTCCCCAACCCGGAAGAGCCCGGCGCGATGGACCTGGCCTTCGCGAAGGCCCGCGAGACGAGCGCCGACCTGGTCATTGCCAACGACCCGGACGCCGACCGCTGCGCCGTCGCGGTCCACGACGGCACCGACTGGCGCATGCTCCGCGGCGACGAGGTCGGCGCGCTCCTCGCCGCCCACCTGGTCACCCGCGGCGCGCACGGCACGTTCGCCGAGTCGATCGTCTCCTCCTCCCTCCTCGGCCGCATCGCGGAGAAGGCGGGCCTGCCGTACGAGGAGACCCTCACCGGCTTCAAGTGGATCGCCCGCGTGGAGAACATCCGCTACGGCTACGAGGAGGCCCTCGGCTACTGCGTCGACCCGGAGGGCGTCCGCGACAAGGACGGCATCACCGCGGCGCTGCTGATCACGGAACTCGCCTCCGTCCTCAAGGCCGAGAACCGCACGCTCCTCGACCTGCTCGACGACCTCGCCGTGGAGCACGGCCTGCACGCCACCGACCAGCTCTCGGTCCGCGTCGAGGACCTCTCCCTGATCGCCGCCGCGATGCACCGCCTGCGTGAACAGCCCCCCGCCCGGCTCGCGGGCCTGCCGGTCACGAGGGCCGAGGACCTCACCCGGGGCACGGACACGCTCCCGCCCACGGACGGCCTGCGCTACACGCTCGACGGCGCCCGGGTGATCGTCCGCCCGAGCGGCACGGAGCCCAAGCTGAAGTGCTACCTGGAGGTCGTCGTCCCGGTCGCCGCGCACGCCGCCCTCCCCGAGGCCCGCGCGAAGGCGACGGAGCTGCTGACGGCGCTGAAGCGGGACCTTTCGGCGGCGGCGGGCATCTGACGCGGCCCCACCCGGGCGGCGCCCGTGCAGGACGGCCGCCCGGGCCCCGGCGACGGGGTGCCCCCACCCGGCGGCACCCCATCGGGTGATTTCCCCCCACCCGTTGACCCGCCCTGCACGTTCCTGGCCGCCCTGCGGGCAACGGTGGACCGGAAACCGCACCGCCGAGCACCGCAGGGAGCCGCCGCCGTGTCCTCGACCGCCCCCCGAACCACCCAGAGCGGACACATCCCAGGCACCCGGCGCCCCCACGACCGCACTCCCGCCACGCCGCCCCCGCAGCGCAGCATCCGCACCCGCACCCACGCCCGGCGGCTGCTGCGCGCCGCACACCGCGCCGCCCCGGCCCTCGGCGCCTACCTCGCCGTACGCGGCACGGGACTGCTGCTGCTCGCCGTCTGGGCCCACCGCCGGAACCAGGATCTCTGGGTGATCCTGGCCGCGCAGTGGGACTCCGACTGGTACCTGGGGATCGCCGACCACGGCTACACCCACGAGCTCGGCACCGCCCTCAACGCCAACGACCTGGCCTTCTTCCCGCTCTACCCGGTCCTGGTGAAGGCCGTGGCGGTCCTCACTCCGGGCACCCGCGCCTCCACGGGCCTCGGCCTCGCCGTCGTCGCCTCGCTGATCGCGGCCTGGGGGATCTTCGCGGTGGGCGACCGTCTGTACGGCCGACGGGTCGGCGTGCTGCTCACCACGCTGTGGGCCGCGTTCCCGGTCGCCGCGGTGCAGTGGATGGGGTACACGGAGTCCCTGTTCACGGCGTGCGCGGCCTGGTCGCTGTACGCGGTGCTCAGCGGCCGCTGGCTGTGGGCGGCCGGCTGCGCCGCACTGGCGGGCCTGACCCGGCCGACCGGCATCGCGGTGGCGGCGGCGGTCACGGTGACGGCCCTGGTGCACCTGGTCCGCCACCGCACCCTGCGCCCCCGCGTGTTCGCCGCCGCGGCCCTCGCACCGCTCGGCTGGTGCGCGTACCTCGGCTGGGTGGGCCTCAGGCTGGGCCGCTGGGACGGCTACTTCGCGGTGCAGCGGCTGTGGCACAACGAGCTGGACGGCGGCCGGCGGACGCTGCACCAGGTGCGCTGGCTGCTGTGGCGCGATCCGACACCGCAGCTGTTCCTGGTGATGGTGACCCTCACGCTGATCGCGTCGGTGGTGCTGTTCGGCCTGTCGGCGTGGGACCGCCAGCCGCTGCCGCTGCTGGTCTTCACCGGCGTCCTGCTGGTGATCGTCCTGGGCAGCGGCGGGGTCTACTTCCCGAGGGCCCGATTCCTGCTGCCGGCCTTCCCGCTGCTGCTGCCGCTGGCCGTGCACCTGTCCCGCGCCTCCGCGCGCCACCGCGCACTGACCCTGACGGCGGCGGTGCTGGGCTCGGCGTACTGCGGGGCGTACATGCTCCTGATCTGGCCGGCCGCGCCCTAGCGGGGCCGCAAAAACCGGCCACGCCGCACAGCCACACCGCCGCATGCGCGCCCCAGACCCACAGCCACAACGCCGCATGCGCGCCCCCGACCCGCAGCCACAGCCAAGCCGCCGCACCCAGCCCGCAGCCGCGACCCGCGGCCGCAGCCCGCAGCAGCGACCCGCAGCGTCACCCCACGATCAGCAGCACCGCCAGCAGCACGGCCCCGGCCACCGCCGGCGCGACGATCTCGTAGGCCCAGCGGACGCTGATCTCGCCCCGCACGGCGTCGGCCTGCGCGACGTCGGCCCGCTCCTCACGCGCCTCGAGCAGCGCGCGCAGTTCGTCCATGGCCCGGTCGCCCTCCGCCCGCACCGGCCCGTCCGCGACGGCCCCGGGCCCGGTGCCGCCGGTCATGCCCCCGAGGCCGCCGCGCCCCCGGGTCTCCCCGGCGAGGCGCCGGTCCTCCCGCTGTGCCGCCTTCTTGCGGGCCCGCAGCGAGACGGGGATGGCCCACAGCTGGTACTTGGTGCCGGACCGGTCGAGGACCTCGTTGGAGTAACCGGACCGCAGCGAGGCGACCTGGTCCCAGGGCAGCACGAGGACGCGAAGCGGGTTGCGGACGCGCAGCCGCTCCTCGTTGGCGAAGACGGCGGGCCGCAGGGTGTAGGCGAAGGCGAGCGGAACGACGAGCAGCATCGTGGCGAGCGCCTTCCACGGGGTGCTCCCCTCGCCCGAGACCACCGCGTCGATCCCGAGCCAGGCGACGAGGGCGAGCAGCAGGACACCGCCGACGATGCCCGCGAGCGAGCGGTAGACCCTGTCCTTGGACGCGGGTTCCGAGGGCTGGGGCGCGGGTGACTGGGGCTGCGGGGTCGTCATGCTGCCGATTGTGCCCGACGGGCCGGGCGGGCCTCGGCCGCGGTGCCGGTCCGGCGGACGAGCGCCGGAGACTGTACAGCCGCTACGCGCGTAGATATGCTCGGCTGGTGACCATGCCCACCACTGCATCCGCTGCACCCGTTGCATCCGCTGCGTCCGCCCACGGACTCACGGACGTCACCGCGTCCGACAGCACGCTGCGCCGCTTCCTCCACGGGCTGCCCGGCGTCGACGCGGTCGGCCTGGAGGCGCGCGCCGCCTCGCTCGGCACCCGTTCCATCAAGACCACCGCGAAGGCGTACGCGCTCGACCTGGCCATCTCCATGGTCGACCTGACGACGCTGGAAGGCGCGGACACCCCGGGCAAGGTCCGGGCGCTCGGCACCAAGGCGGTCCGCCCCGACCCGACGGACCGGACGAGCCCCGCCACGGCGGCCGTCTGCGTCTATCCCGACATGGTGCCCGTCGCCAAGGAGGCCGTCGCCGGCTCGGACGTCAAGGTCGCCTCGGTCGCCACGGCGTTCCCGGCGGGCCGTGCCTCGCTGGCCGTCAAGCTGGCCGACGTGCGCGAGGCCGTGACGGCCGGTGCGGACGAGGTCGACATGGTCATCGACCGCGGCGCGTTCCTCGCGGGGAACTACCTGAAGGTGTACGACGAGATCGTGGCCGTGAAGGAGGCCTGCGGGACGTCCGCCCGTCTGAAGGTCATCTTCGAGACCGGCGAGCTGTCGACGTACGACAACATCCGCCGCGCGAGCTGGCTCGGCATGCTGGCCGGGGCCGACTTCATCAAGACCTCCACCGGCAAGGTCGCGGTCAACGCCACGCCCGCCAACACCCTGCTGATGCTGGAGGCGGTCCGTGACTTCCGCGCGCAGACGGGCGTCCAGGTCGGCGTGAAGCCGGCCGGCGGCATCCGCACCGCGAAGGACGCGATCAAGTTCCTGGTCCTGGTCAACGAGACCGCGGGCCAGGACTGGCTGGACAACCACTGGTTCCGCTTCGGCGCCTCCTCGCTCCTGAACGACCTGCTGATGCAGCGCCAGAAGCTGGCCTCCGGCCGCTACTCCGGCCCCGACTACGTGACGGTGGACTGAGACCTCATGACCATGGACAAGCAGACACCTGTTTTCGCGTACGCACCGGCGCCCGAGTCCCGCGCGGTCGTCGACATCGCCCCGTCGTACGGCCTGTTCATCGACGGCGAGTTCGCCGAGGCGGCCGACGGCAAGGTCTTCAAGACCGTCTCGCCGTCCACCGAGGAGGTCCTCTCCGAGGTCGCCGAGGCCGGCGAGGCGGACGTCGACCGCGCGGTGAAGGCCGCCCGCAAGGCCTTCGAGAAGTGGTCGGCGCTGCCCGGCTCCGAGCGCGCGAAGTACCTGTTCCGCATCGCCCGGATCATCCAGGAGCGCAGCCGCGAGCTGGCCGTCCTGGAGACCCTGGACAACGGCAAGCCGATCCGGGAGACGCGCGACGCGGACCTCCCCCTGGTCGCCGCGCACTTCTTCTACTACGCGGGCTGGGCCGACAAGCTCGAGCACGCGGGTTACGGCGCGAACCCGCGTCCGCTCGGCGTCGCGGGCCAGGTCATCCCCTGGAACTTCCCGCTGCTGATGCTGGCGTGGAAGATCGCCCCGGCACTGGCGACGGGCAACACGGTGGTCCTCAAGCCCGCCGAGACGACCCCGCTGTCCGCCCTGTTCTTCGCGGACGTCTGCCGTCAGGCGGGCCTGCCCCGGGGCGTGGTCAACATCGTCACCGGCGACGGCCGCGCGGGTGCCGCGCTGATCGCGCACCCCGACGTGAACAAGGTCGCCTTCACGGGCTCCACGGCCGTCGGCAAGGAGATCGCGCGCACGGTCGCGGGCACCCGCAAGAAGCTCACCCTGGAGCTGGGCGGCAAGGGCGCCAACATCGTCTTCGACGACGCCCCGATCGACCAGGCCGTCGAGGGCATCGTCAACGGCATCTTCTTCAACCAGGGCCAGGTCTGCTGCGCGGGCTCGCGCCTCCTCGTCCAGGAGTCGGTCCACGACGAGCTGCTCGACTCCCTCAAGCGCAGGCTCACCACCCTCCGGCTGGGCGACCCGCTGGACAAGAACACCGACATCGGCGCGATCAACTCGGCCGAGCAGCTGGCCCGGATCACCGCGCTCGCGGACCAGGGCGAGGCGGAGGGCGCCGAGCGCTGGTCGCCGTCCTGCGAACTGCCCTCGTCCGGCTACTGGTTCGCCCCGACGCTCTTCACGAACGTCACCCAGGCGCACACCGTCGCCCGCGACGAGATCTTCGGCCCGGTGCTGTCGGTGCTGACCTTCCGCACCCCGGACGAGGCCGTCGCCAAGGCCAACAACACCCCGTACGGCCTGTCGGCGGGCATCTGGACGGAGAAGGGCTCGCGCATCCTCGCGGTCGCGAACAAGCTCCGCGCGGGCGTCGTCTGGTCCAACACGTTCAACAAGTTCGACCCGACCTCGCCGTTCGGCGGTTACAAGGAGTCGGGCTTCGGCCGCGAGGGCGGCCGCCACGGCCTGGAGGCGTACCTCGATGTCTGACCACGTATCCGTCAGCGGCTCCGCCGCGGGGCGACTGAGTGTCTTCAAGACCTACAAGCTGTACGTGGGCGGGAAGTTCCCGCGTTCCGAGAGCGGCCGGGTGTACGAGGTGACAGACGCGAAGGGCACGTGGCTGGCGAACGCCCCCCTCTCCTCCCGCAAGGACGCCCGAGACGCGGTGGTCGCCGCACGCAAGGCGTTCGGCGGCTGGTCCGGGGCGACGGCGTACAACCGCGGGCAGATCCTCTACCGCATCGCCGAGATGCTGGAGGGCCGGCGCGGCCAGTACGTCGCGGAGGTCGCCGACGCCGAGGGCCTGTCGAAGTCGAAGGCGGCCGCGGTCGTGGACGCGACGATCGACCGCTGGGTCTGGTACGCGGGCTGGACCGACAAGATCGCCCAGGTGACCGGCGGCGGCAACCCGGTCGCGGGTCCGTTCTTCAACCTCTCCTCCCCGGAGCCGACGGGCGTGGTCGCGGTCCTCGCCCCGCAGGAGTCGTCCTTCCTGGGCCTGGTCTCGGTCGTCGCCCCGGTCATCGCCACCGGCAACACGGCGGTCGTGATCGCGAGCGAGAAGTCCCCGCTCCCGGCCCTCTCCCTCGGTGAGGTCCTGGCCACCTCCGACCTCCCCGGCGGCGTGGTCAACATCCTCTCCGGCCGCACGGCGGAGATCGCCGCGCCGCTGGCCGCGCACCAGGACGTCAACGCGATCGACCTCGCGGGCGCCGACGAGGCGCTGGCGAAGGAACTGGAGATCGCGGCGGCGGACAACCTGAAGCGCGTCCTCCGTCCACAGCCTGTGGACGACTGGTCGGCGGCGCCCGGCACCGACCGCATGACGGCGTTCCTGGAGACCAAGACGGTCTGGCACCCGACGGGTTCGCTGGGCGCGTCCGGCTCCGCGTACTGAGGCGGTGGCCCGGGCGCCCGGGCCGCACGAGCGAGCCGCGCCTTCCCCCCGTCCGGGGAGGGCGCGGCTCCGCCGTTGTCCCGGGCAGGTGGGCGTCAGCGCAGCACCCCGGTCGCCCCTCCCACACCCGGGACGGCGCCGAGCGACTCCGCCTGGGCCACCGGCCGGGTCACCTCCGTCGAGGACACCGGCCGGAAGTCGGCCACCTGCGTGCCCACGCCGTTGTCGAGGGGATCGACGCCGGTGCCGGCCAGCGGGTTGGGCTTGAGGCCGGCGACCGGGCCGGCGACATGGCCGACGCTGCCGGTCACGGCGTCCACGCCGGCCCGCGGATCGACGGGGTCCGACGCGGCGACCCGGGGGTGCGCCGGGCCGGCGGCCGGGCCGGCCGCGTCCGCGGAGGCCGACGCCGCGCCCGCGGCCAGGGCCGCACCGGCGGCCGCGAGGACGGCCAGGGCGCGCCGGACGTTCGGGTTTCGGGGGAGACGTGTCGGGCCATCGCTGCTGCCACCTCTTGCTCACGGGTTGCCGTTCGGTGCTTCGGACTGCCGTGACAACACCGCGGAGGGTGATCAGGTCACCCCGTGGCGTGGCCGGGGTGTGACGCACACTGCAAAGCCGGTCCGCGGGCTCGTACGAGGACCGGCCGATGCCTCACACTGGTGTCCCGTGACCTCCCATCCGCCCATACCGACGCGAGTCGTGCTGCTCTGCGGCCCCTCCGGCTCCGGCAAGTCCCTCCTCGCCGCCCGCTCCGGTCTCCCGGTGCTCCGGCTCGACGACTTCTACAAGGAGGGCACCGACCCGACGCTGCCGCTGGTGGCGGGGAGTTCCGACATCGACTGGGACCACCCCGGCTCGTGGGACGCGGACGCGGCCGTCGCCGCGATCACCGAACTGTGCCGGGCGGGCCGTACCCGGGTGCCCGTCTACGACCTCTCGCTGAGCGCCCGCACCGGCGAGGACGCGGTCGACGTCGGACGCACCCCGCTGTTCCTCGCGGAGGGCATCTTCGCCGCCGAGATCGTGTCGCGCTGCCGTGAACTGGGCGTGCTGGCCGACGCGCTGTGCCTGAGCCGCGGGCCGCTGACGACCTTCCGGCGGCGTTTCCTGCGGGACCTGCGGGAGGGCCGCAAGTCCGTGCCGTTCCTGCTGCGCCGCGGCTGGCGGCTGATGCGCCGGGAGCGGTCGATCATCGCCCGGCAGACGGCCCTGGGCGCCCACGCCTGCGACCGGGACGAGGCGATGGGCCGCCTGGCCGCCGCGGCGGCGGGCCGGCGCCCCACGGCCCGGACGACGCGTACGGCGGCCTGACGGACGCAGGCGAGGCACGTACGCGAGGCACGTACGCAAAGAGAACGGGACTGGACGGACCCCCCGGCCCTCCAGTCCCGCTTCCTTGTGCTCCCCCGTGTTCCCCGTTCCCCCGTGTCCCCCCGTGTTCCCCCGTGGTGCTTCCCCGTGAGTAAGAGCCCGGGATCACCCCCGTGATACACCCGGGCTCCGACTTTTTTCGCGGGGTCCCCCCCCAGGTCCCCCCGGACCTTCAGGCGACCAGTTCGCCGAAGGCGTCCTCCCGGTCACGGCCGAAGCTGAGGACCTCGTCCTCGCGCAGCCGGCGCAGCGAGCGCCAGATGCTGGACTTCACCGTGCCGACACTGATGCCGAGGATGTCCGCGATCTCCGGGTCCGTGCGGCCCTCGTAGTAGCGCAGGACCAGCATGGTGCGCTGGAGTTCGGGGAGCCGGGCCAGCGCCTGCCACAGGACCGTGCGCAGTTCGGTGCCGCGCATGGCGTCCGTGTCGCCGGGCGTCTCCGGCAGTTCCTCGGTCGGGTACTCGTTGAGCTTGCGGCGCCGCCAGGCGCTGATGTGCAGGTTGGTCATGGTGCGGCGGAGGTATCCGCCGACGGCCGCCTTGTCGCTGATCCGGTCCCACGCCCGGTAGGTCGAGAACAGCGCGCTCTGCAGCAGGTCCTCGGCCTCGAAACGGTCACCGGTCAGGTGGTAGGCGGTGGCGTACAGGGAGGCGCGGCGCTCCTGGACGTAGGCGGTGAACTCCGCCTCCGACAGCGAGCTCCGCTCCCCCGGCTCCTCCCCGTACGTCGATCCCCCGTTCGTTCCCCCCTTGGCGGCGTCCACCACCGTCATGTAGGTGATGTGCTGCCGCCCGGTACCGCGAGCGCACCCCCGCCCGCTCACGGCACCGGACTTCTCGGAACCCCGGTGTCCGTGCACGTCGTGCAGACGCGTGACCACTGCGCTGGTGCTGGTGCCCTTCAGCGTGTTCATCTCGCGCCCCCCGTCGTGGACTTCCGGTGTTCGGCTTGCGGTGTTGCCTGTGCCGAAAAGCTTGCCGCGGTGACTTCATGGCCGTGTCCGCCGACTGTCACAGACCTGTCACAGGGGTCGGCCACGGTTGCACCACGGATCCTTCACAGGGCCCGTCGGCAGCGGGGAACCTCATCCGGGCCCGCGGGTCGAACCCCGGCCCCTCCATGGGCCAGAATGAGCCCGTGCCTTCCCTGTTGCTGATCGAGGACGACGACGCCATCCGGACGGCCCTGGAGCTCTCTCTGACGCGCCAGGGTCACCGCGTGGCGACCGCTGCCAGTGGTGAGGACGGTCTGAAGCTGCTGCGCGAGCAGCGGCCGGATCTGATCGTGCTGGACGTGATGCTGCCCGGCATCGACGGTTTCGAGGTGTGCCGGCGCATCCGGCGCACCGACCAGCTGCCGATCATCCTGCTGACCGCGCGCAACGACGACATCGACGTGGTCGTCGGCCTGGAGTCGGGCGCCGACGACTACGTGGTCAAACCCGTCCAGGGCCGTGTGCTGGACGCCCGCATCCGGGCCGTGCTGCGGCGCGGGGAGCGGGAGTCGAGCGACTCGGCGAGCTTCGGCAGCCTGGTCATCGACCGGTCGGCGATGACCGTGACGAAGAACGGCGAGGACCTCCAGCTCACGCCGACCGAGCTGCGGCTGCTGCTGGAGCTGAGCCGGCGTCCGGGACAGGCGCTGTCGCGGCAGCAGCTGCTCCGGCTGGTGTGGGAGCACGACTACCTCGGCGACTCGCGGCTCGTGGACGCCTGTGTGCAGCGGCTGCGCGCCAAGGTCGAGGACGTGCCGTCGTCCCCGACCCTGATCCGTACCGTGCGGGGCGTGGGCTACCGGCTGGATCCGCCTCAGTGACACAGGAACACCAGGGGGGTTCGCGCGGCTGGGCCGCGACTCGCAAGGGAGTCCGGTCCCGGCTGCGCCTCACCAGCCTGCGCCTTCGGCTGGTCGTCGTCTTCGGTCTCGTCGCGCTCACCGCAGCCGTGTCGGCGTCCGGCATCGCGTACTGGCTGAACCGCGAGGCGGTGCTCACCCGTACCCAGGACGCCGTGCTGCGCGACTTCGAGCAGGAGATGGAGAACCGGGCGGGCGCGCTGCCCGCCCGGCCCTCGCAGGACGAGTTGCAGCACACCGCGGGGCAGATGGCCGGCAGCAGCCAGCGCTTCGGGGTGCTGCTCGTCGCCGAGAACGCCGACGGCCGCGCCGTGTACGGCAGTTCGGGCGGGCTCGGCGGCTTCTCGCTGGCCGACGTGCCCGAGTCGCTGCGTACCGCGGTGAACAAGGAGCAGAAGGTCTCCTCGGCCAACAAGTACCCGTACCACCTGTACTGGCAGCGGGTCGTCGAGGACGGCACCCCCTACCTTGTGGCAGGTTCGAAGGTGATCGGCGGCGGGCCGACCGGCTACATGTTCAAGTCTCTGGAGCCCGAGGCCAAGGACCTGAACTCGCTGGCCTGGTCGCTGGGCATCGCGACGGCGCTCGCGCTGCTCGGCTCCGCGCTGCTCGCCCAGGCCCTGGCGACGACCGTGCTGAAGCCGGTGCACCGGCTCGGGGTCGCGGCGCGCCGGCTCGGCGAGGGCAAGCTGGACACCCGGCTGCGCGTGTCCGGCACCGACGAACTGGCCGATCTGTCACGGACGTTCAACAGCGCGGCGGAGGCACTGGAGAAGCGGGTCGCGGACATGGCCGACCGGGAGCAGGCCTCGCGGCGCTTCGTGGCGGACATGAGTCACGAGCTGCGCACGCCGCTGACGGCCATCACCGCCGTCACGGAGGTCCTCGAGGACGAGCTGGAGTTCGAGGGCGGCGGCATCGACCCGATGATCGAACCGGCCGTGCGGCTGGTGGTGAGCGAGACGCGGCGGCTGAACGACCTCGTGGAGAACCTGATGGAGGTCACCCGCTTCGACGCGGGCACCGCCCGGCTGGTCCTGGACGACGTCGACGTCGCCGACCAGATCACCGCCTGCATCGACGCCCGCGCCTGGCTGGACGCCGTCGACCTGGACGCCGAGCGCGGCATCCACGCCCGCCTCGACCCGCGCCGCCTGGACGTCATCCTGGCCAACCTGATCGGCAACGCGCTCAAGCACGGCGGCTCGCCGGTGCGGGTGTCGGTGACGCGGGCGGACGACGAGGTCGTCATCCGGGTGCGGGACCACGGCCCGGGCATCCCCGAGGACGTCCTGCCGCACGTCTTCGACCGCTTCTACAAGGCGAGCGCCTCCCGGCCCCGCTCCGAGGGCAGCGGGCTCGGCCTGTCCATCGCCCTGGAGAACGCCCACATCCACGGCGGCGAGATCACCGCGGAGAACTCGCCCGAGGGCGGTGCGGTGTTCACGCTGCGGCTGCCGCAGGACGCGTCGGAGCCCGCGGAGGAGGACGCCGGGGACGCGGTGGCCGGCGAGGCGACCTCCCCTGCCGACGGCGGGGACGCGGGTCGGGAGCGGGGCACGGACGCGAAGGGACAGGCCTGATGACCGTACGCCGCCTGCGGGCACTCCCCTTGCTGACCGTGCTGGCCGGGCTGCTCGCCGGGTGCGGGATCCGGGCCACGGAGGTGCCCACGGACTACGGCCCCGCGCCCTCGCGGGTGCGCTGCTCGCTCGCCGAGCCCGACGTGTCGGACCGCTCCGTGTCCGGCCTGCCGGTGCGGGTCTTCCTGCTGTGCGGCTCCTCGCTGGTGAGCGTGGACCGGGCGGTACGGGTCCCGGACGGCGCCGCGGACTCCGCGCGGCGGGTGCTGGTCGCCCAGGGACTGCTGGACCAGCTCGCCGCTCCGCCGTCGGCCGCCGAGAAACAGGCCGGGTACACCACGGACGTGCGCTCCGGCGTCACCGTGAAGGGGCCCCGCCCCGGTGATCCGGAGGACACGCTCCGGCTCGGCACCGCGCCCGGCGACCTCACGTCCTACGCGCTCGCCCAGGTGGTGTGCACCTTCTCCGACTCGGCCGCGGCGGAGGGCGACGGTTCCGTGATCCTGGCCGGCCCCGACGACCGGGCACCGCGCCGCTACACCTGCACGGACGAGGTCCGCGCCCGGCCCGGCAGCAACGAACCGCCGTCGCGGGCGGTCGACGGCGGGTGACACCGGGGCCGGGCCCGTGTGGCGCAAGCCTCACCCTTGCGTGGAAGGGCCCGGAACCGACCGAGCCGGGGGCCGCGTCTAGGGGGGCGTGCAGCGTCAAGGGTTCATCGGCGGCAGCGCCGCGCACCGCATCCGTGTGACAGGAGGTGTCCTCCTCGTCGCACACCTCGCGTTCGTCGCCTGGTACACCCTGCGGCCCCTGGACGTGCCCTGGGTACTGCCGCCCAACGTGCATCCGCTCGCCGGTATCCGTGCCGACCTGGCGCTGGGGTGGCCGTCGGCGGCCCGCTCGCTCGGCGGCGCACTCGCGCTGCTGGCGCCGCTGGGGGTGCTGCTGCCGATGGTGAACGGGCGGCTGGCCGTGTCGACGACGGCTTCCCTGCTGCGCACCGTGGCCGCGGGCGCCCTTCTGTCACTGGGCATCGAACTGCTGCAGACCGGGGTGCCCGGTCAGGTCGTGGACGTCGACTCACTGCTGCTGAACACCCTGGGCGTCGCCCTCGCCCACCTCGCCGTCGTCCCCGCGGGCCGGGCTCGGCTCCGCCGCGGGTCCGAGCGGGGGTGTCGCGAGGACGTGCCCCAGGAGGAGCCCGCTCAGGGTCGGACCCCGACGATTCCCAGGGTCGGTATCGCCCCGTAGAGCGACGCTTTGTTCCGTTCGTCTCCGTAGCGTTGAGGGCAGATGAGGGGCAGCCGGCCGGCCGCCTCCGCCACCCGCTCACGAAGGAGCCGCGATGTCCCGCCTCGCCCGCCCCACCCATGGCCGCATGATCGGCGGAGTGTGCGCCGCGCTGGCCCGGCGCTTCGGCACCTCCCGCACCACGATGCGGGTGATCTTCGTGCTCTCCTGCCTGCTGCCCGGCCCGCAGTTCCTGCTCTACCTCGCCCTGTGGCTGCTCCTGCCGTCCGAGGAGAAGGCGGCCCGGACGGCCTGGTAGCGCTCGCGCCGACGGGGCGCACCCGGTGACCGGGTGCGCCCCGTCGGCGCGTCGTGCGGGTGCGGCTCAGCCGAGCGGCATGCTGTTCAGCGTCACGCCCTTGGTGGGCAGGCCCTTGGCCGGCATTCCGCCGAGCAGACCGGTGACCTGGTCGGCCGGGCCCTTGTCCAGGGTGCCGGTCGCGGTCGGCAGCACGCTGCTGACGTTCTCCGCGGGGAGCGTCCGGGCGACCTGGTCGAGGGACTGGGAGGGGCCCTGGGCGACCGGGGCGGCGCTCGCGGCACCGGCGCCGACGGCGGCGAAGGCGGCACCGAGCGCGGCGACACCGAGGGTCTTGGCAGCAGACTGCTTCATGAAATGCGTCCTCGCAATGGATGACGGGGGATGTGAGCGGTTCTCGACCGTAAACACGCCACACCGTCCACCGCAAACGTCGAATTGCGGACGGATGGTGAACACCCGCCCTCATCCCGCTTTTCCCTCGGCGCCGCCCGACCCTCAATCCTCCGAAGAACCGCTGGTGGTGGCCGTCTGCTGGAACAGCCATTCGGACTTGAGTTCCGCATATCCCGGCTTGATCACGTCATTGATCATGGCCAGTCGTTCATCGAAAGGAATGAACGCTGATTTCATCGCATTGACGGAGAACCACTGCATGTCGTCGAGCGTGTAGCCGAATGCGTCGACCAGGTGCTCGAATTCCCGGCTCATGCCCGTGTGGGACATCAGCCTGTTGTCCGTGTTGACGGTGACACGGAAGTGCAGCCGGCGCAGCAGGCCGATGGGGTGCCCGGCGTAGGAGTCCGCCGCCCCGGTCTGGAGGTTGGAGCTGGGGCACATCTCCAGCGGGATCCGCTTGTCCCGCACGTAGGAGGCGAGCCGGCCGAGCTTGACCGTGCCGTCCCCGTGGACCTGGATGTCGTCGATGATCCGCACCCCGTGTCCGAGGCGGTCGGCTCCGCACCACTGCAGGGCCTGCCAGATGGACGGCAGCCCGAAGGCCTCGCCGGCGTGGATGGTGAAGTGGTTGTTCTCCCGCTTCAGGTACTCGAAGGCGTCGAGGTGCCGGGTGGGCGGGTGGCCGGCCTCGGCGCCCGCGATGTCGAAACCGACGACGCCGAGGTCGCGGTAGCGGTTGGCGAGTTCGGCGATCTCCAGGGAGCGGGCGGCGTGCCGCATGGCGGTGAGCAGGGCGCCGACACGGATGCGGTGGCCGTTCTCCCGGGCCCGCCGCTCGCCCTCACGGAACCCCTCGTTGACGGCCTCGACGACCTCTTCGAGGCTCAGCCCGTTCTCCAGGTGCTGCTCGGGGGCGTACCGCACCTCGGCGTAGACGACGCCGTCCTCGGCGAGGTCCTCGGCGCACTCGGCGGCGACCCGGACGAGGGCCTCACGGGTCTGCATGACGCCGACGGTGTGGGAGAAGGTCTCCAGGTACCGCTCCAGGGAGCCGGAGTCGGCGGCCTCCCGGAACCAGGTGCCGAGCCGGTCGGGATCGGTCTCGGGGAGCTGGTCGTACCCGGCGGCGCGGGCGAGTTCGACGACGGTGCCGGGGCGCAGCCCGCCGTCGAGGTGGTCGTGCAGCAGAACCTTCGGCGCCCGGCGGATCTGGTCCGGCGTCGGGGTCCTTCCGGTGGTCTTCGCCCCGGCCTTATCGGTGTTCTGGCTCGTCATTTCGGCACTCTAGCTCCACGCGCGTAGAACATCAGGAGTACGGACGGGTAGGGACGGAAGTACCCGCGAGTAGGGAACCTTCCCGGCGAATCGGTGTACGGGACCGCCGATATGTAACGGTGACTGCCAGGACCGGTCGCGTACCCCGTGTCTTCTGAGAATGTTCTGTCATGGCACAGCAAGCGACGCCGGTCCGTCAGGCCCGGCTGGGGCGAACGCTCGGTCCGGAGGGGACGGCGGTCAGCGGCGTCGTGCTGCTGCTCCCCGGTGGCGAGGAGGTCTCCGGCCGCAGACCGTCTCCGCTGCCGGCGAGCGCGCCGGTGCGCGCACTGGGGCGCCGGCTGGCGCGCGCGGGCCGTGAAGAGGGCCTGGCCACGCACGTCGTGCGCTACCGCTACCGGGGCTGGAACGGCGCCGAGGCCCACCTCGCGCGCGACGCCGACTGGGCCGCCGCCGAGGCCGTGCGGCGCTACGGAGACGTCCCCGTCTGCCTCGTCGGCGTCGGCATGGGCGGACGGGCCGCGCTGCGCGCGGGCGGGCACGAGGCCGTCAACTCCGTGCTGGCGGTCTCCCCTTGGCTGCCGGACGAGGACATGGCGGCGGCACCCGAACCGGTGAAGCAGCTCGCCGGGCGCCAGGTGCTGATCGTGCACGGGACGAACGACGAACGCAGCGATCCCGAACTGTCGTTCCGGCTGGCGTCCCGGGCGAAGAAGGCCAACCGGGACGTGTGCCGGTTCGAAGTGCACGCCGACGGACACGGGCTGCGGCAGTACCGGGACGAAGTCGTCGCGCTGGCGGAGGACTTCGTGATGGGCGCGCTGTTCGGGCGGTCCTTCTCGCGGCCGGTGGAGGACGCGCTGGCCGCGCCGCCGCCGCTGGGGCTGCGGATGCCACTGGCGGCGGGGTTCGGGAAGTCGCTGCGCCGATAGGCCGTGCCGGGGCCCCGCGGTCACCGCCCGGGCCGGCGGGCCCGCGTCAGTCCGGCAGCAGGTGGCCCCTTCTGGACAGCAGGAACTTCTTGAAGGCCGCGACCGGAGGCGTGTCCGTGCGGCCCGCGAGCCACGCGACGCCGATCTCGCGGGCGGCGCGCGGTGCCGTGACCGTCAGTTCGACCACACCGGGCCGGGGCACGGCGGGCGGCGGCAGGAGGGCGACGCCGAGGCCCGCGGCGACCAGGCCGCGCAGCGTCTCCGCCTCCTCCCCCTCGAAGGCCACCCGCGGCCGGAAGCCGGCCTCACCGCAGAGGTCGTCGGTGATCCGGCGCAGTCCGTAGCCGGGCTCAAGGGTCACGAAGTTCTCGTCGGCCGCCTCGGCGAGGCGGATGCGCCGGCGGGCGGCCAGCGGATGGTCGGCCGGCACGACCAGGCGCAGCTTCTGCTCGTCCAGGCGGCGGGCGACCAGGTCGGGGGCGTCCGGCACCGGGGAGGTCAGGCAGAGGTCGAGCTCACCGGCGCGCAGCCGCTCGAGCATGGCCTCGCCGTAGTTCTGGACGAGGCTGAAGCGGACGCGGGGATGGTCGGCGCGGAAGGCGTGCAGCAGGCCGGGGACGGTCTCGGCGCCCATGGTGTGCAGGAAGCCGAAGGCGACCTTGCCGGTGGCCGGGTCGACGTCCGCGCGCACCTCCTCGGCGGCGCGCTCGATCTCGGCGAGGGCGCGTTCGACGGAGCCGAGGAAGCTGTGTCCGGCGGGGGTCAGGGCCAGGGTGCGGCCCCGCCGGACGAACAGGTCCACCCCGAGGTCCGCCTCGAGGCGGACGAGGGCGCGGGAGAGGGTGGACTGCGGCACGTTCATCTCCTGCGCGGCCCGGGTGACGTGCTCGGTGCGGGCGACGCCGGCGAAGTGCGCGAGGCGTGGCACAAGCAGCGTCACGATGTCTTCTGTGTCACTGAACCGTGACAGGCGGCCCGCTGAGCTCTGCTGATGCACCATGGGAACGATTATGACGATTCCATGCATTGGACGGATGAGTTCCGGTCTCCGTACCTTCGCAGCATGACTCCCGCCGATACCGGGGCGTCCACCACCGTGGGCGCCGCATCCGCCGTCTCCGCCCCCGACGCCTCCGACGCCCCCGACGTCACCGAAGCCTCCGACTCGCGCATGGCCCCGGGCGGCCCCGGCTACCGCCGGATGAGTCTCGCCCTGTTCCTCGCGGGCGTCGCGACCTTCGCGCTCCTGTACTCCACCCAGGCCCTGCTGCCGCTGATCTCCGGCGACCTCGGGGTGACGGCGGGCGACGCGAGCTGGACGGTGGCCGCCGCGACGGGCGGCCTGGCGGTGTTCGTCCTGCCGATGAGCGCCCTGTCGGAACGCTTCGGACGGCGCACGGTCATGACGGCGTCGCTGGCGGTCGCGGTGACCGTCGGGCTGCTGGTGCCCTTCGCCCCGTCGCTGCCGGCGCTGGTCGCGCTGCGCGCGGTGCAGGGCGCGGCGCTGGCCGGGCTGCCGGCGTCGGCGACGGCGTACCTCGCGGAGGAGGTGCGGCCGCGGGCGCTGGTCACCGCGATCGGCCTGTTCGTGGCCGGCAACAGCGTCGGCGGCATGAGCGGCCGGATCATCACCGGCTGGGTCGCGCAGGAGTGGGGCTGGCGGGTCGCCGTCGGGGTGATCGGCCTGGTCGCGGTGGCGTGCGCGGTGGCCTTCCGGCTGCTGCTGCCGGCGCCGCGGCACTTCACGGCGGGCTCGCTGCGCCCGCGGGTCCTGGCCCGCACGGTCCGCGACCACCTCTCCGACCCGCTGCTGCGCCGCCTGTACGCGATCGGCGCGCTGTTCATGACGGTGTTCGGCGGCGTCTACACGGTGATCGGCTACCGCCTGACCGAGGCACCGTTCTCCCTGCCGCAGGGCATCATCGGCTCGATCTTCCTGGTGTACCTCGTCGGTACGGTCTCGGCGTCCACGGCGGGTCGGCTGGTGGGCCGGCTCGGGCGGCGCGGGGCGCTGTACCTGGGCGGCGGCACGACGGCGGCGGGGCTGCTGCTGTCCCTCGCGCCCTGGTTGCCGCTGGTCCTGCTCGGGCTGGTGCTGATCACGGCGGGCTTCTTCGCCGGGCACGCGGTGGCCTCGTCGGCGGTCGGGAAGACCGCCACGCACGGCCGCGCCCAGGCGTCGGCGCTGTACCAGTCCGCGTACTACATCGGCTCCAGCGCGGGCAGCACGGTGGGCGCGGTGGCCTTCCACTCCGGTGGCTGGGCCGGGACGGTCGGGGTCGGGCTGCTGGCGGTGCTGGGCGTCGTGGCGATCACGGCCCTCGGGTCGCTGGCGGCGCGCCGGCAGGGCGTCCGCTCCCCGGTACGGGGTCTGCCCGCCACGCGTTGACGTGCGCCTTTCCTGACTCCGCGGGCCATTGTCAGTCCCCTGCGGTAGCTTCCGAAGTGCGAGGCGCGACAACGCGCACGACGGGACGGCCCAGGGGTGGGTGGGTGGACGATGACCAACGGCACCGTGACACCGGAGCTGGACTCCGCGCTGGAGAAGCACCGGGTCGAGCTGACCGGGTACTGCTACCGGATGCTCGGCTCCTCCTTCGAGGCCGAGGACGCGGTGCAGGACACCCTGGTGCGCGCCTGGCGGAGCTATGACAAGTTCGAGGGCCGCTCCAGTCTCCGCTCCTGGCTGTACCGCATCGCGACCAACGTCTGCCTGGACATGCTGAGCGCGGGCAACAAGCGGGCCCGTCCGATGGACCTGACGGACTCGACGCCGCTCGCCCAGGCCGCGCTGTCGCCCCGCCCGGACAACACCTGGCTGGAGCCGATGCCGGACGCCCGGGTGCTGCCGACGACGGCCGACCCGGCGGAGGCCGCGGTCGCCAAGGAGTCGGTGCGGCTCGCCTTCATGGCGGCGCTCCAGCAGCTGCCGCCCAAGCAGCGGGCGGTGCTGATCCTGCGCGAGGTGCTGGCGTGGAAGGCGAGCGAGGTCGCCGAGCTGCTCGGCACGACGGTCGCGTCCGTCAACAGCGCCCTCCAGCGGGCCCGGGCGACACTCGCCGAGCGGGCGGACCAGGGGGCAGGGGCGGCGGTGTCCGACCCGCTGGACGAGGAGCAGCAGAAGCTCCTGGAGCGCTATGTCGCCGCCTTCGAGGGCTATGACATGACGGCGCTGACCGCGCTGCTGCACGAGGACGCGGTGATGACCATGCCGCCGTTCGACCTGTGGCTGGCCGGTCCGGCGGACATCACCGGCTTCATGGCGACGCTCGGTGCCGCGTGCGCGAATTCCCGGCTGCTGCCGGTCCAGGCCAACGGGCTGCCGGCCTTCGCCCACTACAAGCCGGACCCGGAGGCGGGCGGCTTCGCGCCGTGGGCGGTCCAGGTGCTGGAGATCTCAGACGGCCGCATCACCGGGTTCCACTGCTTCCTGGACACCAAGCGGTGGTTCCCGCTGTTCGACCTGCCCCTCCGCCTCGAAGCGGAGACCGACGAGGTCCAGTAGGGCGCCCAGGGCGGGGTCGGGGTCGCGCAGCCGTATCCGGCCCCCGGCCCGCCGGGCGGCGAGCTGAAGCCGGGCCAGCAGGTCGACGACGGCGAGTCCGGGCGGTCCCAGCCCGCCGACGTCGCAGACGACCACGCCGGCCCGGGTGGCTTCCAGCAGTGCGCGCACCTCGTCGCAGAGCCGGGGTGTCTCCCCTCGGGAGACGGGCCCCGGCAGCACGAGTACGGCGGGTGTCACGGCGTCCACGTGCGGTAGACCGGGCGGTCCGGTGGAACTCATCGGTGCGGACACGGCGAAGATCACGTTGACCTCGGCGCGGCCCGCCCCGGAGGGTTGGCATGTGCCCCACATACCTCCGCCTGCCGCGCCGCCCGACGCCCCTCGCCTCCTCGTCCCCGGGGAGGCGTCGCCGTGCAAGGGGTGCTGACCGGCTTCGCGGTGATCGCGGTGGTGATCGGCGTCGGCTATGTGCTGGGGCTGCGCGGGCACCTCGGGGACCAGGGGCGCGAGGTGCTGACGAAGCTCGCCTTCCACGTGGCGTCCCCGGCGCTGCTGTTCACCACCCTCGCGGGGGCCGACCTGTCGGTGGTCTTCTCCAGCCGCCTGCTGGTGACCGCGCTGTCCACGGTCGCGGTGGCCGGGGTCTTCGCCGCGGTGGGTGCGGCGCGGGGCTGGGGCGTGGGCCGCACGACGATCGGCGCGCTGTGCTCCGGCTACGTCAACTCCGGCAACCTCGGCATCCCGATCGCCGTGTACGTGCTGGGGGACGCCTCGCTGGTGGCGCCGGTGCTGCTGTTCCAGCTGGTGCTGGTGACGCCGGTGGCGGTGACGATCCTGGACCTGTCCGGCGAGGGCGCGAAGGGCTCGCTGTGGCGGAGGCTGCTGACGCCGCTGCGCAATCCGATAGCGCTGGGCTCGCTCGCCGGGGTGGCGGTAGCCGCGAGCGGTCTCAGGGTGCCGGACGCGGTGATGGACCCGGTGACGCTGATCGGCAACATGTCGGTCCCCGCGGTGCTCATGGCCTTCGGCATCGGCCTGTGCGGCTCAACGATGCCCTTGCGGGGTGCGGAACGGCGGCCCGTGCTGCTCGCGGTGGCGTTGAAGGCGGTGGGACAGCCGGCGGTGGCCTGGGCGCTGGCGTCGGGAGTGTTCGGGCTGCGGGGCCCTCAACTGCTCGACGTGGTGGTGACGTCGGCGCTGCCGGCCGCGCAGAACCTGTACACGTACGCGTCGACGTACGGGGTGGGCGAGCGGCTGGCGCGGGACGCGATCCTGGTGTCGACGGTGGTGTCCGTACCGGTGCTGGTGGGGGTGGCCACGGTGCTGGGGTGAGTCAGGCCTCGGGGAACTCGCCGGTGTCGAGGGTCAGGTCGAAGGGGGCGGGGAGCGTGAGGGGGTCGCCGAACTTGGCAGTGCTCAGAACGCGGTACACGTCACCCTTCGGTTCACCGTAAAGAGTCGCTGTGGGGCCGCTGGGAGCCCAGCGATCCACCAGGAGATAGAGCGGGATGCCCGCAGTGGCGTAGGCAGCAGGCTTGGTAATGCGGTCGTGTCTGGCGTTGGACCGGGAAGTGACCTCGACGACGAGTTCTGCGACGGCGGCAGGGATGTGGCTGTCCTCTCCGCCCCACTCGTCATCGATCGGTGTCACCAAAAGATCCGGGATGAGCATCCCCAGCCGGGAAGGCACCGCAATGGCCAGAGTCTGGAAAATCCCCCAATCCTCGGGGATCGCGGAGTAGAGACGGCGCTGGATGCGATCCGCGATCACGTTGTGGCGATACGCCGGAGTGGGTGACACGGTGATGATCCCCTCGATGATCTCCACCTTGCTGCCCTCGGGCCACTCCATCTCCTCCCAGAACCTGACGAGTTCGTCCCAGCTCTGTTCGGGATCATGACTGACGGTGAGTGCGCTCATGGCGGTTCTCCTATCGGTGCGTCACCGATCCCAGCATGCCGAACGGGACCGGCAGTGGTCTACCGATCCCGTTCACCCGAATGGGGAAATGCCTGGTCAGGCGATACGTTCCCGCACCACCGGCGAGGCGGTGAAGTCCGTGCCCGCCGGGGCGACGTCGTACGAGCCCTCCACGGCCGCGAGCGCGTACGCGAAGCGGTCGGGGGTGTCCGTGTGGAGGGTCAGGAGGGGCTGGCCCTCGGTGACCGTGTCGCCGGGCTTGGCGTGGAGTTCGACGCCGGCGGCGGCCTGCACCGGGTCCTCCTTGCGGGCGCGGCCCGCGCCCAGGCGCCAGGCGGCGACGCCGATGTCGTAGGCGTCGAGGCGGGTCAGGACGCCCGAGGAGGACGCCTTCACCACGTGCTGCTCCTTCGACGTGGGCAGGGCCGCGTCCGGGTCGCCGCCCTGGGCCGCGATCATGCGGCGCCAGACGTCCATCGCGGAGCCGTCGGCGAGGGCCTTCGCCGGGTCGGCGTCCTTGAGGCCGACCGCGTCGAGCATCTCGCGGGCCAGGGCGAGGGTCAGCTCGACCACGTCGGACGGGCCGCCGCCGGCCAGGACCTCGACCGACTCGCGGACCTCCAGGGCGTTGCCCGCGGTGAGGCCGAGCGGGGTGGCCATGTCGGTGAGGAGCGCGACCGTCCTCACGCCGTGGTCGGTGCCGAGGCCGACCATCGTGGAGGCCAGCTCGCGGGCGTCCTCGATCGTCTTCATGAAGGCGCCGGAGCCCACCTTGACGTCCAGGACCAGGGAGCCGGTGCCCTCGGCGATCTTCTTCGACATGATGGAGGAGGCGATCAGCGGGATCGCCTCGACCGTGCCGGTCACGTCGCGCAGGGCGTACAGCTTCTTGTCGGCGGGCGCGAGGCCGTCGCCCGCCGCGCAGATCACCGCGCCGGTGGTGTCCAGGACGTCCAGCATCTCCTCGTTGGAGAGGAGGGCGCGCCAGCCGGGGATCGACTCCAGCTTGTCGAGGGTGCCGCCGGTGTGGCCGAGGCCGCGGCCGGAGAGCTGCGGGACGGCCGCGCCGCACGCCGCCACCAGGGGCGCCAGTGGGAGGGTGATCTTGTCGCCGACGCCGCCCGTGGAGTGCTTGTCGGCGGTCGGGCGGGACAGGGACGAGAAGTCCATGCGCTCGCCCGAGGCGATCATCGCGGCCGTCCAGCGGGCGATCTCGCCGCGGTTCATGCCGTTGAGCAGGATCGCCATCGCGAGGGCCGACATCTGCTCGTCGGCGACCTCGCCGCGGGTGTACGCGTCGATGACCCAGTCGATCTGCTCACCGCTGAGTTCGCCGCGGTCCCGCTTGGTGCGGATGACGGAGATGACGTCCATGGCCATGCTGGCTTTCCTTACTTCGTGAGGTGGTCGGGGCCGAAGGCCTGCGGGAGCATCTCCGCGAGCGGGAGCACCCCGGCGGGGGTCTCCAGCAGCATCTCCGGACCGCCGAACTCGAACAGCAGCTGACGGCAGCGCCCGCAGGGCACCAGGACCTCGCCGTGGCCGTCGACGCAGACGAAGTGCGTCAGCCGGCCGCCGCCGGTCAGCTGGAGCTGGGAGACCAGGCCGCACTCGGCGCACAGGCCGATGCCGTAGCTGGCGTTCTCCACGTTGCAGCCGGTGACGGTGCGGCCGTCGTCGACCAGGGCGGCGGCACCGACGGGGTACCCCGAGTAGGGGGCGTACGCCCGGGACATCGCGTCCCGGGCCGCCGTGCGCAGGGCCGCCCAGTCGGCTCCGGTCACTTGCCCTGCCCCTTCCGGTACTGCATGCCGTCGGCCTTGGGCATCCGCAGGCGCTGCGCGGACAGGGCGAGGACGACGAGGGTGACGACGTACGGCGTGGCGGAGACGACCTGGTTCGGCACCTCGTTGGTGCCCGCGTACCAGGCGAAGACCAGGGCGCCGACGACGAACGTGATCGCGGCCTTGACGTACTTCTCGCGGACCGCGAGCCAGATGGCGCCGGCGACCAGCAGGAGCGCGCCGAGCAGCAGCAGGGCGTGCACGTTGGCGGAGCCGCCGCGCAGGTTGAGGCTGTCGGTGTAGCCGAAGAGCCCGGCGCCGATGGCGAGGCCGCCCGGCATCCAGTTGCCGAAGATCATCGCGGCGAGGCCGATGTAACCGCGGCCGCTGGTCTGGCCCTCCAGGTAGAAGGGGTTGGCCACGATGGACAGGAAGACACCGCCGAGGCCGGCCAGGCCGCCGGAGATGATCACGGCGAGGTACTTGTACTTGTAGACGTTGACGCCGAGCGACTCGGCGGCGACCGGGTTCTCGCCGCAGGAGCGCAGGCGCAGGCCGAACGGGGTGCGCCACAGGATCCACCAGGTGGCGGGGATCAGGGCGACCGCGAGCAGGGTCAGCCAGGAGACGTCGGTGACCAGGCCGCCGAGCAGGCCGGCGATGTCCGAGATCAGGAACCAGCCCTTGTCGTTGAGGGTCTGGAGGCCGTCGGACAGGCCCGGCACCGTGAAGTGGCCGAGGGAGTCGACCGGCGGGGACTGCTTGGCCGAGCCGCCCTGGTGGCCCTCGAAGGCGAGCGGGGCCAGGTAACGGGTGGCGCCGAGCGCGAGGATGTTGATGGCCACACCGGAGACGATGTGGTTGACGTTGAAGGTGACGGTGACGATCGCGTGCAGCAGACCGCCGATCGCGCCGCCGACGATGCCGACGAGGACACCGGTCCACGGGCCCCACTGGAAACCGGCCCAGGCGCCGAACCAGGTGCCGAGGATCATCATGCCCTCGAGGCCGATGTTGACGACGCCCGCGCGCTCGGCCCACAGACCGCCGAGGCCGGCGAGCCCGATGGGCACGGCGAGCTGGAGCGCGGTGGACATCTGGCTGACGTTGGTGATGCCGTCGGCGCCCGTGATCAGCCGGACGATCGAGGTCAGCGCCAGGGCGCCGACGATGACCAGCAGCAGCACGGGCCACGACATGCGGCGGCCGGTCGGCGCCGCGGGCTGCAGCGTGGGCTGGTTGAGGTCGGTCGCGGTGGTCATCGGGCAGCCACCTCCTTCTTGGTGTTGTCGGTGGCGCCGAGGACGTGACCGGCGGCCAGCTCCGCGCCGACCCGGCGCTGCTGGCGGCGCAGGCCCCACTCGCGGACGGCTTCGTAGGAGACGACGACGGAGAGGACGATCAGGCCCTGCATGATGACCGCGATCTCCTTGTCGTAGCCGTGGAAGTCCAGCTCGGGCGAGGCCTTGTCGAGCCAGGCCCACAGCAGGGCGGCGAAGGCGATGCCGACCGGGCTGTTGCGGCCGAGCAGGGCGATGCCGATGCCGAGGAAGCCGATGCCGGTGGGGAAGTTGAGGCTGTAGGTGTGGGTGTCGCCGAGCAGGATCGGCAGGCCCGCGAGACCGGCGAGGCCGCCGGAGATGAGCATCGCGGTGAGCACCATGCGCTTGGGGTCGACACCGCTGGCCGCGGCGGCGGACTCGGAGGCGCCGGAGGCGCGCAGGTCGAAGCCGAAGCGGGTGCGGTTGAGGACGATCCAGTAGCCGATGCCGAGCAGGACGGCGAGAATCACCAGGCCGTAGATCTCGCCGGCCGCGCCCATGTCGATGCCGGGGATCCAGCCGGACTCGTGCATCTCGCCGGTGGTGTTGTTGTTGCCGATCTTGACGCCGAAGACGTCCGGCAGCCAGAGGTAGCCGATGACGGCGGTGGCGATGGCGTTGAGCATGATCGTCGCGACGACCTCGCTGACGCCGCGGGTGATCTTGAGAACGCCTGCGATGCCGGACCAGAAGGCGCCGGTGCACACGGCGGTCAGGAGCAGCAGCGGCACCTGGAGGAACGCGGGGAGGTTCGCGTGGGCGCCGACGATCGCGGCCATCATGGCGGCGAGCTGGTACTGGCCGTCGACGCCGATGTTGAACAGGTTCATCCGGAAGCCGATGGCGACCGCGAGGGCCGCGATGTAGTACATCGACGCCTGGTTGATGATCAGGACCTGGATGTCGGAGAACCCGGCCTGCTCGAACATCAGGGCGAACGGCTCGATCGGGTTCTTGCCCGAGGCGATCAGGACGATCGCACTGAGCACGAAGGCCACGGCGAGCGCGATGACCGGTCCGGCCACCGCGAGGAGCACGCGCTCCTTGTCGAACTTCTTCATCAGCGGGCCTCGTCTTCCGGAGCCTCGGGAGACTTGCGGATTGCGGGGGTCTCGTCGGTCTCGTCGTGTTCCAGGTGGCCGGAGGCGGCACCGGTCATCGCCGAGCCGAGCTCCTCGGGGGTGATGGTGGCCGGGTCGGCGTCCGCGACCAGCTTGCCGTCGTAGATCACCCGGAGGGTGTCGGACAGACCGATCAGCTCGTCCAGGTCGGCGGATATCAGCAGCACGGCCAGCCCCTCGCGGCGGGCCTCGCGGATGTGGTCCCAGATCGCGGCCTGTGCGCCGACGTCCACACCGCGGGTGGGGTGGGCGGCGATCAGGAAGCGCGGCTTGTGGCTCATCTCGCGGCCGACGATCAGCTTCTGCTGGTTGCCGCCGGACAGGGAGGCCGCGGTGACGTCGATGCCGGGGGTGCGGACGTCGTAGGCCTCGACGATGCGGCGGGTGTCCTCCTGCGCGGCCTTCGGGTCCAGCCAGACGCCCTTGGCGTTGGGCTTCTCGGTGACGTGGCCGAGGATGCGGTTCTCCCAGAGGGGGGCCTCCAGGAGCAGGCCGTGCCGGTGGCGGTCCTCGGGGATGTAGCCGACGCCCTGCTCGCGGCGCTTGCGGGTGGGCAGCGAGGTGATGTCCTCGCCGAGGAAGCGGACGGTGCCGGAGTCGGCGTGCTTGAGGCCGATCAGCGCGTCGACCAGCTCGGTCTGGCCGTTGCCCTCGACACCGGCGATGCCGAGGACCTCGCCGGCGTGGATGGTGAAGGACACGTCGTCGAGCAGGGCCTTGCCGCCCGGCGCCACCAGGCGCAGCGTGTCGACGGTGAGGACCGGGCGGTCGGTGACCGTCGACTCCGCCGTCTCCGGCGTCGGCAGTTCGCTGCCGACCATCAGCTCGGCGAGCTGGCGCGGGGTGGTCTCGGCGGGCACGGCCGTGCCGACGGTGGTGCCCCGGCGGATGACGGTGATGTCGTCCGCGACGGAGAGGACCTCGCCCAGCTTGTGGGAGATGAAGATGACGGACAGGCCCTCGGCCTTCAGCTCGCGCAGGTTGTCGAAGAGGGCGTCCACCTCCTGCGGCACCAGGACGGCGGTCGGCTCGTCGAGGATCAGCGTGCGGGCGCCGCGGTAGAGGACCTTGAGGATCTCCACGCGCTGGCGGGCGGCGACACCCAGCTCCTCGACCAGGACGTCGGGGCGCACGCCGAGGCCGTAGCGCTCGGAGATCTCCTTGATCTTGCGGCGGGCCCTGCCGCCGATGCCGTACAGCTTCTCGCTGCCGAGGACCACGTTCTCGAGGACCGTGAGGTTGTCGGCGAGCATGAAGTGCTGGTGGACCATGCCGATGCCGCGGACGATGGCGTCGGCGGGCGACGAGAAGGAGACCTGCTCGCCGTCGATCGCGATGGTGCCCTCGTCCGGCTTCTGCATGCCGTAGAGGATCTTCATCAGCGTCGACTTGCCGGCGCCGTTCTCGCCGACGAGGGCGTGGACGGTGCCCCTGCGGACGGTGAGGTGGATGTCGTGGTTGGCCACGACGCCGGGGAAACGCTTGGTGATCCCGGCGAGTTCGACGGCGGTCACCGATTCGTTGACCGCCGCTCCGGCCGGAGGGCTGCTGGACGCGTTGATGGCGCACTCTCCTGGGGACGGGGGTCGTCTACGCGCGTAGCGCCCCTACGGCATCTGAAGCGGCGGCGGCACATCGACACGACGGGGTACGAGGAGGACCTGGAGGTGCCCTCCCCGTACCCCGCCGAGCGGCGCAACCCCGCGGTTACACGCTGTTCGAGGTGGTGCTCAGCTCAGTTCAGCTGCTCTTGACCTTGATCTCGCCGCTGACGATCTTCTCCTTGGCCGTCTTGATGGCTGCCTGGAGCTCGGCATTGTCCGCGAACTTCGGGTTGGAGACCGACAGGCCGACCTCGCCGGACTTCAGATCGCCCTTGACGATACCGGTCGCCGGCTTGCCGTCCTTGACCGACTTCGCAAGGTTGTACACGGCCTTGGCGACGTCCTTGGTCGCCGACGTCAGGATGGAGTCCTTGTACTTGGCGAGGGCTTCCTGCTTGTACTGGTCGGAGTCGACGCCGATCGCCCAGATCTTGTGCGCGGCGGCGGCCTCGATCACGCCCTGGCCGGACAGGCCGGCGGCGGCGTAGACGACGTCGGCCTTCTTCTCGATCTGGCCCTCGGCGGCCGTCTTGCCCTTGTCGGGGCTGGAGAAGCCGCCCTCCTCCGCCGTCTGCGTCAGGTACTGCGACAGCACCTTGACCTTCGGGTTGGTGTCCGTGACGCCCTGCTCGAAGCCGGCCTCGAACTTGTGGATCAGCGGTACGTCCACACCGCCCACGAAGCCGACCGTGTTGGTCTTGGTGCTCTTGGCGGCGGCGACGCCCGCGAGGTAGGAGGCCTCCTCCTCGTTGAAGACCAGGTCGGCCACGTTCTTGGCCTGGATCTGGGAGTCGTCGACGATGCCGAAGGTGGTGTCCGGGTACTTCTCCGCCGCGTTCTTCATGGCGGTGGCGTACGCGTAGCCGACGCCGATGACCGGGTTGTAGCCCTGCTTCGCCAGCGACGCGAGGCGCTGCTCCTTGTCGGCGTCGGTCTCGCCCTCGGTGGGCTCGATGTCGGCCGTCTGGTAGCCGAACTCCTTCTTCGCCTGCTCCAGACCCGAGAAGGCGGCGTCGTTGAAGGACTGGTCGCCCTTGCCGCCGACGTCGTAGGCGAGGGCGAGGCCCTTGTCGTCCTTCGAGTCCGACGACCCGGAGGAGGTCGAGGTACCGCCGCAGGCGGCGAGGGCGAGGGCCAGGGAGGCGGTCGCCGCGCCTGCGACCGTGATCCGGGAAATCCGGCGCATTGTGGAGCTCCTGTCGTACAAGCGCCGTACGGTTCGGCTTCGGCGCTGGCTTCGCCGCAGATTAACGCGCGTAGACCTGCCTGAAAACCCCTTCTGTCCACCTTGTTATCCGCCCGTGAGCAAGGTGACGCGGAGGGGGGCCGAGGGCTTGCCGGCCGCAAACGCGGGGTGGCGGAGGGTGACGCGGCGGTGGCCCGGGCGGGCCTGCGGGAACGCCGGAGCGGGCGGGCACCGGGGGTGCCCGCCCGCTCCGTGAGGTGCCGTGCGGCCGGTTATTCGGTCTTGACCTTGATCGAACCGCCGACGATGCCTTCCTTGGCCTTGGCCACGGCGTCCTTGGCCCCCGCGACCTCGGCGAACTTCGGGTTGCTGTCGGACAGGCCCACGCCGTCGGACTTCAGGTCGAAGGTCTGGGTGCCGGTCAGCGGCTTGCCGTCCTTCACCGACTTGGCCAGGGCGAACACCGCGCCGTCGATGTCCTTCAGGGCGGAGGTGAGGATGTAGTCCTTGTACGCGGCGAGCGCTTCCTGCCGGTACTGGTCGGAGTCGACGCCGATCGCCCAGACCTTCGCCTTCGCGGCGGCCTCGATCACGCCCTGCCCGGACAGACCGGCCGCCTGGTAGACGACATCGGCCTTCTTCTCGATCTGGCCCTCGGCGGCGGCCCGGCCCTTGTCGGGGCTGGAGAAGCCGCCCTCCTCCGCCGTCTGCGTCAGGTACTGCGACAGCACCTTGACCTTCGGGTTGGTGTCCGTGACGCCCTGCTTGTAGCCCGCCTCGAACTTGTGGATCAGCGGAACGTCCACACCGCCCACGAAGCCGACCGTGTTGGTCTTGGTGGCCTTGGCCGCGGCGACGCCGGCCAGGTAGGAGGCCTCGTTCTCGGCGAAGACGAGGGACGCCACGTTCTTGCCCTCGACCACGGAGTCCACGATGCCGAAGGTGGTGTCCGGGTACTTCTCGGCGACGGCCTTCATCGCCGGGCCGTAGGCGAAACCGACGCCGATGACGGGGTTGTAGCCCTGCTTGGCGAGCGAGGCCAGGCGCTGCTCCTTGTCCGCGTCCGTCTCGCCCTCGGTGGGCTCGATGTCGGCGGTCTTGTAGCCGAACTCCTTCTGGGCCCTCTGCAGACCGGCGTACGCGGCGTCGTTGAAGGACTGGTCGCCCTTGCCGCCGATGTCGTACGCGATGGCGAGGCCCTTGTCGCCCTTCTTGCCGTCGTCGCCGCTGTCGCTGTCGCTGCTGGTGCCTCCGCAGGCCGTGGCGGCGAGTGCGAGCGACGCGACCCCCACCACGACGCGGGTGAGTCTCGATATCCGACGCATCTGAAGTTCCCCATTCTCCAAAGCCCCGCAGCGGGCGCTCGGTTCGGCGCACATTAACGCGCGTAGAAACTCCTGGGAACGGGGTTCCGCAGGGCCGTTATCCATTCGTGCCGCTGGCCCGGCACGGTCCGGTGGGCCACCGGACCGGACGCGGCGGAAGGGGACCGGAGCGGGCTACTGCACGGCGTCGATGAGGGCGGCCGCGGTGAACATCTCCACGCCGACGGTGATGGCGTGCTCGTCCACGTCGAAGTCGCCCTGGTGCAGGTCCCGCACCGTCCGCTCCCCGGGCGGACGGACGCCGAGCCGGGCCATCGCGCCGGGCACGTGCTCCAGGTACCAGGAGAAGTCCTCGCCGCCGAGGCTCTGCTCGGTGGGCTCGATGGAGTCCGTGCCGCGCCGGGCGGCCATGGCGGCCTGGAGCAGCTCGGTGCTCGTCACCTCGTTGACGACGGGCGGCACGCCCCGGACGTAGGTGATCTCCGACTTGGCCCGGTGCAGGTTGGCCACCTCGTCGATGGCGCCCACCACGAGGTCGGGTGCCTGCCGCCAGGCGGCGAGGTCGAGGCAGCGCACGGTGCCGGCGAGCTCGGCGTGCTGCGGGATGACGTTCGGGGCGTGGCCGCAGTCGATCCGGCCCCAGGTCATGGCGAGGCCGCTGCGGCTGTCCACCCGGCGGGCGACGATCGCGGGCACGTCGACGACGACGCGCGCGGCGGCGGTGACCAGGTCGGTGGTCAGGTGCGGCCGGGCGGTGTGCCCGCCGGGGCCGTTCAGCGAGATCTCCAGCCGGTCGCAGGCGGAGGTGATGGGGCCCACCCGCAGGCCGACCTTCCCGGCGTCCACCCGGGGGTCGCAGTGCACGGCCAGGATGCGGCGCACGCCGTCGAGCGCGCCGCCCTCGATGGCGTCGGCGGCGCCGCCGGGCAGCACCTCCTCGGCGGGCTGGAAGATCAGCCGCACCGGCCGGGGCAGCAGGCCCTGCTCGTGCAGGGCGGCGAGCACGAGGCCGGTCCCGAGGACGACGGTGGTGTGCACGTCGTGTCCGCAGGCGTGCGCGCGGTCCGGGACGATCGACCGGTACGGGCACTCGCTCTTGGTGTCCGGGATGGGCAGCGCGTCGATGTCGGCCCGCAGGGCCAGCATGCGGGGCCCGCCGGCCCACTGTCCCGAGTCGGTGCCGATGTCGCAGACGAGTCCCGTACCGACGGGGAGCACGCGCGGCTTGAGGCCGGCCCGCTCGAGCCGCTCCTTGATCGCGGCGGTGGTGCGGAACTCCTGATTGCCCAGCTCAGGGTGCATGTGCAGGTCGCGGCGGAAGGCCACGAGCTCAGCGCGCAGCGCCTCGGGCAGGGTGCCGGGAAGCAGCGCTTCCCCGGACGGATCGGCCTCGGACTCTCGGGACATCAATTGCTTCACCCTCTGAAGGGTAGGACGCCGAGGCGGTCAACTGTCCTGCGATCAACAAAAGTTCAGCCCGTCAGGGGAAGAAAAGTTGGCCGTACGGCGCATGGGTGCCGACGGAGCTGGGTAAACTCTCCCGCTTTTGGCCGCCGTACCCGTCTCCGCTTTCCTTGCTCCCTCCACGCATACCACGGTACGGGCGTGCCACGCCGGACGGTCCATGGGGTGACCCGGCCGGGCGCCCGCTAACCGGCCCCCGCCACCGCCGAGAGCCGGTGTGCGTCGCGGGCCGAGCCGGTGACGCCCGACAGGAAGCCGCTGGCCCGGGGTGAGGCGGAGCGGGTGAGCCAGGCGGGGTCGATGTCGCAGACGGCGACGCGGACGTCCGTGCCGGCCAGGGCGAGGGGGAGGGTGTGGACGACCGTGGACGGAAAACTGAGCACGGTACGGCCGATCGGGCCACGGCGGGCTATGAGTTCCAGGGGGAGGTCGGGTCGGACGATCTCCAGGCCCGTCTCCACGGCCAGGCGGTGGAGCTTCTCGGTGCTCTCGCGCCGGTGGGCGAAGTAGCGGGCCGCACCGTGCGCCTTCGCCAGGGAGCGGACGGCGTCCAGGTAGCGGTCGGCGTCCACGACGCCCGTCTCCACCAGGGAGGTGCCGACCATGTCGGCGCCCTTGGTGATGCGGGGCGGGCCGAAGCGGGAGCGGGTCCAGGCGAAGGCGTTGGCCGTGACGGTGACGCCGTCCGGGGTCTCCGCCACGGGCATGGCGGAGAAGACCTCCACGGCGCGGCCGCGTGCCGGGGTCAGGCGGCGCCGGGCCGACCGCGACACGGGGGCGAACAGCAGGTCGCGGGGGCCGGGGCGGCTGCCCTTGCGGTGCCAGCGGACCAGGCGTTCGCCGCGGGCCAGCTGGGTGACGAACTCCATGGTGGCCGTTCCGTCGTCGACGACGACCAGGTCCCGGGCCCGGGTGATGGTCAGGAGCAGTTGGACGTAGCGGGAGAAGGGGTCGCCCATGAGGACCCGGTCCGCGCGGCGCAGGGGGGTCGTCAGGCTCCCCACCGTGCGGAAGGGGGCGGTGGCGCCGCCCCGTGCCTCCTCCCAGCGGACTTCGTGGCCCTCGCGCCGGGCCAGTTCCGCCATGCGGCGCAGCTGGCCGCGGGTCATCGGGTCCACCGGGGACAGGACGACGAGGGTGAGCTCCGCGCCGGGCGCACGGGTGTGCGCCCACTCCAGCACGTTCAGCAGTTGCACCGGGCTCTCGACGAAGGCGAGAGTGCGGGGGCCGGCGTTCCCGGCGCGGGGGCTCATCGGCGTACGACCGTCCCGTCGTAGGGCGTGGTGGGGGGTGGGAGTGGGTCAGACCGTGACCGGCTCGCCGGCCGCGGCGGCGATCTCCGCCTCGGCGACGACTCCGGTGACGCGGCGCAGCTTCTTCATGGGGCCGAGCTCGGAGTCGTAGACCTTCTTGACGCCGTCGCCGAGGGAGGCCTCGATGGTGCGGATGTCGCGGACGAGGCGGGTCAGGCCCTGCGGCTCGACCGAGGCGGCCTGGTCGGAGCCCCACATGGCGCGGTCCAGGGTGATGTGGCGCTCGACGAAGGTGGCGCCGAGGGCGACCGCGGCGAGGGTGGTCTGCAGGCCCGTCTCGTGGCCGGAGTAGCCGATCGGGACGTTCGGGTACTCCTGCTGGAGGGTGTTGATGACGCGGAGGTTCAGCTCCTCGGCCTTCGCCGGGTAGGTGGACGTCGCGTGGCACAGCAGGATGTTGTCGCTGCCGAGGACCTCGACCGCGTGGCGGATCTGCTTGGGGGTGGACATGCCCGTGGACAGGATGACCGTGCGGCCCGTGGCGCGCAGGGCGCGCAGCAGCTCGTCGTCGGTGAGGGACGCGGAGGCGACCTTGTGGGCGGGGACGTCGAACTTCTCCAGGAAGGCGACGGCCTCGGTGTCCCACGGGGAGGCGAACCAGGCGATGTTCTTGCTCTTGCAGTAGTCGTCGATCTGGCGGTACTCGTCCTCGCCGAACTCGACGCGGTGCCGGTAGTCGATGTACGTCATCCGGCCCCAGGGGGTGTCGCGCTCGATGTCCCACTGGTCGCGCGGGGTGCAGATCTCGGGGGTGCGCTTCTGGAACTTGACGGCGTCGCAGCCGGCCTCGGCGGCGGCGTCGATCAGCTTAAAGGCGTTCTCGATGTCGCCGTTGTGGTTGATGCCGATCTCGCCGGTGACGTAGACGGGGCGGCCGGGGCCGGCCTCGCGCGTACCGAAGGTGCGGATGCGGGAGTCGGTGCTCATGCTGGGGGTTTCCTTACCTGGACTGGGTGAGCGGGGTGGGGGTCGCGGAAGGGTCGAGGGAGGGGCCGAGGAGCCAGCCGGCGATCTCGCGGATCGCGCCGTCGCCGCCGGGGACGGTGGTGACGGCGCGGGCGGCGCCGCGCACCACGTCGTGGGCGGAGGCGACCGCGACCGGCCAGCCGACGAGGGCGAAGCACGGCAGGTCGTTGACGTCGTTGCCGACGTAGAGCACGCGCTCGGGGGCGATGCCCTGCTCCTCGCACCACTGCTTGAGCGCGAGGTCCTTGCGGTCGATGCCGTGCAGCACGGGGAGCTTGAGCTTGCGGGCGCGGGCGGCGACGACCGGGTTGACCTCGGTGGAGAGGATCAGCATCGTCAGGCCGCTGCGGCGCAGGGCGGCGATGCCGAGTCCGTCGCCGCGGTGCACGGAGACGAACTCCCGTCCGTCGGAGTCGATCAGCACCCGGTCGTCGGTCTGGGTGCCGTCGAAGTCGAGGACGACCGCGTCGATGTCCGCGGCGGTCGGCAGGGCGCCGGGCCGGGCGGCGTCGAAGAGGGGCGCGAGCGCGCGGGCGCGGGCCAGGTCGTGCGGGTCGTCGATCTCCAGGACGCGGGCCGGGTCGGTGCGGACCAGTTCGGTGCGGCCGAAGAAGCGGTGGCCGTGCTCGCGGAAGCCGGCCGCGTCCATGGCGTAGGCGGCGCCGGTCTCCAGCAGGTCCTGGGGGCGGTCCTGGCGGCGGGGGCGGTAGGCCTTGTCGTGGTTGACGCCGTGGCCGCCGTCGCCCTCGCCGGTGCCGTCCCGCCAGACGAAGCCGTGGAAGGGGGCGACGGTCACCGCGGTGTCGGCGCCGTCCTCGGCGACCGCGCCGGCCACCGCGTCGACGTCCTCGCGGACGAGGAAGGGGCTGGTGCACTGCACGAGCAGCACCACGTCGACGGCGGCGCCGTGCAGGGCCTCGTGCGTGTCCATGGCGTGCAGGACCGCGGCCTCGGAGGTGGCCGTGTCCCCGGCGATGGCGGCGGGGCGCAGCACGACCTCGGCGCCGGCCTCGCGGGCCGCGGCGGCGATGGCGCGGTCGTCGGTGGAGACCACGACGTCCGTCACCAGGCGGGTCGCCCGGCACTCGCGGACGGCGCGGGTGACGAGGGGGACGCCGCCGACGGCGGCGAGGTTCTTCGCGGGCACGCCCTTGGAGCCGCCGCGCGCGGGGATGACGGCGAGCACGCGGCGCACCGTGGCGCCTCGGCCCGCTTCCGGGTCGTCCGGCTGGGTCATGGGAGCGGCTCCTCGGTCTCCTCGGGCGGTGGTGCGGGGCAGGGTTCGGGCGGGGGGCGGGCCGGTCACAGCTCCCCCATCCGGCGGATCACCGGGGCGACGCGCTGGACGCCGTGCCGGTAGGCGCCGCGTGCGGCGCGGCGCACGATCTGGCGGACCGGGCCGGGCTCCTTGTCGGCGGCGGGCGCGCCGGGCAGCGGGCTGCCGTCCGGGGCGAGGTGGTGGCGGGCGAGGACGCCGGGCAGGTAGCCGGGGGCGGTGACGGGTGTGTAGTAGGGGCTGAGCGGGGGCAGGCCGCCGGGCCGGTCCAGCAGCGCGGTGATGCGGGCGCGGGCGGTGTCGAAGGCGGTGGCGTAGCCGCCGTCGGCCGCGACGCCCTGCCGGGCGACCCACGCCGGGTCGGGCACGGGCAGGTGGCCGTCGTCGAGCTGGTCCCAGGAGGCGAGGCAGCCGGAACCGGTGAAGTGGTGGTTGCCGAGGGCCTCGCGCACCCCGAGGTCGGTCAGCACGGCCGTCGGGATGCGGCGGTGCAGGGACTCCAGGGCGGCCGTGGAGCTGACGGTGACCAGCAGGTCGGTGCGGTCGAGGACGTCGCCCATGTGCCCGTAGACCAGGCGGAAGTTGGGCGGCGGGTCGGTCTTCTGCACCAGCTTCTGGTAGGGCAGCTCCTCGATGTGGGTGGTGTGTTCGCCGGGCCTGGAGCGCAGCTTGAGCAGCACCTCCCGCTCGGGGTGCCGGCGGGCGTGCCGCACGAGCCGGTCGAGCAGGTACGTGCGGTCCCTGCGGTTGTCCGGGACGGAGGGCTGGGCGGCGAAGACCACCGTGTAGGGGTGGCCGTGCCCGCCGGTGTGCTCCGCCCCGCCCAGGAAGGGCAGCGCGACCTCGGTGACCGCCGAGGCGTCGGCGCCGACGCCCTCGTACACGGCGCGGAAACGGTCGGCGTCCTGGCGGGAGTTGGCGAGGACGAGGTCGGCTCCGTGGCGCAGCAGCAGGCCGTCGGTGAGCTTCTCGTAGACGACGCCGACGTAGCCGGTGACGACGACGGGCCGGCCGGTGCGGCCTTCCCACACGTGCCGCAGGCCGTGCAGCACGGCCTGCACGCCGCCGCCGACCAGGGCGAGGACGAGCACGTCGTACGGCTCCCCGGCCATGGCGCGCAGGAACTCGGCGGCGGTCACCTCGCGGAGCGAGTCCGCGTCGGCGCCGACCTCCGCCAACTGGCGGGCGGTGGGGGTGGCTCGGCCCCGCAGGAGGTAGCCGTCCAGGCGGAGGTCCGCACCGCCGGGGGCGATGCGGGACGCGGTGAGCGCGCCCCATTTCCACCGGGTGTCGGAATCCGCGAGAACGGCGACTCGCAGGGCCTTCGTTGCACTTGCTGGCACGTCCAAGACGCTAGGAAGCCATTTCTAGTAACTGCCCAACCGGAATGCAACAAACGGTGAACAGCACATCGCCGAACGGCGAATCGGGCCGCCGGGCGCCGGTGATACCGTCCACTTCACGGCTTCGCCACGCCCCGTTCACCTCTCATCAAGGCAGGGGTAAAGCCGCAGGCCGGGCCGCCGCCTAACGTCACGGACGTGCCCAAGCTCTCCGTCATCGTGCCGTTCTACAACGTGCGGCAATACGCACCCGACACCCTGCGGAGTCTGCGCGCGAACGCGCGGGACGACTTCGAATTCATTCTCGTCGACGACTGTTCGTCCGACGGCACCGCCGACCTCCTCGCGCGCGCGGAAGGCGAGCTGCCGGGGGCGGTGCTGGTCCGCCACGAGCGCAACGGCGGCCTGGCGACCGCCCGCAACACCGGCATCGACCGGGCGCGCGGCGAGTACCTGACCTTCCTGGACGGCGACGACTGGCTGGCCCCGGGCCACTACGGCCGTCTGGTCGCCGCGATCGAGGACCTGGGCTGCGACTTCGTGCGCACCGACCACGTGCAGTGCACGGCGAGGTCCCGCACCGTGTTCCGGGTGCCGCACGGGCGCAGGAACGTCTCCCTGCGTCCGCGCGACGCGATCCTGCCCGCCCACCGCTCCACCTCGGTCGACTACGCGTACGCCTGGGCGGGGATCTACCACCGCCGGCTGGCCGACCGGGGCCTGCTGCACTTCACCGACGGGCTGCGCACGGCCGAGGACCGGCCGTGGATCTGGAAGCTGCACCGGGAGGCGGAGTCCTTCGCGGTGACCGGGCTGCTCGGCGTCTTCTACCGGCGCGGGGTGGCGTCGTCGCTCACCCAGATCGGGGACGTCCGCCGGCTGGACTTCGTCCGGGCCTTCGACCAGGTCGTCGCGGAGACGGCCACGGACGCCGACGCCGGGCGGCTGCTGCCGAAGGCGGTGCGCACGTACTGCGCGATCATCTCCCACCATCTGGGTTCCATCGAGAGGTTCGAGCCTGCCGTGGCACGCAAACTGAAGACGATGAGCGCCGCCGCGCTGCGGCGGATGCCGCAGGACGCGCTCGACGAGGTGCTCGCGTCGATGGACGCCGAGCGTGCGACGCGGCTGCGCCGGCTGCGCCGCCGTCCGGCGCCGGCCGCGGAGGTGGCGGCGTGAGCACGCAGATCTTCCTGGCGTCGACGCTGTACGGCACGGCCACGCTCGCCGCCGCCCTGGACGCCGGCTGCTTCGAGGCCGCCGACCGGCGGATCCTGCTGGTGTCCAACAACGCGGCGACGCCCGAGACGACGCCGTCCCTGGACGCGATGCCGGGGTTCGAGCGGCTGCGGGACCGGTTCGACGACGTGGTGTCGTGGAACGAGACGATCTTCCCGTTCCACCCGGGCGGCTGGGTGCCGCGCGTGGACGACGCCCCGATGTGGGAGCGGTATCTGCGGCTGGCCTGGGGGCTCGGGGACGACGACGTGGCGCTGGTCGTGGAGTCGATCCAGGTGCAGCCGGCGCTGGGGGTGGCGCAGCTCTTCCCGGACGCGCCGCTGACCGTGTACGCGGACGGCCTGATGAGCTACGGGCCGACCCGCAACAAGCTCGATCCGCTGGTCGGCACCCGCGTGGAGCGGCTGCTCCACCTCGACCTGGTGCCGGGGCTCACCCCGCTGCTGCTGACCGAGTTCGGGGTGGGCCCGGAGCTCGTGCCGACCCCGGCGTTCACCAAGGTGCTGGCCGAGCTGGCGGACACCGGCGCCGGTCTGCCGGACGTCGAGGAGCCCGCGCTGCTGCTCGGTCAGTACCTGTCGGCGCTGGGCATCCTCACCGCCGAGGAGGAGGAGGCCCTGCACGTGCGGATGCTCACCGGCGCGGTCGGCCTCGGGCACACCCGGGTGGTGTTCAAGCCGCACCCCACGGCCCCGGCCCGCTTCACGCGCACGCTGGAGGAGGAGGCGGAGCGGCTCGGCGTCGTCCTCACGGTGGTGGACACGCCGGTGCTGGCGGAGGTGCTGTACCAGCGGATGCGCCCGGCGCTGGTGGTCGGCTGCTTCTCCACGGCGCTGCTCACCGCGTCCGCGCTGTACGGCCTGCCGGTCGCGCGGGTCGGCACCGAGACGCTGCTGGACCGGCTGACGCCGTACGAGAACAGCAACCGGGTGCCCGTCACGATCGTCGACGCGCTGCTGCCCGGGCCGGACGACGCGGCGGCCGTCGCGGAGCGGCGCCGGGGCCTGGACACGGACGCCCTCGGCGCCCTGGTGCGGGCGGTGGGTTTCGCGATGCAGCCGAAGATCCTGACCGAGCTGCGGCCGGACGCGGAGGAATTCCTGCGCGGGAACACGGACGCACGCACCCGGCGGTATTTCAAGAAGCGGCGGCTCACGTCGCTGGGGCTGCCCGGCGGGATTCCGGAGCGGCTGGCCTTTCTGCCGCACAATTCCACCGCGCGGAAGGTGGTGCGGCGGGCGCGGGCCATTCGGCGCTCGATCAAACGCTGAGGGGATGCCGGGTGACGGAAAGGTGAACCGGACGGGGGAATGGGCCGCCGTCGCCGCCGCGTCATCCGGCGTTCCGCGGAAATTCCCCCAGTGGTCCGCCCGGCGGCGCCGTTCCCGGCCGGGGGCATGCCTAGCCTTGCCCCACCCACCACACACGCGTTCCTCGCACTGCCGTTCGCAACTCGGCCTGTCCGCGGGCGTCCTGACCGACGACGAGTGAGGGAACGGCCGAAGGAGACGAGCAGTGACCGAGACGGTCGTGAGCACGACGGCGGCGGGGCCGGGCGCGGCCTCCGCCCCGGCACCCGGCGCACCGATACCCGCGGCACCGCGGGCGAAGGCGGCGCCGGCCCGGCTGCGTGCCCTGGACGGGCTGCGGCTGGTGGCCGCCCTGATGGTGGCGGCGTACCACTACGGCGGCCGCGGCGGTTCCGTCACCGACGCCTGGGGCAGCTCGGCCCAGCTCCAGTTCCCCACGCTGCACACCTTCTTCTCCTACGGCTGCCTCGGCGTCCAGGTCTTCTTCGTGATCAGCGGCTTCGTGATCTGCATGAGCGGCTGGGGCCGGTCCCTGACGTCGTTCGTCGCCTCCCGCGCCTCCCGGCTGCTGCCGGCGTACTGGGCGGCGGTGATCCTCGTGACGGCGGTGTTCGCGCTGCCGGTGGTGGTCTACGACGCCGTCTCGCCGAGCGACGCCCTGGTGAACCTGACGATGCTCCAGCAGCCCCTCGGCGCGGACCGGGTGCTGGGCGTGTGCTGGACGCTGTGGGTGGAGGTGCGCTTCTACGCGCTGTTCGCGCTGTGCGTCGTCCTGCCCGGCGCGAACCGCCGACGGGTCCTGATGTTCTGCGCCGGCTGGCTGCTGGCCGCGGCGCTCGCGCAGGCCGCGCACGAGCCGCTGCTCGAGCTGGTGCTGATGCCGGAGTACGCGCCGTTCTTCGTGGGCGGCGTCGGCCTCTACCTCGTCCACCGCGACCGGCGGGACGCGCACGCGTGGGGCCTGGTGGCCGCCGGCTTCCTGATCGGGCAGCACTTCGCGGTGCGCGACCTGTGGAACGCCACCGATCCGAACGCCTTCGCGCACCGGACGACCTTCGGCATCGTCCTGGTCGTCGCCTTCGGCTTCGTGGCGGTCGCGGCGGTCGCGCTGGGCTGGCTGAACCGGGCGAACTGGCGCTGGCTGACGGTGGCCGGCGCGCTGACGTACCCGTTCTACCTGGTCCACGAGCACCTGGGCTGGGTGGCGATCCGCTTCCTGCACCGCGGGCTGCACGTGCCGTCGGCTGCGACCTTCGCGCTGACGGTGGCCGGGATGCTGGTGCTGGCGTGGCTGCTGTACCGGTTCGTCGAGAAGCCGCTGACGCCGCGGCTTCGGACGGTGCTGAACCGGTCACATTGAGCGATTCGTGCGATATTCCGCCCACCGGGCCGCGCGCGCCCGCTGCCTTTCCGGATCCGAGGAGGCATCCTCCCTTCATGGCGACCGCGCAAGCTACGCACACGTATCCCGCTGAGCTGAACGACGTCCCCGGCTGGTTCTGGCCGCTCGACCAGGTGCTGTTCTCCTGGTTCCTGGAACGGCAGGAGACCGCGGGCACCCGCGGCGACCTGCTCGAACTCGGCGCCTACCTCGGCAAGAGCGCGATCCTGCTGGGCCACCACCTGCAGGACGGCGAGAAGCTCACCGTCTGCGACCTCTTCGAGGCGGACGCCCCCGACGAGGCGAACCGCGCCGAGTCCGCGAAGTCGTACTCCACGCTCACCCGGCAGGCCTTCGAGCGGAACTACCTGTCCTTCCACGACAGCCTGCCGGTGATCGTGCAGGCGCCCAGCTCCGCGATCACCGGGGAGGTCGCGCCCGGCACCTGCCGCTTCGCGCACATCGACGCCTCGCACCTGTACGAGCACGTCGCAGGGGACATCGGCGCGGTCCGCGACCTGCTGCTGCCCGAGGGCATCGTCGTCCTCGACGACTACCGCACCGAGCACACGCCGGGCGTGGCCGTCGCCGCCTGGGAGGCCGTGCTCAACCGAGGGCTGCGCCCGGTCTGCCTGAGCACCCAGAAGCTGTACGCCACCTGGGGCGACCCCGAGCCCGTCCAGGAGCGGTTGCTCGCCGCGCTGCGCGGACGAGACGACTGCTCGGTGACCGTGGAGCAGGCCGCCGGGCACCGGCTGGTCCGGTTCCGCGCCAAGGGCAAGACGATGCTGCTGCCGTCGCTGCCGGTCTCCCGGCACCGCGCGTCCGCGCCGGATCCTGCGGGCCCGCAACCGGGTGCCGCGGCCCTGCCGGGCCAGACGAAGGCGGCGCCGCAGGCGGGCCGCACGGCACGGCCGGCGTCCGCGCCGTCCCCCCGCGACCGGGCCCGCCGCCTCGCCCTGGACCTGCTGCCGCCGGTCGTCACCCGGGCCGTGCGGCGCCGGCTGGCGGCCCGGCGCAGGGCGGCGGCCGGGTCTCAGCCGAGGCCGTAACGCACCGCGATTCCGTCGATCACCAGCGCCAGCCCTTCCTCGAAGTGCCGGTCGTAGTCCGCGAAGATCTCCGCGCCCGCCGCGGCCGACAGGGGGAAGTCGGCCATCCGGCGGGCGCGTTCGTTCACGTCGTAGCCCTCGCGCCGCTGGTCGGGCAGGGGCGCGACGCCCTGTTCCTCGGTGACGAAGCCGAGCGTGTAGACGTACGTCGTCGAGGTCGCCCGCACCGCCTGGGGGAGGGTGAAGCCGGCCGCGGTGAACAGGCGCAGGCCGTCCTCCATCTGCTCGGCGTGCTCCAGGCCGGTGAAGCGTGAGCCGCTGAAGACCTTGGCGCCGTCGCGGTAGCGGAGCAGCGCCGCGCGCAGGCCGCGGTTGGACTTGAGCAGCCGTTCGCGCCAGGTGTCCTCCGGGTCGAGCGAACCCTCGGCGATCATCCGGCGGTACATCTCGGTGGCCATCTCGTCGAGCAGGGCCTGTTTGTCCTTGAAGTGCCAGTACAGGGCGGGCGCCTTGACGTCCAGTTCCCGGGCGATGGTGCGCAGGGTCAGGCCGTCGAGGCCCACCTCGTTCAGCAGCGTCAGCGCCGTGTCCGCGACCCGTCGGCGGTCGAGGGGGGCGCGTCGTTCCGTTCCCACGGGCACAGCTTGACACCTTAACGCTGTTAAGGAGATGCTCGGGGGCAAGCGGCACTTAGCAGCGTTAAGGAGATGCGGCATGCACACGGACGTCCTGATCGCCGGCGCGGGCCCCACCGGACTCGCGCTCGGCATCGATCTGGCCCGGCGCGGCGTGGACGCGCTGGTCGTGGAGCGGGAGGGGACGCTGTTCCCCGGCTCGCGCGGCAAGGGCTTCCAGCCCCGCACCATGGAGGTCTTCGACGACCTCGGCGTCATCGACGCGATCCACGCGGCGGGCGGCACCTACCCGGTCGGCATGATCTGGAAGAACGGCGAGCGGGCCGGCGAGCACCACATGTTCGACCCGGCCGAGCCGAGCGAGGACTCGCCGTACAACAGGGCGTGGATGGTGCCGCAGTGGCGCACGCAGGAGATCCTGGCGGCCCGGCTCGCGGAACTGGGGGGCGGGATCGCCTTCGGTCACGAGGTCGTCGGGGTCTCGCAGGACGACGAGAGCGTCACCGCGCGCCTCTCCTCGGGCGGGACGGTGCGCGCCCGCTACCTGGTCGCGGCGGACGGCGGCCGGTCGGCGGTGCGCCGCGCGCTGGGCATCGGCATGACCGGCGAGCCCGTCGACCCGAACCCGACGCTGGTGGCGGACGTCCGGATCAACGGCCTGGACCGGGACAACTGGCACGTCTTCCCGCCGCGCGAAGGCGACGACCTCCTCGCGATCTGCCCGCTGGCCGGCACCGAGGACTTCCAGGTGATGGCGCGGTTCCCGGAGGGCGCGGACGTGGACACCTCCCCGGACGGCGTCCGCAAGGTCGTCGCGGAGCGCTCGCACATCGCCGCCGAGGACGTGACCGAGGTGCGCTGGGCCTCCGACTTCCGGCCGCGGGCGGCCCTGGCCGACCGTTTCCGCTCGGGCCGGGTCTTCATCGCCGGCGACGCGGCCCACGTGCACTCACCGGCGGGCGGTCAGGGGCTGAACACCAGCGTCCAGGACGCCTACAACCTGGGTTGGAAGCTGGACGCGGTGCTGACGGGCAGCGCTCCGGCCACGCTCCTGGACAGCTACGAGGAGGAACGGCGCCCCGTCGCCGCGGAGATGCTCGACCTGTCGACCGCCGTCCACCGCGGCGAGGTGCGGCGCGGCGGGGCGACCCGGCAGCTGGGGATCGGGTACCGGCAGTCGTCGCTGACGGTGGAGACGCGGGACACCGTCGACGAGGGTGCGATACGGGCCGGTGACCGCGCGCCCGACGGAAGGGTGGACGGCGTACGGATCTTCGACGCCTTCCGGGGACCGCACTGGACGCTGCTGGCGCTGGGCGCCACGGCGCCGCCGGTGCCGGAGTCGGTGCCCGTCGTCCGGGGGCCCGGACACGGGACGTACGGCACGGGGCTGTTCCTGGTCCGGCCGGACGGCTACGTCGGCTGGGCGGGCCAGGACGCGACCGGGCTCGGCGGCTACCTGGCCCGCTTCGGCCTGGCCTGACGGTGGGCCCCCGGCGCGGCAGGCGCTACGCGCTGGCCACCGACAGCTTCACCGCGAAGCCCAGGAACAGCGCGCCCGCCGCCGAGGTGGCCCCCGCCGACAGCCGCTTGCGGCGACGGAAGGCGGCGGCCAGCTTGGTGCCGCTGAAGATCAGCGCGCTCAGGTAGAGGAAGCTGAAGAACTGGGCGAAGGCGCCGAGGACGACGAAGGACAGGGCCGGGTAGGCGTAGCCCGGGTCGACGAACTGCACGAAGAAGGCGACGAAGAAGAGGATCGCCTTCGGGTTGAAGAGGCTGACGACCAGGGCCCGGCGGAAGGGCCGCTCGTCCCCGGCCACCGGGGCGGCGGCGTCCGGCGCCGCCTGCTCCCGCCGGGTCCGCCACATCCCCCACGCGGCCCGCATCATCCCGACCGCGAGCCACGTGAGGTAGCCGGCACCGGCGTACTTCACGATCCCGAACAGCAGGGCGTTGGCCTGGAGCAGCGAGGCCACTCCGGCGGCCGACAGCGTCATCAGCACCGTGTCCCCGCACCAGACACCGGCGGCGGCCGTGTACCCGGCGCGCACGCCCCGGCGGGCGGCCACGGAGAGGACGTAGAGGGAGTTGGGACCGGGCAGCAGGACGATGAGGACGAGGCCTGCCAGGTAGGTGGGGAGGTCTATGACGCCGAACATGGAGGGAGTGTCGCACGGGGGTGCGACACTCCGCGCCCGCGTTTCAGACGTCGGTACGGACGCGCACGCAGCGCGTCCGACGGGTAATCAGAAACGCCCTCAGAAGGCGTCCGAGGGCACGTACGTCCCCCACACCTCGCGCAGCGCGTTGCACACCTCGCCCACCGTCGCCCGGGCCCGCAGCGCGTCCTTCATCGGGTAGAGGACGTTGTCCTCGCCCTCGGCGGCCTTCTTCAGGGCGGTCAGCGCCGTGTCCACCGCCTGCTGGTCGCGCTCGGCGCGCAGCCTGGCGAGGCGTTCGGCCTGCTGGGCCTCGATGGCCGGGTCGACGCGGAGGGGCTCGTACGGCTCCTCCTCGTCGAGCTGGTAGCGGTTGACGCCGACGACGACGCGCTCGCCGGAGTCGGTCTCCTGGGCGATGCGGTAGGCGCTGCGCTCGATCTCGTTCTTCTGGAAGCCGTGTTCGATGGCGCTGACCGCGCCGCCGAGGTCCTCGACCTTCTGCATCAGCTCCAGGGCGGCGGCCTCGACGTCGTCGGTCATCTTCTCGATGACGTAGGACCCGGCGAACGGGTCGACCGTCGCCGTCACGTCCGTCTCGTAGGCGAGGACCTGCTGCGTGCGCAGGGCGAGGCGGGCGGACTTGTCGGTCGGCAGCGCGATGGCCTCGTCGAAGGAGTTGGTGTGCAGCGACTGGGTGCCGCCGAGGACGGCCGCGAGTCCCTGGACGGCGACGCGGACCAGGTTGACCTCGGGCTGCTGGGCCGTCAGCTGGACGCCGGCCGTCTGGGTGTGGAAGCGCAGCATCAGCGACTTGGGGTTCTTCGCGCCGAACTCCTCCTTCATGACCCGCGCCCAGATCCGGCGGGCCGCGCGGAACTTGGCGACCTCCTCCAGGATCGTCGTACGGGCCACGAAGAAGAAGGAGAGGCGGGGCGCGAAGTCGTCGACGTCCATGCCGGCCGCGACGGCCGTGCGCACGTACTCGATGCCGTCGGCGAGGGTGAAGGCGATCTCCTGCGCGGGGGAGGCGCCCGCCTCGGCCATGTGGTAGCCGGAGATCGAGATGGTGTTCCACTTCGGGATCTCGGCCTTGCAGTACTTGAAGATGTCCGCGATCAGCCGGAGCGAGGGCTTGGGCGGGAAGATGTACGTCCCGCGCGCGATGTACTCCTTCAGCACGTCGTTCTGGATCGTGCCGGTCAACTGGTCCGCGCCGACGCCCTGTTCCTCCGCGACGAGTTGGTAGAGCAGGAGCAGCAGCGAGGCGGGCGCGTTGATCGTCATGGACGTGGAGACCTTGTCCAGCGGGATCCCGCCGAACAGCACCCGCATGTCGTCGATCGAGTCGATCGCCACGCCGACCTTGCCGACCTCGCCCGAGGCGATCGGGGCGTCGGAGTCGTGGCCCATCTGGGTGGGCAGGTCGAAGGCGACGGACAGGCCCATCGTGCCGTTGGCGATCAGCTGCTTGTAGCGGGCGTTGGACTCCGTGGCCGTGCCGAATCCGGCGTACTGGCGCATCGTCCACGGGCGGCCGGTGTACATCGTCGGGTACACGCCGCGGGTGAAGGGGTACCGGCCCGGTTCGCCGAGCTTCTCGGCCGGGTCCCAGCCCTCACGGGTGCCGGGCCCGTAGACCGGTTCGATGGGCAGTCCGCTCTCGGTGGATCGGACACTGCCCGACTCGCGCGTCATGGTGTGTTGCCTCCCGCTGAGCATGTGTTCGAGCTGCTCGAACTACCCGTCAGTTACTCGCCAGTACAGACCGACCCTCCGTCGGACTGTATCGGCGGGCGCGCGCCCGGGTGGAGGGGCACACGCTGGGACCTTGCTCACAGCCGCGTTGCGGTCCCGGTCACAACGATGCCGCGCCGTTCGCGGCACGTCATCCGCGGGGAGCATCTCTGGGGGACATCCGTGCCGAACCGTGAGACGACGGGGACAGTGATGCGTATGAGGGGCATGAGGAGTGCGCGGTACAGGTCGGGCGCGGTCGCCTGCGCCCTGGGCGCCGTGCTGGCGGCGGGCGGCTGCACGGTGACGGGCCCCGGCATCGACGGCACCGGACCGCCGGCGCCGGGCGTCGGCGGCACGGGCCCGCAGGCACCCGGCGCCCACGGTCCGGCGGGCGCACCGGCGCCCGGCGCCAACGCCGCGGGACGCTCGCCCGCAGCCGGCGCCGCCCCGGCGGCGCCCCCGAAGCGCGCCCCGTCCGCCGCCCGCCGGCCGGCCGCCGCTCCGCCCGCCCGGCCCGCGCCGCGGGTGCTGTGGCAGCGGGGCGACAAGGGCCGCGACGTCCGCGAACTCCAGGCACGGCTGCGTCAGGTCGGCTGGTTCGCCGGCGGCCCGACGGGGACGTACGACGACCGGACCGCGCGCGCGGTGAGCGGCTTCCAGCGCAAGCGCGGACTGCCCCGGACGGGCCGGACGGACACCGTCACCTGGCGGCGGCTGACGGCGATGACGCGCGAGCCGGGCAGGTGGCAGCTCTACGCGACGGGCGGGCAGCCGGCCGCCGCACCCGACCCGCGCTGCATGACCGGCCGGGTGCTGTGCCTCAGCAAGTCGAGCCGGACGTTGCGCTGGATGGTCGACGGCCGGACGGTGTCGACGATGGCGGTGCGGTTCGGCTCCCAGTACACGCCGACCCGGGAGGGCGTCTTCCACGTCTACTGGAAGTCCCGCCACCACTGGTCGACGATCTACCACTCGCCGATGCCGTACGCGATGTTCTTCAGCGGCGGCCAGGCCGTGCACTACTCGTACGACTTCGCCGCGCGCGGTTACGCGGGGGCCTCGCACGGATGCGTCAACGTGCGGGACGAGGCGGCGATCGCGGCCCTGTACGCGCAGGTGCGCAAGGGCGACAAGGTCGTCGTGTACCGGTGAGGCGCCGCGGAGGCGGATGGGGCGCGGGCGGGACCGGGGGAACGTGTCCCGCCCGCGCCGAGGTGCACGAGCCGCAGGTACGGGGGGAACCCCGGCTCAGTGCAGGGAGCCGATGACCAGTCGGCTCACTCTGTACTGCGCTCCGGCGGCCGAAAGTGTCACACCTGCCGCGGAAGAAATTCCGTCCGCTCGCGAAAGTGCAGGTCAGACGGTATTGCCAAGGATCGGAAGCTGCTGCGGGGCACGCTTCGGCAGCAGGTCCGGCAGGGGCAGAACGGCCACCGGGCCGCCCACGGCGTGGGGGGCTGTGTGAGGACGGTCGTCGCCCTCGCCGTCACCGTTGTCGCCCTCGCCCCCGCCGTCCTGCTTGCCTTCGCCCCCTTTACTGCCTTTACCGCCTTTGCCGCTCTTGTCGTTCTTGCTTCCCTTGCCGCCCTTGCCGCCCTTATCGGCTTTGACGGTCTTGCCGCCCTTGCCGTTCTTCCCGCTGTTGCCGTTCTGGCTGTTGTTGCCGGCGTTCTCGCTCTTGCCGCCGGTGTCCTTGCGGGGCTCGCCCTCGCTCGCCGTCCCGTCCAGGGCACCCGCCGCGGCCTCCCCGGCACCACCCCCGCTCCGGTCCCGGTCCGTGGCACCGGTGCCGGCGAGGACGCTCCTGCAGTACGCGCCCACCCGTGCGGTGCCGCCGGCCGCCTCCGTCAGCGCGCGCCTGCGGGCGCCGTCGAGAGCCCGGCCGGCGTCCACCTCACGGCAGGACGTGGCGAGTTCGCGCCGGTGGCCGTCCGCACCGTCCGACGTCCGGTCGCCCGCGTCGGGGCCGCCGGCCGTGGCGCCGCCCGCCTCGTCGCGCGTGGTCCCGCCGCCGGAGGGGCCGGACGTGGCGCCGTCGGACGCGGGTCCCTCCCGCAGACCGTCCAGGGGGGTGGGCGAGCCGAGCGGACGGTCGGGGCTGGCCGCGGCCGAGACGGTGGCGGCGGGGTCCTCCGGTACGGCACCGCGGAACGGCGTCGGCAGGACTCCGGTTCCGGCCGCCACCGCGACCCCGCCGACCATGCCGGCGGTCAGCGCGGCGGCCAGTCCGAGGCGCAGCGGGCGGCCCCAGCGCGAACGCCCGGCGCCGTCGCGGCGCGGGCCGATGCGGACCAGCCCGGCGTCGGACGGCCGCGCCGCCGTGCCGCGGACGCGTGCGGCCGGTACGTCGGCCCACTCCGCCGCGTCGTCGGCGCGCGCCTTGCGGAAGGCGGCCAGCGCGGCGGCCTCGCCGGGCAGTTCTCCGCTGGTCGGCACGGGGTGCGCCGCCAGCGCGTCCAGGGTGTGGGCGAGCCGTTCGGCGCGGTCCCGGACCGCGGGGTCGACAGCTTTCAGTGACTCTCCGCGCAGCAAGGTCTCCGCCGTTTCGCGGTCCAGCCACCCGTCCTGCTCGTCCGACATCACATGTCCTTCTGCGTCCGCGCACGCGTATGCGTCACAGTCGCGGACGTCACCGCGCGGCGGCGCGGTTCTCGCTGGGGCGGCAGGGCGTCGAGCACCCCGGTGGATTCCGGATCGCCGCCGAGCAGTTCGGCCAGGCGCTTGAGGCCGCGGTGCGCCGCCGTGCGGACGGCGCCGGGGCGCTTGCCCAGCGTCTCGGCCGCGCTCTTGGCGTCGAGCCCGACGACCACGCGCAGGACGACCGCCTCGGCCTGGTCCTGCGGCAGCCGCGCGATGAGGGAGAGCGTGCTGTCGGTGGCCAGGGCCTCGATGGCCTCGCCGGCGGTGTCGGACTCGGCGGGCTTGCCGGTCAGCTCCGTCTCGTCGCCGCCGATCGCCGGCCGGCGTCCGCGCATGCGGATGTGGTCCAGGGCGCGGTTGCGGGCGATCCGGGCGGCCCAGCCGCGGAACCGGTCCGCGTCGCCGTCGAATCGTTCCAGGTCGCGGGCGATCTGCAGCCACGCCTCGGACGCCACGTCCTCGGCGTCCGGATCACCGACCAGCGTCCGCACGTAGGTGAGCAACCGCGGGTGCACAGCGCGGTACACAGTCCGGAACGCGGTCTCGTCCCCGTCCTGCGCCGCACGCACCGCGGCGGTCAGCTCCGCGTCGTCCCCCAGCACCGAACGCGCCTCTCCTTGCGCCTGAGCCGGCGCCGCTCTCGCGTGCCGGGTGCTCGCCGTCGTGGTTCCTCATCGAGTCGTCGCGGTGGTCCACCGCTGGTGTGATGCGGGAGGAAGGTCCCCCGCTGATCGGCGCGAAAGGCACGTTACGTCTTGAAACCGCCGCTCGTCCATGTCCTCATCGCATTGCCGTACAAGATGCAACTAAGCCGTGACGGGGTGGGGTGTGACAGAAAACGCATCGGCGGCGCTGTAGGGAGTACGGGTCGCCGCGCGGCCCGTGCCGCGCGACGGCCGGGGCCTCTCCTGTGGGGGGTGGCGGCCCCGGCCGTTGCCTTGGCCACCGCCTTCGGCCCAGGGCTACTCGCCCCGACCGCGGTCCTGCCCCGTCTTCTTCCCGCCAGTGGCGTTCCCGCCGTCGTTGCCGTCGCCGTTGCCGTCGCCGGGGTTGCCGCTCGCCCGGGCCGGCTCACCCGGCCCGCCCCCGGCGTTCGCCGCGGTCCCGTTGTTCCCGGTGGCTCCGGCCCCGTCGTTCCCGTGGCCTGCGGTGGCGGGTCCCGTCTGCCGTGCGTGCTGCCGGGCGCAGTACTCCGCGACGTGTCCCTCACCGCCCGCCGCCTCGACGAGCCGCCGCCAGGCCGTGGCCTCCAGCGCGTGGCCGCGTCCCTCGACCCGCTCGTAGGCACGGCAGTGGGCCTCGGTGTCCCGGCCGGCGGCCGGGGCTCCGGACGCGGTGGTGGCGCCGGAGGGCCCGGGCGCGACGGGGCGGCCGACGCTGCCCGTACCGGTCGGGGCGGCGGTGGGTACCGGACCCCGGTTCCCGGCGGAGGGAGTGCCCTCGGCCGGGGAACCGCCCGCGTCGCCCGCCCCGATCGCCGCGTACGCCACTCCACCGAGCGTGAGGCTCGCCAGGAGGACGGACAGGGTGGTCCGCAGGGAACGCCGGGCGCGTCGCCTCTCCCTGGGCCGCCAGTCGTCCCGGCGGCGGACGCACGCGGTCCGCGCCGCGCGGTGGGCCCCCGTGTCCCGGGCGGCCCGGAAGGCTTCCACGGCCCGCCGCTCGCCCTCGGCACCACCGCGCAGGGCAGCGGCGAGCAGCTCCTCGACGGCCGGCACGTCGAGGGCGTCACCGGCACACCGGGCGTCCTGGGCACCGGGGAGAGCGGACCGCCGGCCCCGGCACCCGCCGCCACCGCCCCGCGGGTCGCCAGGGGTGGCCCGGGCATCGCGGGCATCCCCGGCATCGGGCTCGGCAGACCGCCGCCCCTGGGAGCCGGCGTCGCCGCCCCGCGCGACCTCGGAGGCGGCCCAGGCGTCACGGGCATCCCCGGCATCGGACTCGGCAGACCGCCGCCCCTGGGAGCCGGCGTCGCCGCCCCGCGCGACCTCGGAGGCGGCCCAGGCGTCACGGGCATCCCCGGCATCGGACTCGGCAGACCGCCGCCCCTGGGAGCCGGCGTCGCCGCCCCGCGAGACCTCGGAGGCGGCCCAGGCGTCACGGGCATCCCCGGCACCGGGCTCGGACCGCCGGCCCCGGGAGCCGGCGTCGCCGCCCCGCAGGTCGCCGGGGGTGGTCCGGGGGGCGGGGTGGGCAGGCCGGCGGGCGTGTCCGCCGTCGCTCCGCTGTGCGCCCATGCCCGCTTCCGTTCCCGCTCGGTCCCCGGGGCCGCCGCCGTCGGCGCCCCTCATGTCGACTCCCCCAGCGTCCTGGGCCCCTCATCCGTCACACCGTCGGCGCCCAGTTGCCGGGCCAGCCGCTTCAGACCCCGGTACGTGGCCGTGCGCACCGCGCCCGGCCGCTTGCCCAGTACGCGTGCGGCGGCGGGGCCGTCGAGACCGACGACGACGCGCAGCAGCACGGCCTCCGCCTGGTCACGCGGCAGCCCTCGGACCAGGCTCAGCGCGGCCCGGGTGGACAGCGTCTCCAGCGCCTGGTCGTGGGTGGAGTGCCCGCCGGGCAGGTCCAGCACGTCCTGCTCCAGCGCCGACGCCCGGGGCCGCACCTTCTGGCGCCGCAGGTGGTCCAGCGCCCGGTGCCGGGCGATGGTCGCCGTCCAGCCCCGGAAACCGGCCCCGTCGCCGCGGAAGCGTCCCAGGTCGCGCGCGATCTCCAGCCAGGCGTCCGAGGCAACGTCCTCGGCGTCGTCCCCGACCAGCCCGCGCAGATAGCCGAGCAGGCCGGGCTGCACGAGCCGGTAGGCGACCGCGAAGGCGGCCTCGTCCCCCTCCTGGGCCAGCGCGACGGCCGCGCCCAGTTCCCCGTCGTACGCCTGTACGCGGCGGGTTTCCCCTCCCTGGCCCAAGAAGCGTCCTCGTCCGTACCGGATACCCGGCGCGCTCGTCGAGCCCGCCCCCAAGGTCATCAGCGTCGGGCCGCACGGAAGTGTCACAGCGAACGGCCCGTACGCCCGCCCGCCCGCGGCCGCCGGGCGGTACGCCCCCGGCGTCACCGTGCCGCCGTCGCCTCCCGGCACAGCAGGCGCAACGACCCGTGGCCGGCGAAGCAGCGGCGGGCCTCGTCGATCGGGTCCCAGAGGCGGCCGTCGCGGGTGCGGACCCAGTGGTCGCCGCCGGTCGCCCACCATTCGGCACCGCTCTCCCGCACGATCACCTCACCGGCGTAGGCCCCGAGCCCGCGCAGCACGGTCTCGACCGCGGCGTAGGGCGCTCCCTCGCCCCGGATGCCGTCGATCATGCGGTCGACGCGCCACAGGCTCTGGGGCGAGTAGTCCAGACGCAGCCGTGCGCCCTCGCGCATCACGGCCACCGTGTCGGCCGCCCACCGCGCCGGCTTGGTGGCGGCCCGGGGCCGGTCCGGCACCGTCGGACCGGCATCCGTGGGCCCGGGAGTCGGGGTGGTCGGGGCAGTGGTCCCACTGGTCACCGTCGCTTCGCTCGTCACAGTCGTCACATCCGCAAGAGCGTCGCCCGGCGGCGTTTCGTCACACGGTTCCGCCCGTCGTTCCGCAACCGGCGCAGGACCGCCCCACCTCCCCCACGTCCGCCGCAGCACCGCCGCGCCGTCCCCGCAGGACGGTCACAGCCCGGCCGGCGTCAGCCCCGCCCGCGCGCCCTGCGGGAGACCACCGCCCGAAGCACCCGGCGGCCCTCCGTGGACACGTCCAGGGCGCCCCGCAGCCCGGCCGGGCCGTGGCCCGCGAGCAGCTCCAGGACGGAGACCTGGCGGCGCAGTTCGGCGGCGACGAGCGGCGACGTGCCGTGCGCCGCTCCCTCAGGGCCGGCGTCGGCACCGGCGCCGCTGTCCCCGGCCGGGTCCAGGAGCCGGTGGATCCGCAGGGAGGCCACGGAACAGGCGTCGGCCCAGGCCCGTACCTCGGCGGCCGAGCACCCGGCCGGGGCGGCGGCCAGCATCCGCCGGGCCAGCAGGACGGCCTCGTCCTCGCCGGCCGCGTCGGGCCCGGCGAGCTTGCCGCGGACCTGCTCCCACCCCTGTGCCCAGGCCGGCCCGCCCTCGGTCACGTCCCCGTCGGCGAGGGTCGCCCACAACGGCCGCAGCACGTCGTCGTCGCCGTCCAGCAGCGGCAGGCATCGGTCCAGACAGGCCAGTCCGCTCGCGGCGAGCCCGCGTGCGTCGGCCTGCGCGATCAGTTCCACCAGACTCATCCGGCGCCTCCTCGTCCCTACCGCCCCGGCCCGCGTTCCACCACGGAACCCGCACTTCCCCCTACTGCGTGCGAGGACCCGGGAGTGTCACAGCGGCACCACGCCGAGCCGGTCGAGGAAGCGGAAGAAGAGGTCCTCGGCCGCCGGGGAAGCCTCGGACGGGTCCGGGCCGGGAGCCGCGTCGCCCCCCGGGTCCGCCGCCAGCACGTCGGCCAGCTCCCCGGCGTCCGCGGTGCGCCCGGCCTCGGCGGCCCAGGCGACGGCACGCTCGGCGGCGTCCCGGGGCTCGAGGAAGTAGTCCTCCAGCGTGAGCCCCTCGTTCTCGGCCCCGAGGTACCCGGCCATCGCGGTGCGCACCAGGCAGGTCGTCCACGCCCCGCTGCCGGGTGCCGCCGCCTCGACGACCACGCAGTCGCTGTCCATGACGTACCCGAACAGCGCGGGCGCGCCGGTCCGCGCGGCCAGGTCGTTCATGTTCCCGACGTCCCCCTCGCCGCCCGGGTACTCCCACACCTGCCAGCCGTCCGGCGCGGTCACCCGCAGCGTCATGTCCGCCGCGCCCGGCAGCGCGCCCAGCTCCACGAGCGGCCGTTCCGCGCGGCCCACGACGAAGTACCCCCAGTAGCCCATGTCCCGGCTCCCCCCGGCGTGACGGTTCGGCTCGCCCAAACATCACCACAGCCGTACGGGAGTTCGGAGCCGTATCGGACAATCCGGGGCGGCCCGGCCGGCCGTCAGTCGAGCCGGTCGGCCAGCGCCTTGAACTCCGTCCAGGACAGCTCGGGCTTGTCCGGGTCCCAGAGTTTCTGGACCGTCGCCGCCAGCGGCAGCCGGATGCCGGCGGCGACCTGTGCCTGCGTCTGGGCGTTCGGGATGTCGCCCCAGACGGCGAAGCTGCCGCCGAGGATCTGGTCGTCGTACTTCGCGTCGACCGCCGTGGTGCCCCGCAGGACGCGCGGGGTCCACTGCTCGTAGATGCGCTCGCCGGTCGGGTAGACGAAGGTCTGGGGCTCACCCAGCACGTAGTAGAGGAACTCGTCGTTGTAGTTGAGGACCTCGCGGCCGGCGCTCAGGTACTCCGCCGGCGGGCGGGCGCCGATCTCCTTGCCGGTCCAGTAGGCGACCTTGATGTCCTTCATGGGCTCGACGGACGTGTCCTTGAAGAAGCCGTCGTTCCAGGCCCGCGGGGTGCGGTCGTGGGCCATGACCGTCTTGGCGCGGCCGTTGAGCCAGCCGGTGGTGAGGTCGGCGACGGTGCCGCCGGAGCCGTAGGCGTCGCGGGCGGCGGCGGCCAGCGTCGGGTAGGACGCCTCGGGGTCCGGCACCACGAGCGCCTGGTACTCGTCGGCGCCGAGGTGGAACTGGGTGCCGGGGAAGAGGTCGGCGTACTCGTCCAGCAGGTCGTCGACGATCTCGGCGGCCTCCGGCTTGGAGATGTCGATCGCCCCGCGCGTGGCCGTGCCCCGGGCGTTGCGCAGCTGGAGGTCGGGGTGCGCGGCGATGACCGCGCCGAGGTGGCCCGGCGAGTCGATCTCGGGGACGACGGTGATGTGCCGGGAGGCGGCGAGGTCGGTGATCTCCTTGACCTCGGCCTTGGTCAGGTGGTCCTGGGAGACGATCTCCGGGTGCGAGTCGGACTCGATGCGGAAGGCCTGGTCGTCGGAGAAGTGCAGGCCCAGCTCGTTGTACTTCAGGTCGCCCAGCTCGCGGACCCGGTCCTTGATCCAGTCGGCGTCGTAGTGCTTGCGGGCGATGTCGAGCATGAAGCCGCGCTTGGGTTTGGCCGGCTCGTCCTTCACCACGCCCTCCGGTGCGGTGCCGCCGCCGTCCACCTCCTGCTTCAGGGTGCGGGTGCCGTAGAAGACGCCCGCCTCGGCCGGCCCGCTGACGGTGACGCGGCCGTCGCGCACCGTCATGGAGTACGACTCCGGGTTCGCTCCCCGGTCGGCCTTGACCTCCAGCCGCAGGTCCCCGGAGCGCGCGTCGTCCTGCTCACCGGCGTACGCCATCCCCAGCTCACCGGCGACCAGCCGCCCCTCGTCGGCGAGGGACGGGTCGGTGACGACGACCCGGTGGCCGGGGCCCGGCTGCCAGCCGGGGCCGCGGGCCGGGGTGTGCTGCCGTACGGCGGGCACCGTCCGCGGCTCCGTCGACAGGGGATAGGAGCGGCTGGGGCTGGGCGAGGGGGCGGCCGCCTCGGCGGAGGACCGCCCCGTGGAGCCCGCGGGCCCGCCGTTCCCGTCGCCGTCGGCGGCCCAGAGGCCGACTCCCACGCCGAGCGCCGCGACCGCCGCTCCGGCGATCACCGCTCGCTGCCTCACTGTGCGCGCCGGTGTCCGGCGTCCGTGCTGGCTCACGACGTCAACCTACGGCCGACGACTCCACCATGCGTCCACCACATGTTCCGAAACTCTCCCGTTCGGGTGAAATTCGGGCAGCGTACGGACATCCGATGCCCTCTCTCGATAACGTGTCGTCACTTATTTCGCACAATCCCCTGCCGACACACGTGACGCCCACAAGGACCCACGCTGCCTGCCCATCGTCTTCCAGACCTCCCCGGCCGAGTCGCCATACCCGTGCCGGTGCAAACCCGCGCCGCACAGGTCACACCCTCCTCGCTGGAGCGCTTCAACACCGCCCCCGCCGATGAGGCCGTCCGAACCCTGCTCACCTGCCTGAACAGCCACGAGTGGGCCCACCGCCTGGCCGCCCACCGCCCCTATCCGGACCTCCCGGCCCTCCTCGCGGCGGCCGACGAGGCGGCGTACGACCTGAGCTCGACCGACCTCACAGAGGCCCTGGCGAGGGAGGCGGTGCCCGCCCTGGCCGCGGACACGTACGCGGCGGCCCACACGGCTCTGACCGCGGCGACCGCGGCGTACGAGAGTCGCTTCGGACACGCGTTCGCCATCTGCCTGGACGGCCTGCCCGCGGGCGAGGCCCTGGACCACGCCCTCGCGGACATCCGGTCACGATTGGCGAACGATCCCGACGAGGAACGCCAGGTGGCGGCGGAAGAACTCCGGCGCCTGGCACGGGGCAGACTGACGAGCACCCTCAGGGGCGCGGGGAACTGCGCGACCAGCCACTGACGACACGCACCCGGCATTGAAGACAAACCCCCGCCCCACAGCCGGCGGACTGCTCCTTTGAGTGCAACTTTGATCACATAGGCAGGCCCCCCGTAAGCACCACGGGCAACCGTCGCTACGATGCTGGGGGCCGGTGGACCGTACCCGGCCGGGCCCGACCGACAAGGAAAGCCGGCGCGGCCCCAATCCCCGCTCCCGGAGGAAACTTCCGTGCCGGCTGGAACGCTGTACCGCGGCCGGGAAGGAATGTGGTCCTGGGTGGCTCACCGAGTCACCGGCGTCCTCATTTTCTTCTTCCTGTTCGTTCACGTGCTGGACACCGCTCTCGTCCGTGTGTCCCCCGAGGCCTACGACACCGTCGTGGCCACGTACAAGACGCCGATCGTCGCGCTGCTGGAGTACGGCCTCGTCGCCGCCATCCTGTTCCACGCGCTCAACGGCCTGCGTGTCATCGCCGTCGACTTCTGGATCAAGGGCGCTCGCTACCAGAAGCAGATGCTCTGGACCGTCGTCGCCGTCTGGGTCGTGCTGATGCTCGGGGCGATCTACCCCGTCCTCGGCCACGCCGCTCGTGAACTGTTCGGGAGCTGACGCGCATGTCCACTGTTGAGAAGTCCGCCTCGGGCATCGGCCCCGTCGAGGGTGCGTCCGTCCACACGGTCGACAACCCCGCGCCGCTGATCGAGCCGCCCCGCAAGCGCACCAAGAAGTCCCCGAAGTCCACGCGCGGCAACTTCGAGATGGCCGCCTGGCTCTTCATGCGCCTGTCCGGCGTGGTGCTGGTCGTCCTGGTCATCGGGCACCTGCTCATCCAGCTCGTGCTGGACGGCGGCGTCTCGAAGATCGGCTTCGCCTTCGTGGCCGGCCGCTGGGCCTCGCCGTTCTGGCAGGTCTGGGACCTGCTGATGCTCTGGCTCGCGATGCTGCACGGTGCCAACGGCCTGCGCACGGTCATCAACGACTACGCGGAGCGCGCGAACACCCGGCTGTGGCTCAAGGGCCTGCTCTACACCGCCACGGTGTTCACCATCCTGCTGGGCACGCTGGTGATCTTCACCTTCGACCCGAACATCCGCTAGGCACGGGGCTGCGAGAATCATGAAGATCCACAAGTACGACACCGTCATCGTCGGCGCCGGTGGCGCCGGCATGCGCGCGGCCATCGAGTCGACCAAGCGCAGCCGCACCGCCGTCCTGACGAAGCTCTACCCCACCCGCTCCCACACGGGCGCCGCGCAGGGCGGCATGGCCGCCGCGCTGGCCAACGTGGAGGAGGACAACTGGGAGTGGCACACCTTCGACACGGTCAAGGGCGGTGACTACCTGGTCGACCAGGACGCCGCCGAGATCCTGGCGAAGGAGGCCATCGACTCGGTCCTCGACCTGGAGAAGATGGGCCTGCCGTTCAACCGCACCCCGAACGGCACCATCGACCAGCGCCGCTTCGGCGGTCACAGCCGCAACCACGGCGAGGCCCCGGTCCGCCGCTCCTGCTACGCGGCCGACCGCACCGGCCACATGATCCTCCAGACGCTGTACCAGAACTGCGTCAAGGAGGGCGTGGAGTTCTTCAACGAGTTCTACGTCCTGGACCAGCTGATCACCGAGGTCGACGGCGTCAAGAAGTCGGCCGGCGTGGTCGCCTACGAGCTGGCGACCGGCGAGATCCACGTCTTCCAGGCGAAGGCCGTGATCTACGCGTCCGGCGGCACCGGCAAGTTCTTCAAGGTCACGTCCAACGCGCACACGCTGACCGGCGACGGCCAGGCGGCCGTGTACCGGCGCGGGCTGCCGCTGGAGGACATGGAGTTCTTCCAGTTCCACCCGACCGGCATCTGGCGCATGGGCATCCTGCTGACGGAGGGCGCCCGCGGTGAGGGCGGCATCCTGCGCAACAAGGACGGCGAGCGCTTCATGGAGAAGTACGCGCCGGTCATGAAGGACCTCGCCTCGCGTGACGTCGTCTCGCGCTCCATCTACACGGAGATCCGTGAGGGCCGCGGCTGCGGTCCCGAGGGCGACCACGTCTACCTGGACCTCACCCACCTCCCGCCGGAGCAGCTGGACGCCAAGCTGCCCGACATCACGGAGTTCGCGCGGACCTACCTCGGCATCGAGCCCTACACGGACCCGATCCCGATCCAGCCCACCGCGCACTACGCCATGGGCGGCATCCCGACCAACGTCGAGGGTGAGGTCCTCGCGGACAACACCACCGTCGTCCCCGGCCTGTACGCGGCCGGCGAGGTGGCCTGCGTCTCCGTGCACGGCGCCAACCGCCTGGGCACCAACTCGCTGCTCGACATCAACGTCTTCGGGCGCCGCGCGGGCATCGCCGCCGCGGAGTACTCCCAGAAGGCGGACTTCGTCGAGCTGCCGGAGAACCCGGAGTCCCTGGTCGTCGAGCAGATCGAGCGGCTGCGCACCTCCACCGGCAACGAGCGGGTGGCCGAGCTGCGCCGCGAGCTGCAGGAGACCATGGACGCCAACGTCATGGTGTTCCGCACCGAGCAGACGATCAAGACGGCCGTCGAGAAGATCGCCGAGCTGCGCAAGCGGTACAAGAACGTGGCGATCCAGGACAAGGGCCGCCGGTTCAACACCGACCTGCTGGAGGCCGTCGAGCTGGGCAACCTGCTCGACCTGGCCGAGGTCATGGCGGTCTCCGCGCTCGCCCGCAAGGAGTCCCGCGGCGGTCACTACCGCGAGGACTACCCCAACCGCGACGACGTCAACTTCATGCGCCACACCATGGCGTACCGCGAGGTGGGCGACGACGGCTCCGAGTCCATCCGTCTGGACTACAAGCCGGTCGTCCAGACCCGCTACCAGCCGATGGAGCGTAAGTACTGATGGCTACCCCTGTCATGGAGAAGAGCGACAAGGCCCCCGAGCCCGGTTTCGCCGACTCCCCCTACATCACTGTCACCATGCGGGTCCGCCGGTTCAACCCGGAGGTCTCGGCGGAGGCGACCTGGCAGGACTTCCAGCTGGAGATCGACCCGAAGGAGCGCGTCCTCGACGCCCTTCACAAGATCAAGTGGGACCTGGACGGCACGCTGACCTTCCGCCGTTCCTGCGCCCACGGCATCTGCGGGTCCGACGCCATGCGGATCAACGGCAAGAACCGGCTGGCCTGCAAGACGCTGATCAAGGACATCAGCCCCGAGAAGCCGATCACGGTCGAGCCCATCAAGGGCCTGACGGTCCTCAAGGACCTGGTCGTCGACATGGAGCCGTTCTTCCAGGCGTACCGGGACGTGATGCCCTTCCTGATCACGAAGGACACCAACGAGCCGACGCGTGAGCGTCTGCAGTCCGCCGAGGACCGCGAGCGCTTCGACGACACGACGAAGTGCATCCTGTGCGCCGCCTGCACGTCCTCGTGCCCGGTGTTCTGGAACGACGGCCAGTACTTCGGCCCGGCCGCGATCGTGAACGCCCACCGCTTCATCTTCGACTCGCGCGACGAGGCCGGCGAGCAGCGGCTGGAGATCCTGAACGACCGCGACGGCGTCTGGCGCTGCCGCACGACCTTCAACTGCACGGACGCCTGCCCGCGCGGCATCGAGGTCACCAAGGCGATCGCGGAGGTGAAGCGGGCGCTGATCACGCGCCGCTTCTGACATCCGTCGGTTCGCCGCCGTAGGCCGGTGAGGGCCCCGTTTCCCCTGGGAGCGGGGCCCTCTGGCATATGCCACACGATCGAGTGATGGGGCGATGAAGGGCCTCGTGGGCCCGGTCCGGCCTACGATGATGGCCTCGACACCAGCCCCCAGGAGGCACGCGATGTCTGCAGCATCCGTCGAGCTGCCCCACGGCGAACTCCCGCTGATCGCGGAGGCGAACCGCATCATGGACCGGCTCCCGGGCTACCGCGTCGAGATCATCGGAGGCCAGCTCGTCGTGGCCCCGCCACCGGACGGCCCGCACGCCGTAGTCCTGACCGACCTCGTCCTGCCCATCGCGGCCGCAGGCCTTCATGGCGCGTATTCGAAGGTGGTCCAGGGCATCGGTCTCTGGTTGCCCACCGACGCCGAGGACTACGCGATTCCGGATCTGGCGATCGTGGACGCCGATGTCGACGATCACCTCGTCGAGAACAACTGCTACGACCCGGTCTGCTTCCGCCTCGTCCTGGAGGTCACCTCCAGCAACTGGAAGAACGACTTGAAGACCAAGGTCACCGCCTACGCCGCCGCCATGGTCCCCGTGTACGTGATCGTCGACCGCAAGCACCAGCGCCTCCACGTCCTGACCGACCCCGACTGCGCCGATTACTCCACCCACCGCGTCCACTCCCCCGGTGAGACCGTCACCCTGCCCGACTCCCTCGGTGCCGAGGTCACGCTGGACGTCGCCGAGATCCTTGCCGCCGGACGGACGAAGAGCGCGCCCGACGAGGGCTGACAATCAGCCGTTCCGGGCGATGAGCGTCCTAGCCTGACGCCATGTCAGATGACGAGTCGTACGAACTGCTCGGGTTCGACAACGTGCTGCTGCCCGTCGGTGACCTCGGTGAGGCCGTCGGGTTCTACGAGCGGGCCGGCTTCCCGGTCGCCTTCCGGCTCGACGAGGCCGGGATCGCGCTGCTGAAGGTCGGCGGGGAGACGCCGGGCGTCCTGCTGCGGGCCGAGGAGGAGTTCGGGCGGCGCCCGCCGCTGTGGCCCTCCGCGCGGGTGTGGCTGGAGGTGCCCGACGCCCGCACGGCTGCCGGGGCGCTGCGCGAGGCGGGCATCACGCCGCTGGACGAGCCCTTCCCCGTCGCCACCGGATGGACCGTCGAGTTCGCCGACCCCTGGGGCAACGTCATCGGCCTGACCGACTACTCCAAGCGTCCCGAGCTCGGCCGCCGGCCGTAGCCGCCGGCCGCGTGACGCGGACCACTCCACCCTTGAGTTGAACATGTTCAAAAGCAGGTCTACAGTCAGTCCTGTCAGCGTTTTGAACGCGTTCAAGAAGGGGTGGGGCATGGACCGCACCGTCATCGCCTACGTCATCTACCTGGTCGTCAGCATCGGTCTGACCGTCTGGGTGGCCCGCACGCTCAGCCGCAACGGGCGGGTCTTCCTCGCCGACGTCCTGCACGGCAACGAGAAGCTCGCCGACGCCGTCAACCACCTCCTGGTGGTCGGCTTCTACCTCGTGAACCTCGGCTTCGTGGCCCTCTACCTGAGCGACGACGAGACCATCACCGACACCCGCGGCATCTTCGAGGCGCTGTCGACCAAGCTCGGCGTGGTGCTGCTGGTGCTCGGCGTGATGCACCTGGGCAACGTGTACGTGCTCAACAAGATCCGGCGGCGCGGGATGATGGAGCGGGAGCAGATCCCGCCGGTCCCGCCGCAGGGCTGGGCGGCCCCGACGGCCGGGGCCTGAGCCGATGGCTCCCGCTCCCGGGACGGCCGGCGCCCCCGTGCGCCGGCTCACCGTCCTCTACGACGCCGAATGCTCCCTGTGCGCCCATGTGCGGGACTGGCTGCTGCGCCAGCCCCGGCTGGTGCCGCTGGACCTGGTCCCGGCGGGGTCGGACGAGGCCCGGCGGCGGTTCCCCGGCCTCGACCACGGCGCCTCCCTCGACGAGGTCACCGCCGTGGGCGACGCCGGGCAGGTCTACCGGGGCGCCGCCGCCTGGGTCGTCGTCCTGTGGTCGCTGCGCAAGTACCGCCGGCTCGCCCACCGGCTCAGCACGCCCGCCGGGGCCCGGCTGGCCCGCGGAGCCGTCCTGGCCGCCGCCAAGTGGCGGGACGGGCAGAAGCGGTGGGGCGGTAACGGGTACCGCCGCGCCGACGGGTGGGTGTACGAGCCGGGGCTCGGCTGGCTGTACACCGGACCGGGCTGCGACGACGGCGCCTGCGTCAATCGTTAGGCTCTCTTCCTGTGCCTGCGAAGAACGACGGCCCCGACGACGGAGCCCCCCTCAGCAAGTCCGAGCAGACCCGCGCGCTGATCCTGGAGACGGCCATGCGGCTGTTCCAGGAACGCGGCTACGACCGGACGACCATGCGGGCCATCGCCCAGGAGGCCGGCGTCTCCGTCGGCAACGCGTACTACTACTTCGCCGGCAAGGAACACCTGATCCAGGGCTTCTACGACCGGATCGCCGCCGAGCACCAGGCGGCGGTCCGGGAGGTCCTGGCGCGGGAGACCGACCTGGAGGCGCGGCTCGCCGGCGTGCTGAAGGTGTGGCTGGACATCGCGACGCCGTACCACGAGTTCGCGGTGCAGTTCTTCAAGAACGCGGCCGACCCGGACAGCCCGCTCAGCCCCTTCTCCCCGGAGTCGGAGCACGCGCGGGTGGAGGCCATCAGCGTCCACCGCGCCGTGCTGGCGGGCACGAAGACCAAGGTGCCCGAGGACCTGCGGGACATCCTCCCCGAGCTGATGTGGCTCTCCCAGATGGGCCTGGTCCTGTACTGGGTCTTCGACCGCACCCCGGGCCGCGAGCGCAGCTACCGGCTGGCCGAGCGCGGCGCCCGGCTCACCGCGCGGGGTGTCGCGCTGGCCCGCTTCCGGGTGCTGCGCCCGCTGGTGCGCGAGGTGCACGAGCTGTTCACGGACTTCCTGCCCGGCATGACCAAGGCGCTCCCCGACCCCTCGGACCGGAAGCCCCCGCGTCAGGCCTGACGGGACGCCAGCTCGATCACCGTGATGTCCGACGGCGCCCCCACGCGTGTGGGCGGGCCCCAGGCGCCGGCGCCGCGGCTGACGTAGAGCTGGGTGTCGCCGTAGCGTTCCAGGCCGGCCACCGTGGGGTTCGCGGCCTCGGCGACGAGGCTGCCCGGCCAGAGCTGGCCGCCGTGGGTGTGGCCGGAGAGCTGGAGGTCGACGCCGTGGTCGACGGCGTCGTGGATCTGGATCGGCTGGTGGGCCAGGAGCACGACGGCACGGGCCCGGTCGCGGTCGCCGAGGGCCTTGGCGTAGTCGGGGCCCTGGCCCTCGTCCTCGCCCGCCACGTCGTTGACGCCGGCCAGGTCGAAGTGGGGCAGCTCGGTGCGGGCGTTCTCCAGCGGGACCAGGCCCAGCCGGCGTACCTCGGCGACCCACTGCTCGGCGCCGGAGAAGTACTCGTGGTTGCCGGTGACGAAGTACGCGCCGTGCCGGGCCCGCAGCCGCGCGAGCGGGGAGGCGGCCGGGCCGAGGTCCTTCACGCTGCCGTCCACCAGGTCGCCGACGACGGCGATGAGGTCGGGCTGCGTGGAGTTGACCGTGTCGACGACCGTCTGCGCGAAGCCCCGGCCGAGCACCGGGCCGAGGTGGATGTCGCTGACCACGGCGATGCGGAAGCCGTGCGCGGCGCGCGGCAGCTTGGCCAGCGGCACGGTGACCCGCTTCACCTTCGGACCGCGCAGCACTCCGTACGTGCCGTATCCGACCGTCCCGACGGCCGCCGCGGCCGCGGCACCGGCGACGACGCGGGAGACGAACAGGCGGCGCGAGGGGACGGCGAGGGGGCTCGGTGGCGTGGCGCCGGACGCGGCGGTCTGCTCGGGGCCGGCGGGCGGCGTCCGGGGCGGCGCGGTGCCCGCCGGTATGCGCTCCGGGTCCGCGGCCGGGTCGGGCAGCTCACCCGGGTCCGCCGGCCGCGCGGCTGCCCGCCGCTCCAGGACCCTGCGCAGCAGCGGCCGTACGACCTCGCCCGCGAGCACCGCCAGCAGCAGGTAGAGCGACAGGGCCAGCCACAGGAAGCCCGGCCAGGCCAGGACGCGCTGGAGCCAGAAGGGGGCGCCGGCGCGCTCGGCGACCAGCGCGCCGACGGCCAGCGCCCAGCCCCCGGCGACGACCACCGCGCCGACGCGGCGCGCGGTGCCGGGGCCCCGGGTCGTGTCGCGGAACAGGCGCCGCCACACGTACCAGTTGGCCGTCACCAGGACGCCCACCACGGCCAGTGCGACGAGCGCGAAGACGACCACCATGCCGTCGGATCCCCTCGGTTGTGACGTCGGTGACGTTATGACGTTCGGCGCAGTGCGCGCACTCCGCGCAACCCGATGCCCCCGACGACCGTCCCCAATACGAAGGAGACGATCGCGAGCAGCAGGTGCACCCAGAAGTACGCCGTGGGGTCGCCGTCCTCGAAGGCCAGCCCGCTGCCGTCCTTGACCAGGTTTTTGACGAAAGTGATCCAGATGATCCAGCTCCACACCCCGAAGGCGAGCAGGAACCAGGAGACGGGGCGGCTGAGCTTCATGCCCTCAGTATCTCCGCCGCCTGTCCGGTTCCGTGTCCGGGGTGGGGAGGGGGCTGGGCCGGTGCCGCGGACGGGCGGTACGTTCTCGCTCGTGCCCGCACCCAAGAAGACCGGCCGGCGCTCCCTGCTGGTCACCTCCGCCGCCCTGACCGCCCTGACCCTCACACCGACCGCGTACGCGGCGCCCGGCCCGTCGGCGAGCCCGTCGGTCACGCCCCCGGCGACGATGTCGTCCGTGGGCGGCACCCGGCTCGGGCAGCCCGGGAACCAGGTCGACCTCGCGGGCGGCGCCCCCGTCCTGCCCAAGGACCTCACCGCTCGCTCCTGGATCGTGGCCGACGCCGAGTCCGGCGACGTGCTCGCCGCGCACAACGCCCACTGGCGGCTGGCCCCGGCGAGCACCCTGAAGATGCTGTTCGCCGACACGCTGCTGCCGAAGTGGCCGAAGACCACGCAGCACAAGGTCGCGGTCTCCGACCTCGCGGGCGTCGGCGCCGGGTCCAGCCTGGTCGGCATCAAGGAGGAGGAGACGTACACCGTTCACGACCTGTGGCTCGGCGTCTTCCTGCGCTCCGGGAACGACGCCGTGCACGTGCTGTCGGCGATGAACGGCGGGGTCGACAGGACGGTCGAGGAGATGAACGAGCACGCCGCGGAACTCCAGGCCCTCGACACCACCGTGGTCAGCCCCGACGGCTACGACATGCCGGGCCAGGTCTCCTCCGCGTACGACCTGACGCTGTTCGCCCGTTCGGGGCTGCAGAAGAAGGACTTCCGCGAGTACGCCTCGACGGTCCGCGCGAAGTTCCCGGGCGAGACGGCCAAGGACAAGAAGGGCAAGACGTACCGCAAGTCCTTCGAGATCCAGAACACCAACCGCCTGCTGCGGGGCGACTCGGACATGGACGTCTATCCCGGCATCGCCGGCGTGAAGAACGGCAACACCACCAACGCGGGCGCCACCTTCACCGGTGTCGCCGAGCGCGGCGGCAGGGTGCTGCTGGTCACCGTGATGAACCCGGCGAAGAACGAGCACAACGAGGTCTACAAGGAGACCGCACGGCTGCTCGACTGGGGTTTCCAGGCGGCCGGCAAGGTGAAGCCGGTCGGTGAGCTGGTGCCGCCGAGGAGCGCGGTGCAGACGAGCCCGGGGCCCGACGCCTCGGGTCAGGCCGGTGGCGGCAGCGGCAAGGCCGCCGCGGGGACGAAGCCGGTGGCGGGCGCCCCGGCGGCGGACGGCTCCGGCGGTGTCGGGATCGCGGCCGGCATCGCCGCCGGGGTGCTGGTGCTGCTCGCGGGCGGCGCGTTCCTGGTCAACCGTCGCTGGCCGCTGCCGGAGCTGATGCGTCGCCGGTCCCGTCCGTGAGTTCCTCCGCCTTGCTGCCGGTGGCCGTCCAGGCGGCGCAGAACAGCACCAGCTTCGACGTGAAGTTGATCCACAGCAGCAGGGCGACGGGGACGCCGAAGGCGCCGTACATGCTCTTCGTGGCCACTCCCTGCATGTAGCCGCTCAGCAGCAGCTTGAGCAGTTCGAAGCCGACCGCGCCGATCAGCGCGGCCACCAGCAGGCGGCGACGGGTCGGCTGGACGCCGGGGAGCAGGGTCAGCACGTACAGCAGCAGGAGGAAGTCGGCGAGGACGGCGACGGCGAAGGCGGCGATGTGCAGCAGGACGCTGCCGAAGCCGCCCTCGGAGATGCCCAGCTGGCGGATGATCCAGCCGACGAGCGCCGAGGCGACGGTGGAGATGCCGACGGTGACCAGGACGGCACCGCCGATGCCGACGAGGACGCCCGCGTCCTTGGCCCGGTGCAGGAACGGGTTCTCCTCCTCGTCCGGCAGCTCCCAGACGGCGCGCAGACAGCCCCGGGTGGCGTCGACCCAGCCGATGCCGGTGAAGAGCAGCAGGAGGCCGGAGATGAGGCCGATGGTGCCGGCGTTGTCGACCAGACCCTGGATGTTCAGCTGGTCGGAGATGCCCGGCACCTGCTCGGCGATCTTGTCCTGCAGCTGGTCCTGCTGCTTCTCGCTGAGCGTGGCGGCGGCGACGGCGGCGGCGAGGCTGAGCAGCGGGAAGAGCGCCACGAAGCTGGTGAAGGTCATCGCGGCGGCCAGCCGCGTCCACGTGACCCGGTCCAGCCGTTCGTACGACCGCCACGCGTGCGTGGTCATCAGCCGTGCGATCCACGGCCCCACCACGGGGAGCTTCTTCAGCCAGTCCATGATCCGACTCTGCCCCCGGTTGTCCCGGTCCATGATCCCGGCCGGTGGCCGGTCGTCTCCCCGGAGCGGAAGACCAGTGTCCTTGTGCCCCAGAAACGCAGGATGGTGGCCAGTGCCATGCCGATTCCCGCCCCCGAGACGGTGTCGGCGCGCTGCGAGGCGAGGCCGAGGCCGTAGTGGCTGACGGCCAGGCACAGCAACTGCACGGCGGCGCCGGCGAGGTTCACCGCGAAGAACACGGCGTACGGGCGCAGGCCGCGCGGCCGGGTGTGCCGGTAGGTGCCCAGCGCGTTGCCCGCGTAGGCCACGGAGCAGCCGGCGACGAAGGACAGGGTCTTCGCGGTGAGCGGGCCGAGTCCGGCGGGGCCGCGCAGCACGGTGAAGAGACCGAGGTCGACGGCGTAGGCGAGCAGTCCGGCGGTGGCGAAGCCCACCAGTTCGCGCCGGCCGATCACCAATTGGCCACCGCCAGGCCGTACATCGCCACCCACACCAGGCCGATCAGCGCGAGGGCGCGGTCGCGCAGGACGACGTCCTCGGGTTCGCCCGCGGTGCCGCGGTCGGCGAAGACGGCGTAGCGCAGCACGGCGAGGATGAAGGCGACCATGGACAGCTGGCGCCAGGGCAGCACGCTGGTGTGCGGGACGCCGCCCTCCTCCATGGCCCACAGGCAGTAGCCGAGGACGGCGACGCCGGCCGCGAGCTGCCAGACGAAGCGCAGGTAGCCGGTGGTGTACTCGGTGAGCAGGGCGCGGGTGGCGCCCGCCTTGCCGGTCATCTGCACGGCCTCGCTGTAGCGCTTGGCGGAGACCATGAACAGGGCGCCGAAGCCGGTGGTGATGAGGAACCAGCGCGACAGCGGGATGCCCAGCGCGAGCCCGCCGATCATGGCGCGCATCAGGAAGCCGGTGGTGACGACGGCGAGGTCGACGACCAGGACGTGCTTGAGGCTGACGCAGTACGCCAGTTGCATCGCGAGGTAGGCGATCAGCAGGGCCACGACGGGCGGTGGGCACAGCCAGGCCGCGACGACGGGCGCGAGCACCCCCAGAAGGGCCCCGACGGCGTGGGCGACCGGCACCGGGACCTGTCCGGCGGCGACCGGGCGGTGGCGTTTGACCGGGTGGGCGCGGTCGGCCTCGGCGTCGCGGGCGTCGTTGACGAGGTAGACGGCGGCGGCGCAGGCGGTGAACAGGACGAAGACGAGGGCGAGCCGGCCCAGGGCGTGCCGGGAGAACAGCTCGCCGGCGGCGGCCGGGGCGGCGACGACCAGGACGTTCTTGATCCACTGGCGGGGGCGTGCGGTCCTGAGCAGGCCGCCCGCGAGGCCCCCGCGGCGGGGCGGGGCGGGCTGCGGGGGCTGTTCGGGGGCGCGTTGCCGCAGGACGGCCGTGTCGGTCACCGGGTCCCTCCCCGCATCCAGTCGGCGCCGAGCCGGGCGGTGAGCGCACCGAGGGCCGCGCCCGCCGCCACGTCGGACGGGTAGTGGACGCCGACGACCAGCCGGGACACGCACACGGCGGCGGCCAGCGGCCAGGCCGCGCGCACGCCGAGCGCGCCGAAGACGACGGCGGCGGCCGCGGCGGAGGTGGCGTGGGAGCTGGGGAAGGAGTGCCGGCCCGCGGTGCGCACCAGGGGCTGGACGTGCGCGGGGCGGGGACGGCGCACGACCCGCTTCACCCCCATGCTGGCCAGGTGCGCGCCCGCGGTGAGGGCGGTGCCGCGCAGCCAGGCCGCCCGTCGCGGGCGGTCCACGGCGGCCGACGCGAGGCCCGCGGCGACCCACAGCGCTCCGTGTTCCCCGGCCCAGGACAGGGCGCGCGCGGCAGCGGCCACACGCGGGTCCGTGCCGCAGGCTCTGAGCGCCGTCACGATCCGGTGGTCCATGTCGTCGAGGTCGTCCATGGGGACTCACTGTTCACGCCGACGGCGCGGTAAGTCCGGCATGATCGAGCGACATACCATTAATCACCCGTTTCGGGGAGGGACGGGATGTTTTGGAACAGATCGTTCGCCCTCGGGGGATACGGTCACCGGCATGTCTGCCGACACCGTTCCCGTCGACGAGTGGGGCCCCGTCACCGGCTGGGGGCGCACCGCGCCCACCGCGGCCCGTCTGATCCGTCCGCGGACGTACGAGGAGGCCGCGGCGGCGGTCCGGGACTGCGGGGCCCGCGGCGGCATCCCGAGGGGCCTGGGCCGGGCGTACGGCGACGCGGCGCAGAACGCGGGCGGTGCCGTGCTCGACATGACGGGTCTGGACCGCATCCACGCCATCGACGTCGACGGCGGCACCGTGCTGTGCGGCGCGGGCGTCTCCCTGCACCGGCTGATGGAGGTCCTGCTGCCGCTCGGCTGGTTCGTGCCGGTGACGCCCGGCACCCGCTACGTGACCGTCGGCGGGGCGATCGGCGCCGACATCCACGGCAAGAACCACCACGTGTCGGGCTCGTTCTCCCGCCACGTGCCGTCCCTGGAGCTGCTCACCGCCGACGGCGGGGTCCGCACCGTCGAGCGGGGCACGCCGCTGTTCGACGCCACCGCCGGGGGCATGGGCCTGACCGGGGTGATCCTCACCGCGACCGTACGGCTCCAGCGGGTCGAGACCGCGCTCATGTCGGTGGACACCGAACGCGCCGCCGACCTCGACGACCTCATGGCCCGTCTGACGGCCACCGACCACCGCTACCGCTACTCGGTGGCCTGGATCGACCTCCTCGCGCACGGCGCGGCGACCGGGCGAGCGGTGCTCACCCGCGGCGACCACGCCCCGCTGGACGCGCTGCCCGCCCGGGCCCGCCGCGAACCGACGGCCTTCCGCACCTCGCGCCTGCCGGCCGCGCCGGGTTTCCTCCCGGAGGGGCTGCTCAGCCGGACGAGCGTGGGCCTGTTCAACGAGCTCTGGTACCGCAAGGCCCCCCGTGCGCGCCGCGGGCAGCTCCAGCGGATCCCCACCTTCTTCCACCCCCTGGACGGGGTGCCCCATTGGAACCGCATCTACGGCCGCGGCGGCTTCCTGCAGTACCAGTTCGTCGTCGGTCACGGCCGGGAGGAGACCCTGCGCCGGATCGTGCGGCGCATCTCCGCGCACCGCTGCCCGTCCTTCCTGGCCGTCCTCAAGCGCTTCGGGGACGCCGACCCGGGCTGGCTGTCGTTCCCCGTGCCCGGCTGGACCCTGGCGCTGGACGTCCCGGCCGGGCTGCCGGGGCTCGGTGCCTTCCTCGACGAGCTCGACGAGGAGGTCGCCGCGGCCGGCGGCCGGGTCTACCTCGCCAAGGACTCCCGGCTGCGGCCCGAGTTGCTGGCCGCGATGTACCCGCGCCTGGACGACTTCCGCGCGCTGCGCGCGGAGCTGGACCCGCGCGGGGTGTTCATGTCCGACCTGTCCCGGCGCCTCGCCCTGTGACCCCCTCTGGAGCTGTCGTGAAGGACGCCTTCGGCCTCCCCCAGTCCCTTCTCGTCCTCGGCGGTACGTCCGAGATCGCGCTGGCCACCGCGCGCCGGCTGGTCGCCCGCCGCACCCGCACCGTGTGGCTGGCCGGCCGCCCCTCGCCCGCGCTGGACGCGGCGGCCGGACAGCTGCGCGGGCTGGGCGCCGAGGTGCGCACCGTCGCCTTCGACGCGCTGGACCCCGGGTCCCACGAGGAGGCGCTGGGCAAGGTGTTCGCCGAGGGCGACGTCGACCTGGTGCTGCTCGCGTTCGGCGTCCTCGGGGACCAGGCGCACGACGAGCGGGAGCCGCTGAACGCCGTGCGGGTCGCGCAGACCAACTACACCGGCGCGGTCTCGGCCGGTCTGGTGAGCGCCCGCGCGCTCCAGGCGCAGGGGCACGGTTCGCTGGTGGTGCTGTCGTCCGTGGCCGGGGAGCGGGCCCGCCGGGCCAACTTCATCTACGGCTCCAGCAAGGCCGGCCTGGACGTCTTCGCGCAGGGCCTCGGCGACGCGCTGCACGGCACGGGCGTGCACGTCATGGTCGTACGCCCCGGGTTCGTGCGGTCGCGGATGACCGCCGGGATGGAGGAGGCGCCGTTCGCCACGACGCCCGAGGCGGTCGCCACGGCCATCGAACTGGGGCTGCGGCGCCGCTCGGAGACGGTGTGGGTGCCGGGCGCGCTGCGCGTGGTGATGTCGGCGCTGCGGCACCTGCCGCGGGGGGTGTTCCGACGGCTTCCGCTGTAGCGGCCGCGTCAGCGGGCCGGCAGGGAGCTGCTCTCCACGCGTCCGGCCTGCGGGGGCACGACCGCGCTGCCGAAGGGGAACTCGCGCAGCTTGCGCCACACCCCGTCGGCGCCCTGCTCGTAGAGCGCGAAGCCGGTGCACGGCCACTGGGCCTCGTAGTCGGCCAGCTCCTCGTAGGCGCGGTCCATCGCGGCCTCGTCGATGCCGTGCGCGACCGTGACGTGCGGGTGGTACGGGAACTGCAGTTCGCGCGGGACCGGCCCGGAGGAGTCGCGGACCCGCTTCTGGAGCCAGGAGCAGGCCGCGGCGCCCTCGACGACCCGGACGAAGACCACGGGCGACAGCGGGCGGAAGGTCCCGGTGCCGGACAGCCGCATCGGGAAGGGCCGGCCACGGGCCGCCACCTCCGCCAGGTGCGACTCGACGGCGGGCAGCACGGCCCCGTCGATCTCGGTCGGCGGCAGCAGCGTGACGTGCGTGGGGATGCCGTGCGCCGCGGCGTCGCCGAAGCCCGCGCGCAGCTGCTGAAGCCGGCTGCCGTGAGGCTCCGGGACCGCGATCGACACGCCGATCGTTACGGTCCCCACGTCGTCTCCCTGTCGTTCTGTCGGTGCCGCCCGCCCACCGGCGTGCGGCGGTGGCCGCCGATGCGGCCACCCGGTTATCGACTGTACGGCCACCACCCTGTCCCGGGCAGGCGCAACCGGAGTGATGTGCAGCGCTCCGGTGGCGTGCCGGGGGCTCGGTGCGGTACCGCCGGGTCAGTGCTTGGCGGGCAGGAAGCCCATGCCGTCGTAGGCCCGGGCGAGGGTCTCCGCGGCGACGCTGCGCGCCTTCTCCGCGCCCTTGGCCAGCACCGCGTCGAGGGTCTCCGGGTCGTCCAGGTACTGCTGGGTCCGCTCCCGGAAGGGCGACACGAACTCGACCATGATCTCGGCGAGATCCGTCTTCAGGGCGCCGTAGCCCTTGCCCTCGTACTGCTGCTCCAACTCGGGGACCGTCGTACCGGTGAGGGTGGAGTAGATCGTCAGCAGGTTGCTGACGCCGGGCTTGTGCTCACGGTCGAAGCGGATCACCGTGTCGGTGTCCGTGACCGCGCTCTTGACCTTCTTCGCGGTGGCCTTCGGCTCGTCGAGGAGGTTGATCAGGCCCTTCGGGGTGGCCGCCGACTTGCTCATCTTGGCGGTCGGGTCCTGAAGGTCGTAGATCTTCGCCGTCTCCTTGAGGATGTAGGCGCTCGGCATGGTGAAGGTGTCGCCGTAGGTCTGGTTGAACCGGTCGGCGAGGTCGCGGGTCAGTTCGAGGTGCTGGCGCTGGTCCTCGCCGACGGGGACCTGGTCGGCCTGGTAGAGCAGGATGTCGGCGACCATCAGCATCGGGTACGTGAACAGGCCGACGGTGGTGCGGTCGCTGCCCTGCTTGGCGGACTTGTCCTTGAACTGGGTCATCCGCGAGGCCTCGCCGAAACCGGTGATGCAGTTCATGAGCCAGCCGAGCTGGGCGTGCTCGGGCACGTGGCTCTGCACGAACAGCGTGCAGTGCTCGGGGTCGAGACCGGCCGCGAGGAGCTGGGCGGCGGCGACGCGGGTGTTCTCCCGGAGCACCTTCGGGTCCTGCGGGACCGTGATCGCGTGCAGGTCGACGACCATGTAGAACGCGTCGTGGGTGTTCTGCATGTCGACCCACTGGCGGACGGCGCCGAGGTAGTTGCCGAGGTGGAACGAGCCGGAGGTCGGCTGGATACCGGAGAGCACGCGAGGACGGTGCCGCATGGCGGAGCCATTCCCCTGAGGGTGGTGGTGGGAGACGGGAGGGCGTTCAGAGGCCATGTTTTTCATTGTCTCAGAGCGCCCGGGGGGTTCTGTGCGTGGGGAACTGCGGATCGTGGGGTGCTGATCGCGCAGTTCCCCGCGCCCCTGACGGGGCGCCTCAGCCCAGGTCGATCTCCGGGTACAGCGGGAAGCCCGCCACCAGGTCCGTCGCGCGGCGGGAGATCTCGTCGGAGATCTTCTCGTCCAGGACGTGGGACGCCTTGGAGGGGGCGCCCGACTTGGTGGTGCCCGGCTCGGCGGCCGCGAGGACGCGGTCGATGAGACCCGCGACCTCGTCCATCTCGGCGGTGCCGAGGCCCCGCGTGGTCAGCGCCGGGGTGCCGATCCGGATGCCGGAGGTGTACCAGGCGCCGTTCGGGTCGGCCGGGATGGCGTTGCGGTTGGTGACGATGCCGGAGTCCAGCAGGGCCTGCTCGGCCTGGCGGCCGGTGAGGCCGTAGGAGGACGCCACGTCGATCAGGTTCAGGTGGTTGTCCGTGCCGCCGGTCACCAGGGTGGCGCCGCGGCGCGTCAGGCCCTCGGCGAGGGCGCGGGAGTTGTCGACGATGCGCTGCGCGTAGTCCTGGAACGCGGGCTGCCGGGCCTCGGCGAGGGCGACGGCCTTGGCGGCCATGACGTGCGGGAGCGGGCCGCCGAGGACCATCGGGCAGCCCCGGTCGACCTGGTCCTTGAGGGAGTCGTCGCACAGCACCATGCCGCCGCGCGGGCCGCGCAGCGACTTGTGCGTGGTCGTCGTGACGATCTGGGCGTGCGGGACCGGGTCGAAGTCGCCGGTGAGGACCTTGCCCGCGACCAGGCCGGCGAAGTGCGCCATGTCGACCATGAGGGTCGCGCCGACCTCGTCGGCGATCTCGCGCATGATCCGGAAGTTCACCAGGCGGGGGTAGGCGGAGTAGCCGGCGACGATGATCAGCGGCTTGAACTCGCGGGCCTGGGCGCGCAGGGCCTCGTAGTCGATGAGACCGGTCTCGGGGTCCGTGCCGTAGGAACGCTGGTCGAACATCTTGCCGGAGATGTTCGGGCGGAAGCCGTGGGTGAGGTGGCCGCCCGCGTCGAGGGACATGCCGAGCATGCGCTGGTTTCCGAAGGCCTGGCGCAGCTCGGCCCAGTCGGCCTCGGAGAGGTCGTTGATCTGGCGGACGCCGGTCTTCTGGAGGAACGGCGCCTCCACGCGGTCGGCGAGCACGGCCCAGAAGGCGACCAGGTTGGCGTCGATGCCGGAGTGCGGCTGGACGTAGGCGTGGCGGGCGCCGAAGAGCTCACGGGCGTGCTCGGCGGCCAGCGACTCGACGGTGTCGACGTTGCGGCAGCCGGCGTAGAAGCGGCGGCCGACGGTGCCCTCGGCGTACTTGTCGCTGAACCAGTTGCCCATGGTCAGCAGGGTGGCCGGGGAGGCGTAGTTCTCGGAGGCGATCAGCTTGAGCATCTCGCGCTGGTCGGCGACCTCCTGGCCGATGGCGTCGGCGACGCGCGGCTCGACGGCGCGGATCGCCTGCAGCGCGGCACGGTAGGCGACGGACTCGGGGGTCAGGTCTGCGGACACGGGGGCCTCCGGACGTGGGGATCAGCGTTCAGGTCGGCCCAGGCGCTCGGCACTCGTCGCTCGGACCGCTTCCCGATGGTTCGTCCCATCCTTGCGCGCCAGTCACGGCCCGTGGTCAGGGTACCGGGTGTGTTCCGGCGATGCGTGTCGTGTCCGGGATGCGGGAGCGTCTGCGGGGTCGTCGTCCGTCGCGGGCTGCGGCGCCGTAGTGGCTGGTCGCGCCCACGCGGCGGAGCCGCACATGCCACGGCCCCGCGCCCCTCGGCGGTCCCTACGGGGCCGTTCGGGGCCGGTCGGGGCCGGTCACAGGATCACGTGGGGCAGGAAGCGGGCGTATTCGTCCGTGATCAGGCCGCTCGACTCCCTGATGCCCAGGCCCGCCGACTCGTTCTCGACCACCCACGCGCCCAGGACCACGTGGTTGCCGTCGAAGGCGGGCAGGGGGGCCAGTTCCTGGTAGCAGCAGGGCTCGTCGCGGGGCGCCGGGTCGGTGCCGGGGGCGTGGACCGTGACGCCGGCGCCCTCGCGGCCGAGGAGGGGCTTGGCGACCCAGCCCGTGGTGCCGGCCAGCTCGCGCGGGCCGTCCAGGTAGGCCGGGAGGAGGTTCGGGTGGCCGGGGTAGAGCTCCCAGAGGATCGCCAGCAGGGCCTTGTTGCTGAGCAGCATCTTCCAGGCGGGCTCGATCCACAGAGTGGTGCCGGTGCCGCCGCCGTTGTCCAGGGTCTCCAGGACGTGGTCGGCGAAGCGGTCGGTGGTGAGCCACTCCCAGGGGTAGAGCTTGAAGATGCTGCGGATGAAGCGGAGCCTGTTGTCGACGAAGCGGCCCGAGAGGCGGTCCCAGCCGATCTCCTCCATGGAGATCCAGTCGGTGGCCAGCCCCGCCTGCTCGGCGGTCTCCTTGAGGTAGGCGACCGTCATCAGGTCCTCGCCGAGCTCGTCGTCCGAGGAGTGCGCGAAGTACAGGGGGCTGCCCGGCGGGAGGAGGGCGGCCTGCTTCTTCCAGGCGTCCACGAGGCGCTCGTGGAGCGAGTTCCACTGGTCGGCGCCGGGAAAGCGCTCCTCCATCCAGAACCACTGCGGGGAGGCCGCCTCGACCAGGGAGGTCGGGGTGTCGGCGTTGTACTCCAGGAGCTTGGCCGGGCCCGTGCCGTCGTACCGCAGGTCGAAGCGGGCGTAGACGGAGGGGAGTTCGGAGCGCCGCCGCCAGGCCTCGGTGACCGCGTGGACGACGCGCGGGTCGGTGATGCCGAGGTCGCCGAAGCGGCCGGCGGTCACGATGTGCTCGGCCGCCGCCAGGCACATGCGGTGCAGTTCCTCGACGACCTCCTCCAGCGCCTCCACCTCGTCCAGGGGGAAGACGTAGTAGGCGCTCTCGTCCCAGTAGGGCCGCAGGGAGTCGTCGGGGTAGCGGGTGAGGGGGTAGATGAGCCCCTGCTCCTCGACGGTCTGCTGCCAGCCGGGGCGGGGCTCGACGGTGCGGCGTTCCACGCGGCTCAGCCGCCGCCGCTGCCGGAGCCCGAGCAGCCGAAGCCGCCGCGGTCGACGGCCTCGTCGCGGCTGAAGGTGCCGGAGTCGGCCCAGCCCTTGCTGACGTCGGCGTCGTAGTACCAGTCGGCGTCCGAGACCCGCGAGGTCTTGCGGCCCTTGCTCGAGGAGCTGCCGGACGAGCCGGACTTGCAGTTCTTGTCGGCGACGACCTTGTAGCCGTTGAGGTAGTCGTAGCTGTCACGGTCCACGCAGCGGCGGTCGGGGTCCGAGCCGCACGCGCTCAGGGCCGCCGCGAGCACTCCCATGCCGCCGAGCACCACGGTGCTCGACCGCAGCCGCCGCCGGGTCTCTGCCATGTCCTTGTCTCCCCGTTGTCCACGCACCTGTACGACAGTTGGGCCGATCGAGTGTACGGCCCGCGCCGCGGGTGGACTCTACGGCAGCGCCCGGCACAGCGCGTCCAGGGCCCCCGCCCAGGCGTGGTCGGGCGGGGTGCCGTAGCCGACGACCACGGCGTCCCGCGGCTCGGTCACCGCCTCGGGATGACGGAAGACGGACAGCCCGTACAGGCCGAGGCCCTGCCAGGCCGCCGCGCGGACCACCTGCTGCTCGGTGCCGGGCGGCAGCCCGAGCACGGCGTGCAGGCCGGCCGCGATCCCGGTGACCCGCACCTCGGGCGCACGGTCGGCGAGCGCCGCGACCAGGGCGTCCCGGCGGCGCCGGTAGCGCAGGCGGGCCGAGCGGACGTGCCGGTCGTAGGCGCCGGAGGTGAGGAACTCGGCCAGGGTCAGCTGGTCCAGCACGCCGGTGGTGTCGAGGCCCCCGCGGGTCGCGGTGAGGTCGTCGGCGAGGCCCGGCGGGAGCACGGCCCAGGCCAGCCGGAGGCCGGGGGCGAGGGACTTGCTCGCGGTGCCGAGGTAGACGACGCGGTCGGGGTCCAGGCCCTGGAGGGCGCCGACGGGCTGGCGGTCGTAGCGGAACTCGCCGTCGTAGTCGTCCTCCAGGACCAGGCCGCCGGTGCGCCGCGCCCAGTCGACGACGGCGGCCCGCCGGTCCGGGAGCAGGGGCACGCCCATCGGGAACTGGTGGGCGGGGGTGAGCAGGACGGCGCCCGCGCCGGCCGGCCCGACGGGGTCGGTGCCGCGCGCGTCGAAGGGCAGTGGGACGGTGCGCAGTCCGGCGGCGGTGAGCAGGTCGCGGTGCACGTGGAGGCCGTACGACTCGACGGCGACGGTGTGCACGCCGCGGGCCTTCAGCACGGCGGCGAGCAGGGTCAGTCCGTGCGCGAACCCGCCGAGGACCACGACGCGTTCGGGGTCGGCGCGCACGCCGCGGGCCCGGGCGAGGTAGCCGGCCAGCGCGGTGCGCAGCTCCGGGTGCCCGCGCGGGTCGCCGTAGCCGAGGGCGTCGTGGGGGGCGGCGGTGAGGGCGCGGCGGGCCGCCTTGAGCCACTCCGCGCGCGGGAAGGAGGACAGGTCGGGCGTGCCCGGGCGGAGGTCGTAGGCGGGGCGGGTGGGGGTACGGGGGCGCGGGGAGGAGCCGGCGGGCGGGACGACGGCGCGGTCCGCGACGCGGGTGCCGGAGCCCTGGCGCGCGGTGAGCCAGCCCTCGGCGACGAGGTCGGCGTAGGCGTCGGCGACGGTGTTGCGGGCGATGCCGAGGTCGGCGGCGAGGACGCGGGAGGCGGGCAGCCGGGTGCCCGGGGCCAGGCGGCCGGTGCGGACGGCCTCGCGCAGGGCGTCCGTGAGGCCGCGGCGCAGGCCCGGCCCGGTGGGTTCCAGGTGCAGGTCGACGCCGAGAGTGGCCCACGTTTTCGCCATGGAAATGGACCATACCCCTGGGCTGCTTCCTTCCTAGGGTCGAGGGCATGACGACGCACACCGATGACACGAGGACCGCGGAGTACGCTTCCGAACTGCCCGTACGGCTGGAATGGGCCAAGCACGCACCCGAGGTGTACAAGGCGATGATCCGGCTGGACACGGCCGCCCGGCGGGGGGTGGACCCGACGCTGTTCGAGCTGGTGAAGATCCGCGCCTCGCAGATCAACCGCTGCGCCCTGTGCATCGACATGCACAGCAAGGACGCCCTGGCGGCCGGGGAGAGCGTCGAGCGGATCATCCAGCTCAGCGCCTGGGACGAGTCGCGGCACTTCTACACCGAGAAGGAGCTGGCGGCGCTGGAGCTGACGGAGGCCGTGACCGTGCTGACGGACGGTTTCGTCCCCGACGAGGTCTACGAGCGGGCCGCGCAGCACTTCGACGAGCCGGAGCTGGCGCAGCTGATCGCCGTCGTCACGGTGATCAACGCCTGGAACCGCTTCGGCGTGACCTGCCGCCTGACCCCGGGGCACTACCGGCCGGGACAGCACGGATGACGGCCCGCACGCGGCTCCTGGACCGGGAGGTCGCCCAGGCCATGTCCGCGCTCAGCGCCGCGGCCAAGAAGGGGCTCGGCGATCCCGTGCTCGCCGAGCTGGTGATGATCCGGGCCTCGCAGCTCAACCACTGCGCGTTCTGCCTGGACATGCACCTCACCCTCGCCCGGAAGAACGGGGAGAGCGAGCAGCGGCTCGGTCTGCTCGACGCCTGGGAGGAGGCCGAGGAGCTCTACGGCGAGCGGGAGCGGGCCGCGCTCGCGCTGACCGAGGCGGTGACGGTCCTGACGGAGGGCTTCGTGCCCGACGCCGTGTACGAGCGGGCCGCCGCGCACTTCTCCGAGAGCGAGCTGGCCCACCTCGTCGGGCTGGTCGCGGTCATCAACAGCTGGAACCGGCTGATGGTCAGCCGTCGCATCCCGCCGGGGGGTTACACACCATGAGCAAGGTCGGCGTCTTCCGCGCCCTGCACCGCGGCCGGGCTCCGGGCGATCCCCTCGTCCTGCCCGGCCCCTGGGACGCGGCGAGCGCCCGCGTGTTCGCGGACGCCGGGTTCCCGGCGCTCGCCACTCCGAGCGCCGGGGTGGCGGCCTCGCTCGGGTACGAGGACGGGTCGACCCCGGCCGACGAGATGTTCGCGGCCGTCGCGCGGATCGTGCGTGCCGTGGACGTGCCCGTGTCGGCGGACGTCGAGGGCGGCTACGGGCTGGCTCCGAAGGAGCTGGTGGCGCGGCTGCTGGAGGCGGGCGTCGTGGGCTGCAACCTGGAGGACTCCGCGGACGGGGTGCTCAAGGACCCGGCGGAGCACGCCGAATGGCTGGCCGAGGTGCGGGCGGAGGCGGGCGACCGGCTCTTCCTGAACGCCCGGATCGACACGTTCCTCAGGGGCGTCGGCGATCCGGCAGCGGCGATCGAGCGGGCCGCGGCCTACGTCGCCGCGGGCGCCGACTGCGTGTACCCCATCGCCGCCCCCACCGCCGTGCTGCCGCTGCTGCGGGCCGGGATCCAGGGGCCGGTGAACGTGGTGGGGCGGCCCGGGGAGGGCCCCTCACCCGCCGAACTCGGCGAACTCGGGGCCACCCGGGTCACGTTCGGGCCGGGTCTCCAGCGGCGCGCGGAGCGGGCGGTGCGGGAGATCGCGGCCGGGCTGACGAAGTGAGGGTCAGGGCAGCCACTTCCGCCAGACGGACTCGTGGCTGTCCACCCACTTCTCCGCCGCCTCCTCGGGCCGCATCTTCTGCTCGGCGATCATCAGGGAGACCTGGTTCTGGTCCTCGGTCGTCCACCGGAAGTTCTTGAGGAACTCCGCCGCCTTGCCGCCGTGCCGCGCGAAGCCGGCGTTGAGGTACTTCTGCAGCGGCGTGACCGGGTAGGCGCAGTCGACCTTCTCCGGGTCGGCGTCGCAGCCCTCCTTGTACGGCGGCAGCTTCACCTCGGTCATCGGCACCTTCTCGAACAGCCACTGGGGTGTGTACCAGTAGGTGAGGAAGGGCTTCTCCTCCTTGGCGAACTGCTTCATCTGGGTGATCTGGGCGGCCTCGGAGCCGGCGAAGACGACCTGGTAGTCCAGGCCGAGGTTCTTCACCAGCGCCTTGTCGTTGGTGACGTACGAGGGGGAGCCGTCCATGAGCTGGCCCTTGCCGCCGCTCTCGGCGGTGCGCAGCAGCTCGGCGTACTTGTTCAGGTTCTTCCAGTTCGTGACGTCCGGGTGCTTCTTGGCGAAGTACGTCGGGACGAACCAGCCGATGTGCCCGGTGACGCCGAGGTCGCCGCCGGCGGCGATGGTCCTCTTGTCCGCGACGTAGCGCTGTTCCTGCTCGGGGTGGCCCCAGTCCTCCAGGATGGCGTCGACCCGGCCCTGGCTGAGCGCGTCCCAGGCGGGGACCTCGTCGACCTGGACGGTGTCGACGCGGTAGCCGAGCTCGTGCTCGAGGAGGTACTGGGCGACGGCCACGTTGGCCTGGGCGCCGACCCAGGACTGCACGGACAGGGTGACGGTCTTCGCGCCCTGGGCGTTCGCGAACGGGGACGCCTGCTCGGTCATGTCGGCGGCGCCGCAGCCGGTCGCCAGCAGCAGCACGGCGACGGCCGCCGTGATCCGCTTGCGGGACATCTCAGGCTCCCTTCTTCGTACGGCGTTCGGTGGGCTGGGTGACCCGGTCGAGCATCAGACCGAGGCAGACGATCGCCGCTCCGGCCACCAGGCCGGTCGCCAGGTCGCCCTGGGCCAGGCCGAAGACGACCTGGTAGCCGAGCGCCCCGCCGCCGACCAGGCCGCCGATGATGACGACGGCGAGGACGAGGACGACGCCCTGGTTGACGGCGAGCAGCAGGGACCTGCGGGCCAGCGGGAGCTGGACCTGGCGCAGTTGCTGTCCGCTGGTCGCCCCGAGCGAGCGGGCCGACTCCAGCGCGGCCGGGTCGACCTGGCGCAGCCCTTGGGTGGTGATGCGGACGACGGCCGGGAGGGCGTAGACGACGGCGGCGGCGACGGCGGGGGCGCGGCCGACGCCGAACAGGGCGACGACCGGGATCAGGTAGACGAACTGCGGCATCGTCTGGAAGACGTCCAGCACGGGCCGCAGCAGGCGTTCGAAGCGGTCGCTGCGGGCGGCGGCGATGCCGGTCGCGAAGCCGACGACCAGGGTGACGGCGACGGCGGCCAGCACCTGGGAGAGGGTGTCCAGGGACGGGTTCCACACGCCGAGGACGCCGATCGCGGCCATGGCGAGGACGGCGGTGAGGGCGGTGCGCCAGGTGCCGATCAGCCAGGCCAGGGCGGCGACGATCAGCAGCACGGACCACCAGGGCAGCCACTGGAGGCCGCTCCGCAGCGGGTTGAGCACCCAGTCGGTGAAGTGGGCCGCCCAGTCCGCGGTGCCGCCGACCACGGGGACGCCGGAGTAGAGGTGGGCGGTCATCCAGTCGACGGCCCGGTTGACGGGCTCGGCGATGTCCACCTCCCACGCCTCGGGCCAGTCGAGGAGGCCCGCGAGACGTCCGGCGAGTGCCACCGCGACGGCGACGGCCAGGGCGTACAGCCAGGTGACGGGGGACTTCCCGGGCTCTCCGAGCCGCTCCCCGGCCGCGCCGGTGACGCGGTCCAGGACGACGGCGAGCAGCACGATCGGGATGCCGGCGGCGAGGGCCGCGCCGACGTCGACCGAGGCGAGCGCCTGGTAGACGCGGTCGCCGAGGCCGCCGGCGCCGATGACGGAGGCGATGACGGCCATGGACAGCGCCATCATGATCGTCTGGTTGACGCCGAGGAGGAGTTCCTTGCGGGCCAGCGGGATGCGGGCGGTCAGCAGCCGCTGGCGGGCGGTGGTGCCGAGGGACTCGACGGCCTCCAGGACCTCCTTGTCGGCGCCCCGCAGGCCGAGGGCGGTGAGCCGGGCCATGGGCGGGGCGGCGTAGACGACCGTGGCCAGGACGGCCGCGGGGACTCCGATGCCGAAGACCAGGACGACGGGGAGGAGGTAGGCGAAGGCGGGCAGCACCTGCATGGTGTCGAGCACCGGGCGCAGGACGCGGTCCATCCGGCCGGAGAGCCCCCCGGCCAGGCCCAGCAGGGCGCCCACGACCACCGATGCGACGACGGCGACGACCATCAGGGCGAGGGTCTGCATGGTCGGCACCCACATGCCGAGCAGGCCGCAGGCCAGGAACGCGGCGGCGGTGCCGAGTGCCAGCCGCACGCCGGCCACGCGCCAGGCGACCAGCGCGCCGATCGCGGTGACCCCGGCCCAGCCGACGGCGAGGAGGGCGAGGTAGACGGCGCGTACGGCGATGACGACGGCGTTGCTGACGTGGCCGAAGAAGTAGAGGAAGAGGGGGTGGCTGTCGCGGTTGTCGATGATCCAGTCGCTGGCGCTGCCGAGCGGGGCGGAGACGTCGACGGTGAGCGCGGTGGGCCAGGTGGTGCCGGGCCACTGCGTGGCGGCGAGGGGGACGAGGACGGCGGCGAGGACCGCCAGCGTGAGGAGCTTGCGCACGGCGGGGCGGGTGAGGGGGCCCGGCGGCGACACCTTCTGGGACGTTGCGGTGATCGTCGCCATCAGACCGGCTCCTCGCTGGTGGCGGGGGCGGCCGGCTCACGGTGCTCGTCCGCCCCGGCGGCACGACTGCCCGCAGCCACGTCGGCGGGGGCCGCCGGGTCCGCTGGGTGCGCTGCGGCAGCGGGGGCCGCCGGGGCGGGTGCGGGTGTGCCGGATGTGCCCGCCACCACCGACAGCAACGCGTCCGCATCGATCACGCCCAGGCAGCGGCCGTCGGACATCACGCGGGCCGGGGAGCCCGCGCGGGCCACCGCCTCGATGGCCTCGGACACCGTGGCGTCGGGCCGCAGCGCGGGGCCGCTGCCGGCCTCGTCGGCGCAGGAGGCGGGACGCATGGCCGTACGGGCCGTCAGGACCTGCTCGCGCGGGACGTCGCGGACGAACTCACGGACGTAGTCGTCGGCGGGTGAGCCGACGATCTCCTCGGGGGTGCCGAGCTGCACGACGCGGCCGTCGCGCATCAGGGCGATGCGGTCGCCCAGCTTCAGGGCTTCCTGGAGGTCGTGGGTGATGAAGACCATCGTGCGGCCCTCCTCGCGGTGCAGCCGGACGACCTCCTCCTGCATGTCCCGCCGGATCAGCGGGTCGAGCGCGCTGAACGGCTCGTCGAACAGCAGCACCTCGGGGTCGACGGCGAGGGCGCGGGCCAGGCCGACGCGCTGGCGCTGGCCGCCGGAGAGCTGGCCGGGGCGGCGGTGCTCCAGGCCCTCCAGGCCGACCTTGGCGACGATCGCGGCGGCGCGCTCGCGGCGCTCGGCGCGGCCCATGCCCTGGACCTCCAGGCCGTACGCCACGTTGTCGAGGACCGTGCGGTGCGGGAGCAGGCCGAAGTGCTGGAAGACCATCGCGGCGCGGTGGCGGCGCAGTTCGCGCAGCCGGGCCCTGTCCATGGCGCGGACGTCCTCGCCGTCGATGGCGATGGTGCCGGCGGTCGGCTCGATCAGCCGGGTCAGGCAGCGCACCAGCGTGGACTTGCCGGAACCGGACAGGCCCATGACGACGAAGACCTCGCCCTTGCGGACGTCGAAGGAGACGTCGCGGACGGCGGCCGTGCAGCCGGTGCGGGAGCGCAGCTCGGCCGGGGTCAGGGCGGTCAGCTCGGGGGCGGCGGGGACGCGGGCGGCCTTCGGGCCGAAGACCTTCCACAGGCCGTCCACGGAGAAGACCGGGGGACGCTCGGCGGCGGTGCCGTTGACGGTGGCGGTCATCGGGCGTCACCGCCGATCAGCTCGACGGCGCGTTCCCCGACCATGAGGACGCCGATCATCGGGTTCACGGCGGGCATGGTCGGGAAGACGGAGGCGTCGGCGACGCGGATGCCGTCCAGGCCGCGGATGCGCAGCTCGGGGTCGACGACGGCCAGTTCGTCGTCGGCGGCGCCCATCCGGCACGTGCCCGCCGGGTGGTAGACGGTGTGCGCGACCTTGCGGGCGTACTCGCTCAGCTCCTCGTCGCCGGTGATGTCCGGGCCGGGGCACACCTCGCGTGCGAGCCAGTTCGCGAGCGGCTCGGTCCTGGCGATCTCACGGGCGATGCGGATGCCGTCGACCAGGGTGCGGCCGTCGTAGTCGTCCTCGTCGGTGAAGTAGCGGAAGTCGAGGGCGGGCTTGACCTCCGGGTCGGCGCTGGTGAGGTAGAGGCGGCCGCGGCTCTTCGGCTTGGGGATGTTCGGGGTCATGGAGACGCCGAACTCCGGGCGCTCGTAGCCCAGTCGCTCCGGATTGTCCGTGAACGGGATCTGGTAGAAGTGGAACATCAGGTCGGGGCCCGCGTGTTCGGGGTCGCGGCGCACGAACAGACCGGCGTCGGAGTCCATCGCGGAGTTCTCCGGGATGGGGCCGTTCGTCTCCCACACGATCACCGACTCGGGGTGGTCGAGCAGGTTCTCGCCGACGCCGGGCAGGTCGAGCGCCACGGGTATGCCGAGCGCCTCGAGGTCCTCGCGGGGGCCGATGCCGGAGTGCAGCAGCAGACGCGGCGAGTCGACGGCCCCGGCGCACAGCACGACCTCGTTGCGCGCCTCGACCAGGATCTCCTCGCCGTCCTTGGTGCGGACGTGGACGCCCGTGGCGCGGGTGCCGTCGAGCCGGAGCCTGTACGCCCACGTCTCCAGCATGATCGTCAGGTTGGGGCGCTCGTCCATCACCGGGTGCAGGTACGCCACCGAGGCCGAGGAGCGCTTGTTGTCCTCCGGGTGGTAGGCCAGGTCGAAGAAGCCGACGCCCTCGGTGAACGGCTTCTTGTTGAAGCCCTCGACGCGGGGCACCTCGAGCGCCTTCTGCGCCGCGTCGACGAAGTCGCGGGCGATGGCGTTCCGGTCCTTCTCGTCGACCGGGACGATGTTGTTCTGCAGCCGGGCGAAGTACGCCTCCATCTGCACCGCGCCCCAGCCCTTGGCGCCGGCGGCCTCCCACTCGTCCCAGTCGGACGGCAGCGGCTTGAAGGCGATGAGGGTGTTGTGGGAGGAGCAGCCGCCGAGGACGCGGGCGCGGCTGTGCCGGATGTGGGAGTTGCCACGCGGCTGCTCGGTGGTGGGGTAGTCGTAGTCGAGTTCGCCGCCGAGCAGGCCCATCCAGCGGCGCAGGGTCAGCACGTCGTCGCGGCCGACGTCGCTGGGGCCGCCCTCGATGACGGCGACGGTGACGTCCGGGTTCTCGGTGAGGCGGGAGGCGATGACGGAGCCTGCGGTGCCGCCGCCGACGACGACGTAGTCGTAGACCTGGGGGGTCTCGGGCATGGGGGGTACTCCAGGAGGGCGTGGGGACGGGGACGGGCGAGCCGGGAGGTCAGCCGGCGAACCAGCGGACGGGCCGTGGTGCGAGGTTCTGGTAGACGTGCTTGGTCTCGCGGTACTCGGCCAGGCCCGCGGGGCCGAGCTCGCGGCCGACGCCGCTCTTGCCGAAGCCGCCCCACTCCGCCTGCGGCAGGTAGGGGTGGAAGTCGTTGATCCACACGGTGCCGTGGCGCAGCCGGCCGGCGACGCGGCGGGCGCGGCCGGCGTCGGCGGTCCAGACGGCGCCGGCGAGTCCGTACTCGGTGTCGTTGGCGAGGGCGACGGCCTCGTCCTCGGTGCGGAAGGTCTCCACGGTGAGGACCGGTCCGAAGACCTCCTCCCGCACGACCCGCATCTCGCGGTGGCACTGGTCGAGGACGGTCGGCTCGTAGAACCAGCCGCTCCCGGGCCGCTCGGGGGACGGCTCGGGGCGCTTGCCGCCGCAGCGCAGCACGGCGCCCTCGGCGAGGGCGGAGGCGACGAAGTCCTCGGTCTTGGCGCGCTGCTGCTCGGAGACGAGCGGGCCGCACTCGACGCCGTCCACCGTGCCGCGGCCGAGGCGGATCCTCCCGGCACGGCGGGCGAGTTCGGCGACGAAGCGTTCGCGGACCGACTCCTCGACGATGAGCCGGCCGCCCGCGGAGCAGACCTGGCCGCTGTGGATGAAGGCGGCGTTGAGGGCCTGGTCGACGGCGGTGTCGAAGCCCTCGTCGGTCTCGCACGCGTCGGCGAAGACGACGTTGGGGTTCTTGCCGCCGAGTTCGAGGGCGACCTTCTTGACGGTGACGGCGGCGGCCTGGGCGACCTTGGTGCCGCTGGCCAGGCCGCCGGTGAAGGAGACCAGGTCGACGTCGGGGTGCTCGGCGAGCCGGGCGCCGACCGAGTGACCGGGGCCGGTGACGATGTTGGCGACGCCGGTGGGGAGTCCGGCCTCGACCAGCAGGTCGATCAGGGCGACGGTGGTGAGCGGGGTGATCTCGCTGGGCTTGATCACGAAGGTGTTGCCGGCGGCGAGCGCGGGTGCGATCTTCCAACTGGCCTGGAGCAGGGGGTAGTTCCAGGGCGTGATCATCGCGCAGACACCGACCGGCTCGTGCACGACGACGCTGTGGATCTCGGGCGAGCCCGCGTCGACGACCCGGCCGGGCGCCTCGCCGGCGACCAGGTCGGCGAAGTAGCGGAAGGCGTCGGCGACGCAGTCGATGTCGACGCGGCCCTCCTCGACGGTCTTGCCCGCGTCGCGGCTCTCCAGCAGGCCGAGCTCCTCGCGGTCGCGCACGAGCAGGCCGGCGACGCGGCGCAGCAGGGCGGCGCGTTCGGCGACCGGGGTGCGGGGCCACTCTCCTGTATCGAAGGCCCGCCGGGCGGCGGCCACCGCGAGGTCGGTGTCCTTCTCGTCGCCCTCCGCGACCACGGCGAAGGGCTGGGCGTCCGCGGGGTCGAGGATCTCGCGCGTCGCGCCGGAGGACGCCTCCCGCCATTCACCGCCCGCGTGAATGGTCCGGTGTGCCCGCTCTGCCCGGGTTTCCGTTCTGTTCGCCATGCTCCGGTACTGCCTTCCGTTCCTGTTCGGTGCCCCTGCGTCACACGCATGTCACTCTCGGGGACCCGGAGCCCCTGCCCGCTTCCTCCCGGCACATGCGGGATCGGGGGGCGAAAGTGCGGTGGGTCACGGGAATGAACGGTGAAAGGGGTGGAACCCGGGCGGTTTCCCGCGCGGTCAGGCGCACTGCCCTCCGGCCGGGCAGAAGGACTCCACGGCCGTGGTGAGCGGCTCGCGCAGCAGCGCCGCGTCGAGCGTTTCGGGGCCGCTGGAACGGATGGCGTACGGGGTGCCGTCGGCGGCCCGGAAGCGGTGGTCGATCACCTGGCGGGGGCCGCGGTCCTCGTCGTCGTAGCGGTAGGTGAGCTCGGCGAAGGCGTCGCCGTCCGCGTCGCGGGTGAGGGCGCGGTAGCCGGGCTGCCGGGCGAATCCGTAGCCGGGGGCGTTCTCGGCCAGGTCCAGCGAGGCGGCCGGGGACTCCTCCGCCAGCGCGAAGATCTGGAGCTGCCGGCCGTCGCCCGGGGAGTCGTAGGTCACGACGGGCGCGGACTCGCCCTGCTTCTCGTGCCGCCGCCAGCCCTCCGGGACGGTGATCGCGTAGCCGACGGGGTCCTGGGCGAGGCGGTAACCGGGAGCGGCGGACGGGGACACGGAGGCCGAGGCGGAGGCGGAGGGGGCCGGTGGGGCTGCCGGTGCCGCCGGAGTCGGCGCGGTGTCCGACGCCGCGGCCGTCGGGGCCTCGGGGACGGTGACGCCGGTCGCCGGGGCGGCGCCCGCCCGGTCGGCGCCGTGGTCGCGGGTGAGCGCCCAGACCCCGGCCCCGACGCCCGCACCGAGAACGGCCGTCGCGGTCAGCGCGACCAGCACCCGACGCGGCCCGGCCCCGGAGCCGGGTCCCGCCCCGGCCGGTGCCGGCCGGTACGGAGGTGCGGCGGGCGCCGACCCGTGCGCCCAGGGGGAGGGCGGCGCCCCGGTGGAGGCGGTCGGCGGGCCGACGGAGCCCGGAGCGGCGGAGCCCGGAGCGGCGGAGCCCGGAGCGGCGGGCAGAGGGCCGACGGGACCCGGAGCGGCGGGCAGTGGGCCGACGGGACCCGGAGCGGCGGGCAGTGGGCCGACGGGACCCGGAGCGGCGGGCGGCGGGCCGACGGGACCCGGAGCGGCGGAGCCCGGAGCGGCGGAGCCCGGAGCGGCGGGCAGAGGGCCGACGGGACCCGGAGCGGCGGGCAGAGGGCCGACGGGACCCGGAGCGGCGGGCAGTGGGCCGACGGGACCCGGAGCGGCGGGCAGTGGGCCGACGGAGCCCGGAGCGGCGGGCGGCGGGCCGACGGGACCCGGAGCGGCGGGCGGCGGGCCGACGGGGCCCGGAGCGGCGGATGGTGGCCCGGCGGCGCCCGGGGCCCACGGGACCGCGGGCACGGGTCGGTCGGTGTCCGAGGTCCCCCGGGACGTGGGCGCGGTGCTCGTGGGCGGTGGGCCGCCCGCGTCGGCCGGGCCCGGTGGCGGGGCGGACCACGAGGGCGGAGGGACGGCGGGCGCGGAGGGCAGCGCGGGCGGGGGCGTGAGGTTCGTGCGGGTCTGGGCCGTGGCCCAGGCGGGCGGTTCCACGGGCCCGTCCGGGCCGTTCCCGCCGTCCGGAGCCCAGGCCGCCCGGCCTCCCTCCTCGCCCGGCCCGTCCCCCGAGCCCGCTTCCGGTGCCGCCTGCGGCTCCGGCTCCGGCTCCGGCCCCGGCCCCTCGTCCCGCCAGCCGTTCATCCGTACCCCCCGAACACCTCGAACCCGGTGTTCCGAAGGTAGCGGCGAAAACGGCGACGGGCTCCGTTCCGGCCGAAACCGGAACGGAGCCCGTGCGGGGTCGTGACGTACGGCCCGCGGAGCGGACGGACTCAGAGGAGGCCGAGACCGCGGACCGCCTCGCGCTCGTCCGACAGCTCCTTGACGGAGGCGTCGATGCGGGCGCGGGAGAACTCGTTGATGTCCAGGCCCTGGACGATCTCGTACTTCCCGTCCTTGGTGGTGACCGGGAAGGAGGAGATCAGACCCTCGGGCACGCCGTAGGAGCCGTCCGACGGGATGCCCATGGAGGTCCAGTCGCCCTCGGCGGTGCCGTTGACCCACGTGTACACGTGGTCGATGGCGGCGTTGGCGGCGGAGGCGGCCGAGGAGGCGCCGCGGGCCTCGATGATGGCCGCGCCGCGCTTGGCGACGGTCGGGATGAAGTCCTCGGCCAGCCACTTCTCGTCGTTGACGACCTCGGCGGCGTTCTTGCCGGCGACGGTGGCGTGGAAGATGTCCGGGTACTGGGTGGCGGAGTGGTTGCCCCAGATGGTCAGGCGCTTGATGTCGGCGACCGTCGAGCCCGTCTTCTTCGCGAGCTGGGTCAGCGCGCGGTTGTGGTCCAGGCGGGTCATCGCGGTGAAACGCTCGGCCGGTACGTCCGGGGCGGCGGCCTGGGCGATCAGCGCGTTGGTGTTGGCCGGGTTGCCGACGACGAGGACCTTGATGTCGTCCGCGGCGTGGTCGTTGATGGCCTTGCCCTGCGGCTTGAAGATGCCGCCGTTGGCCTCGAGGAGGTCGCCGCGCTCCATGCCCTTGGTGCGGGGGCGGGCGCCGACGAGGAGGGCGACGTTGGCGCCGTCGAAGGCCACGTTCGGGTCGTCGGTGATCTCGATGCCCTGCAGGAGCGGGAACGCGCAGTCGTCCAGCTCCATCGCAGTGCCCTCGGCGGCCTTGAGCGCCGGAGTGATCTCCAGGAGGCGCAGCTTGACCGGCACGTCCGCGCCGAGCAGCTGGCCGGAGGCGATGCGGAAGAGCAGGGCGTAACCGATCTGGCCGGCCGCGCCGGTGACGGTGACGTTCACGGGAGTGCGGGTCATGGCGTTCTCCGTATGACAGCTGGCGGTGGGGCGGTCCCTGCCCCGGGGTGCGGGATCCCGCTCCGGCTCGTGACCGGACCGCCGTGATGATCGATCACCGGTACGGATGGATCATCCGACGGATGATCGATCTCTTGGCGTCAAGAGAGATCCAGCGGTCAGGCTATCGCGCCCGCGGTGCCCCAGGCGTCGGGGCCGGTGTGGCCCACCCCACAGCACCGGTTCCGGTCACCCGGAGGGGGCACACGCCGGGAGGACGCCGACAGGAAGAGGCGGCCGCCTGGTCCGGGAGAGGGGGGGACTGGCGACCGCCGTTCGGGGACCGTTGCCGGACTCCCGTGGGGGGATACCTGTCGCGTGCCCGCACGTCCGCGGACCATGCCTTACGACAGGAAGATTTTCTTCCGTACGCACGGCGGTCCCCCGAACGGCCCAGCCGCAGCCCCGCCGGCCCGGGCCTCGGGGGCGGGGCTGTGCGGTGGGCTCAGTCCGTGCAGCCCTTGCCGCCCGCGGCCAGGGTCACGCACGCCTTGGCGTCGGCCGCGGCCTTGACCGCCACCATCGGGGTGTACGCGACCGTGTCCCCGGCGGCGGTGACGCTGCCCGTCTGCTCGGCCCCGCCGCCCGCGCTGACCCGGACCTCGTCGCCCTGGCCGGCCTGGGTGACGCGGGCCCACGCGGCGCCGCAGGTCTTGCTGTAGCGGACCTCGACGGACGCCGTGCCGACGGTGGCCGTCGCGGCGGTGGTCACCAGGTCGCCGCCGCAGCCCATGGTCTCCGGGTCCTTGCCGGTGCACCGGTCGCCGCTGCACTTCACCCCGGGCGGCAGCTGGGGGTCGGCGCTCACGGTGGGCGACGGGGACGGCTCGGCGCGCTCGTCCTTCTTGTCGTCCCCGCCGTTCAGGAGGAAGAAGGCACCGGCGGCCACCACCAGCACGCCGACGACGCCCGCGACGAAGGTCCCCATCCGCTTGCCGCCCCCCGAGGCACCGGCGCGCGCCCGGGAGCCGCCCTGCGGGGGCCCGCCGTACGGGTCCGGGGCCCCGCGGCCGTCCGGCACCGGCGCGGCGGCGGCCGGTCCGCTGGCGTACGCCCCGGAAGCGGTCCCGGAACCCGGACCCGAACCGGAATCGGCGCGGTGTCCGGTGCGCGGCGCGCGCCCGCCGGTCGGTGACGGCCCCCGGTACCCCGCGAGCCCCCACGAGTTGCCGTCGGAGGGACCGCCGGCGGACGTGCCCGGGTGCCCGCCGGGCCCGCCGCCGCCCCGGACCGGACCGACGGCCGAGTCGGGGCTGTCGGCGGCCGTCGGCTGGGCGGGGACGGTCCTCGGCGGCAGCGTGGGCGCGACACCGGCCGGCCCGGCGATTCCCGGCGCCGCCGCACCGCCGCCATGCCGGCCCGACTTGCCGCTCCGGCCGTCCCTGGAGCCGCCCGTGGGCGTGCCCAGCTCTCCGAGCGCGGCACGCGCCTGCGAGATCCGGATGGCCTCCATGGTCATGTCGTGGCGCATCTCCGAGCGGCTCCAGGCACGCTCGGCCAGCTCCCACAGGGTCGTCAGGTGGACGGGGTTGGTCCCCGTCACCTCGGCCAGGGCCACGATCGCGCCCTTGGGGGCGAGCAGCCGGCCGTTCAGGTAGCGCTCCCAGGACGTCTTGCTGTAGCCCGTGGCGTCGGCGAGCGACGCGATGCTCAGCTCACTGCGGTCCACGAGCCGGCGCAACTGACTGGCGAACTCTTTGATCTGCGGATCGAGTTCCTCCGGCAAGGCCTTCCAACGAGGCATTGCTTCCCCCTCTTCCCCCCGGTGACGTGCTGTTTCGTTCCCCGCTCGTTCCCCCGCGGTCCTCGCGCGCGGCGTCCCGCGCCGAGTCCCCGTTCTGGCTACCCACAGGGGTGCGCCCGGTCAGGATCTCAGTTCCCGGGGTGGGGGCGCACAGGAGCACAGAGGCAGCGAGCACGCACCGTCGCACGCTCGCTGGTCCGTGGTCCAGTGTCCCACCGGCGTTCCGGTGCATCGAACGGAACCCCGCGCCGTACGGAACGGCCCCCGACCGCCGTACGGGACGTCCCGGACCGTCCCGATCGACCACGCTAGCCCCGTGGTCGGACGACTTGGGGGCACATCCCCGAACTTGTCGGCACTTCGGCACACGGAACGCACATGTGCGGTCACCCCCGGCACACCGACCCCGTCGGGCCCCGTCATTCCCGGACTGCGTAGCGGAACGGTCACTTCCGTGCCACAGCGCCCCGTCAGGCGTTGAACAGGGCGTTCCGCGTGCAGGAGGGTTGGTCGCGGCGGCGGCCCGTTCTCCCACGGGGGTGGAGGACGGGCCGCCCTGCCCGGGCCGGTTACCTGCTGACCGTGAAGTGCAGCGTGTCCTTCAGGAACGGGATCTCCAGCCACGGCTTCGGCTGGGCCATCAGGGCCAGCAGAGCGATGGCGAGACCGAGCACCACGTACGTGGCGATGTCCGTGAAGCGCGAACGCACCGCGAGCATGCCGACGTCGGGCACCATCCAGCGCAGCACCGCGCCGACCAGGAGCGCGACGCCGATCAGCAGCGTGCCCCAGCGGAAGACGTCCAGCGCGGTCAGCAGCAGACCGAGCCCGACGAGGCCCACCACCGTGAGCACCGGCCACTGCCGGGCGGGAGCCGGGGCGTCACGGGGCGCCGCCCGGCCGCCGCCCTCGGGGCGCGCGGTGTCCCGCGTGAAGAGCGGGAAGCGCCGGGTGGCGCGCCGCGGTCTGCCCTCGGCGTCGGGCGCGCTGACGGGGTCCCGGACGGTGAGTTCGTCCTCCGGGCGACCGTCCTCCTGGCGATCGTCGTCCCGGCGGCCGTTCTCCGGGCGGTCGTCGTCGCCCTCGGTCCCCTTCTTGCCCTCGGCCGGCACCGCGCTCCGTCCCTCAGCCGGCACTGCGCTCCGCCGCCTCGACCACGTTCACGAGCAGCTGGGCCCGGGTCATCGGGCCGACGCCGCCGGGGTTCGGGGAGATCCAGGCGGCCACCTCGGACACGTCCGGGTGGACGTCGCCGACGATCTTGCCCTCGGCGTTGCGCGAGACGCCGACGTCGAGGACGGCCGCGCCGGGCTTGACGTCCTCGGGGCGGACCAGGTGCGGCGAGCCGGCCGCGGCGACGATGATGTCCGCGCGCTTGAGGTGGGAGGACAGGTCGCGGGTGCCGGTGTGGCACTGGGTCACGGTGGCGTTCTCGCTGCGCCGGGTGAGCAGCAGCGGCATCGGGCGGCCGATGGTGACGCCGCGGCCGACGACCACGACCTCGGCGCCCTTGATCTCCACGCCATAGCGGCGCAGGAGGGTGAGGATGCCGTTCGGGGTGCAGGGCAGCGGCGCCGGCTCGTTCAGGACGAGGCGGCCGAGGTTCATCGGGTGGAGGCCGTCGGCGTCCTTGTCCGGGTCCATCAGTTCGAGGATGCGGTTCTCGTCGATGCCCTTGGGGAGCGGCAGCTGGACGATGTAGCCGGTGCAGGCCGGGTCCTCGTTCAGTTCGCGGACGACCGCCTCGATCTCCTCCTGCGTCGCCGTGCCGGGAAGTTCACGCTGGATGGAGGCGATGCCGACCTGGGCGCAGTCGCGGTGCTTGCCCGCGACGTACTTCTGGCTGCCGGGGTCGTCGCCGACCAGGACGGTGCCGAGGCCGGGCGTGACGCCCTTCTCCTTCAGCGCCGCCACGCGGGCGGCCAGTTCGGACTTGATCGCGGCTGCGGTGGCCTTGCCATCGAGAATCTGGGCGGTCATGCCCCCATCCTCGCGGATGACCGGCCCCCTGTTCCAATCCGGCCGCCATGCGGGCACCGGCCGGGACGCCCCCGGGCACGAGGGGACGGTTCCCGGTGTGCCCGGTCATGATCAGCGATGTTGCACTTGCACAACAGCATGCGACTGCGGCTGGACAAGTAACGACCGGGTCAAGAACGATGGTGCGGCACAGTGCCGCGGACAGTACCGGGGGGACGAACCGCATCTGTAGACCTTCCTCCGATCCGTGCCGCGCGTCCCCGCACAGCACACCGGAGGAAGGACCGCCATGAGTTTCGGCGACCCGAACAACCCCTACGGCCCGCCGCAGGGCGGCCAGCAGCCGAACTACGGTTACCCCCAGCAGCCCCAGGGCCAGCCCGGCTACGGCTACCCCCAGCAGCCCCAGGGTCAGCCCGGCTACGGTTACCCGGCGGCCCCTCCGGTGCAGCAGCCGTACGGGGGCGGTTACGGGCCCGGACCGGCGCAGATGCCCGGCATCACGCGCGCGGCGCAGATCATGCTCGGCGTGATCGTCCTCGCCCACCTCGTCGTCTCAGCGGTCTACGGCGTGGCACTGTCGCAGTGGGACGAGACGATGCTGGAAGCCGGCATCACCGGGGACTCCGAGGCCGAGCGGTACGCCGACCTGGGCAAGGGGGTCGTCGTCTTCTTCCTGGCCCTCGCCGCCGTCTTCGCGCTCCTCGGCCTGGCGCTGCTGTTGCAGTACGCGAAGGGCGGCAACGGCGTCCGGGTCTGCTCGATCGTCTACGGCTCGTTCGCGATCATCACGGGCATCTTCACGCTCGCCGTCTACGGTCTCGGCCTGCTCGTCATCATCGTCTCCATCCTGCTGATCGTGTTCGCCGCCAAGCGGGCCAGCGCCGAGTGGTTCAGGCGCCCCCGGTACTGAAAACGCCCCGCGGCGACTGAACAGTTCGCGCCAATCACTTCCCAGGGCCGTGTCTCACCCGTACGAGGGGAGACACGGCCCTGGTGCGTCGCCCTAGTCTGGCCTGGGCAGCCGTCAGGCACGGGGAGACGCACCTTGTACAGCATCATCGTGGTACCTCCGCCGACCACGGAGGACGAACGCGACCGCACCCGCACCCAGTTCCGGCTCGCCCCCGGCGAACGGCTCGTCTTCGGGCGGGCCGTACCCGAGGGCGGGCTGCTGATCGGGCACGACGGGGTGTCCCGCAGAGCGGGCGAGATCACCGCCCACGGCACGTTCTGGACGCTGAGCAACCTGTCGTCCCGGCAGACGTACGTGGTGGAGAACCCGGAGGGCGCGGGCGAGCACATCAAGGTGGCGCCGGGGCGGCTGGACGCGCCGGTGCCGTTCGAGTTCTCGCGGATCGTGCTGCCCGCCGCGGGCGACCTGCTGCCCGTCGAGGTGTGGGCGCCGCGCCACGACTACCTGCCCGACGAGGGCGGCGCCGACGGCGAGCCGACCGCCCCGGCCTTCTCCGTGGACCGTTCCAAGCGGTACTTCGCGGTCCTGGCCGCCCTGTGCGAGCCCCGGCTGCGGGGCACCCCGCACGCGCCGCTGCCCACCATGGACCAGGTCGTCGAGCGGCTGCGCCCGGCCTGGCCGGCCGCCTCCCGTACGTCGGTGCAGTGGAACATCGACTACCTGGCGGTGAAGCTGCGGCTCAAGCCGGGACCGGAGACGGGCGAGCCGGGGCCGCGGCTGAACGGCAAGAAGGAGTCGCTGGTCTCGCTGGCGCTCCGCTTCGACCTGGTCCGCGAGGACGACCTGGTGGTCCTCGCGGCACCGTCCGAACGGCCGCCGCGATGACCGAGCCGTACGCCGTGCCGGTGCCCAAGGGGTACCGGGTGGGCGTCTGGGAGGTGCGCGAGCCGATCGCCACCGGGGCCTTCGGCAGCGTGTACGCCGCCCGCCGCACGGGTGACGCGGGCGGCGGCCTCCCGCGCACGGCCGCCCTGAAGTTCCTGCCGACCGGCACGGACACCCCGCGCCGCCTCGCCCACCTGCGCGAACTGGTCGAGCGAGAGGTCGAGTTGCTGCGCCGGCTGCGGCAGCCCCGGCTGATCCGGATGTACGAGACCCTCACCGTCGACGACCCCGCCCGCCCCCGGCTCGACGGCGCCACCGTCCTGGTGCTGGAACGGGCCGAGGAATCCCTCGCGGCCCGGCTGGCCCGGACGCCCCGCCCGCCGGACGGGCCCGCGCTGCTGGCGCAGGTCTGCGCGGGGCTGGCCCAGCTGCACCGGGCGGGCTGGGTGCACGGGGACCTGAAACCGGCCAACGTGCTGCTGATGGCCGACGGGTCGGTCCGGCTCGCCGACTTCAACATGGCCGCCGAGCTGGAGGGCACCCACGCCTACACGCCCGCCTTCTCCACGCCCGACTACACGCCGCCCGAGCTGCTGTGGTCCGAGATCGGCGAGCGGGGCCGCAGGATCCGTCCGTCCGCCGACGTGTGGGCCTTCGGCGTCCTGGCCCACCTGGTGCTCACCGGCACCTTCCCGCTGCCCGGCGGTACGCCGACGGCCCGCCGCGACGCCGCCGTCGCCTACGCCCGCGGCACCGACGAGCTGCGCCTGTCGCCCGCACTGCCGGACGCCTGGCGGGACGTCGTCCGGGACTGCCTGACCCGTACGCACGCCGAACGCGTCGGCACCGACGCGCTGCTGCGGCGCGTCGAGGCGGCCACGGACGGCAGGGCGGGGGCCGTACGCCGGTTCCGGGCGCGTCCCCGGCGGGCGGTGCTCGTCGCGTCGGCCGCGGGGATCGTCGCGCTCGCCGCGCTCGGGTACGGCATCGACGCCCTGGCAGGCGGCGGCCGGGACCCGTCCGGCCGGGGACCCGGCGCCCCGGGCAGCGGGGGCACCACCACCGTGGCCGCCGCCTCCTACGGCGCCGACGAGCTCCGCACCGACCGGGACGTGCCGCCCGCCTACCGCCTGCTGATCGTCGAGACGGCCCACGACTGCGACCGCACGGAGGTCACGCCGGTCCTCCTCGCGGCGATGCTCAAGGTGGAGAGCGACTTCGACCCCGCCCTCTCCGACCCCGGGAAGAACGAGTACGGCATCGCCCGCTGGACCCCGCAGGTGCTGCGCTGGTGGATGAACGCCGACGGCACGCCCGGCGAGACCGTGCCCGAGCCGCCCTTCCCACCCGCCGAGTCGATCCCGGCGATGGGCAGGTACCTGTGCTGGATCGCGCCCCGTCTGGAGGCCGGTCTGCCGGGCGACCGCCGGGTGCTGGTCGCCGCCGCCTACCGCACGTCGTACGACAAGGTCAACGACGCGGGCGGGGTCCCCCCGCGGTACCGCGCCTACGCCGACCGTGTCGCCCATTACCTCCAGGAGTACACGCCTTCCGGCCGCCGGTGACCCTGTGACGTCCGAGGTGGCCCCCTCGCCCGGCGCCCGGCACCGTGAACGCACGACGCGGGCCGCCGGCTCCCTCGGGGGAGAGCCGGCGGCCCGCGTCAGGTCCGCGGCAGTGCCCGGACGGATCAGTGGAAGAAGTGCCGCGTTCCGGTGAAGTACATCGTCACGCCGGCCTTCTTCGCGGCCTCGACGACCAGTTCGTCGCGGACCGAGCCGCCGGGCTGGACCACGGCCTTCACACCGGCCGCGGTGAGGATCTCCAGACCGTCCGGGAAGGGGAAGAAGGCGTCGGAGGCGGCGTACGCGCCCTGCGCGCGCTCGGCGCCCGCGCGCTCGACCGCGAGCTTCGCGGAGTCGACGCGGTTGACCTGGCCCATGCCGACGCCGACGGAGGCGCCGTCCTTGGCGAGGAGGATCGCGTTGGACTTGACCGCCCGGCACGCCTTCCAGGCGAAGGCCAGCTCGGCCAGCTCCGCCTCGGAGAGCGCCTCGCCGGTCGCGAGGGTCCAGGTGGCCGGGTCGTCCCCCTCGGCCTGGAGGCGGTCGGTGACCTGGAGGAGCGCGCCGCCGTCGATGGGCTTGACCTCGACCGGGGCGGCCGGGGCCTCGGGGGCGCGCAGCACGCGGATGTTCTTCTTCTTGGTGAGGGCCTCGAGGGCGCCGTCCTCGTAGCCCGGCGCGACGATGACCTCGGTGAAGATCTCGGCGACCTGCTCGGCCATCTCCTTGGAGACCGGGCGGTTGACCGCGATCACGCCGCCGAACGCGGACAGCGGGTCACAGGCGTGCGCCTTGCGGTGCGCCTCGGCGACGTCCGCGCCGACGGCGATGCCGCACGGGTTGGCGTGCTTGATGATCGCGACGCAGGGCTCGTCGTGGTCGTACGCGGCACGGCGGGCGGCGTCCGTGTCGGTGTAGTTGTTGTACGACATCTCCTTGCCGTGGAGCTGCTCGGCCTGCGCCAGGCCGCCGCCCTCGGGGGAGGTGTAGAGCGCGGCCGGCTGGTGCGGGTTCTCGCCGTAGCGCAGGGTGTGGGCGCGCTCGTAGGTGGCGCCGAGGAAGTCCGGGAAGCGGGACTCGTCGACGGGGGCGTACTCCGCGGCGAACCAGGAGGCGACGGCCACGTCGTACGCGGCGGTGTGCTGGAACGCCTCGGCGGCCAGGCGCTTGCGGGCGGCGAGGTCGAAGCCGCCGTCCTTGACCGCGGAGAGCACGTCGCCGTACCGGGCGGGGCTGGTGACGACGGCGACGGACGGGTGGTTCTTGGCGGCGGCGCGCACCATGGACGGGCCGCCGATGTCGATCTGCTCGACGCACTCGTCGGGGGAGGCGCCCGAGGCGACGGTCTCGCGGAACGGGTACAGGTTCACCACGACCAGGTCGAACGGGGCCACACCCAGCTCGTCGAGCTGCCGGCGGTGGCTGTCCAGGCGCAGGTCGGCGAGGATGCCGGCGTGCACCTTCGGGTGCAGCGTCTTGACCCGGCCGTCCAGGCACTCGGGGAAGCCGGTCAGGTCCTCGACCTTGGTGACGGGGACACCGGCGGCGGCGATCCGGCCGGCGGTTGACCCGGTGGAGACGAGTTCGACGCCGGCCTCGTGGAGCCCGCGGGCGAGTTCCTCGAGCCCGGTCTTGTCGTAGACGCTGACGAGCGCGCGACGGATGGCCCGCTTGTTGCTCTCGGCGGTGGCGGTCACTGGATAACTACCTTTCGTCCCTCAATGCGATAGCCGTTGCGGGCGAGCCGCCCCACGACATCGACGAGCAGCCTTCGCTCGACTTCCTTGATGCGCTCGTGCAGAGCGCTCTCGTCGTCCTCGTCCCGGATCTCCACCACGCCCTGCGCGATGATCGGCCCGGTGTCGACGCCGTCGTCGACGAAGTGGACGGTGCAGCCGGTGACCCTGGCGCCGTACGCGAGCGCGTCCCGCACGCCGTGGGCTCCCGGGAAGCTGGGGAGGAGGGCGGGGTGGGTGTTGACGAACCGCCCGCCGAACCGCGCGAGGAACTCCTTCCCCACGATCTTCATGAACCCGGCCGAGACGACGAGGTCCGGCTCGTGGGCGGCGACGGCCTCGGCGAGCGCCGCGTCCCACTCCTCCCGCGTTCCGTGGTCCTTGACCTTGCACACGAAGGTCGGCAGTCCGGCGCGCTCGGCACGCGCGAGGCCCTCGATGCCGTCGCGGTCGGCGCCGACGGCCACGATCTCGGCTCCGTAGGCCTCGACGCCGGTGGCGGCGATCTCGTCGAGGAGCGCCTGCAGGTTGGTGCCGGATCCGGAGACCAGCACGACGAGGCGCTTGGCTCGCCGGTCCACGGGCTTGGCGGCCACGATGGGGGCCTTTCTCGGGGGAGCGGGTCTGTGCGGTCGGCCCCCGCATTCGCCGGTTTGTACGGTCCTACGAATGCTTCGCGTCCCGGGATACGGGGAAGTCTACGAAGCGGCCGACCGTCAGCAACGATACCGGCACACCGGACGGCCCCCTCGGGACGGGGGCACGGCCGACAGGTAGCGTCTGCGGGGAACCGGACCGGGAACGGGACCTGTGTGCCACGCGTTCACCAGTCGTGCCGCCCCGTTCATGCCCTCCACGCCGTTGTCGCCAGTTCGTTATCGCCAAGGGGAAGACGCTCACTTGATGCCGGACCGCAGCCTGCGACTGCTCACGCTCCCCCAGCAGTCGGCGCAGCCAGACCAGCGCAGCGCCGTGTTGCTGCGGGAACGTCCATCCACGCCGCCCGACGCCTCCTCGGACCGGAAGAACGGCGACGAGCAGGGCGGCGGCACTCCCCAGGACGACAACCCGTTCGCCCCGCCCCCGGAAGGTTCGCCGGACCGCCCCTGGCAGCCCCGGCACCCCTCGGGCGGCGACGGCCCGCAGGGCCCGCAGGACGACGGCGGGCACTCGCCGTGGGGCCGGCAGTGGAGCGACCGCCAGCCCGGCCGCTCCTCCGGCGGCTTCGGCGAGCGTCCCGGCAGCTCCGGCCCCGAGGGCCAGGGCGGCGGCGGGGGCCCGCGCTGGGACCCGACGGACCCCGCCCAGCGACGCGCCCGCTACGCCCTGCTGTGCGGCATGTGGGCCCTGTTCTTCGCGCTCTTCAGCTGGTCCTACCTGGCCCTGCTGCTCGGCGCCCTCGCCCTGTACTGGGGCATCAGCTCCCTGCGCGCCAAGCCCCGCGCCGCCACCGACCCGGACAACCCGGCGCCGGCCGCCCCGCAGGACACCCGGCCCCAGCGGACCGCCGCGATCAGCGGCCTGGTCACGTCCTCCCTGGCCGTCCTCTTCGTCGCCGCGTCCTTCACGGCGCAGCTGGTCTACAGCGACTACTACACCTGCCAGAACGACGCCTTGACGAGCGAGGCGAAACAGACCTGCAGCAAGCTGCTCCCGGAACACCTGCGCGACGTCCTGACCACAGAAGACTGACCCGACCGACACCCCAGCCCGAGGCCCCCACGGCCGTCCGGCGCACGACGACGAGGCCCCCACCAGCCCGTCCGGCGTTTGAGGAGGAGGCCCCCACCAGCCCGTCCGGCGTTTGAGGACGAGGCCGTTCAGGCCGAAAGGGGGGGTCCGGGGGCGCAGCCCCCGGGGACGGGACGGGAAGGGGCGGCGGGGGCGAAAGAAGCCCTGCGGACGGACGCGGCGCCCCGCCCCAGTCAGGGCGCCCGGCGCGCCTCCCCCGACGAGTCGACGGGCAGCAGGTCGTACGCCTCCCCACCCCCGGACGACCGCACCGCACCACGCCCCCACCACTTCCCCACCGCCCGCACCGGCAGCACCCGCACCCGCACCCCCACCCGCACCCAGCCCCACACCCGCTCGACAAAGCCGAAGGCCCCGCCCCCACCCCGGCCCCCGACCCCCCGCCGGAGCCACCACCGCCCCACCACAGCCACCGGGCCCCCCACCACGGCCACCCACGCCACCATCGCTCCCCCGGCCTCCCACCACACCGGCCCGAACCGCGCCAGCCCCGCATTCCCCAGCGGCCCGCCGGCCCACGCGGCCAGCACGGCGACCATCCCCCCGCACAACAGCGCGGCCACCCACGCCGCGGCCACGGTCCGCCGCACGGTCCACGGCTCGCCCGCACCCCCGCCCCGCTCCCCGGCCGCCGCCCGCCGCACCCCCGTCGTGGCGGACCCCACCGTGGCGGGCCCCACCGTGACGAACTGCGTCGTGGCGAACCCCACCGCCCCGCCGCCCACCGCGGCGACCCGCGCCGTGAACCACCCCACCGCCACCCCCGCGGCCAGGGGCACCACCCCAACCGCCCAGTGCAGCGGCGTACCGGCCCCCGCCTCCGGCACCGCCGCCAGCAGCGGGAACGGCGGCAGCAGCGGAGCGGCGGCGGAGGACATGGGCCCCGTCACCTGCCCTGCGCCGAGCACGAAGCCCGGCCCGAGGCCGTACACCGCCGCCCATACGGCCCCGTTCGGCAGCAGCGTCAGACAGAGCAGCAGCACGGCGAACTGCCCCGACCACCCCTCGCTCAGGCGCAGGAAGGACTCGCGTGCGGTGCCGCCGTGCCACACCAGCGAGATCGCGAGCAGCAGCGCCCCGCCCCCGACGAGCACCGTCACCCCCGCGGCCGCGGCGCGCGACGCGGCGCCCAGGCGTGCGTCGGGCAGGACGAGCAGCTCCCGCAGGTTCCGGGGCAGCGCGCGCAGCGCCCGTCCCACCGGCCCGCCGGGGCGCCCGAACGCAGTCCACGCGCCCGCGCCCGCCGCCGCCATGGTGACCAGCGGCAGGCACACCGCGGTCCGGCCCAGGGCGGGCCGCAGTTCGCCGCCCGCCGCGTACAGCACGGCGGGCGCGGCGACGGCGAGGTAGCCGACGACGACCCCCGCCCAGGCGAGACGCGCGGAGAGGGGGTGCGGCCCGTCGCCCCGGCCCCCGGCGCCGCCCACGCGTACGCCGACCCCCGCCCTGGCGCCCGCCCCCACGGCCACCCCCACGCCGTCCCCCGGGTCCGTGGCGTCCCGGGCCGCCCGGTGCACCAGCCATACGGGCGGCACGAGCAGCAGCAGTGGAGTGACGCCCATGGGTGCGGGCACGCCGGAGAGGGTGTCGGTGCGGATCAGTTCGGCCCCGTGCGCCAGCACCCACAGCGCGGCGGCGACGTGCAGGGCGTCGCCGGGCCCGCGGACGGGGTACGGCGAGCTGATCCACAGCACGGTCACGAGCACGGCGATCGCGGCCAGCCCCAGGCCCGCGGCGAACACCCCGCCCAGGAGGCCGGCGGCCATACCTGGCGCGCGGTCGTGCCACCGGGCGCGGAGCAGGGACAACGGGGCTCGGCGAGCGGTCGTCTGGATCACGCCCGCCATGCTCCCAACGACACGCGCTTTCGCGGCGTAACAAGCGAAGCACCGTTGTGTCGCTCAATATACGTTTATGTACTTTTTCGTACGGAGGGGTGTCCTGTGAAACGGAGCCCCGCACCCCCGCTGCCTCCTCCGGAGGTGAGACGACGCCTGCGCGAGAGCGCCGCGCTGACGCAGGATCAGCTCGCCGCGCGGGTGGGCGTCACGCGCAAGACGGTCGGTGCGTGGGAGAGCGGCCGCGAGATCCCGCGCGGCAGGAGACGGGACGCGTACGCGAAGCTGCTGAGCACCCTGGCCGAGGAATCGCCGGCGAGGACGGCACGGCCGCCCGCATTGACGCCCGCTCAGGCGTTCGACGCGCTGTACGAGTTCGGCGCCCCCGCCCTCGTACGCCAGACGTACCTGCTGACGGGCCGCCGCGAGCTGGCGCGCGAGTCGGTGGAGCGGGCCTTCCAGCTCGCCTGGGAGCACTGGCCCGAGGTGGCCCGCGACCGGGACCCGGTGGGCTGGGTGCGCGCGACGGCGTACGAGTACGCCCTCTCGCCGTGGCACCGTTTCCGGCGGCGCCACCGGCAGCCGGAACCGCCGCCCGCCGACCCCGCCGGCCGCACCCTGCTGAAGGCCCTGCTGAGACTCCCCCCGCCGCACCGCCGCACGCTCGTGCTGTACGACGGCGTCGGCCTCGACCTGCCCGAGACGGCAGCGGAGACGGAGGCGAGCACCCCGGCGGCGGCAGGCCGGCTGATGCGCGCCCGCGAGGCCGTCGCCGACCGGCTGCCCGAGCTCGGCGATCCCGAGGTGCTGCACCGGCGGCTGGCCGAGCTGGCGTCCACCGAGCGGCTGCGGGCGTCCCGGCCGCCGACGGTGCGGGCGGGCAGCGAACGCCGGGCGCGGTTCCGGACGCGGGCCGCGATCGCCTTCACGGTCGCTCTGATCGGCACCACGGCCCTGACATTGCGCACGGCCCCGACCCAGTACGAGCCGCCCGTTCCGCCGGGCGAGGCGGTGGGCGGCGTACCGGTCAGGGCGGCGCCGGGCGCGCTGTCGGACGAGGAGCTGGAGCTGCGGCAGAAGCTGCGCGACGAGTTGCAGGACGGCCCGGAGAGGCTGGTGCCCGGAACCGGGTAGCGGGCCTCCTACCGGAACGCTGAGTGGGCCCGCCCCCGTACGGGGAGCGGGCCCACTCGTGTGTTGCGACGTGCTCAGCCGATCCGGCCGATCAGCCGGATCAGCCGGAACGGCCGGATCAGCCGGATCAGCCGGATCAGCCGGCCAGGATCTCGCGGGCGAGCTTCGCCGTCTCGGTCGGCGTCTTGCCGACCTTGACGCCGGCGGCCTCGAGGGCCTCCTTCTTGGCCTGCGCGGTGCCGGAGGAACCGGAGACGATGGCGCCGGCGTGGCCCATGGTCTTGCCCTCGGGCGCGGTGAAGCCCGCGACGTAGCCGACGACCGGCTTGGTCACGTTCTTCGCGATGAAGTCCGCGGCCCGCTCCTCGGCGTCGCCGCCGATCTCGCCGATCATCACGATCAGGTCGGTCTCGGGGTCGGCCTCGAACGCGGCGAGCGCGTCGATGTGCGTGGTGCCGATGATCGGGTCGCCACCGATGCCGACGGCGGTCGAGAAGCCGATGTCACGCAGCTCGTACATCATCTGGTACGTCAGCGTGCCGGACTTCGAGACCAGGCCGATGCGGCCCGGCTTGGTGATGTCGCCCGGGATGATGCCGACGTTGGACTGACCCGGGGTGATGATGCCGGGGCAGTTCGGGCCGATGATCCGGGTCTTGTTGCCCTTCTTGCCGGCGTACGCCCAGAACGACGCCGAGTCGTGCACGGCGATGCCCTCGGTGATCACGACGGCCAGCGGGATCTCGGCGTCGATGGCCTCGACGACCGCGTCCTTCGTGAACTTCTCCGGCACGAAGATGACGGAGACGTTGGCGCCGGTCTTCTCGATGGCCTCCTTGACGGTGCCGAAGACCGGTACCTCGGTGCCGTCGAAGTCCACGGACTGACCCGCCTTGCGCGGGTTGACGCCGCCCACGACGTTGGTGCCGTCGCCGAGCATGAGCTTGGTGTGCTTCATGCCGGTGGCGCCGGTCATGCCCTGGACGATGACCTTGCTGTCCTTGTTGAGCCAGATAGCCATGGTGTGTTGGTGTCCTCGTCCTGAGTGCTTACTTGGCGGCGTGGGCCAGCTCGGCGGCCTTGTCGGCCGCGCCGTCCATGGTGTCGACGCGCTGGACCAGCGGGTGGTTGGCGTCGGTGAGGATCTGCCGGCCCAGCTCGGCGTTGTTGCCGTCGAGACGGACGACGAGCGGCTTGGAGACGTTCTCGCCGCGGTCCTCCAGGAGCTTCAGCGCCTGGACGATGCCGTTGGCGACCTCGTCGCAGGCGGTGATGCCGCCGAAGACGTTGACGAAGACGGACTTGACGTCCGGGTCGCCGAGGATGATCTCCAGGCCGTTCGCCATGACCTGGGCGGAGGCACCGCCACCGATGTCCAGGAAGTTGGCGGGCTTGACGTTGCCGTGCGCCTCACCGGCGTACGCGACGACGTCCAGGGTGCTCATGACGAGACCCGCGCCGTTGCCGATGATGCCGACCTCGCCGTCGAGCTTGACGTAGTTGAGGTTCTTCTCCTTGGCGGCGGCCTCGAGCGGGTTGGCCGCGGCCTTGTCGTGGAGGGCCTCGAAGTCGGGGTGACGGAACTCGGCGTTGTCGTCGAGCGACACCTTGCCGTCCAGGGCGAGGACCTCGCCCGAGGCGACCTTGGCCAGCGGGTTGACCTCGACCAGGAGGGCGTCCTCCTTGATGAAGGTGTCCCACAGCTTGACCAGGACGTTGACGACCTTGTCGGCGACCTCGGCCGGGAACTTCGCGGCCTCGACGATCTCGCGCGCCTTCTCCGGCGTCACACCGTCGATGGCGTCGATCGGGGTCTTGGCGACGGCCTCCGGACGGGTGGCGGCCACCTCCTCGATCTCCATGCCGCCCTCGACGGACGCGATGGAGAGGAACGTGCGGTTGGCACGGTCGAGGAGGAAGGAGACGTAGTACTCCTCGACGATCTCCGGAGCGGTCTCGGCGATCATCACCTTGTGGACCGTGTGGCCCTTGATGTCCATGCCGAGGATGTCCGTCGCGCGGGCGACGGCCTCGTCCGGGGTGGCGGCGAGCTTCACGCCACCGGCCTTGCCGCGGCCACCGACCTTCACCTGAGCCTTGACGACGGACTTGCCGCCCAGACGCTCGGTGATCTCGCGCGCCGCCTCAGGCGTGTCGATGACTTCACCGGCCAGCACCGGTACATCGTGCTTGGCGAAGAGGTCCCTCGCCTGGTACTCGAACAGGTCCACGCGCTTCCGTCCCTATCAGTGATCTCGCGGTTCGTTGGATGCGTGGGCGTGCCGCGAAGGGCAACGTGACGTCCGCTGTGTCACAAGGGGGGCGCACACGGTGACCGAGCGCGCGGCATGTCCGTCTCGCAGGTTATCGCCGCATGCGGGGGGTCCCTAAATCGAGGGTCACACCTGAGCGGTGATACCTGTCACATGATGCCGCCCTCACTGGCACGCGGTGCCGGGAGTGAGGGCGTGAGGCGACGCCGGGCGGGGCCGGGAGTGAGGGACCTCACCGGGTTGGGGTTGACCCGGTGAGGTCCGTGGTGCTCCTCCGCAGCGGCCGCACGGGTTGCGGTCCTGCGGAGTGCGGCCGGCTGATCCCCACCCCCATGGGGACCGGCCGGCCCCGTCCGCGGGCCTCGGCCGGACGGGGGCCGACGGCTTTCGGCCGTCCGTCCGTGGCCTCGGTCCCCGCGGAGTCTCTCGTCTGCCCCTGCGCCCTGCGGTCACCTGCGGTCCGCGCCACGCCGCCGAGGGCTCGTGGGCGTCCGCTCGCAGGCCGGGGCGCGAGGCGGTGCGGGGTCGGTCAGGGGCTGTGCGGGGCACGCGTCCGGTGCGCGCCGGCGTCGTGGCCGAAGGGCTCGATGCGTGCGGCAGGTACGCGGCAGGGGCGCGTCACCGCGGGAGTCGTGCCTCCCCCAGTGCCTGAACGGCCTGGGAGGTCCCCCGGGGGCGGCACGGGTGGGTGTGGCGGCACCCGGCCGGTGCCGGGCCACGTCGCCCGGCCCCCAGCAGCGACGTCACTCGCCGGCCGAGGCCGGTCGCGCTGTGCAGGGGCCCCGCGCCGGTGCGGAGGGCGCCTGTCCTAGGCCGGAGAGACGGGAACGTCCCGGTACGGCTCGCGGGGCTCGGGCGCGTCGGCGTGTGCGACGGCGCCGGGCACGAGCCGGACCGGTGCCGGGTGGTGCGGGGCGAGCGCGTGGACGTCGCCGTGGCGCGTCATGCCGCCGTCGGCACCCGTGCCGGCGCCCAGCGCTCCGTCGGCCCCACCGGCGGGCGCCCGGTGGGCCGGTGCGGGGACGGGGGGACCGGACGTGACACCCCGGGCGTCGTCGTGCGCCGTGAAGCGCGCCCCGCCGTCCCCGTCGAGCGCCGGCCCGTACGCGACGGCCGGCACGTCTGCCGGACCGCCGGCCGCGGCGCCGGCGGAGGCAGCCGCGCCGTCGTCGCTGTCGGCCTCGGCGGCGTGGACGTCCGGAGCGGTCGGCGGCGCGGTGGCGGGGCCCGCGTCCCGGGCGGGCGGAACCGGCCGGCCAGGCAACTCGGACAGGCCGGGCCGGTCGGGCAGGCCGGGCAGGCCGGAGACGTCCGGCGGCGTCGACGACGGCGGCGGCGGCGAGGGGAGCGCGGGCAGCGAGGGCTCCGACGGTGGCTTCGGCAGCGCCTCCAGCGGCGGCACCGCCACCCGCGCGGCCGCCCCGAGCTCCTCGGTCACCGCTCCCACCACGTCACCGACCGGCCGCACGACCTGGTCCGTCACGGTGCGGACGACGAGACCGGTCACCGGGCGGAGGTCGCCCGCCACCGTCGGACCGGCGGCCCGGCCGGGCCGGGAGGCCGGTGCGGCGGGAGGCGTCCCGCCGGCCGGGGACGCCTGCGCACGCTCCGCCGGAAGGACGTCCAGCACCCTGCCCACGGCTTCCGGCACCGACGGCGCTCCCTCGGCCGCCTGCGCCCGCTCCCCGCAGACCGCGCCGAGCACGAACAAGCCACCCACCAGCAGCGCCAGACGCAGCGCACGCCACCCGGCCGCCGTGCGCATCACGCGCAGGGCGGCACCGGGGAGGGCTGCTGACGACATCACGGGGGCTTCCTCCTGCACGGCGAACAGACGCGCGATCCTCGCACGGGACTCGGAGGGTTGCGCAAGCCCTCCGTTACCGATGGGTAGTCATGTCCGCTTTGCCGCCCGGAAACGGGCCGCCGTACGTCGACACATCGTCATCCCTCGTCGGGTACCGGCAGCGGCCGCCGCTCGATCGCCGCCGCCATCACCTCCGGGAAGAGGTCCGGCGTGCAGGCGAACGCCGGCGTGTCCAGCGCGGCGAGCGCCGCCGCGTGCTCCCGGTCGTAGGCGGGCGCCCCCTCGTCGGACAGGGCCAGCAGCGTCACGAACTGCACCCCGGCCGCCTTCATCGCCGCGACCCGCTTGAGCATCTCGTTCCGTATGCCCCCCTCGTACAGGTCGCTGATCAGCACGACCACCGTCTCCGAGGGCCGGGTGATCTGCGACTGGCAGTAGGCCAGTGCCCGGTTGATGTCCGTCCCGCCGCCGAGCTGCACGCCGAAGAGCACGTCCACCGGATCGTCGAGCTGGTCGGTGAGGTCGACGACCGACGTGTCGAAGACGACCAGCCGGGTGTCGATCGACCGCATCGAGGCCAGCACCGCACCGAACACGGAGGCGTGGACGACGGATGCCGCCATCGACCCCGACTGGTCGATGCAGAGGATGACCTCCTTCTTCACCGACCGCGACGCCCGCGCGTAGCCGACGAGCCGCTCCGGCACCACGGTCCGGTACTCGGGCAGGTAGTGCTTGAGGTTGGCCGCGACGGTGCGGTTCCAGTCGATGTCGTGGTGGCGGGGCCGGCCGATGCGCGCGCTGCGGTCGAGGGCACCGGTGAGGGTGGCCCGGGTCCGGCCGGCGAGCCGCTTCTCCAGGTCCTCGACGACCTTGCGGACGACGGCCCGCGCCGTCTCCTTCGTCGTCTCCGGCATCGCCTTGCCCAGGGACAGCAGCGTGCCGACGAGGTGGACGTCGGCCTCCACCGCCTCGAGCATCTCCGGCTCCAGCAGCAGGGAGGCGAGTCCCAGCCGGTCGATGGCGTCCCGCTGCATGACCTGCACCACGGACGGCGGGAACCAGGTACGTACGTCCCCCAGCCAGCGCGCCACGGACGGGGCGGAGGCCCCCAGCCCCGCCGCGCGGTCCCGCCGCGCCCCCGGTCTGCCGTTGTTCCCGTAGAGCGCGGTGAGTGCCCCGTCCATCGCGGCGTCGCGTCCGGACAGCGCGCATCCGGTGCCGTCGGCCGTGTCGCCGCCGAGCACGAGCCGCCACCGCCGCAGCCGCTCCCCCGCCGGGTCCGTCTCCGGGTGCTCCGTCGTCATGCGTCCACCCCCACGAGGTCGTCGTTCTCCGTGTCCAGGCCGAGCAGGAGACGGACCACCGGCAGCACGGCGTCCGCGCGCCCGGTGTCGAGCCCGGCGGCGAAGCCGGGTACGGCCGCGCCGGCCGTGGTCACGTCCCCCCGCCCTTCCGGCCTACGCCGGACCAGCTCGCCGAGGGTGCGGCGCACCCCCGGTTCGTAGCCGGAGAAGGTGCGTCGCAGCAGCGGCAGGACGTCCGTGAACGCGTCCGCCGGTACGCCGGTCAGCCAGGCGTCGACCAGCGCGAGCAGCCGCTCGTCGTGGACGAGGAGCATCCCTCCCCCCGAGCCGCCTCCGACGAAGCCCCCGATCCAGGCCGCCGCGTCCGCCGGCGGGGTGCCCGGTGAGAGCACCAGCGCCATGCGCCGTGCCGTCTCCTCCGGCGCGAGCGCGCCGTCGTCCAGCAGGAGCCTCACCGCGCGGCCCCGGACGACGCCGGCCACGGTGTCCCGCGCGGACAGCGCCCGCAGCACCGCCTGCCAGCGGGGTCGCAGGTCGGCGTGGCCGGGGGCGGGGTCGTCGCCGAGGAGGCCCACCGCCCCGTGCACGGCGTCCACGTGACGCCGCATCTCCTCGGCGGCGTCGGCGTCCAGCGCGGCACAGGCCGTGGGGAGACCGACGAAGACCCGCTCGGCGAGCCCCGCGGCGACCTCGGCCAGCGCGCGGGTGTCGGTGCCGCGCACGTCGCCGTAGCGCAGTGCGCGGACGAGGGCGGGCAGGGCCTGGGCGAGGTGGCCGACGTCCGTGTCGAGCGCCGCCCGGTCGGTGAGGACCCGCATCACCGTGGGGAGCGCGTCCGGCAGCCCGGCCGGCAGGCAGCGCTCGGCGAGCGCCGTGACCTCGGCGAGCCCCCGGGCGGTGACCGCGTCCGCCTCTGCCTTGGCGGTCGCGGCGGCGAGCACGGTCGTGCCCCACACCCCGGCCTCCGCCACCCGCACGGACAGTTCGGGCTCCCAGCGCAGCCGCCAGGTCTCCCGGAACGTGCCCGTGCTGCCCCGCGAGCCGGCCGGCTCGCCCCATCCGATGCCGAGCAGCCGCAGCCGGTGCAGCAGCCTGCTGCGGCCGGCGTCGGTGTCCTTGCGCAGGTCGAGCTCCAGCTCCCGCTCCCGCGCCTCCGGCCTGAGCCGCAGCCGTCGCTGGACGCGGGCGAGGTCACGCTGCAACGGCACCGCGGGCGCCCCCGCCGGCACCTCTCCCAGCGCGTCCCCGACGACCAGCCGGTCGTGCACCAGGGCCAGCGGCACGTCCGAGCCCTCGCACATCACCGCCCGCACGGCGTCCGTCGTCTCGCTCAGCCCGGGGAGCGGACGGCCGCGCATCACCGCGAGGGTCTCGGCCAGCCGTACCGCCTCGATGACGTGCGCCGGGGAAACCGTCCGGCCCTCCTCCCGCAGCAGTCCGGCCACCTTGGTCAGCCAGCGTTCGACGGGCAGGTCCGGGGCGCTGAACAGGTGCCCGTACCAGCCGGGCGAGTCGATGCCCGCCCCGTACCCGCCGGCCCGGGACAGCCTGCGGTGGGTCCACGGCACCCAGGTCATGTCCGCCTTGACCTTGGGCAGCCCCTTGAGCAGGGCACGGTCGGCGGCGACGGTGGCCCGGCGGCGCAGCGCCGGCACGTGCCAGGCCCCGCACACCACGGCCACGCCCGCCTCGAACTCCCGCTGGGCGGCCCGCACCTGCAACCGCATGTACGCCTCCCGGACGAGGTCCCGGTCGTGCCCGGCGTCCCGCTCCGTCTCCCGCAGCGCCCCCATGGCCTCTTCCAGTGCGGTGAACGGCGCGAAGGGGTCCCCCTGCCCGGCGCCCCGGTGCTCGACGACGTCCTCCCACCACCGCTCCGGGTCGTCGTGCCCGGCGGCCGCGGCGAGCACGGCCAGCGGATCGGCCCGGACGTCGCATCCGGGGCCCGGCTCGCCCCCCTCCCCCGGGCCGGTCCCCTCCGCCGGCCCTGGCTCCGGGCGCTGCTCCCCCTCGTCCGGGCCGGTGTCCGGCGGCAGGCTCCCGGGGGCTTCCCACGCCAGCGTGTGGGTGGCCGGGAGGTCGATGAAACGGGCCGGTACGTCGTGTTCCAGGGCCCAGCGGACGGCCACCCACTCCGGGGAGAACTCCGCGAACGGCCAGAACACCGAGCGGCCGGGCTCGTCCACGGCGTGGGCGAGCAGGGCGACCGGCGGCCGCATGTCCTCGTCGGCGGCCAGCGGAACGAGGGCGTCGGCCTCGGGCGGGCCCTCGATCAGCACGACCCCCGGCCGAGCCGCCTCCAGTGCCGCCCGGACCGCACGTGCCGACCCCGGCCCGTGGTGGCGCACGCCGAGCAGCAGCGGCCCGTCCCCGGGCTGCCACCCGGCCGCTTCCTCAGTGCCCGCCACGCCGTCCTCCTCGCCGCCGGTTCCAGGACGAGTCCCCGTCGTCCCCCGACGGGCCGCTGACCGGAAGGGCCGCCCGCGACCGCGCACGCACGCCGTTCACGCGCTCACCTCCCGGCAGGCCCGGTAGAAGTCCTTCCAGCCGTCGCGCTCGCGGACGACGGTCTCCAGGTACTCCTGCCAGATCACGCGGTCGGCCGCCGGGTCGCGGACGACGGCGCCGAGGATGCCGGCCGCGACGTCACCGGAGCGCAGCACTCCGTCCCCGAAGTGGGCGGCGAGCGCGAGGCCGCTGGTGACCACGGAGATGGCCTCGGCCGTCGACAGCGTGCCGCTGGGCGACTTGAGCTTGGTGCGCCCGTCGGCCGTGACCCCGTCGCGCAGCTCGCGGAAGACGGTGACGACCCGTCGGATCTCGTCGATGCCGTCGGGCGCGGCCGGCAGGTCGAGGGACCGGCCGATCTGGTCGACACGGCGCGAGACGATGTCGACCTCCGCCTCGGCGCTCTCCGGAAGCGGCAGCACCACGGTGTTGAAGCGGCGGCGCAGGGCGCTGGACAGGTCGTTCACCCCCCGGTCGCGGTCGTTGGCCGTGGCGATCAGGTTGAAGCCGCGGACCGCCTGCACCTCCTGGCCCAGCTCCGGTATCGGCAGGGTCTTCTCCGACAGGACGGTGATGAGCGTGTCCTGCACATCGGCCGGGATGCGGGTCAGTTCCTCGACCCGGGCGGTCATGCCCTCCGCCATGGCCCGCATGACCGGGCTGGGCACCAGGGCGTCGCGGCTGGGGCCGTGGGCGAGCAGCTGTGCGTAGTTCCAGCCGTAGCGGATGGCCTCCTCGGGGGTGCCGGCGGTGCCCTGCACCAGGAGGGTCGAGTCGCCGCTGACGGCGGCGGCGAGGTGCTCGGACACCCACGTCTTCGCGGTCCCGGGCACGCCGAGCAGGAGCAGCGCGCGGTCGGTGGCCAGGGTGGTGACGGCGACCTCGACGATGCGGCGCGGCCCCACGTACTTCGGGGTGATCACCGTGCCGTCGGGCAGCGTGCCGCCGAGCAGATACGTGGCGACGGCCCACGGGGACAGCCTCCAGCGAGCGGGGCGCGGACGGTCGTCCTGCGCGGCCAGCGCGGCCAGTTCGCCCGCGAAGGCGTGCTCGGCGTGCGGACGCAACGCCTCCGGGACGGGCCCGTTCACGGTCGGGTCCACGGACGTCGGTTCTGCGGACACAGGCATGGCGGAGTCCCCCTCCAGCTCGGCCGGTTCGGTCTGGCACCAACCGTGCACCACCCCACTGACAATCGCTCTGACCTGCACGAATGGCCCTGCGGAGCGCTTCGTCGAGCCGATTGTCAGTGGCACGATCTACCTTCGGGGACATGACTCAGCAGGGGGTGCGCTGGACCGCGGACCAGGTGCTGGCACTGGCACCTGACGCCGCGTCGCGCAAAGCGGGCAGCAAACTCGGCGCGGCCGGGCCGTGGTCCGGCACGGGGAGCTCCGACGACGGGGCGATGTGGGGGCTGTGCAAGGGCAGTGGCAGCAAGCCGTACCAGACGGTCGTCGATGTCGCGGACCTGTCCGGGCCGGCGTACACGTGCAGTTGTCCCAGCCGGAAGTTCCCGTGCAAGCACGCGCTCGGGCTGCTGCTCCTGTGGGCGGGCGGCCCCGGCGCGGTGCCGCGGGCCGATACCCCGGACTGGGCGGAGGGGTGGATCACGCGCAGACGCGAGCGCACGAAGGGGAGGGGGAAGGGGGAGGAGGCGGCGGGCTCGTCCGGAGCCGGGGAGGGGGCCGCCGATCCCGAGGCGGCGCGGCGCCGGGCGGAGCGCCGGGCCGAGCGGATCACCGCGGGCGCGACGGAGCTGGAGCAGCGTCTGACGGACCTGTTGCGCGACGGCCTGGCCGGTGCGGAGCAGGCCGGGTACGCGCTGTGGGAGGAGACCGCGGCCCGCATGGTCGACGCCCAGGCGCCGGGACTGGCGGCCCGGGCACGTGAGTTGGGTGCCCTCCCGGCGTCGGGTCCCGGCTGGCCGGTACGGCTGCTGGAGGAGTGTGCCCTGCTGCACCTCCTCGACCAGGGCTGGCTGCGCCGCGAGCGGCTTCCGGACGCGCTGGCGGCGACGGTCCGTTCACGCGTCGGCCTGCCGGCGTCGGCGGACGGTCCACCGGTGCGGGACCGGTGGCTGGTCCTCGCCCAGTACGACACGGCGGACGCACGGCTGACGACCCGGCGCATCTGGCTGTACGGCGTCGAGTCGGAGCGCACCGCGCTGCTCCTCTCCTACGGGGCCGCGGGCCGGGCGCCGGAGCTCGCGCTTCCGGTGGGTCTGACGCTGGATGCGGAGGTGTCCTCCTACCCGGGTGCGGTCCGGCAACGGGTTGCTCTCGGTGAACAGTTCGCGCCGCCCACGTGGATGGAGACCCGCCCGCCGGGCGTGACGACCTCCCGTGCGGTCGTCCGGTACGGCGAGGCCCTCGGTGACGACCCGTGGCTGGAGTCGGTCCCGGTGACCCTGGACCGGGTCGTACCGGTACCGGACGGCGACTCCTGGCAGCTGGCCGACGCCGACGAGGACACGGCGCTGCCCCTCGCCCCCGCGGCCCGCAACCGCCCTGGCCTGTGGCGCCTGGTCGCTTTGGCGGGCGGCAGGCCGGTCACGGTCTTCGGCGAGTGCGGCCACCGGGGCTTCACCCCGCTGACGGCCTGGCCGGACGGACCGGGCCCGGCGGTGACCCTGTGCTGACCCGTTCCACGGAAGGGAACCGCATGACCACGACGCACGCCGCCACGGACGCGGACGCGCTCTCGTCCGGGGCCTGGGAGGAACTCGTCACCTCGGCGCTGCTCGGCACGCAGCGGCGCACCCCCCGGGGCAGCGAGCCCGGCCCGAACGCTGCGGCGGCGCTGCTGGACGCCGCGGCCGTGGAGACCGTCCGCAGACGCGCCGGCCTGGTACCGGCACGAGCGGCACGGCGTCCGGAGCCGGCCCCCGACGACGACCGCCCGTCGCTGCCGGCCGCGGCCGCCCGCCGGCTCGCGATGCTCCTCACCGACCGCCCCGGAGCGGCGGGCACAGGACGCAGGGGCACCGCGCCCGACCTGATGGAGCTGCTGCCCCAGTGGCTGGCGACGGCGAACGCCCGCGGTTTCGCGGCACCGCCCGAGACGCTTCCGGCCCTGCTGGACGCGGCCCGGGGGCGCACCGACCTGCGCCCGGCGGCGCTGGCCTTCGCGGGGCCGCGCGCCCTGTGGTTGGCCCGGCTGAACCCGGACTGGAAGTTCGCCCTGCGCGCGACGCCGGGCGGCGGCACCGCGCTGCCCGGCCCCGGGGCGACGGAGCGGATACGCCAGTTGTGGCAGGAGGGCCTGTTCGCCGAGCGCGTCGCCCTGCTGGCGTCCCTGCGCTCTCGCGATCCGGCCGCCGGCCGCGAACTGCTCGCCTCCACCTGGGCGACGGAGCGGGCCGAGGACCGGCTGATGTTCCTCGACTCGCTGCGGACGGGGCTGGCGCCCGCGGACGAGCCGTTCCTGGAGCAGGCGCTGGCCGACCGCAGCCGCAATGTGCGGGCGACGGCGGCGGAGCTGTTGTCGGCGCTGCCGGACTCGGCGCTGGCCGCGCGGATGGCGGCACGCGCCCTGACGTGTGTGTCGCTGGACCACGCCACGGACCGGCCGGCGATCGCCGTGGAGGCGCCGCACGAGTGCGACGCGGGCATGGAACGGGACGGGGTCGTCGCCAAGCCGCCCGCGGGGCGTGGTGAGCGGTCGTGGTGGTTCGGCCAGCTGGTGGAGGCGGCACCGCTGGGGACCTGGCCGGCCCGGCTGGGCGGGCGCACACCGGAGGAGATCGTCGCGCTGCCCGTGACGGACGACTGGCAGGGCGAGCTGCACGCGGCGTGGTGCCGGGCGGCGGTGCGGCAGCGGAACGCCGCGTGGGCGAGGGCGCTGCTGGGAGCACCCACGGCGCCGGAGGCCGGCGGTCCCGGTGCGGTGTCTCTGGCCGAGCGGGCGAAGCTGCTCGGCACCCTGGAGGGTGACGAACGGGCCGAGTGGGTCGCCGGGTTCATCGCGACGCACGGCCTGTCCGAGGCGTTCCAGTTGCTCGGCATGTGCGGGGTCCCGTGGGCCCCGCCGCTCGGACGGGCGGTGGTCGACGCGCTCAACATCGCCCGGGACGCCGGAAGTTACCCCTGGAGCTTCAGCGGTGTCATGGGCCTGGCCGAGCGCTGCCTCGATCCCTGCGAGGCGGGCCGCCTGGACGGCCTGCTGGCCGTGCCGGACGAACCGGAGGACGCGTCACCGGGAGCGGGCGGGTACTGGGCGGAAGCGTTCCAGCGCCTGGTCACGACGCTGCGGCTGCGCGCGGCGATGACCGAGGAGTTGGGGGCGGTGTAGGGGCCAGGCGGTGACGAGGACGTACGCCGCGCTCCGGCACTCGGCCCGGGCGATGAGGGGCGGCACAGGGCGATGCGGGAGTCGGGCCGGTCGCCCGACGCCACGTTCCGCAAGCCACGAACACTCGGCCCGACGCGCAGCAGCCCGGGCCCGGGGCCCGCACCGTGGCCCGGTGCCGGGCGCGCGGCCCGGCACGTCCACCCACATCACGGCACGCGACCCGTGCCGAAGCCTCCGCACACGCCGCACCCCTCCTCGGGCCGGCCTCGGGGCGTGCCCGGGGACGGGCATCGGGGCGCCGGACATGACGGCCACTGCCGTCCTCGCCGGCCGCCGCACTCGCCCCCTCTTCGGCCGAGCGCAGCGGTTACGCCTCCGCGGGTTCCCGCACGTTCGCCCGCACCCAGTCCACGATCGACGCCGTCGTCGCGCCGGGGGTGAAGATCTCCGCGACGCCCTTCTCCTTCAGCGGGGGGATGTCCGCCTCGGGGATGATCCCGCCGCCGAAGACCAGGATGTCCGCCGCGTCCCGCTCCCGGAGCAGGTCGATCACGGCGGCGAAGAGCGTGTTGTGCGCACCGGAGAGGATGGACAGCCCGATCGCGTCGGCGTCCTCCTGGATCGCGGTGTCCACGATCTGCTCGGGTGTCTGGTGGAGGCCGGTGTAGATGACCTCCATACCGGCGTCGCGCAGTGCTCGCGCGATCACCTTGGCCCCGCGATCGTGGCCGTCGAGCCCCGGCTTGGCCACCACCACGCGGATCGGACCGGCTGCCACACCCATCACTGCCTCCATGAAGCGACTACATCCATCCGTACCGACAAGTACCGCACACATCACCCATGCCCGTACACAGACGCATGGTGCGCATGGATCGCGCATTCGGCACCAAGTGCACCAAATGCCCGCCCTCGCGGTACAGACACCCCGCACCACACCGTCCGGGGAAAGTGAACGCACGTTATCGCCAGCATCCCGCAACCCGCAGTTTCGCGGTGGAGACAGAGGGGGAAATCACACGGTGGGACATGTTCGCCGCGCTCCGTCGCAGGGGCGGGGAGTGAACACGCGCACGGAGAGCCGCAGCGAGGGCAGGGCAAGGCAGGGCAGCCGCGGGCCTCGTCGCCGTATCCAACGGCACCGAAGGGCACAGAGCCCACTGCACTGGCACACTGGTTTACGTAAACCTCGCAAACACCACCCATCACTGGTGTCACGGCTCTCCACGAGGGCACACGGGGACAGAGGCGTTCCTCCGCGTGCCGACAGGAGGTCGGCCCATGAAGGTCACGACGGCAGCACTGCCCCTTCTCCCGCTGTGCCAGCGTTTTCTGCCCGCACTCCCGGCGATTCCGGCGTTCACGGCCCTGCCGGGGCTTCCAGGACTTCCGGGGATGTCGGCGCTCACCGGCTTCTCGGGCCTGTCCGGTCTGGCCGGCCTTCCGGGCAGGGTGACGGGGCTCTCCACGGCCCTCCTGAAGGCGACGGTCCTGGAGGCCGCGATCCTCGCCGGACATCTCCTCCTCTACCCCTCCGGCATCGTCCAGGAGCGCCGGTGCGTCCCCGCGCCGGCCCGCGCGGTATCGCGGGACCCGAAGGCGTCCTCCGCACCCACCGCACAGCTGCCGACTCCCGACAACCCCCCGGTCGTCCTGCTGCACGGATTCATCGACAACCGCTCGGTCTTCCTCCTGCTGCGCCGCAGCCTGGCCCAGCACGGCAGGCAGCAGGTCGAGTCGTTGAACTATTCACCTCTGACCTGCGACATACGCTGCGCCGCCGAGCTGCTCGGCCGGCACATCGAGGAGATCTGCGAGCGCACGGGCAGTGACCGCGTCGACGTGGTCGGACACAGCCTCGGCGGGCTGATCGCCCGGTACTACGTGCAGCGCCTCGGCGGTGATCTGCGCGTCCGGACGCTGGTCACGCTCGGTACCCCGCACGCGGGCACCCGGGTGGTGCCGCTGGCGAACGCCCACCCGATCGTGCGCCAGATGCGCCCCGGTTCGGCCGTGCTCGACGAGCTGGCGATGCCGGCGCCCGGCTGCCGCACGCAGTTCGTCAGCTTCTGGAGCGACCTGGACCGGGTGATGGACCCGCTGGAGACGGCCTGCCTCGACCACCCCGACCTGACCGTCCAGAACGTCCGGGTGAGCGGCATCGGCCATCTCGCCCTGCCCGTGCACCCCGCCGTGGCCACCGGTATCCGGCAGGCGCTCGACACGCCCGGGCCGGACTCGGGCACGGCAGCCGGCGGCCGTTCGGGCGGACTGACCGTCGCCTGAGACCGGAGCCCTCACCCGTTCGGCCGCCGAGGCGGCACCTCATCGACCACCGCCGGGGCGGTCACCACGGAGATCACCGCGGCGGTGACCACCGCGACGCGCCCACCTCTACGTCGAACAAACGTCGAACACAAAACCAAACTCGCGCCCGCCGTCCCCCGAAACACGGCCGATTGCCCGTTTCCTGCGTGGGCGAAACCTGCAGAAGATTGTCGCGCCCGCATACCGCCGGGTACAGTCGCCGCACTGCTCTGGCAGCCCTGTTGTCGAGGCGAAAGAGAAGTTGGTGAACGACCGTCACCCGTCGGGGGGCATGACCACCCCGGCCTCGGCTTCCGACGCCGACCCGGCGCACTACGCGCCGTACGGCACCGGTGAAGCCCAGTACGGCGACCTCACCACGTACGGCGGATACGACGCCACCGGTTTTGCCACCGGCCCCCATGCCACGGCGACGTTCGCCGCGGATCCGCTGTTCGGCAGCCTCCCGGGCCAGAGCGCCGGCGGCTACGACACCACCGGCTCGTACGACACCACTGGCGCCTACGCGGCCACCGGCACGTACGACTCCACCCAATGGGGCACCGGCAGCCACCAGACCCTGCACCACGACGCGTACGCCGGCCTGCACCACGCCGCCCATGACACCGGCGCCTACGACACGACCACCTGGACGGCCGGCGGCCAGCAGCCCGTCATGGTGCCGGCGCAGGCGACGAGCGGCGAGTCGACGGGCCAGTGGGACACGGCCGCCTGGGCCCTGCCCGACCAGTCCGGTGGCCCCGCCGACGGGACCCAGCAGTGGGAGTGGGGCACCCAGACCTTCGCCACGGGGACGTTCGCAGCAGAGGCCTTCGACACCGGCGCCGTCGAAACCGTGACCGCCGGGACGGGGACCTTCGAGACAGGGGCATCCGAGACAGGGACCTTCGAGGCCCTGGCCTTCGGCACCGGCACGTTCGACACCGGCGCCTACGACGCCACGCAGTGGAACTCGGACGGCGCGGCGCCGGACGACACGGCGCAGGACACCGCGACGGACACGGCGACGGCCGCCGCCGAGGAACCCGCCCCGCGCGACGACGGGTTGACCGCCACCGGCGAACTGCCCGCCGTGACCCCTCTGCTCGAGGAGCAGGAAGAGGTCGTCCCGGCTCCCCGGATCCCCGCCGCACGCACCGCCTCCCGGGGCGGAGCGCGTTCCCGCCGGCGTCAGCCGGCCAAGCGCTCGGCACTGCTGACCATCGCCGTTCCCTCGGCCTGCGTGATGAGCGTCGCCGGCATCGCCGCGGCCTCCGTGGGCGGTCTGGGCGGCGAGGACGGCAAGGAGACCACGGCGTCGGCGGCGGACGGGGCCGACACGGGTGCCGCGCCGGTGAAGCCGTCCGCCGCCAACAACAAGCTGGACACGCAGCTCGCGAGTCTCTCCGCCGGCGCCGACGACTTCGCCGACCGGGCCAGCCGGACGCAGGAACGCATCGACCTCAAGGCCGAGCAGGCGGCGGAGAAGAGGAGGGCGGCGGAGGAGGCGGCCCGCAAGGAGCGGCTGCGCCCCAAGTTCGCGCTCCCGGTCGAGCAGCACGGGCTCAGCGCCTACTACGGTCAGGCGGGCATCAACTGGATGTCCGCGCACACCGGCATCGACTTCCCCGTGTCGTACGGCACGAAGGTGATGGCCGCGACCGACGGCACGGTGCGCACGCAGTACAACGTCGCGTACGGGAACATGCTGATCCTGACGGCGAAGGACGGCACGGAGACCTGGTACTGCCACCTCTCCAGTTACCAGGTTCCCTACGGCGCCAAGGTCAAGGCCGGCGATCCGATCGCGCTGTCCGGTGACACGGGCAACTCGACCGGACCGCACCTGCACTTCGAGGTGCGGCCCTCCGGCGGAGGCGCGATCGACCCGCTCCCGTGGCTGCGCAGCCACGGTCTCGACCCGCAGTGACGGCGTGGCGTCTCAGCAGCCGGCCGTGAGCCCCGTCGGCCGACGGGGCTCACGAGGTGAGCGCCCTCGGCGCAGGCTCAGAGCTTCTCCACCGGCGCGTACCGCAGCAGCAGCCGCTTCGGCTTGGTGTCCCCGAAGTCGATCGTCGCCTCGGCGTTCGACCCGGTGCCCTTGACCCCGACCACCGTGCCGAGCCCGAACTGGTCGTGCGTGACACGGTCGCCGACCGCGAGCGAGACCGTGGGCTTCTCGGACGCGGTCCGGCGGGTGGCGAAGCCGGACGCGCCCGACGCCGAGGAGCGGGAACGGGACGACGACAGCGAGGCCGCCACTCCCGAGACCGGCGCGGAGGGAGCAGGTCCGTTCGCACCGGTGCGCTTCCACTCCAGGTGGGGTGCCGGGATCTCCTCGAGGAAACGCGACGGCGGGTTGTACGACGGTTGTCCCCAGGCGCTGCGCAGAGTGGACCGGGTCAGGTACAGCCGCTCCCGCGCACGTGTGATGCCGACGTAGGCCAGGCGGCGCTCCTCCTCCAGCTCCTTGGGCTGGCCGAGGGCGCGCATGTGCGGGAAGACGCCGTCCTCCATGCCGGTGAGGAAGACGACCGGGAACTCCAGGCCCTTGGCGGTGTGCAGGGTCATCAGGGTGACGACGCCGTCGCCGTCCTCTTCGTCGGGGATCTGGTCGGAGTCGGCGACCAGTGCGACCCGCTCCAGGAAGTCGGCCAGCGTGCCGGTGCTCTCCCCCTCGGCCTCGGCCCGCTCCTGCTCGAACTCCAGCGCGACGGCGGCGAGTTCCTGGAGGTTCTCGATGCGGGTCTCGTCCTGGGGGTCGGTGGAGGACTGCAACTCGGCGAGGTAACCGGTGCGTTCGAGTATGGCCTCCAGCACGGTCGCCGGTCCGGCGCCGGACTCGACGATCGTGCGGAGGTCCTCCATGAGCGCGTTGAACCGCTTGACGGCGTTCGCCGAGCGCGCGGCCATGCCGTACGCCTCGTCCACGCGGCGCAGCGCCTGCGGGAAGCTGATCTTCTCCCGCTGGGCGAGCGCGTCGATCATCGCCTCGGCGCGGTCGCCGATGCCGCGCTTGGGCACGTTGAGGATGCGGCGCAGCGGCACCGAGTCCTCGGGGTTGGCCAGGACGCGCAGGTAGGCCAGGACGTCCCGGACCTCCTTGCGCTCGTAGAAGCGGACGCCGCCGACGACCTTGTAGGGCAGGCCGACGCGGATGAACACTTCCTCGAAGACACGGGACTGGGCGTTGGTGCGGTAGAAGACGGCGACGTCACCGGCCCGGGCGTCGCCCGCGTCCGTGAGGCGGTCTATCTCGTCGGCGACGAACTGGGCCTCGTCGTGCTCGGTGTCGGCGACGTACCCGGTGATCTGCGAACCCGCGCCCTGGTTGGTCCACAGGTTCTTGGGGCGGCGGGACTCGTTGCGCTCGATGACCGCGTTGGCGGCGCTGAGGATCGTCTGGGTGGAGCGGTAGTTCTGCTCCAGCAGGATCGTCGTCGCGTCCGGGTAGTCCTCCTCGAACTGGAGGATGTTGCGGATGGTGGCGCCACGGAAGGCGTAGATCGACTGGTCGGCGTCGCCGACGACGCACAGCTCGGCGGGCGGGACCTCCGCCTCGGGCGGCACGTCGACGGGGTGCTCCGAGGCCCCGCCGACCAGCTCGCGCACGAGGGCGTACTGGGCGTGGTTGGTGTCCTGGTACTCGTCGACGAGGACGTGCCGGAAGCGGCGGCGGTAGTGCTCGGCGACGTCCGGGAAGGCGCGGAGCAGGTTGACCGTCGTCATGATCAGGTCGTCGAAGTCGAGCGCGTTGGCCTCGCGCAGCCGCGACTGGTAGAGGGCGTAGGCCTGGGCGAGGGTCTTCTCGAAACCGTCGGCGGCCTGCGCGGCGAAGTCCTCCTCGTCGATCAGCTCGTTCTTCAGGTTGCTGATCTTCGCGCTGAACGACTTCGGCGGGAAGCGCTTCGGGTCCAGGTCCAGGTCGCGGCAGACCAGCGCCATGAGCCGCTTGGAGTCGGCGGCGTCGTAGATCGAGAAGGACGACGTGAAGCCGAGCTTCTTGGACTCGCGGCGCAGGATGCGGACGCACGCGCTGTGGAAGGTCATCACCCACATCGCGTTCGCGCGCGGGCCGACGAGCTGCTCGACGCGCTCCTTCATCTCGCCCGCGGCCTTGTTGGTGAAGGTGATCGCGAGGATCTGCCCGGGGTGGACGCCCCGCTCTCCCAGCAGGTGGGCGATGCGGTGGGTGAGCACCCGGGTCTTGCCGGATCCGGCACCGGCCACGATGAGCAGGGGGGAGCCGGAGTGCACGACGGCGGCGCGCTGGTTGTCGTTGAGCCCCTCCAGGAGCGCGGCCGGGTCCAGGACGGGGCGGGGGGCGCCGTCCCGGTAGTACGGGTCCCGGTCCGGCGGCGCGTCGAACTTCCCGCCGAACAGATCGTGCGGAACCGGCTCCGTCACGTGGTCGTCCTCGGGCGGCGGCGGGGGTTCCTCCTCGTGACCGCGCGGGGTCTGGAGGCTCGCCAGGAAGCTTTCGTCAAAGAGGCTGCTCATCGCTCTCCGAGTCTAGGGTGCCCCACCGACAACCGGCTGCCACCCCGGAAAATGGCCGGCATCGCCGGGATCGGAGCTCTCGGAGCAGGCGCTATCACACGGAGTGACCCTCGCACCGGAGGTCACGAAAATGTATCGGGCATATCACCCGGCAACCTTCCCAGGCGCCACACGAGTTGGCTACGGTGCGGGACAGGTCGCACGCCCCTTCCGGCGAACGTCGCCGGGCCGCGCGGCCTCCGCCGAGTCCGGCGTGCCGCACGGCGTCCGGAGCCGGGGACCCACCGAATTCCTGGGGTGAATCGGCCACCCGCCCACCACGGGCGGTGCCGTAGGGCAATCCTTCCGAACCACCGCCCGAACCCGACAGCTAACCCGGTAGGCGGAGCACGGAAGGAGTCGCCTCCCTTGGCGTCGCACCGCAAGTCGCGCCCCACCGGTACGCGCGTAGCAGGCATACGGACCCCCGCCCTCGCCACGGCGGCCCTCACCTCCGTCGCCCTGCTGTCCCAGACGTCCGACGCCGTGCCGTCGGACGACCGGCCCACCCTCGAAGAGGTCGAGAAGAAGGTCGACGACCTCTACCGCCAGGCCGGGTCGGCGACCGAGAAGTACAACGCGGCCAAGGAGAGGACCGCGAAGCAGCGCGAGCGCGTCGACACCCTCCTCGACGACGTCGCCCAGCGCACCCAAAAGCTCAACGAGGCCCGCGAGGAGCTGGGCGCCTACGCCTCCGCGCAGTACCGCACGGGCGGCCTGATCCCGTCGACCGCGACCTTCCTCCTCGCGGACTCACCGCAGGACTACGTCGACCGGAGCCAGCTGATGGACCGGCTCACCGGCCGCCAGAAGGAAGCGGTCGACGACTACGTCACCCAGCAGTCCGAGACGATGAAGAAGCGCCGGGAGGCCACCGAGAGCCTTGAAACGCTCACCGACTCGCAGAACGACCTGCGGACGGCCAAGGCCACGGTCCAGAAGAAGCTCACCGACGCGCGCGAGCTGCTGTCGACGCTGACCGCCGAGGAGAAGGCCCGGCTCGCGGCGATCGAGAGGAGGAAGCAGGAGGAGGCCGCCCGCAAGGCCGCCGAGCTGGCCCGGCAGCAGGCCGAGGAGCGGCAGCGGCAGCAGGAGGCCGCCCCGCAGGAGAGCGACACCCCGGCAGACCCCTCCGGCTCCTCCGGCTCCACCGGCTCGTCCGGTTCCGCCACCGGCGGCACCGGCACCGGCACCGGCTCCTCCGCGCCGGACCCGTCGTACGGCACCAAGGCCGAGAAGGCGCTCGCCTTCGCCCGGGCCCAGATCGGCAAGCCGTACGTCTGGGGCGCCACGGGCCCCGGCTCGTACGACTGCTCCGGTCTCACCCAGGCCGCCTGGAAGGCCGCGGACGTGACGCTGCCGCGCACCACCTACGACCAGGTCGACGCCGGCACGACGGTCTCCGTCTCGCAGGCACAACCCGGTGACCTGGTCTTCTTCTACGACGACATCAGCCACGTCGGCATCTACATCGGCAACGGCATGATGATCCACGCCCCGAAGCCGGGTGCGTACGTCCGCGAGGAGTCGGTCTTCTACGACGGCGAGTCGTCGATCCACAGCGTGGTGCGTCCGGCCTGACGCACGGCGCTCTCTAGCATCGACCCATGTCATCCGCCTCCAGTCACCCTCTGCGCGCCTGGTGGGCGCAGCGTCCGCCGGCGGCCGGGGCCGCGGTGATGGCGACCGGCATCCTGTCGGTCGGCCTGCACCTGATCCACCACGAGCTGCTGTCGCGCATCGCGCTGGTGCTCGCCTGCGCCGCGTGGCTGGCGCTCGCGGCGAACTTCGTCTCCCTGCTGCTGTCCGACCGGGCGAAGTGGATGACGCGGGCGGGGACACCGGGCGCGCTCACGGCCGTCGCCGCGACGACCGTGCTGGGCACCCGTTTCTCGCTGCTCGGCTGGACGGCCCTGGCGGCGGCGCTGCTGGCACTGGCCGCGCTGCTGTGGCCCGGGCTGCTGCTGGTGGTCGTGCAGCACTGGGAGCGGCGGATGCCGGGGGCGGTGTTCCTGGGCTGCGTGGCCACGGAGGGCCTGGCCGTGCTGGGGGCCACGCTGGCCGCGGCCACCTCCACGGCCTGGCTCGCGCACGTGGCGCTGGTGCCGTTCTGGCTGGGGCTCGTGCTCTACGTCATCGCGCTGTTCCGCTTCGACCCGCGGCAAGTGGCCCGCGGCGCCGGGGACCACTGGGTCGCGGGCGGCGCGCTCGCCATCTCGGCGCTCGCGGGGGCCAAGCTGCTCGCCGCGGCCGACGGCGGGACGTACCTGTGGAACGACGACGACAGTGCGGTGCTGCACGACGCGACCGTCGCCCTGCTCGTGCTCGACCTCGCCTGGTACGTCGTCCTTCTCGTCTGCGAGATCGTGTGGCCCCGCCCCCGCTACGACGTGCGCCGCTGGTCGACCGTCTTCCCCCTCGGCATGACGGCGGCGGCGACGCTGTCCGTCGCCGCCGTCGTGGACGTTCCGTGGCTGGAGGGGCCCGGTCGGGCCCTGGTGTGGATCGCGGTGGCCGCGTGGCTGGCGGTCGCCGCGGGTGCCGTCGCCGCGGGCCGGGCCGGGCTGCGCTCCGCTTCGGCGGGGGCCGCGGGCGGCGCGGGCGTCAGGTCCACAACACGGCGATGAAGATGTTCACCAGGGTCAGCAGGCCGACGAGGCCGAACAGCGGCTTGTCCACCTTCTCGTCGTCGCGCTTCACGTAGACGAGGCCGAGGATCACGATCAGCACGGCCAGCTTCACGCCGATCTTGACGTTGTCGATGGAGTAGTCCTGGGCCTGGTTGAGGCCGACCAGGACCGCTCCGGTGACCAGCATCGTCAGCGCGCCGTGCAGCATGGCCGGCGTGAAGCGGGCGGTGCCCTGGCCCATCGCCTTCATCTGGGTCAGGAAGCCGCCGAGGAGCGCTCCGATGCCGATGATGTGCAGACCGACGAAGAGGTGGATGAGTACGTCCATGAGGCCGGAGCCTAATCAGCGGCCGGACACGCTCCGACACCGGGCCGCCCGGCCCGAGGGGGCCAGGGCGCATATATGCGCCCCATAGCAGCTCATCGTCCTCACATGTCCCCGATCCGGCGTTTCGGTCATCACTCTGCGTGAAGTCGACGGCCCCCTGTCCGGTCCACGGTCACGTACGGTCCTCCGCCGGACCGGTACCGCCAGTTCCGCGCAATCCGTCACCCGCTCGTTACCCACCGGCCTAGCGTCCTTCGGCAGGCGACCGGTCCGAGCAGCGGCCGGCGCACGGTTCGGAAGGACGTGGATCCCCGGTGGCTTCGCATCGCAGACCACGGCGGCGCCCCGCGGGCAACGGGACGGCCGCCCGCACCGCCGTCACGGTCACCCTCGCGGGCGCGGCCGCCGCGGCCGGGCTGGCCGGCACCGGGCACGCCGATCCCGAGCCGACGCCGGCGCAGGTCAGGGCCGAGGTCGACAAGCTGTACCGGGAGGCCGAGGTCGCCACCGAGAAGTACAACGGCGCGAAGGAGAAGGCCGACGCCGCGGAGCGGCACCTGGAGGAGCTGCGGGACGAGGTGGCCCGCAAGGAGGACCGGCTGAACACGACGCGGGAGACGCTGGGCTCGGTCGCGGCGGCGCAGTACCGCAGCGGCGGTCTCGACCCCGCCGTGCAGCTCGTGCTCTCCGCCGACCCGGACCGGTACCTGGAGGGCGCCGCGTTCGTCGAGCGGGTGGGCAGCCGGCAGACGGCCGCCGTCGCCCGGGCACGCGAGGAGCTGCGGGACGTCGAGCAGCTGCGCGGGGCCGCCCGGGTCGAGCTGGCCTCGCTGACGTCGCGGCAGGCCGAGCTGGAACGGCACCGCGCCACCGTCACCGGCAAGTTGGAGCGGGCACGCCGTCTGCTGTCCCGGCTGACGCCCGAGGAGCGCGCCCTCACCTCCGGTGCGGGCCGCGCCGGCCGCTCGGCGGGCGCCCGCGAGGGCCTGGCCGCTTCCGCCCAGGCGCCGAACTCCCGCGCCGCGGCGGCCGTCGCGTACGCGTACCAGAAGCTCGGCAGCCCTTACGTGTGGGGCGCGACCGGTCCGGACGCCTTCGACTGCTCTGGCCTGACCCAGGCCGCCTACCGCGCCGCGGGCGTCTCCCTCCCCCGCACGACCTACGCCCAGATCGGCGCGGGCCGCCGTGTCTCCCGCGCGGAACTCCTCCCCGGCGACCTGGTCTTCTTCTACTCCGGCATCAGCCACGTCGGCATCTACGTCGGCAACGGGCAGATGATCCACGCCCCGAACCCCTCGGCGCCGGTCCGCCTCGCCCCCGTCGACGCGATGCCGTTCGCGGGAGCCGCGCGGGTGGTGTGAGACCGGTCGGTACAACCGATGCGTGCGCGGACCCTTGCCACGCCAATGGTCCAGGCCTACTCTCTCGACCGGTGAAAGCGCTTTCCCGATTGTCATGCTCAGCTCATACCTACTGGGGTGCTCCTTTTCCTCGAGCTGAGCCCCTGTGCGAAGCGCTGTCGCCCCGGAACGTCACCGCACCACGGAACCAGGCACCTCGGGCATGAGGAAACCGCTTAATGCACCACAGGCGGCAACCTTCAGGGCCTGCAGAACCACCTCACCAGCGAGCGGCGACCGCCGCCGTGCGAAGACGAAAGGCGAGGCGAGATGAGACGACCAGTCGCCATACGGCTCTCAACCGCAGTGGGCACGCTGGCCCTGGCGGCCGCGGCCACCGCGGTCCTGTCGGCACCCGAGGCGTCGGCCGCGGCCGGCGGCGCCACCGGCTACGCGACGCAGAACGGCGGAACCACCGGCGGCGCGGGCGGGCAGACCGTCCGCGCCACCACGGGCACCGCGATCCACCAGGCCCTGTGCAACCGGGCCTCCAGCAGCACCCCAATCGTCATCCAGGTCGAGGGCACCATCAACCACGGCAACACCACCAAGGTGTCGGGCGGCAGTTGCAGCACCGCCGCGGACAAGATCGAGCTCAAGCAGATCAGCAACGTCACGATCGTCGGCGTGGGCAGCGGTGCCGTCTTCGACCAACTGGGCATCCACATCCGGGAGTCCAGCAACATCATCATCCAGAACGTGACCGTCCGGAACGTCAAGAAGTCCGGCTCGCCCACCTCCAACGGCGGTGACGCCATCGGCATGGAGAGCGACGTCCGCAACGTGTGGGTCGACCACGCCACCCTGGAGGCGTCCGGCGGGGAGTCGGAGGGCTACGACGGCCTCTTCGACATGAAGGACAACACCCAGTACGTGACGCTGTCCTACAGCATCCTGCGCAACTCCGGCCGCGGCGGCCTCATCGGCTCCAGCGAGAGCGACCGCTCCAACGGGTACGTGACCTTCCACCACAACCTGTACGAGAACCTCGACTCCCGCGCGCCCCTCCTGCGCGGCGGCATCGCCCACATCTACAACAACCACTACGTGCACCTGAACGAGTCCGGCATCAACTCCCGGGCCGGGGCGAAGGCCAGGGTCGACAACAACTACTTCGAGGACTCCAAGGACGTCCTCGGCACCTTCTACACGGACGCGGCCGGCTCCTGGCAGGTCAACGGCAACATCTTCGACAACGTGACCTGGTCCGAGCCCGGCGAGGACAACAACCCGGCCGGCCCGAACCCGCAGTCCAACACCAGCGTCAGCATCCCGTACTCCTACAGCCTGGACGACGCGACCTGCGTGCCGGGCATCGTGGGCCAGACCGCGGGTGCGAACAAGGGCCTGAAGGTGTCGGACGGCAGCTGCTCGGCCCAGTCCCCGGACCCGACCGACCCGACCGACCCGACTCCGGACCCCACCGACCCGACGCCCGACCCGACGGTGCCCAGCGGCACCAACCTCAGCCTCGGGGCCGGTGCCGACGGCTCCTCCAAGGCGAGCGGCACCAGCTACGGCAACGTGCGCGACGGCGACCTGAGCACCTACTGGTCACCGGCCGGCTCGACGGGCTCGGTCTCCGTCAAGTGGGGCTCCGCGACCACCGTGTCGAAGGTCAACATCCGGGAGGCGGCGGGCAGCTCGGGCGCCATCGGCTCCTGGAAGGTCGTCAACGGTGACACCGGCGCCACCCTGGCCTCGGGCAGCGGCGCGGGGGTCATCTCCTTCCCCGCGACCTCGCTGAAGAAGGTCACCTTCACGATCACCAGCGCGTCGGGCACCCCGAAGGTCGCCGAGTTCGAGACCTACGCCGGATAGCCGGGACGCCCGAGGACGCCCGCCGGCCGTCACACCAGCCGGCGGGCCGTCGCCCAGCGGGTCAGCTCGTGGCGGTTGGAGAGCTGGAGCTTGCGCAGGACCGCGGAGACGTGCGACTCGACCGTCTTGACGGAGATGTACAGCTGCTTGGCGATCTCCTTGTACGCGTAGCCGCGGGCGATCAGGCGCAGGACCTCGCGCTCGCGCTGGGTGAGGCGGTCGAGGTCCTCGTCGACCGGCGGGGCGTCGGTGGAGGCGAAGGCGTCCAGCACGAAACCGGCCAGGCGCGGGGAGAAGACCGCGTCGCCCTCCTGGACCCGGAAGATCGAGTCGATCAGGTCCGAGCCGGTGATCGTTTTGGTGACGTAGCCGCGCGCACCGCCGCGGATCACGCCGATGACGTCCTCGGCCGCGTCCGAGACGGACAGGGCGAGGAAGCGGACGGGCCGCTCGGCGTCCGCCATCAGGGGGGCGCAGCGGCGCAGGACCTCGACACCGCCGCCGCCCGGGAGGTGGACGTCGAGGAGGACCACCTCGGGCCGGGTCGCGGTGATGACGGTGACCGCCTGGTCCACGTCGGCGGCCTCTCCGACGACCTCGACGCCGGTCTCGGCGGTCTGGCCGATCTCGGCCTGGACGCCCGTGCGGAACATGCGGTGGTCGTCGACGAGGACCACGCGCACATGGCGCTCCCCCGCTCCCGCCGGTCCCGCCGCTGCGTTGCCCTCGGTCGGCTCGCTCATGACGACTTCTCCGCCCTCTCCATCTCCAGCTCGACCTCCGTGCCGCCGTCCGGCACCGCGCGCAGCCGCGCCGTGCCCCCGTTGCGCTCCATGCGGCCGATGATCGATTCTCTGACGCCCATGCGGTCGGCGGGTATCGAGTCGAGGTCGAAGCCGGGACCGCGGTCCCGCACGGACACGAAGACCGTCCTGCCCTCGACCTCGGCGTAGACCTGAACCGCGCCGCCCTCGCCACCGTACTTGGCGGCGTTCACCATAGCCTCGCGTGCCGCTTGCATCTGTGCGCCGATCCTCTCGTCGAGCGGGCAGTCGCCGACGACGACGACCTCGATGGGCACACCGTGCTTGTCCTCGACCTCCGCGGCATTGCGCTTGACCGCCTCGGCGAGGGTGGTGGGCTCGTCGTCCTCGTCCTTGCCGTTGCCCTCGGGCTTGTAGAGCCAGGCGCGCAGGTCGCGTTCCTGGGCGCGGGCCAGGCGGCGCACCTCGCCCGCGTTCTCCGCGTTGCGCTGGATCAGGGTGAGGGTGTGCAGCACCGAGTCGTGCACATGGGCGGCGACCTCCGCGCGCTCCTGGGCGCGGATGCGCATCAGCCGCTCCTCGGAGAGGTCCTGCGTCATGCGCACCAGGTAGGGACCGGCGAGGAGCGTGATGCCGACGAGGACGGCGAGCGCGGCCTGGAGCACGGAGCCCAGGTGGGCGGCCGACCCCTGCAGGACGAAGATGCCGGAGACGCCGGCCGTCACCAGCAGGACACCGGCGACCGAGCGCAGCAGCGTGACGGTGCGCCGGTCGCGGCCGACCTCGGCCCAGCGGGCCCGGCGGGCGTTGTCCGCCTGGCGCCAGACGAGGGCGACGCCCGCGCCGACGAGCACGACCGGCCACAGGTAGGCCTTGGCTCCGTTCCCCGGATTCACGTTGCCCACGAAGACCATGGCCACGACGACCATGAGGAGCAGGGCGACGATCTGCCCCTTGTCCGGCTTGCGGGCGACGAGTCTGCGGCGGCCGTCCGGCGAGGTCTCCGTCGTGACCAGGGACGGCGGCTTCTGCGCGTCGACGCCGCCGACACCGAGCGGCACGAAGAACCAGAAGGCCGCGTAGAGCAGCGCACCGAGGCCGTCGGCCATGAACAGGCCGACGAAGACGAGCCGGACCCAGATGACGGGCAGCCCGAGATGCCCGGCGAGCCCCCGCGCCACGCCACCGAGCCAGCGTCCGTCGCTGCTGCGGTAGAGCTTGCGCGGCGGCCGCGGATCGGGAAGGGGAGGTGCTGCGGCGTCCGGCATGCCAACGATGGTCACACGGCCGGCCGAGGGGCAGCATCAGGGTCGGTCCCGGAGACTCCCCTGATCTTCGGACCGCGGGCCCCTCGAACGCTCCCCGGGCGCGGCGTCAGGGACCGATATCAGGGTCCGACCAGGGTCGTACCGGCTGCCGCCGGGGCGGCGCGCCCGTCACCATGGAGCCATGACAGATCACGAGCACGCCGCGCCGGGCCCGGGACCCGGCTCCGGACCGCGCCGGCCGGCGGGCGCCGGCCCACGGGACGCCGCGGGCGCCGGGGATGCTACGGGGTCCGCGGGCGGCGGGGATGCCACGGGGTCCGCGGGCGGCGGCACGCTCGACGCGGACGCTTCGGGGCCGCCCCACAGGTTCCGCCGCGACCGGCGGCACAAGACCCTCGCCGGGGTGTGCGCCGGGCTCGGGCGGCAGTGCGACATGGACCCGGTGATCTTCCGCATCACGCTCGTGGTGCTGGCCGCGACCGGCGGCATCGGCCTCCTCTTCTACGGCTTCGCCTGGCTCTTCGTCCCGTACGACGACGAGGAGGAGAACGAGGTGCGCAAGCTGCTGACCGGCCGGGTCGACGGCCAGGCGCTGACGGCCGTGCTGTTCGCCCTGGTCGGCTGCGGCGTGTTCCTGACCATGCTGAAGAACGGCGGGGTGCTCTCCTTCGCCGTGATACTTTCCCTCCTCCTCGCGGGGGCGGGCTACTGGTCGCGGCAGCGCGCCGCCCCGGGCCCCGATCCGCTCGCCGCCCAGGCCGTCGCCGACGCCCCGCCCGAGGCCAAGGCACCGCCGGCCGCCGTCACCCACCCGTCCTGGTGGCGCGACCCCATCGTCAAGGACGGCACCCACGTCGGCGGCACGGGATACCTGTGGGGCCCCCGGGAATCCCGCGACCGGGACATCGCGGCGGCCGTCAACATCGGGCGCGGCGCGTACCGGGACCGGAGCGCCCCGGCCGACCGGTCCTCCCGGCGCGCGCGGTCGCGCGGCGCCCACGGCATCGGTGGCTGGGTCTTCCTGCTCGCCCTGCTCGCGGGCTTCCTCGGCACCCGTCTGACCTGGGACGAGCAGCCGCTCGGCACCAGCCTGCAGACCGGGCTGGCCTGTGCGCTGGCGGTCTTCGGCGTGGGAATCGCGGTCAGTGCGTTCCTCGGCCGTACGGGAGCCGGTTCGGTCTTCCTGGCGATCGTCACGGCGGGCCTGCTCGCCGGATCGGCCGCCCTGCCGAAGGACGCCGGGACGGAGTGGACGCGGAGCACCTGGACGCCCTCGGCCGTCGCCGACGTCCACGAGCAGTACGACGTGGGCACCGGCGCCGGCACCCTCGACCTGTCCCGCCTGCACCTGGCGAAGGGGCAGACGGTGACCACCCGGGCCGACGTCGGCGTGGGACGCATACGGGTGATCGTGCCGCGGGACGTGACCGTGCGGCTGAGCGCCGAGGTGGGCGTGGGCGACATCCAGCTCCCCGGCGACGACGCGAAGGACGTGGACGTGGCACCCGGCAAGCACAAGGAGGTCACGCTGTCCCCTGCGAAGGGCGTCGAGGAGGCCGGCACGCTCGACCTCGATCTCCAGGTCGGTCTCGGACAGGCGGAGGTCTCCCGTGCTGCGTCATGACTTCCAGCCCGGTCGCCTGGTCGCCGGCGCCTTCCTGACACTCGCGGGCGTGCTCTACGCCGGTGCCGCGGGAGGCCTGTGGGACACGCCGTGGTTCGTGATCATCCCGGTCGTCACCGGCGGCCTCTGCCTGGCCGGCGCCGTCGGGGTGCTGACCGCTGCGGTGCGCGGACGCCGCAGGACCCGGCGCACGCCCGCGGGCCCGGACGGGGACGCGGACGAGGCCCGGACGGACCTCACGGGCTGACGGCGCCTACCGGTACCCGCCGGTCCGCCGGCGGCGCCGGGTGCGCAGTGCCGCGTCCAGCGAGAGCAGCGGGGCACCCGCGAGGACGAGGGGGAGCCAGGCCATGAGATAGGCGAGGTCGTTGCCGTAGTAGTACGGGTCGGAGGCCCAGCTGACGGTCAGCCACAGGCTGAGCGAGATCAGCGCGCCGCCGAGCGCGGCCAGCCGGGCCAGCAGCCCGAGCAGCGTGCCGATGCCGACGGCCAGCTCGCCCAGGGCGATGGCGTACCCGAAGCCGGGCGGATTCTTCAGCGCCAGGTCGACCAGGGCGGGGATGGCCGAGGAGTCGCGGACGGTGCGCATCATGTCGCCGATGGACCCGGCGCCCGAGTCCTTCAGGAACGCGCTGTCGGTGAGCTTGTCCAGGCCCGCGTAGATGAAGGTGACGCCCAGGAAGATCCGCAGGGGCAGAAGGGCGTACCGAGAGGCGTTGTCGCGCCAGCCCCGGTCGCCGTGGAGACCGGACGGGTGCGGATCCGTCCGCATGCCGTGAGTCATCACTGCCAGCCGCCTCTCGCCCACGCGTGCCGAACCCCCTCGACAGACCATACGTACGACGTACGCGCCGCGCTCAATCCCCGTCCGGCCGATTTCTTTCCGTCGGTTGCGACAAGTGGCCGCACGCCACGCCCCGGAGGGGGGCGGTCGGTCCGTCAGTCGGTCACGTCGATCGCGTACCGGTTCGTCTCCACGCCCGCGCCGGTGACCACCTGGACCTCCACCCGGCCCGGTTCCACGTCCGCCGGCACGGGCACGGTCAGCAGGGCGTCCGTCGGGTTGCTGAAGCCGCCCGTCACGGGGACCAGGGGCACGTGCACGTTGACGGCACCAATGCGGACGACCATGCGCGACAGGCGGTCCGCGCGCTGGGCGCCCGGCGGCACGAACCCGGCGCCGCGGATCTCGATGTCGTCGCCGGTGCGGATCGGGGCGTCCAGGTCACCGGCCTCGCGCGCCCGGACCACGGAGAGGATCACGGGCCGGCCGCCCTCCGCGTACTTGCCGGCCACGTAGGTCGCCGCCGAGACCAGCACCACCACGGCGAGCCCCCACGGCAGGTCGGGCAGCTGCTCCGGGCGCCGGGCCAGCCGTACCGCCGCGAACACCAGGGCGACCGCGCTGATCACGACGTACTGGATGTCGGCGAACGTCCCGCGGCCCGCGTCGTCGGTGAGCAGATCGGCAGCGCGCGGCCGGTCGGCGCGCACCTTCTGGAGCCGTTGCCCCAGCACCCGCAGCCCGACCACCCGGCGCACCAGCACCGCGATCCCGCACACCACCGCGAGCACGGTCACCACTCCGGCGCCGCGGGCGAGTTCCAGCCCGGAGATCAGCGCGTCCCGCCGCGCGTGCCCCGGGGCCACGGCCAGCTGACCCGCCAGGACGAGCACCGCGTAGGCGACGAAGAGCACCCAGACCGCCGCCACGGCCCGGGAGGTGGAGAGGCGGTTGTCCTCGCCGACGACCGGGGCCAGCGCCCCTCCCCGCGCCCGGTGGAACCAGGACGCCGCCGTCAGCGCGCCGGCCACGACCACGGCCGCCGCCAGCCCGGCGGTGCGCGCCGCCGACCAGCCGGCGCCGATCGCGGTGAGCGACTGGGCGAGCAGCAGCACGGCGACAGCGGCCCACACGGCGACCGCCGTGCGACGTCCCAGGCCCGCGAGCCACGCCTCGCCCTCGGCCCGGCCGCGTTCGGCGACGAGGTCCGCGGACTGGGTCAGTTCCTCGGAGACCCACTGCCGGGAGGCCGAGGCCGAGTGGGCCACCGCGGCCGGCAGGCCCTGCCCCGCGGCGAACTCGTCCCGCTTGAGCAGGAACGCGGCGACCGCCCGGCGGTGCCCCTCACGGGCCCCGTGCGGGCAGTCCCCGCACGTGCAGCCGCCTGTGTGCGGCGCCTCGTACGCGCCCTTGCCCGAGCCGCTCCCGCGTCTCGCCTCCTGCACCGCCACGCCCGACGCCCGCCTTCCCGAAACCCGCCGAAACACCTGCGGCACACCCGTGTGCCGACACCCGTAAATCCCTTGCGACGACAGCGAATTGTGCCGTACGCCACGCCCTGGACGCCCGGCGCCCCGGGTCCCCTCTGCTCAGCGCGGGTGACGCACGGGCCGCCGTGTTGACCCGGCTGCGAGAATTCCCCCATGGCCGAGATCATCCAGCGCGACGGGACCTGGGCGTTCGACGGCAGCACGGTCCGGATCACGCCCGGGCTCCACCGCTCGGTGCCGCTGTTCCGGCAGACGTACGGTGAGGTCTCCGTACCGCTGGCGGCCGTCTCGGGCATCACCTTCGAACCCGAGCGCAGACGCGGCCGGCTGCGCCTGCGGTTGCGCGAGGGCGCCGACCCCCTGCTCCAGGCGACCGGCGGGCGGCTGCCGGACGCGGCGGACCCGTACCGGCTGGCGGTGGACGTGGACCGCTGCGGGGTGGCCGAGTACGTCGCCGAGGAGGTCCGCCGCGCGCTGCTCCTCGACCGGATCCCCAAGGAGCCCGTCCGGGCCTATCTGCTGTCCGGGCCACCGGTGCCGGTCTCGGTCCGTTCCTCGGACGGCACCGTCTCCTTCGACGGCAGCCAGGTGCGCATCGACTGGGCCGACACCGCGCACCGCGTCAAGCGCGCCTCCGGCCCGCGGATCATCGGCGTCGGCGACCTGGTGCGGGTCGAGTGGCTGCCCGGCTCCGGGCACGAGGACGGCTTCCTGCGGTTCGTGACCCGGGAGACGGTGTTCTCCAGGCTGCCGCCGGAGAAGGACCCCTACGCCCTGGACCTGTGGGGCAACGCCCGCCGCGACCTGCTCACCGCGCTGATCGCCACCGCGGTCACGGCCCGGCTCCCGCACCCGTCGACCCGCGCCGCCGCCTCCGACGAGGGCCGGGCGGCCGCCCCGACGACGGTGGTCCGACCCCGCTCCCGGGCCGCCGCGGGACCCCCGGCCGGGCACCACGACGTACTGCTGCGCCGGCTGCGCGAGCTGGGCGAGCTGTACCGCGGCGGCGTCCTGACGGACGAGGAGTTCGCCCTGACGAAGGCGGCCGTGCTCCGGGGCTTCGGGACGCACGACAACCGGACCGGCTGACGGACGGTCGCCGCACGCGGACGAGCCCGCTGGAAAAACGCGACAAAAGATGTCGGGTATCGGCGGCACACTCCCCGTATGACACCGAGCACCGGGGGCCGCGACTGGGCCTCCTTCACCTCCGCCGCACCCGAACTCGCCGCCCTCGTCGAGGCGCGCTTCGGCGCGTACCGGCACCACACCCTCGCGACCCTGCGCCGGGACGGCTCGCCCCGCACCACGGGGCTGGAGGTGCGCTTCCTCGACGGCGAGCTGTGGCTCGGCATGATGCACGGCTCGCTCAAGGCGCTCGACCTGCTCCGCGACCCGCGCTTCGCGCTGCAGGCGAATCCCGGGGAGGGCACCGGCCCGGCCGGCGGTGACGTACGGATCTGCGGACGGGCCGTCGAGGTCGACGACCCGGGGACCAAGGGCGGATACGTGAAAGAGGTGGAACCGCCGGAGCCGTTCCACCTCTTCCGCACCGAGCTGACGGAGGTCGTACGGACCTACGTCGAGGACGACACGCATCTCGTCGTCCAGGTCTGGAAGCCCGGAGAGCCGGTGCGCACTCTCAAGCGGACGTGACCGCCGGGACTACTCCCACTCGATGGTGCCCGGCGGCTTCGAGGTGATGTCGAGGACGACGCGGTTGACGTCCTTGACCTCGTTGGTGATGCGGGTGGAGATCTTGCCGAGGACGTCGTACGGCAGGCGCGACCAGTCGGCCGTCATGGCGTCCTCGGAGGAGACGGGCCGCAGCACGATCGGGTGACCGTAGGTGCGGCCGTCGCCCTGGACGCCGACCGAGCGGACGTCGGCGAGCAGCACCACGGGGCACTGCCAGATGTCGCGGTCGAGACCGGCCGCGGTCAGCTCCTCGCGGGCGATGGCGTCGGCCTCGCGGAGCAGGTCGAGCCGCTCCTTGGTGACCTCGCCGACGATGCGGATACCGAGACCCGGGCCGGGGAACGGCTGGCGCTGGACGATCTCCTCGGGCAGGCCCAGCTCCTGGCCGACCATGCGGACCTCGTCCTTGAACAGCTGGCGCAGCGGCTCGACCAGCTCGAACTCGATGTCGTCCGGCAGCCCGCCCACGTTGTGGTGGGACTTGATGTTGGCGGTACCGGTGCCGCCGCCGGACTCGACGACGTCCGGGTAGAGCGTGCCCTGCACGAGGAAGGCGACTTCGGGGCCCTCCTCCTGCATGATCTCCAGCTGCGCCTGCTCGAAGACGCGGATGAACTCGCGGCCGATGATCTTGCGCTTCTCCTCGGGGTCGGAGACCCCGGCCAGCGCCTTCAGGAAGCGCTCCTCCGCGTCGACGACCTTCAGCTGGACGCCGGTCGCGGCGACGAAGTCCTTCTCGACCTGCTCGGTCTCGCCCTTGCGCATCAGGCCGTGGTCGACGTAGACGCAGGTCAGCTGCGAGCCGATGGCCTTCTGGACGAGGGCGGCGGCGACGGCGGAGTCCACGCCGCCGGACAGCCCGCAGATGGCGCGCTTGTCGCCGACCTGCTCACGGATGGCCGCGACCTGCTCCTCGATCACGTTGCCCGTGGTCCAGTCGGGGGCCAGGCCCGCGCCCCGGTACAGGAAGTGCTCCAGCACCTGCTGCCCGTGCGTGGAGTGCATGACCTCCGGGTGGTACTGGACGCCGTAGAGCTTCTTGACGTCGTTCTCGAACGCGGCGACCGGCACGACGTGCGTGGAGCCGGTGACGGTGAAGCCCTCGGGCGCGGCGGAGCAGGCGTCACCGTGCGACATCCACACGGACTGCTCGGCCGGGGTGCCCTCGAAGAGGGTGGAGGAAGGCTTGGACACCGACAGCTCGGTGCGGCCGTACTCACGGGCGCCGGAGTTGTCGACGGTGCCGCCGAGGGCCTGCGCCATGAGCTGGAAGCCGTAGCACATGCCGAAGACGGGGACACCGGCTTCGAACAGGGAGCGGTCGACGGTCGGGGCGCCCGGCTCGTACACCGACGAGGGGCCGCCGGAGAGGATGATGGCCGCCGGGTTCTTGGCGAGCATCTCCTCGACCGGCATGGAGCTCGGCACGATCTCGCTGTAGACCCGCGCCTCGCGGACGCGACGGGCGATGAGCTGGGCGTACTGCGCACCGAAGTCGACGACCAGGACGGTGTCGGGGGCGGCGGCAGCGGGAGTCGCTGATGACACGGGGTGCCTTCCGGCGGTCGGGCGGGGGTCTTGTGCTCCCGATTCTACCGAGGTGGGCAGGTGGAACGTCCCGCCGCGGTGCGCCGCCCGCCCCCGGCCCCACGTCTCACCATGCGGGCCCGCTTGGACACGGTCCGCCCCCGGGGCATACTGGGTCCATGCTCACGCACCCGACCTTCCTCTTTACCTATGGCAACCGGCCCACCGGCTGCCATGGTCGTGCTGCTTGAGCAACTGACAAGCGACTTCCCAGGCGCCCCGGGCCGACAAGGTCCGGGGCGCCTGTCGTTTCCGGGTCCTGCCGCTCCGGGGCACCGCCACCCACTTCCCGGCGAGGAGCCCCCGACATGACCGTCACCACCGCAGACACGACCGGCGCCCGCACGACCGAGGCCGCCGGCGTGATCACCGGCGCCCGCGAGCGCATCGACGCGCTCGACGACCGCATCATCGGGTTGATCCAGGAACGGATGGCCGTCTCGGCCGTCATCCAGGAGGCGCGGATCGCCTCCGGCGGGCGGCGGGTGAACCTCTCCCGCGAGATGGACGTGCTCGGCCACTACAGGGACGCGCTGGGCAAGCCGGGCACCGCGCTGGCGATGACGCTGCTGGAGCTGTGCCGGGGTCGCATCTGAGTTCGGGCACGCTCTCACCCGTACGGCGCGTGACCGTCGCGCGGGACGCTTCGTTGGTCCCGGTGTCCGTGCCAGCCAGGGGCGGGCCCGAAAGAACCACGCGTGGCTCGCTGGGGCGATGAGACGAACGGATCGTGCCGTACGTCGTGGGACCTCGCTCCGGCAAGTGACCGGACGGCAGGGGACAGCAGCCCGGTCACCCAAGGAAACGGCCGGCTCCGGGGACGCCCGGGGCCGGCCCACGGGAACCGCCCGAGCCCAGGGCCTCCCCTCGTACCTGTGCAGCTTCACCGATCCAGCGGCGCCGACTCCTCCCCCGGCGCCGCTCTCGCACGTGTGGCGCAGGGCACATAAAAATTCTGTGAGTCCAGGGACAACCATTCACAGCGTTCACTGATCAAACACGTCGAACAGATGAACCAAGGGCCGTCCCGCGCCCCCTGCGCGGAGGCCTCCCCAGACTCGCCCCCGTGCCGCGCCCACGCGGCACGCCGGACATTCCGAGGTCTTCATGAAGCTCCGTCGCGCCATGGCAGCAGCCGCTGCTACGGCAGTGATAGCCCCCTTGGCGCTGCTCGCGGCACCCGCCGCCTACGCGACCGACGAGTCGCCGTCCCCGACCGCCACGGCCACCGAGTCCGCGCCCGAGCAGACCGAGAGCGCCTCCCCGAGCGCCACGGCGTCCGAGACGGAGACCTCGCCCGCGCCGAGCACCTCCACCTCCGCCGAGCCGAGCAAGACGGCGACCGAGTCCGCTCCCGCGCCCAGCACCTCGGCGAGCAGCACCAGCTCCTCCTCGCCGACGTCCCCGGCGCCGAGCACCTCCGCTCCCGACGCGTCGGAGAGCCCGGAGCCCGGCCCGTCCGAGTGCGCGGACGTCAAGGTCGACGTCAGCATCACCGGCCTGTCCGGCAAGATCACGGCAGGCAGCGGCTGGCACAAGTTCACGCTGAACGTGGTCAACAACTCCGACTCCACCCTCCAGGACCTGGCCTACCTGGCCGGCGCCTCCCCCGACGAGGAGGGCGCCGACCTGTTCAAGAGCAAGCAGGTCCGCCTCCAGGCCTGGAACACGGACGACAAGGTCTGGGAAGACCTCGACGACGACGGCTACGCCGTCGGCTGGGCGGGTTACACCGACGAGCTGAAGCCGGACTACGAGGTCGACGTCCCGCTGCGCATCAACGTGAAGGCCGGTGCCCCGGTCGGCGCCGGCTTCACGCTCGGGGCGACCATCTACGGCGACGCCGACAGCGAGTGCTTCGGCTACGGCGACGTGGCGTACAAGTTCCAGATCGTCGCCCCCGGCACGGACACCGACGGGACCGAGCCGCAGGAAGGCGGCAAGGCGCCCGTCACCGACCAGAAGCCCGCCGCCAACACGCCGCAGGTCACCGGCAGTCTCGCCGAGACCGGTTCCAGCTCCGCGCTGCCGATGATCGGGCTGGTCGGCGGGTTCGCCGTCGTCGCCGGTGCCGGTGCGGTGTTCGTCGTGCGGCGCCGCAAGGCCGGTGCCGAGGCGTAAGGGCTGAACCACACGGCCTGACGCACAACGCGAGAAGGACCTGCGCTCGGAGGGGGGCGCAGGTCCTTCTCGTCGTGCCGTACCCGGCCGCTACTTCTTCGGCGGCACCGCCGGCATCCCGAGGAACGGCAGCCGCAGCGCGCCGAAGGCCTCCGCCGGGACCGCCGGGGACTTGGGCTCGACGGTGGCCAGGCGTTCGTACGCCGCGCCCTGTGCCGGGCGCGGGTCCTCCTCGCCCTTGTTGGGCCAGTACGACATCGCCCGCTCGGCCTGGGCGGTGATGGTGAGGGACGGGTTGACGCCCAGGTTGGCGGAGACCGCGGCGCCGTCGACGACGGATATGCCGGGGTGGCCGTACAGCCGGTGGTAGGGGTCGATGACGCCGGTCTCGCGGGAGGCGCCGATCGGGCAGCCGCCGAGGAAGTGGGCGGTGAGCGGGGTGCCCATCAGCTCGCCGACGTTGGAACCGGCGAAGCCGTTGATCTCCGCCGCGAGGGCCGAGGCGCCGTCGGTCGCGGCCTTGATCTGCTTGGGGTTGGGCGAGCCGTGGCCCTGCCGGGCGGTGAGCAGTCCCTTGCCGACGCCACCCGGCTTCAGGTAGGTCGTCAAGGAGTTGTCCAGCGACTGCATCACCAGGCCGATGATGGTCCGCTCCGACCACTTGCGGTTCGACAGGGACCGCAGGACGCGGCTCGGGTGCCTCGCCGCGTGGCCCAGGAAGCCCAGGACGCGCGACGCGCCCGAGGCGGTGGCACCGGCGTACGGGACCTGGAGGATGGACAGGCTGCCCATCGAGTTGGAGCCCTTGCCGTACCGGACGGGCTCGATGTGGGTGTTGGCGTCCGGGTGGATGGACGACGTGATGGCGACGCCGCGCGTGAAGTCGGCCCGGGGTTCGCCGGTGGCGCTGCGGTAGCGCCGGTCGTCGGTCTGGGCGCCGACCAGGGCCTCGGAGTTGGTGCGGGTCAGCTCGCCGAGCCTGTCGGAGAGGTGGGGCAGCTGACGGTTCGCCTTCATGCGGTGCAGCAGCGTCTGGGTGCCGTAGGTGCCGGCGGCGAGGACGACGCGGCGGGCCGTGTAGGTGCGGCCGGCGCCCTTCTTCTTCCGGTCGGTGGGGAGCGTGGCCACGGCGTAGCCGCCGCGTGAGTCGTCGGTGACCGACACGACCGTGGTCATGGGGTGGACGACCGCGCCCGCCTTCTCGGCGAGGTACAGGTAGTTCTCGTTGAGGGTGTTCTTCGCGCCGTGCCTGCAGCCGGTCATGCACTCGCCGCACTCGTGGCAGGCCTTGCGGTCCGGGCCCGCGCCGCCGAAGTAGGGGTCGGGCACCTGCCCGCCCGGCTCGGTCCGCGCCGTCCCGTCGGCGTCCTCGCCGTCGCCGAAGAAGACACCGACCGGTGCCATGTGGAAGGTGTCGCCGACGCCCATCCGTTCGGCGGCGGCCTTCAGGTGCACGTCGGACGGGGTCATCGTCGGGTTGAGGCGGACGCCGAGCATGCGGCGGGCCTGGTCGTAGTACGGCGTCAGTTCCTCGTGCCAGTCGGTGATGTCCCGCCACTGCGGGTCGTCGAAGAAGGGCTTCGGCGGCACGTAGAGGGTGTTGGCGTAGTTGAGGGAGCCGCCGCCGACGCCGGCGCCCGCCAGGACCATGACGTTGCCGAGCAGGTGGATGCGCTGGATGCCGAACATGCCGAGCTTCGGCGCCCAGAGGTAGTTCTTGAGGTCCCAGGAGTTCTTGGGCAGCGACTCGCGGGTGAAGCGGCGGCCGGCCTCGAGGACGCCGACGCGGTAGCCCTTCTCGGTCAGGCGGAGGGCGGAGACGGAGCCGCCGAAGCCGGAGCCGACGACGAGAACGTCGTAGTCGTATGCGTCGTCCTGGGGCACGTCGTGGGGCACGTTGGTCTCCTCTTTGAGTTTCGCGTGCGGCTGCGTCGTGGCTGAGCGCGCAGTTCCCCGCGCCCCCGCGCCGGTCACTTGAATCGGAATGCCTTCATGAGCCGGAGACTGCGGCTCATGAACAGGGCGTACTTCTCGTCGTCCATGCCGAGCGAGGGCGCCATCGGCAGCAGCCGCTGGTGGGCGACCGTCTGTGCCTCGGTGTACTTGAGGATGCCCTCGGAGCCGTGCCTGCGGCCGAGGCCGGAGTCCTTCATGCCGCCCATCGGCGACTGGACGCTGCCGTAGGCGGGCGCGTACCCCTCGTTGATGTTGACGGTGCCGGTGCGCAGCCGGGCGGCGACGTCGCGGCCCCGCCGGGCGTTCCTCGTCCAGACCGAGGAGTTCAGGCCGTACGGCGTGGAGTTGGCGTGCTCGACCGCCTCGTCCTCGGTGGTGAAGCGGTAGACGGAGACGACCGGGCCGAAGGTCTCCTCGGTGCACACCGTCATGGGGGCGGCGACGCCGTCGAGGATGGTCGGCTCGTAGAAGTAGGGGCCGATGTCCGGGCGGGCGACGCCGCCGGCGATCAGCTTCGCGCCGTGCGCGAGCGCGTCCGCCACGTGCCGCTCGACCGTCTCCAGCTGCCGTTCGCCCACGAGCGAGCCCATGTCGGCGCCGTAGGCGAGGGAGGTGCCGAGCCGCATGGCCCTGGTGCGGGCGGCGAAACGCTCCAGGAAGGCGTCGGCGACGGACTCGTGGACGTAGAGCCGCTCGATGGAGATGCAGAGCTGGCCGGCGGAGGAGAAGCAGGCGCGGACGGCACCCGCGGCGGCCTTCTCGATGTCCGCGTCGTCGAGGACCAGCATGGCGTTCTTGCCGCCGAGCTCGAGGGAGACGCCGACGAGCCGGGCGGCGGCGCCCTGGGCGACCTCGCGGCCGGTCCGGGTGGAACCGGTGAAGGAGACGTAGTCGGCGTGCTTGACGACCTCGGGGCCGACGACCGGGCCGTCGCCGAGGACGACCTGGAAGACCTCCGCGGGAAGCCCGGCCTCGATGAGGAGGTCACGGGCCCACAGGGCGGTCAGGCAGGTCTCGGTGTCGGGCTTCATCACGACCGCGTTGCCCGCGACGAACGCGGGGAGCGCGTCGCCGACGGACAGCTCCAGCGGGTAGTTCCAGGGGGCGATCTGGCCGACGACACCGCGCGGGTGGCGCAGTTCGGTGACCTTCGTCAGGGTCGGGACGGCGCCGGTGTGCCGCTTGGCCCGCAGGTAGGCGGGGGCCTTGCGGCCGTAGTGCCGGGCGGCGACGGCGACGGCCTGGACCTCCTCGTGGGCGTGCAGGCGGGCCTTGCCGGTCTCCAGCTGGATGAGGTCGAGGACCTCGGCCTGGCGCTCCAGGACCAGGTCGTGGAAGCGGAGCAGGACGGCGGCTCGCTGGCGCACCGGAACGCGGGCCCACACGGCCTGGGCGGCGCGGGCCCGCTCGAAGGCGCCGGCCACGTCCTCGGGCGTGGACTCGGGCAGGTCGGCCAGCTTCTCGCCGGTGAACGGCGTGTGGTTGGCGGTCCGGCCGGAGCCGGCGACGCCCTTGGTGAGCTGGGCGACCAGCTCGGGGGTCACCACGTCGGCCGCGGTGCGGGCGCCCGCGGGGGCGGGGGCGAGGGGGTTCGTGCCGGTCAGTTCCGGGGCCTGCGCGTCCGTCATGAGGCGCAGGGTATGACGCCGGGCGGGCTTTGTGTACCCGTCGGTAACGGGGATTCACGGAGTACTCACACGGCGCCAGCGAACACTGGCAACAAACGCGCTGATCAGGGCGTTGTGCGGGCGCAGCGCTCAGGTGCCGTCGATGTCCAGATGGGCGACCGCAGCCCTGGCCACCTCGCGCCCCCGCTCGGTGAAGTCGCCCTTGCCCGGGTAGCTGACGGTGAGCTTGTACATGTCGCCCGCGGTGGTCCGGTAGTAGAGGATCCGCAGCTCGCGCGGACGGGGGTCCTGGCTGTCGGTGGTGGTGTAGACGACCGTGTTCTCGGCGGACTTCCGGCCCCGGTAGGTGGTCTCCCGGGGATCCGTCTTCGGGTTCTCGGGCATGGAGAGCTCGTACTCTCCGCTCTCCTTGAACTTCCCGTCGTCGTCGTACATCTCCGCCGCGGCGGACCCCGCGATGTTCCCGCCGGTGTCCTCCGCCTTCCTGTCCAGGGACAGGCCGATCCAGATGCCGCCGCTCCAGTCGGTGTACGTGACCCAGTGCTCCGCGGCGTCGTCGGACACGGTCCGCTGGTAGCCCTCGGGCACCGCCAGGGTGGCGGCGAGCTGCTTCTCGTGCGGGGTCCGCCAGCCCTCGGGCAGCGGCCCCGCGAACGGGTCCGCGACCACCAGGTACCCCGCCACCGCCGTGGCGACGACGGCCGCGGCGAGGCCGGCCCACGCCTTGCGGCCCAGCCGCGGGCCACGGCCGCCGGGCACGGGAACCGGCACGGACCGGGTGGGTGGCTGCGCGGGCGGGTTCGCGGCGGCCTCCAGCAGGGCACGCACCCGGGCGGCGTCCGGACGGCGCGCCGGGTCCTTGTCCAGCAGAGCGGTGATCACCTCGGCCAGCGGGCCCTGCGCGGAGGCGGGCGGTGCCGGCACGGCGTTCAGCACCGACTGGAGCGTGGCGGGGGTGTTGCTGCGGCGGAACGGCGAGACGCCCTCCGACGCCACGTACAGCACCACGCCCAGCGACCACAGGTCGCTCGCCGGGCCGGGACGCCGGCCCAGCACCCGCTCGGGGGCGATGTACTCGGGCGAGCCGACGAAGCCGCCGGTGTCGGTCAGAGTGGTCTCGCCCTCGATCCGGGCGATGCCGAAGTCGGTGAGGACGACCCGGTCGTGGCGGCCGAGCAGGACGTTGTCCGGCTTCACGTCCCGGTGCAGGACTCCCGCCGCGTGGGCGGCCTCCAGCGCGCCGAGGACCTCCAGGCCGATCCGGGCCGTCTCGCGCGCGTCCAGCGTGCCCTCCTGCAACGCGTCGCCCAGCGAGCGGCCCCGCACCAGCTCCATCACGATCCACGGCCGGCCGTCCACCACGGCGACGTCGTGCACGTCGACGACGGCCGGGTGGTCGAGCCGGGCCGCGGCGCGCGCCTCGCGGCGCATCCGCTCGAAGGCGTTGGCCCGTTCGCGTTCGGGAAGGTGATCGGGGACGCGGGGTTCCTTGACGGCGACCTCGCGGTCCACCGTCTCGTCCCGCGCCCGCCACACGGTGCCCATGCCGCCGTGCCCGAGCTTGGCGACGAGCCGGTAGCGGCCCGCGATCAGCCGCCCCGCACCCGGCTCCGGTGCGGGCGCCCGCACCGGTTCCGGCCCGGCGGGGACCGGTGACCGCGGGGGCACGACCTCGGCGGGGGCCGCGTAAGGGTTGCCGGGAAACGGCACGGCAGCCGGTGGGTTCGGCGGTTGCAGGACAAAACTCGTCGGCTCGTCCGCCCCGCTCCCGGTTCCCCCGTCGTCGCTCATGGACCATCCATATCGCGCCGGACGCACCGATATCCACCGCCCGTGGACGGCGGTCACAGACCCGTGACGCACCCCGGCACTTATGTCCTATTCGGTCGTGTTCGAGGACTGCGGCGCGGACGCCTGGCGGGTCACGGTGACCGTGGCGGTCGGCGGCCCGGGGGGCCCGCCGGGGGCGTCGGAGGAGGGAGCGCGTCCGGACCCCGGCGACGAGGCGGGCCGGGACGCCGACGGCGGTGTCCCGGGCACGGATGTCGTCGGCGTACCGCCTCCCCCGCCGTCGTCACCCCCGTCCGCGAGCAGCACCGCCGCCGAGATGCCCGCCCCGGCCGCCGCGGCGACCAGGAGCACCCCGAGGAGCACGCCGCGCGTGGAGTACCGCGCCCCGCCGGTGCCGGGCGGCGCGGGCGTGCGGCCCGTGTCGAGGTAGCCCCGCAGCATGCGTTCCGCCTCGGCGGCTTCCAGGCGGCGGCCCGGGTCGCGTTCCAGCAGCCCCCGTACGACGGGCAGGATCGGCGCGGCCTGTGCGGGCGGGCGGATCTCCTCGGAGACCACGGCGTGCAGGACTCCGCCCAGCGAGTCGCGGTGGAAGGGCGACGCGCCGCTGAGGACCGCGCACAGCAGCACGCCCAGCGACCACAGGTCGGACTCCGGTCCGGTCCCGGCGCCGGACATCCGCTCGGGGGCGGTGTACTCGGGCGAGCCGACGAAGGAGCCGGTCTCGGTGAGCGTGGTGGCGCCCGCCACCTGGGCGACGCCGAAGTCGGTGAGGACCACCCGGCCGTCCTCCGCGACCAGCACGTTGGACGGTTTCACGTCCCGGTGCAGGATGCCGGCCGCGTGCGCGGTGCGCAGGGCGCCGAGCAGGGCGACGCCGATCCGGGCGGCCTCGGGGGCGTCGACCGGGCCGCTGCCGAGGACACGGTCGGCGAGCGAGCCGCCCTCCACGAACTCCATGACCATGTAGGCCCGTTCCTCGTCCTCGACGACGTCGTGGACGACGATGACGTGCGGATGCCGCAGCTGTGCCACCGCGCGGGCCTCGCGCAGGGTGCGCTCGCGGCGGCGCCGGGCCTCCGCCGCGGAGAGGGTCTCGTCGCGCGGGAGCGCTTTGACGGCCACCTGACGGCCGAGCAGCTGGTCGGTCGCCCGCCACACGATGCCCATGCCGCCGCGGCCGAGCCGCTCATGGAGACGGTAACGGCCGGCGATGACACGCCCACCCGACTCCTGGGTCACCATGCGTCCCATCATGCCCCACCGGACGTACCGGCTCCGGGCCGCCGGACCGCGGGTGGCCGACAACCGACGGGCGCCGCTCTCCACCCGGCCAGGCCCCCGCCCCAGGCGCGGCGGCGGTCAGGCCGGCTTCTCCTGCCAGCTCCGCAGCAGGTACGTGAACTGGTCGCTCGTCTCCGCCCAGTCCTCGGCGGGCGAGGAGATGTAGAGGGCGTACTCGACGCCGTCCCGGGACATGTACATCTCCTCGGCGGCACGCCGCGGGCCGGGGAAGGGCATGTCCTTCGCCAGTGCCGTCCAGGTGTACTCCCACCGTGCGCTGTCGCGGTCGCGGTAGGTGGAGTGCTCCAGCGTCAGACGCTTGTACTCGTACAGGCGTTGGAGCTGCTGCTCCAGGTCGAGCTGGTGTGCGTACGGGTCGTTGAAGTCGGGCGCGGTGTCGACGGCGATGCGGACGAAGTGCTCACCGCCGTCCGGGCTGTAGTCGACCTGACGCAGATCGCCGCTGCCCGGGAGCTCCTCCCGCTCCCAGCCCGGGGGCAGGGAGAGGCTGAAACCGAGCGGGTCGTCGTGGCGGACCCAGTCGGCCGGGACGGCTCCCGTGGGCCTGCCGTCCGCGGAGGCGGAAGGGGACCCGGAGGCGGACGGGGTGGGCGACTGGCTGACGGCCGTCCCCCGGTCCGCTTCCTTCCCCTTGCCCGACGCCTGGAGCAGCACGGCGGTGGCGCCGCCGACCAGGGCGGCGACGGCGACCACCAGCGCGATCGTCCACAGGCGGCGCCGGGGCCGGGCCGGAGGAGCGGGTGGGTAGCCCATGGGGGCCGTGCCGCCGCCCGCCACGGTGCCCACCGTCGGGACCGGCGCCGGGTGTCCCGTGGCCGTCGGGCCGGTCACCGGGGGGTAGGGCGTCTGCCCGGCCGGGCCCGGGTGGGCCGGCGCCGGTGCGTGCCCGGTGCCCGCGTACTGCGTCGGCACGTACGCCTGGGCCGCGTGCGGGCGCCGTCCCTCGGCCGCCTCGGCGAGCAGGTGCTCGGCCTCGGTCGCACCGGGCCGGCCGGCCGGGTCCTTGCGCAGCAGGGCGCTGATGACGGGCGCGAGCGGGCCGGCGTGCCGGGGCTCGGTGGCCTCCTCCTCGACGACCGCCTGCATCGTGGACAGCGGTGAGGTGCGGCGGAAGGGCGACCTGCCCTCCACCGCCGTGTACAGTGTCGCGCCGAGCGCCCACAGGTCGGAGGCGGGGCCGGGGTCGTGGCCGCGCACCCGCTCGGGTGCCAGGTAGTCCACGGAGCCGACGACCTCACCGGTGCGGGTGATGGTGCTGTCGCCCTCGATCTGCGCGATGCCGAAGTCGGTGAGCAGTACCCGGCCGTCGTCGGCGAGCAGCACGTTGCCGGGCTTGACGTCGCGGTGCAGGACCCCGGCGGTGTGGGCGGCGCGCAGGGCGCGCAGCACCCACAGGCCGATCCGGGCCGCTTCCCGCGGGGCGACGCGCTCGTCCTCCTTGACCGCGTCGGCCAGCGAGCGGCCCTCGACCAGCTCCATCACGATCCAGGGACGGCCGTCGTGCTCGAGTACGTCGTGCACGGTGACGACGGCCGAGTGGTTGATCCGCGCGGCCGCGCGCGCCTCGCTCCGGGTGCGCGCCAGCAGGATGGCCTGGTCGCTCTCGGAGACGTAGTGCGCGGCGGTCAACTCCTTGATGGCGACGGCCCGGTGGAGTACCTCGTCATGAGCGCGCCACACCCGCCCCATGCCGCCGCTGCCGATGGTCTCGCCGAGCCGGTAACGGCCCGCGACGAGCCGGCCCTGCATCTGATTCACGTTGCCCCGCAATGGTCTTGTCAGGGTCAGACTAGGGACCGGGCCCCGTCCGGGGAACTGGCGGGGGGCCACCAAGACCGCTCTGTGACAGTTGTCGCTTCCTGCGCCGGGAGGCAACCATCGCGGGCCCCCGTCCGTCCCAAGTGCCGTCAGCCCGTGTACTGGTAGCTCGCCGACGCCTGTTCGTACAGCCGGGTCACCTCGTCGCGCTCCGCCTCGGGTCCGCGTACCTGCAGCACGTGGTAGCGGCCGTCGATCAGCATGGCGACGTTGCGCACGTACAGCTCGCCGCCGTCGGCGCCGGTCCAGGTGAACTGGCCCTCGGCCATGGTCCGTCCGCCCACCTCGATGGTCTTCAGCCCGCTGGAGGTGGCCCAGCTGGAGGCGCGGTAGGGCTCCAACTCGCGCTCCCTGTCACGCTGGTAGACCATCGGGTCGGTACCGAACTCGCCCGAGCCGTCCCGGCCGGGCACGACGACGAGTTCGAAGTCGCCCTTGGCGTAGACGACCTGGCCGCTGCCGTTGCGCGGGGTGCGGTTCCAGCCCTCGGCGACGGCGACCCGGAAGCCCTCCGGGTCCTTGCGCAGCGCGAACCCGTCGGCGACTTCGGGGCCGGTGGTCTGCGTCTCGGCCGAACCGGCCGACCGGGAGGGATCGGCCGCGGGCGACGACTGCCCGGGCCGGGGTTCACCGCCGGCCTCGGGGGACCGCTCGGACGGCGCCCGGCTCGTCTCGGCGGCTGCGTCCGTCCGGCCGGGGGCGCCGGCCCCGTCGGTGTCGCTCTTCGGCATGAAGAACATGGCGTACGCGACCGCCCCGGCCAGCGCGAGCAGTATCAGCAGGAGCAGGGTCCGGCCGAGGCTGCGCGGTGAACGGTCCGGTTCCCGGGACCTCTTGTGCCGTCCGTGATGGGCGGGCAGCCCGGCGCGCCGCCTGCGCACCAGCTCGCCGCGGCGGCGCACGATGGGCAGCCGGCTGGTGTCGGCGGGCGGGGCGGCGACGACGTGCAGTCCGGCGTCCGGCTCGGGCGCCGACCGCACCAGGGAGCGCAGCCAGCCGCTCAGTTCCTCGAAGTCGATGCGCTCGGTGGGGTCCTGACGCAGCAGCGACTCCACGACCGGCCGCAGCGGCCCGCACTCCTCGGCGAACGCGGGCGGCTCCGCGCACACGATCTGCACCAGCTCGGCCGTCGACTCCTCCGGGTAGGGCGCGTGCCCCTGGACGGCGCGGAAGAGCAGCGCGCCCAGCGCCCAGAGGTCGGTGGCGGGACCGATGGGCGCGGCGAGCTGCCAGTTCTCGTGCACCGGCCCGGCCTGCTCGGGGGCCCAGCGCTCGGTCACGGGTCCGACCAGGGCCATCCGTGCCTGCCGTGCCCGCTCGGCGGCGAGCGCGGTGCCCGGCCCGCGCCGGGCGGGGGTGCGGGCGGCCGGGTCGTCCCAGCCGCCGGTGGCCGGGGCGGCTTCCTGCCGCGGGGCGGGGGCCAGGGCGGCTCGGTCGTCGGCCGGTGCGGGGGCGGTGGGGGACGCGGGGTCGCCGGTCGTTCGGGGCGTGGCCCCGTGCCAGGGGGTGGTACGGACGCCGTAGGGGTCGGCGATCTGCCCGGGCGGCGCGGGTGTGCCGCCGCGCGCGCCCGTGCCGTCGTCGGGTGCGGAGCGGGCGCCGGGCAGGGCCGCGCGGCCGTCCTGCGCCTCCTGCACGCGGGCCGCGGCGCGGGCGCCGGCGCGGTAGGCGGCGATGGCCCCGGCGCGGGCGGCGCGGACGTCGCCGCCGGCGTCGCTCGCCGCGGGGGTGAAGCCGGCGGGGAGTCCGCGGGGGCCCTCCGGGCCGGTCGCCGGCAGCCCGCGCTCGCTGCGCGCCTCGATGGCGGCCCGCCGGGCGGCCTCGGGATCGGCACCGCCGGGCCCGAACACACCGGTCACGGGACCGGCACCGCCGGCACCGAACGACTCTGTCTCAGGTCCTGCTCCCCCGCCCGGATCGAACGTCCCGGTCGCGGGACCGGCACCGCCCGGCCCGTAGCCACCGGCGTCGGCACCGGCCTCCGGATCCGCACCCCCCGGCCCCAAGGCGCCGGCGCGGGTGCCCCGAGGGCTCCGCGCCCCGGCCCCCTGCCCCGTCGGACCGGGGCCCAGCGCCCCCGGTGCCTCCCCGCCGGGACCCGGCGACATCGCCTGGCCTCCCCGCCCGGGGGGAGGCGCCTCACCCTCCGGGGCGGGGACGGGGTCGTAGCCGCACAGCGCTTCCTCCGCCGCCCCGACCGCCAGGCCGGTCAGCATCACGCGCCCGTCGTCGCAGACCAGCACCGTGCGGGCGGTGATGTTCCGGTGGACCCAGCCGTAGCCGTGCAGCACCCGCAGCGCCATGAGGACGTCGGAGGCGACCTCGGCCGCCCGGTACGGAGTCAGCGGCTGCTCGGTGAGCAGGGCGGCCAGGGGCCGCGCGGCCACCAGCTCGCTGACGATCCACAGCGAGCCGCCCTCGGCGAAGACGTCGAAGACCTGGTCCAGGCGTGGATGGTCGGGAACGGCGGCCGCGGCCTGCGCGGCCTCGACGGCACGCCGCACCACGGGGTCGGCCGGTCGCCTCGTGCCGCCCCGGGGCGCCTGGGCCCGCCCGCCGGTGCGCCGGGCGCCGCGGTCACGGGCCGTGAAACCGTCGGGCAGGCCGTCCGCGTCGAGGACCTCCGCCTCGACGACTTCCGGCAGCGGCACCTGACGCACCAGGACTTCCTGGCCGCTGTAGGTGTCGAAGGCCCGGCTCTCGGTCAGCTCGTACTCGTCGGAGGGCGGCAGCGGCAGGCGGTAGCGGTCGGCGAGCACCCGACCCGCGTAGTCGTCCACGTTGCCTCCCCCGGCAGCCCGGTCGTCGGTACCGGTCGGTCAATTCCGTTCGCCTCGCGGGCCGTTCCGGCTGCGTACGGTCCGCAGGCATTCACGATACGTGCCGGAGGCAACCCGCAAAGAGGGGATGCCGGATCTCGGACCGATCGAACCCGGGCCCGCGGGACTCAGGACTTGGGCGTGAAGGTCTTCGTCAGCGTCTGCCAGTTGTCCCGGCGCTGGTCACTGTCCCAGTCGGCGGCCTTCGCCGTGTACATGAGCGCGTAGCCCTGGTGGTCGTCGACGACGAAGCCCCGGTCGACGGTGCGGTACGCCGTGCCGCCGTCCTGGTAGGTGAACTCCCAGTCGGCGGCGTTCCAGCCGCGGTAGCCCACCTTCTCGATGCGGATCTTCTTGTACTGCGAGCGCACCATGTACCGCTCCTGGTTCCGCCAGTCGGCGACCGGGTCGTCCTTGGGCGTGGACGTCCAGGCGACCAGCAGCTTCTGCCCGCCGGGTCCGGTGAACCGGTCGCCGGCGGTGCCCGAGGACTGGAACTTCCATCCCTTCGGGAGCCCGATGGAGTAGCCCTGGCCGCCCCGGTGGGTGGCGGCCGCGCCGTCGTCCTTGCCCGCGTCGTCCCCGCCGTCCGCGCCGTCCCCGTCGTTGGCGCCGCTCCCGGCGTCGCCGGAGGCGCTCGCGGAGGGGCTGCCCGAGGCGTCCGAGGAGGCGCCCCCCGCCGGTCCGGAGGCGGAGCCGTCGGTGCGGGGCCCGCCGGTCCCGTCCTGCCCGGTGTCACCGCTCGCGGAGCCGGTGGCCGCGGTGGTGCCGCCGCCCGGCTCCTTGGCCGTGTTGTCGTCGCCGCCGCCGAGGGTGAGGGCGAGCACGGTGCCGAGGACGGCGAGGGCGACGATCACCGCGATGATCACGAGCGTCCGCTTCGGCACCACGTCGGTGAGCGGCGCGCGGGGCGCCGGGCGGGGCGGCAGGTCCGGCGGCGGCATGACGGGCCAGCCGGAACTGCGTCCGCCCGAGCCGGTGTCCGGTGTGCCGGTTCCCCGGCCGGCCCCGGCACCGGAGGCCGCCGCCCGGCCCGGTGAGGCCGCCGGCCCGGCGGAAGCCGAAGCGGCGGTGGCCGCCGCGGAGCCCGGCCGGGACCGGTCGCCGCCGGGCTCGGTGCGGGACGTGGCCGCGGCACCCGCGCCCGCGCCCGCGGCGGCCTTGCGCACGGAACGCAGGGCTCCGCGCAGCCGCTCCCCGGCCTCCTCCCGCTTGCCCGCGCCGCCCGCCGGCCCGCCCCGCCGCGTGCGCTCGTCCGGCTGCGCCGGCAGCGGTACGACCTTGGTGGCGTCCATCGGTTCGTCCGCGGGGGCCGCGGGCGCGTGGATGACCTTGTTGAGCATCGCGCGGGCGCCCGCGTCGTCGAGCCGCTGGGCGGGGTCCTTGGTGAGCAGCCCGTAGATGACGTCCCGCAGCGGTCCGGCGTTCTTCGGCTCCTCCAGGTTCTCCGTCATCACCGCGGTGAGCGTGGCGATCGCGGAGCCCTTGTCGTAGGGCGGGGTGCCCTCCACCGCCGCGTACAGCAGGCCGCCGAGCGACCACAGGTCGGCGGCCGGGCCGGGCTTGTGGCCCCGGGCGCGCTCCGGGGAGATGTAGGAGGGGGCGCCGACGAGCATGCCGGTGGAGGTGATGGACGGGTCGCCCTCGACCTGGGCGATGCCGAAGTCGGTGAGCACGACCCGGCCGTCCTCGGCGATCAGGACGTTGGACGGCTTCACGTCACGGTGCAGGATGCCCTCGCGGTGCGCGGAGCGCAGCACGTCGAGGACGGCGAGACCCACCTCGGCGGCGCGCTTGGGCTCCAGCAGGCCGTCTTCCCGGATGGCCTCGGCGAGCGACTTGCCCTCGACGAGTTCCATCACGATCCACGGCCGGTCGTCCTCCTCGACCACGTCGTAGACCGTCACGGCACTGTTGTTGCGGATCCGCGCGATCGCCTTGGCCTCGCGCAGCGTGCGCGTGATCAGGCGGCGCTTCTCCTCCTCGTCGATGTTCCCCGGGAACCGCAGCTCCTTGACGGCGACCGTGCGTCCGAGGGTCTCGTCCTCGGCCCGCCACACCGTCCCCATGCCGCCGCGGCCGAGCACGTCTCCCAGCCGGTACCGCCCGGCGAGGAGACGTGCGCTCTTGTCCGTACGGGATGTCCCCGCCCGCTCCGCCTCCGACATGCGTCCCCTCATGCAACCCGCCCTGACAGAGCCTTCATTGTCTCTCACCCGACAAGTGCTCGACGCCCAGGGTGCCTCTCGTGCCGCACCCCCGCCCGGCGCGGCGCGGGGCCCGGGGAACGACGCGTTCCGCGGGCCCCCACGAGCGGCACGGCGACGCGTCGCGCGGCGTACTGACCCCGCGTCACCGGGTCCGGGTGCCCGCCTACCGGGGGACGATGTCCGGCGCCCCGAGCCGGGCCGCGTCGGCGGTCAGGTCGTCCGGCTGGCGCTGCGACTCCCGCTCGGCCTCGACCCGCTTCTCGTAGTGCTGGACCTCGCGTTCGATCTGGTCCTTGTCCCAGCCCAGGACCGGTGCCATCAGCTCGGCGGCCTCGCGGGCGCTGCGGGTGCCCCGGTCGAAGGTCTCGATGGAGATGCGGGTGCGCCGGGTCAGTACGTCGTCCAGGTGCCGCGCGCCCTCGTGCGAGGCCGCGTAGACGATCTCGGCGCGCAGGTAGTCGTCGGCGGCGTGCAGCGGCTCGCCGAGCGAGGGGTCGGCCGTGACGAGCGCCAGCAGTTCCTCCGCCAGGGCGCCGTACCGGTTGAGCAGGTGCTCCACGCGGACGACGTGCAGTCCGGTGCGCGCGGCGATCCGCGCCCGCGCGTTCCACAGGGCGTGGTAGCCCTCGGCGCCGAGCAGCGGCGTCTCCTCGGTGACGCAGTCGGCGACCCGCATGTCGAGCCCGTGCACCGCCTCGTCCACGGCGTCCTTGGCCATCACCCGGTACGTCGTGTACTTGCCGCCCGCCACGACGACCAGCCCCGGCACCGGGTGGGCGACGGTGTGCTCGCGCGACAGCTTGCTCGTGGCGTCCGACTCGCCGGCCAGCAGCGGGCGCAGCCCGGCGTACACGCCCTCCACGTCGTCGCGGGTGAGCGGCACGGACAGCACCGAGTTGACGTGGTCCAGCAGGTAGTCGATGTCCGCGCTGGAGGCGGCCGGGTGCGCCTTGTCGAGGTCCCAGTCGGTGTCGGTGGTCCCGACGATCCAGTGCCGCCCCCAGGGGATGACGAACAGCACGGACTTCTCGGTGCGCAGGATCAGGCCGGTGGTGGAGTGGATGCGGTCCTTGGGCACGACCAGGTGGATGCCCTTGGACGCCCGGACGTGGAACTGGCCGCGCTCGCCGACCAGCGACTGGGTGTCGTCGGTCCACACGCCGGTCGCGTTCACGACCTGCTTGGCGCGGATCTCGTACTCGCCGCCCCCTTCGACGTCCTGCACGCGCGCGCCGACCACGCGCTCGCCCTCGCGCAGGAAGCCGGTCACCCGGGCCCGGTTGGCGACCGGGGCGCCGTACGCAGCGGCCGTGCGCACCAGCGTGGCCACGAACCGGGCGTCGTCCATCTGGGCGTCGTAGTACTGGAGGGCGCCGACCAGCGCGTCCTTCTTCAAGGCGGGCGCCACCCGCAGAGCGTGACGTCGGCTCAGATGCCGGTGCACGGGCAGGCCCCGGCCGTGACCGCGGGCCATCGACATCGCGTCGTACAGCGCCACGCCCGAGCCGGCGTACCACCGCTCCCAGCCCTTGTGCTGCAGCGGGTACAGGAACGGCACCGGCTTCACCAGATGCGGCGCGAGCCGCTCCAGCAGCAGTCCGCGCTCCTTCAGCGCCTCCCGTACGAGCGCGAAGTCGAGCATCTCCAGATAGCGCAGGCCGCCGTGGATCAGCTTGCTGGACCTGCTGGAGGTGCCCGACGCCCAGTCGCGCGCCTCGACCAGCCCGGTGGACAGGCCGCGCGTCACGGCGTCCAGGGCGGTGCCCGCACCGACCACGCCCGCGCCGACCACCAGCACGTCCAGTTCACGCTCGGCCATGGCCGCGAGAGCCTCGGCGCGCTGCGCCGGTCCCAGTGTCGCTGTCCTCACTGCTGCCTCCCGCTGTCGGTCGCGTCGGCCGCACCGTCCGGCGAAGCCCGGTTCCGTGTACCCCCTGCCCAGATTCTGACCGGGTTGCCCGACTTCAGCCACCACGCACCCCCAGCCTGTGGACAAGTCCCCCACCGGTCACCGTCGACACTCACCGAGACTCGGCCGATCAATCCCGCAAATCGGTCATATTTACTCCTAGTCTGACGTTGTGCTCGCCCATCCTGTCCACCGGGCTTGCGCACCTGTCCCGCTTCGGCTACTGGGAAGGACGGCCCACGCCATGCCCGCAGATCTCGCCGTCATCGGACTCGGACCGTACGGCCTGCCCCTGGCCCAGGCCGCCGTCGCCGCCGGCATCCCCACGCTCGGCTACAAGACCGGACCCGAGCCCGGCCCCCTCACCCCCGCCGAACTGCGCCGGATGCTCTCGGGGGGCTTCCGGACCCCGGCGGGCCCCGCCGAGCTGGGCCGGGTGCGCACCGCGGTGATCTGCGCGCCGACCCCGCAGAGCACGGACGGCGGCCTCGACCTCGGTCAGGTGGAGGCCGCGGCCCGCACCCTGGCCGCCCACATGCGCCCCCACACCACGGTCATCCTGGAGTCGCCCGTGCCGCCGGGTACGACGGAGGACTTCCTGCGTCCCCTGCTGGAGGAGGGCTCCGGACTGCGCGCCGGCCGCGACTTCCACCTGGCCTGCTCCCCCAGCCGCGTCGACCCGGGCAACCGCGACTTCACGCCGGCCAACACCCCGAAGGTCATCGGGGGCCTCACCCCGGCCTGCACCGAGTCGGCCGCCGCCTTCTACGGCCGCCTCACCGACAAGGTGGTCCGCGCGCGCGGCCCCCGCGAGGCCGAGACGGTCCAGCTCCTGGAGACCAACTTCCGGCACGTCAACATCGCCCTGGTCAACGAGATGGCCGTCCTCTGCAACGACCTGGGCGTCGACCTGTGGGACGTCCTGCGGTGCGCGGAGACCAAGCCGTTCGGCTTCCAGGCCTTCCGTCCCGGCCCGGGCGTCGGCGGCCACTCCGTCCCCCAGGACCTGACCGGCCGGGCCCCCCGCAGCCTGCGCATGGTGGAACTGGCCCGGCAGGTCAACGAGCGGATGCCCCGCTACGTGGTCCGGCGCGCCGCCGCCCTCCTCAACGAGCACGGCAAGTCCGCGCGCGGCGCCCGCGTCCTGCTCCTCGGCGTCACCTACAAGGCCGACCTCGCCGACCAGCAGGCCACCCCGGCCGAGGAGATCGCGACCCGCCTGATGTCGATGGGGGCCGCCGTCAGCTACCACGACCCGCACGTCCCGTCCTGGAACGTCCTGGACCGCCCGGTCCCCCGCGCCGACTCCCTCTACGAGGCCGCCGCCGACGCCGACCTGACGATCCTCCTGCAGCAGCACCGCACGTACGACCTCCAGGGCCTGTCGGTGAAGGCCCAGCTCCTGCTGGACACCCGGGGGGCGACGCCCACGGGGGCGGCGCACCGCCTCTGAAACGGCGCCCGGACGCGCGAAGGGGCCCGGAGCAGTCGCTCCGGGCCCCTTCGTACGCCGTCCGGGTGATTACCGCCGGTGCTGCGAGTCCGCGACGGTGACCTCCACGCGCTGGAACTCCTTCAGCTCGCTGTAGCCCGTCGTGGCCATCGCGCGGCGCAGGGCGCCGAAGAAGTTCATCGAGCCGTCCGGGGTGTGGGACGGACCGGTGAGGACCTCCTCGATGGTGCCGACCGTGCCGAGGTCGACCTTCTTGCCGCGCGGCAGCTCCTCGTTCACGGCCTCCATGCCCCAGTGGTTGCCCTTGCCCGGCGCGTCGGTCGCACGGGCCAGCGGGGAGCCCATCATCACGGAGTCGGCGCCGCAGGCGATGGCCTTCGGCAGGTCGCCGGACCAGCCGACCCCGCCGTCGGCGATGACGTGGACGTACCGGCCGCCGGACTCGTCCATGTAGTCGCGGCGGGCGGCGGCCACGTCGGCGACGGCCGTGGCCATCGGGACCTGGATGCCCAGCACGTTGCGCGTGGTGTGCGCGGCGCCGCCGCCGAAGCCGACGAGGACACCCGCGGCGCCGGTGCGCATCAGGTGCAGGGCGGCGGTGTAGGTGGCGCAGCCGCCGACGATCACCGGGACGTCCAGCTCGTAGATGAACTGCTTCAGGTTGAGCGGCTCGTGCGAACCGGAGACGTGCTCCGCGGAGACCGTGGTGCCGCGGATGACGAAGATGTCGACCCCGGCGTCCACGACGGCCTTGGAGAACTGCGCGGTGCGCTGCGGGGAGAGCGCGGCGGCGGTGACCACGCCGGAGTCGCGGACCTCCTTGATGCGCTGCCCGATCAGCTCCTCCTTGATGGGAGCGGCGTAGATCTCCTGGAGGCGCCGGGTCGCGGTGTCCGCGTCCAGCCCGGCGATCTCGTCGAGCAGCGGCTGCGGGTCCTCGTACCGCGTCCACAGGCCCTCGAGGTTCAGGACGCCGAGGCCGCCCAGCTCGCCGATGCGGATGGCGGTGGCCGGGGAGACGACCGAGTCCATGGGGGCCGCCAGGAACGGCAGCTCGAAGCGGTAGGCGTCGATCTGCCAGGCGATCGAGACCTCCTTCGGGTCCCGCGTACGGCGGCTGGGGACGACGGCGATGTCGTCGAAGGCGTACGCCCGGCGGCCGCGCTTGCCGCGCCCGATCTCGATCTCAGTCACGTCTGTGGCCTTTCCCTGATGCGTTGCAGCGCCTTCCAGTATCGCCGATGTCCCCTTCGGACACGGCGCGAGGGCGGTCCCGGAACGCGTCCGGGACCGCCCTCGGAAGGCGTTGTGCCTACTTGCGGCTGTAGTTCGGTGCCTCGACCGTCATCTGGATGTCGTGCGGGTGGCTCTCCTTGAGGCCGGCGGAGGTGATCCGCACGAACCGGCCGTTCGCCTGGAGGTCGGGCACGGTCCGGCCGCCGACGTAGAACATCGACTGGCGCAGGCCGCCGACCAGCTGGTGGACGACCGAGGAGAGCGGGCCGCGGTAGGGCACCTGGCCCTCGATGCCCTCGGGGACCAGCTGCTCGTCGGAGGCGACGCCCTCCTGGAAGTAGCGGTCCTTGGAGAACGACTTGCGGTCGCCGCGGGTCTGCATGGCGCCCAGCGAGCCCATGCCGCGGTACGACTTGAACTGCTTGCCGTTGATGAACAGCAGCTCGCCCGGCGACTCCTCGCAGCCCGCGAGCAGCGAGCCCAGCATCACCGTGTCGGCGCCCGCGACCAGGGCCTTGGCGATGTCGCCGGAGTACTGCAGGCCGCCGTCGCCGATGACCGGGACGCCGGCCTCCTTGGCGGCGAGCGACGCCTCGTAGATGGCCGTGACCTGCGGGACGCCGATGCCGGCGACGACGCGGGTGGTGCAGATGGAGCCGGGGCCGACACCGACCTTGATGCCGTCCACGCCGGCGTCGATGAGGGCCTTGGCGCCGTCGCGGGTGGCGATGTTGCCGCCGATGACGTCCACGCCGGCGGAGTTCGACTTGATCTTGGCGACCATGTCGCCGACCAGGCGGGAGTGGCCGTGCGCGGTGTCGACGACGATGAAGTCGACGCCCGCCTCGATCAGCGCCTGGGCGCGCTCGAAGGCGTCCCCGGCGACGCCGACCGCGGCGCCGACCAGCAGCCGGCCCTTGCCGTCCTTCGCCGCGTTCGGGTACTTCTCGGCCTTGACGAAGTCCTTGACGGTGATGAGGCCCTTGAGCACACCGTTGTCGTCGACCAGCGGCAGCTTCTCGATCTTGTGGCGGCGCAGCAGCTCCATGGCGTCCACGCCGGAGATGCCGACCTTGCCGGTGACCAGCGGCATCGGGGTCATGACCTCGCGCACGCCGCGCGAGCGGTCGGTCTCGAAGGCCATGTCACGGTTGGTGACGATGCCGAGCAGCTTGCCGGCGCCGTCGGTGACCGGCACGCCGCTGATGCGGAACTTGGCGCACAGCGCGTCGGCCTCGGCGAGGGTGGCGTCCGGGTGGATGGTGATCGGATTGGCCACCATGCCCGACTCGGAGCGCTTGACCAGGTCGACCTGGTTGGCCTGGTCCTCGATGGACAGGTTGCGGTGCAGAACACCGACGCCGCCCTGCCGGGCCATCGCGATCGCCATGCGCGACTCGGTGACCTTGTCCATGGCGGCGGACAGCAGCGGGATGTTCACCCGCACGTTCTTGGAGACGTACGAGGCGGTGTCGATCTCGTCGGGTGCCATGTCCGACGGGCCCGGCAGCAGCAGCACGTCGTCGTAGGTCAGCCCGAGTGTCGCGAATTTCTCGGGCACTCCGTCGACGTTGGCAGTCATGACACCTTCCCCAAATGGCCTTGATCGGTGCGGATGTCCATGCTAACGGGAAGTGGACGTGGGTCATTCCACGATCAAGGACGCCCGTGACGTTCGTCGTTTCCTACGAAACGGCCGCTCCGCCCGTTCACCCGGCGGACTACTGCTCCGCCAGCGCCCGCAGACGGCTCAGCGCCCGGTGCTGGGCGACGCGGACGGCCCCGGGTGACATTCCCAACATCTGCCCGGTCTCCTCGGCCGTGAGCCCCACGGCGATGCGCAGCAGGAGCAGCTCCCGCTGGTTCTCGGGGAGGTTGGCCAGCAGTTTCTTGGCCCAGGCCGCGTCGCTGTTGAGCAGCGCCCGCTCCTCCGGGCCGAGCGAGTCGTCCGGCCGCTCGGGCATCTCGTCGGACGGGACCGCCGTCGAGCCGGGGTGCCGCATCGCGGCGCGCTGGAGGTCGGCGACCTTGTGGGCGGCGATGGCGAAGACGAACGCCTCGAAGGGGCGCCCGGTGTCCTTGTAACGCGGCAGCGCGAGGAGCACCGCGACGCAGACCTCCTGGGCGAGGTCCTCGACGAAGTGCCGGGCGTCGCCGGGCAGCCGGGACAGCCGTGTCCGGCAGTAGCGCAGCGCCAGGGGGTGGACATGGGCGAGCAGGTCGTGCGTGGCCTGCTCGTCCCCGTCGACGGCGCGGTGTACGAGCCCGCCGACCGTCCCTTGGTCGGGGGCCGCCTCGTCGTCACGCATCGGTCCATGGTGCCTTGCGGCCGTCCGATCCGTGGCTCCGTGCCCGTTGTTGTGCACCGAAGCGTTATGAGTAGGTGCGCCGGAACTCATCCCCTGCGCCCTCCCCTTCCGCTCGACCGACTCGTCCCCGAGGAACTCCACACCTCAAGGATGCGTCATCCGCGGCGAAACGAGCAGCGGGCACCCGGCGGGTCGGCTTGTCACCCCCGCTCACCTCGCGGTAAGCGGGGAACCGGGCGCCCCCGTCGGGCCCTGTGGGCCTCCACCACACGGGGTCTTCCTATCGGACGAGGCCCCACCGGAAGCCGAGCGCCACCGCGTGTGCCCGGTCCGAGGCGCCGAGCTTCTTGAAGAGCCGCCGGGCGTGGGTCTTGACGGTGTCCTCGGAGAGGAACAGCTCGCGGCCGATCTCCGCGTTGGAGCGGCCGTGGCTCATGCCCTCCAGGACCTGGATCTCACGCGCGGTGAGCGTGGGCGCGGCGCCCATCTCGGCCGAACGCAGCCGGCGCGGGGCCAGCCGCCAGGTCGGGTCGGCCAGGGCCTGGGTCACGGTGGCGCGCAGCTCGGCGCGCGAGGCGTCCTTGTGCAGATAGCCACGGGCACCGGCGGCGACCGCCAGGGCCACGCCGTCCAGGTCCTCGGCGACGGTGAGCATGATGATGCGCGCGCCGGGGTCGGCGGACAGCAGCCGCCGGACGGTCTCGACGCCGCCCAGGCCGGGCATGCGCACGTCCATCAGGATCAGGTCCGAGCGGTCGGCTCCCCAGCGGCGGAGGACTTCCTCGCCGTTGGCGGCCGTCGTCACACGCTCGACGCCGGGCACGGTCGCGACCGCGCGGCGGAGCGCCTCTCGGGCAAGCGGGGAGTCGTCGCAGACGAGGACGGAAGTCATGGCCGTCCTCCGCAGCTGATGCGCGTCACGTTGAGCCTCCAGGCTGTTACGAAATCTCACCTGTGCGGTCGACCGTCCCGGACGCCGCCCGAGCACCTGTTCCTTCAACCGCCTCCGCACTCTCAACGACGGTCACTCGAAAGAGTTACGGGGCTGTGTGTCGTCTTCGGCACTCTACGTGAGGGGGCGTTCACGGTGCAGACATGCGCGGCTGACCCACGCTCTTTCATCACAAGCGATGCCCCATTTAGCCGCTTTTCTCCCACTTCGCTGGTGTCTGCGGCTAGATTCGTTATGAGTCATATTTTCATCTCCTTAGATCGTAGTTGTACGGTCGTGGACACCGAATCCACCCAGATCGGCTACCAAGGGGTCACGCAATGGCAGATTTCTCCCGCCTTCCCGGACCGAACGCGGACCTGTGGGACTGGCAGCTGCTCGCCGCCTGCCGCGGGGTGGACAGTTCGCTCTTCTTCCATCCGGAGGGCGAGCGCGGTGCGGCCCGGAGCGCTCGTGAGAACTCGGCCAAGGAGGTCTGCATGAGGTGCCCGGTCCGCGCGGAGTGCGCGGCGCACGCACTGGCCGTACGCGAGCCGTACGGCGTGTGGGGCGGACTGACCGAGGACGAGCGCGAGGAACTCATGGGAAGAGCGCGCAACCGCCTGGTGGCGGCATCCTCACCGGCGTCGGCTTCGGTCGGCCGGGACGCTGCCGCACATCACTGAAGGAACGTTTTTCCGAGACCGCGTCGACAACCGGCGCGAACCAGGGCACGCACACGCGTGCCCTCTTTCTGCGGCGTCGTGACCCCTGGACGCCGCTCCCCCGCCGGCGCGCCCGCTCAGTGCCCGGCGGTCTGGCCGGAGGCGGCCCGTGCCAGCTCGTCCAGCGTCGCCCGCACCGCGGGAACCTGGGCGAGGTCGGGCAGCGTCAGCGCGACGATCTCCCGCCGCACCTCGGGCTCCAGCGCGACGGTGCGCACGCCCCGGGGCCGTACGGACTCGACGGCGAGCTGAGGCAGGACGGCCACCCCGAGGCCCGCCCCGACCAGGCCGACCACCGCCGGGTAGTCGTCGGTCGCGAAGTCGATGCGGGGGGTGAAGCCGGCGCCCTCGCAGACCTCCACCAGCTGGCCGCGGCAGCGCGGACAGCCGGCGATCCACGGTTCACGCGCCAGCTCCCCGATGGCCACACTGCCCTCGGCCCCGGTGCGCGCGAGCCGGTGCCGCTCGGGCACCAGGGCCACGAGGCGGTCGGTCAGCAGCGGCCGCACGACCAGGTCGTCCCACTCCTCGACGCCCGCCGCGCCCTCGTAGCGGAAGGCGAGCGCCACGTCGCAGTCGCCCTCGCGCAGCAGCTCCACCGACTTGGGCGGCTCGGCCTCCTCCAGGAAGACCCGGGTGCCGGGATGGGCGGCGCGCAGCGCGGCCAGTGCCGTGGGGACGAGGGTGGAACTGCCGCTCGGGAAGGAGACGAGGCGGACGCGCCCGGCCCGCAGCCCCGCGATGGCGGCGACCTCCTCCTCGGCCGCGGTGAGCCCGGCGAGGATCCCCGCGGCGTGCCGCACCAGCGCCTCGCCGGCCTGGGTCAGACGCATCTCGCGGCCGGTGCGCACGAGCAGGGGCGTACCGACGGAGGCCTCCAGGGCCTTCATCTGCTGGCTGACGGCGGGCTGCGTGCAGCCCAGTTCCCGCCCGGCGGCGGAGAAGGAACCGGTGGATGCCACGGCGCGCAGCACGCGGAGATGACGGGCCTCGATCACACCACCGAGGATAAGCGACCCTTTGGCCGAGCGCCGAATACTGCGTCGCCCCTTTGAAAGGGCTGTCCTATCGTTCGCTCATGAAGCTTCTGTCAGTCAACCTGGGCCGCGCGAAGCCCGTGCCGTACACCGACCAGCCCGACGGCGTCACCGGCATCGACAAACAGCCGGCCGACGGGCCCGTCCGGGTGACGGCGCCCGGACCGAAGGGGACCGGCGCGAGCGGGCTGGCCGGGGACACGGTGTGCGACACCCGGCATCACGGCGGCGTGGACCAGGCCGTGTACGCCATGGCGCGCGAGGACATGGATGACTGGGAGCGCGAGCTGGGCCGGCCGCTGCCGCACGGCGTGTTCGGCGAGAACCTCACCACGACGGGCGTGGACGTCTCCGGCGCGCTGATCGGCGAGCGCTGGCGCGTCGGCCCCGACCTGCTCCTGGAGGTCACCAGCGGCCGGATCCCCTGCCGGACCTTCCAGGGCCACCTGGGCGAGGAGCGGTGGGTGAAGCGCTTCATGGCCAAGGGTGCGCCGGGCGCCTACCTGCGGGTGATCGAGCCCGGTGAGATACGGGCGGGCGACCCGGTGGAGATCGTGCACCGGCCCGCCCACGAGGTGACGGTGGCGCTCCAGTTCCGGGCGGTGACGACGGAGCGGGAGCTGCTGCCCCGGCTGCTCGCGGCCGGCGACGCCCTGCACGCGGAGGCTCTGGCCACGGCACGGAAGTACCTGGCGGCGCAGACGGACTGACCCGGGCTCACCGGCCCCGCCTTCACTCGCCCTTCACGAGCCGCAGTCCTGGTGAGCGAAACGGACCTGCCCGGTCCGGACCCATAACCTTGCGCCATGACAACGGCATTGATTACCGGATCGACGGCGGGCATCGGCGCCGCGTTCGCGCGACGGCTGGCGGCCGACGGACACGACCTGGTGCTGGTGGCCCGCGACACCAAGCGGCTGCGCGAACAGGCGACCGAACTGCACGACCGGCACGGCATCGAGGCCGAGGTGCTGACGGCCGACCTGGCGACGGACACGGGCATCGAGGCGGTGGCCGCCCGGCTGGACGACCGCAGGAACGCCGTCGACCTGCTGATCAACAACGCCGGCTTCGGCAACAAGGGCCGTTTCCTCGAGGTCTCCATGGCCGACGAGCTGACGATGCTCAAGGTGCACTGCGAGGCGGTGCTGCGGCTGACCGCGGCGGCGACGGAGGCGATGCGGGCGCGGGGCCGCGGCGGCGTCGTCAACGTGGCCTCGGTCGCGGCCTTCGTCCCGCGCGGCACGTACGGCGCGTCCAAGGCGTGGGTCGTGCAGTTCACGCAGGGCGTGGCGAAGGACCTGGCCGGCAGCGGCGTACGCCTGATGGCGCTGTGCCCCGGCTTCGTGCGCACGGAGTTCCACGAGCGGGCCGGCATGGGCACGGACAACATCCCGAACTGGATGTGGCTGGACGCGGACAAACTGGTCGCGGCGGCCCTCGCCGACCTGTCCCGCGGCAAGTCCGTGTCGATCCCCGACCCGCGCTACAAGGCCCTGATGGGCGCGGCGAAGCTGGTGCCGCGGGGGATGCTGGGCGGCATCTCGTCGCGGACGGGGCGCAAGTACGGGCCGCAGTAGCGGAGCGCAAGCGCCCCGCAGGGGCGCGGGGACCTGCGCGACCGGCCCCCGCCGCGCCCGGCGCCGCTCCCGCCGGGGCGGACGGGAACCGGCCCTGAAACGCGCGGTGCCCGGCACCCCCGTGGGGATGCCGGGCACCGTCGGCTCAGCTCAGCGCGGCGCTCAGTGGGCGTGGCCGTGGCCGTGGCCCGCGGCGGCCGGCTCTTCCTCTTCCTTCTTCTCGACGACCAGGGTCTCGGTCGTCAGCAGGAGGGAGGCGATGGAGGCGGCGTTCTCCAGGGCGGAGCGGGTGACCTTGACCGGGTCGATGACGCCGGCCTTGACCAGGTCGCCGTACTCGCCGGTGGCGGCGTTGTAGCCGTTGCCCTTCTCGAGCTCGGCCACCTTGGAGACGATGACGTAACCCTCGAGGCCGGCGTTCTCGGCGATCCAGCGCAGCGGCTCGACGGCGGCCTTGCGGACGACCGACACACCGGTGGCCTCGTCGCCGGTCTTGTCGAGGTTGCCCTCGAGGACCTTGACGGCGTGGACCAGGGCGGAGCCACCACCGGAGACGATGCCCTCCTCGACCGCGGCGCGGGTCGCGGAGATGGCGTCCTCCAGACGGTGCTTGCGCTCCTTCAGCTCCACCTCGGTGGCGGCGCCGACCTTGATCACGCACACGCCGCCGGCCAGCTTCGCGAGGCGCTCCTGGAGCTTCTCGCGGTCCCAGTCGGAGTCCGTGTTCTCGATCTCGGCCTTGATCTGGGCGATGCGGCCCTCGACCTCGTCACGCTTGCCGGCACCGTCGACGATCGTGGTGTCGTCCTTGGTGACGGTGACGCGGCGGGCGGTGCCGAGCACGTCCAGACCGACCTGGTCGAGCTTGAGGCCGACCTCCTCGGAGATGACCGTGGCGCCGGTGAGGACGGCCATGTCCTGCAGCATCGCCTTGCGGCGGTCGCCGAAGCCCGGGGCCTTCACCGCGACGGCGTTGAAGGTGCCGCGGATCTTGTTCACGACGAGGGTGGAGAGCGCCTCGCCCTCGAGGTCCTCGGCGATGATCAGCAGCGGCTTCGAGGCACCCGCCTGGATGACCTTCTCCAGCAGCGGCAGCAGGTCCGCGATGGAGGAGATCTTGCCCTGGTTGATGAGGATGTACGGGTCCTCGAGGACGGCCTCCATGCGCTCCTGGTCCGTCACGAAGTACGGCGACAGGTAGCCCTTGTCGAAGGCCATGCCCTCGGTGAAGTCCAGCTCCAGGCCGAAGGTGTTGGACTCCTCGACGGTGATGACACCGTCCTTGCCGACCTTGTCCATGGCCTCGGCGATGAGCTCGCCGACCTGCTGGTCCTGGGCGGACAGCGCGGCCACGGCGGCGATGTCGGACTTCTCGTCGATCGGGCGGGCGGTGGCGAGGAGGTCGTCGGAGACGGCCTTGACGGCCGCGTCGATGCCCTTCTTCAGCAGCGCGGGGGAGGCACCGGCGGCGACGTTCTTCAGGCCCTCGCGGACCAGAGCCTGGGCCAGGACGGTGGCGGTGGTGGTGCCGTCACCAGCGATGTCGTTGGTCTTGGTCGCCACCTCCTTCACCAGCTGGGCGCCGAGGTTCTCGTACGGGTCCTCGATCTCGACCTCGCGGGCGATCGTGACACCGTCGTTGGTGATGGTGGGAGCGCCGAACTTCTTGTCGATGACGACGTTGCGGCCCTTGGGGCCGATCGTCACCTTCACCGTGTCGGCAAGCTTGTTGACGCCGCGCTCGAGGGCGCGACGGGCGTCCTCGTCGAACTTCAGGATCTTCGCCATGGGAGCGTGAGCCCTCTTCCGGAAATCTTGGGGTTATACGGCAACTGCGCCCCCGACGCCCGGCTTTTTATGGTCGCGGGAGCCAGGGGCGCAGCTGGAAAGCAAGGTGCTTCGGGTGAACTACTTCTCGACGATCGCGAGGACGTCGCGAGCCGAGAGGACGAGGTACTCCTCGCCGTTGTACTTCACCTCGGTGCCGCCGTACTTGCTGTAGAGCACGACGTCGCCGACGGTGACGTCGAGCGGAAGACGGTTGCCGTCTTCGAAGCGGCCCGGGCCCACGGCCAGGACGACGCCCTCCTGGGGCTTCTCCTTGGCGGTGTCCGGAATGACCAGGCCCGAAGCCGTGGTCTGCTCGGCGTCGAGCGGCTGGACCACGATGCGGTCCTCGAGCGGCTTGATGGCAACCTTGGAGCTGGCGGTCGTCACGATCCGACCTCCCCCTTCGGAGATCTCACGGGGTTAACTGTCTGAGGTGGCGACCAGGTCGATCCGTCGTCGCGGGTGCCGGACCTGCCCGTCGCTTTGTTGGCACTCTCCAGGGGGGAGTGCCAGAGCCGAGACTATGACCGCGATTAGCACTCGGTCAAGCGGAGTGCCAATGCCTGCGGCGCGTCGGGGGACTTTCTCGCGTGAACGCCGGTTTTGTGGCGCACCCGGCGTGGGTGTGGGCGTCGCTGGGGGCTGCCGCCCCCGGGCCCCGCCATCGGCCTGGACGGCCTCGTCCTCAAACGCCGGACGGGCTGAGATTCGCGGCCCGGGCCGAGAAGCCACGAGCCGCCACCGCAGGTCAGAGGTAGTCCTCCAGGCGGGCCACCCGGAGGTTCCGCTCCTCGATCTGCTGCAGCAGGTCCTCCGTGCGGGACGGGGCCGTGACCGAGACGATGTCGCCGGGGTGCAGGTGGGGATCGCCGCGGGCGAAGGCCAGGTCTCCGTCGGCGTCGAGGGCGGCCCGCCACAGGACGACGGCCGTGATGCCGCAGTCGGCGGCGGCTCGCAGGGTCGTCGGGTCGTAGCGGCCGTGGGGCGGGCGGAACAGGCGCGGGAGGACACCGAAGCGGGAGTGGAGCTTGGTCTGCTGGCCGCAGATCTCGGCGCGCTGGCCGGCGTAGGGCAGGCCGGCCAGGGAGCGGTGATCGAGGGTGTGGTTCTGCAGGCTCGCGCCGACCGAGCGGAGCCGGGCGAAGTGACCGTAGGCCGGCCCGGCCACGGTGTCGGTGAGGAACAGGGTGACCGGGAGCCGCCGTTCACGGATCAGTGCGGTGAGGTTGGGGTCCCGGTCGGCGCCGTCGTCGTAGGTGAGGAAGACGACCCTGTCGGTGGTGCGGACGTGGTCCAGGACGGGCGGCGGTGTGCGGTCCTGACCGCCGGCCCGGGCCGGTTTGCCGGCCGTGGGGTGGCCGGCGGGACCGCCGAGCTGGGCGCAGCCGGTGAGCAGGACGGCGGCCAGGGCGGCCCCGGCCGCCCGGAACCGCCCCCGCCTCACAGGTAGTCCTCCAGCCGGGCCACCGCGTATCCCTCGGCGGTGACCCGGTTCAGGAAGCGGCGGACCATGTCCGTCATCGTGCCGTCCCAGTCGTTCCGGCCCCGGAAGTGGGTGAGGACGATGTCGCCCGGGTGGAGGTCCCGGTCCCACTCGCGGTACTCCCAGTGGTCGACGTAGACCTCCTCGTTCCAGATCGGCGCGTACCTGATGCCGCAGGACTTCGCGGCGCGCAGGGTGTCCTGGTTGTAGTTGCCGAAGGGCGGGCGGAAGAGCTCGGGGCGCTTGCCGTAGCGCTTCTCGATCACCTCCTGCATGCCGCAGATCTCGTGCTTCTGCTGCGCGTACGAGAGCCCCGGGAGGTAGGGGTGGCTCAGGGTGTGGCTGTTGAGCGTGACACCGCGGGCCTGCATCTCCTCGAAGTAGGCGTAGTCGTCCTTGATCTCGTCGTCGGTGAGGAAGACGGTGTAGGGGATCTGCAGCTCGCTCATCATGCGCAGGAACGCCGGGTCCTTCTCGGCGCCGTCGTCGATGGTGAGGAAGAGGACCCTCTCCTCGGTGGGGACGGTGGTGAAGACGGGCGGGAGGTCCTCCTGCCCGTCCACCTCGAAGCCCTCGCGCGCCGTGATCTCCGGCTTCCGGGCGGGCGGCGGCGGGGCCGTCAGCGGCACCTCCTCCAGGTTCCAGCGCTTGGCGGCGGCGGCCCGGGCGGCCTGGGCCGCGCGCAGCATGGACGCGTCGGTGTCGAACGCCCGGGCGGGGGGCGCCTGCAGGGGCCGCCGGCCGGCGGTGTCCCGCACCTCGGAAGGGTGGTGCGCACAGGCGGAGGCGAGGGCGGCGACGAGGAGCACGGCGAGGCCGCCGCACACCCGGGCGGCCGGCGAGGGCCCGGAAGCCGCCCGGGACACCCCGCGTGCCCGGCTTTTGTCATTTTGTACTACTACTCGCATGGTGCCGGATCTTCGCAGCCGCGGGCTCCCCGTCCGCGCCCGACACCGCGTCGGGCGCACACCATCCACCGACTGGCCCACAATGGGCCGGTGAACGACCTCGACGCCCTCCTCTCCCTGCTCACCCCCGAAGGCCGCGCCCTGCTCGACGAGGTCCGCGACACCGACCCCGCGCGTGAGCTGGCCGTCGCCACCCGGTTGCGCCGCGACCACCCGGCCGGGCTGGTGTCGGCGGCGCTCGGTCAGGCGCGGCTGCGGCAGCGGGCGGCGGTGAAGTTCGGGGCCGAGGACGCCGGACGGATGTTCTTCACCCCGAACGGGGTCGAGCAGTCGACCCGGGCGAGCGTGGCGGCCCACCGGGCCGGCCGGCTGGCGGACCTGGGCGTGACCTCGGTGGCCGACCTGTGCTGCGGGATCGGCGGCGACGCGATCGCGCTGGCCCGCGCGGGCATCCGGGTCCTGGCCGTCGACCGCGACCCGGCGACGGCCGCGGCGGCGCGCGCCAACGCCGAGGCGCTGGGGCTCGCCGGCCTGGTCGAGGTGCGCGAGGCGGACGTCACCGAGGTGGACACGAGCGGGTACGACGCCGTGTTCGTCGACCCGGCGCGGCGGGGCGGGCGGGGCCGGATCTTCGACCCGGAGGCCTACTCGCCGCCGCTGTCCTGGGCCGTGGCGGCCGCCCGTACGGCGTCCCGCGCCGCCGCGCTGAAGGTGGCGCCCGGCATCCCGCACGAGGCGGTGCCGGAGGGGGCCGAGGCCGAGTGGATCTCCGACGGCGGGGACGTCAAGGAGGCGGTGCTGTGGTTCGGCACCGCACCGGGGGCGGTCCGGGCGACGCTGCTGCCGGGGCCGCGCACTCTGCTCGGCGCCGGCCTGCCCGACCCGGAGGTCCGCACGCCCGGCCGGTACCTGTACGAGCCCGACGGCGCCGTCATCCGGGCCCACCTGGTCGCCGAGGTCGCCGAACAGGTCGGCGGCGGGCTGCTCGACGCGACCATCGCCTACGTCACGGCGGACGAGCTGCTGCCGACGCCGTACGCCACGGCGTACGAGATCACCGACCGGATGCCCTTCAACGTCAAGAAGCTGAAGGCACTGCTGCGGGAGCGTCAGGTCGGCACGCTGACCGTCAAGAAGCGCGGCTCGGCGGTCGAGCCGGAGGAGCTGCGCCGCAAGGTCAAGCCCCAGGGACCGCACGCCGCCACGGTGTTCCTGACCCGGGTCGCGGGGGCGCCGACGATGCTGATCGGACACCCGGCGCGCTGATGCCTCCGGCGGTTCGGCCGCGTGACGTGACCGGCACGAGCGGCACGGGCGTTCGGCGCCGGCGGTGCCCCCGTGCCGGGCTGCCTGCGGTGGCTTTCCGCGGACGGGCGCACCCCCGTGCGAGGTCGTCCGGACAGGCGTACCGGGGCCTCCTGCGGCGGGGCCCGTGTGGGCGGGGGCGCCCCCGTGCGGGGTCGGTCTGACAGGCGTACCGGGCCGCCTGTGGCGGGTTCCCGTGGCGGCGGGGCGCGACCCCGTGCGGGGTGGTCGGCCGGGCACCCGCGAGCCGGGCCGCCTGTGGCGGGTTTTCGGCGGGCTGCGGTGCGTGCCTCAGCCGCACTCCCGCGCGCGGTGCGTCAGCAGTTCGCGTTCGCGTTCGTTGTGGGCCAGGGACGCGGCCCGTTCGAACTCCGGGCGGGCCTCCTCCGTGCGGCCCAGGCGGAGCAGGAGGTCGCCGCGGACGCTGGGCAGCAGGTGGTAGCCGCGCAGGGCCGGTTCGGCGGCGAGGGTGTCGACCAGGGCGAGCGCCTGGGCCGGGCCCTCGGCCATCGACACGGCCACTGCGCGGTTGAGTTCGACGACCGGGGACGGGGCACGGGCCGCGAGCAGGCCGTACAGCGTGGCGATGCGCGGCCAGTCGGTCTCCTCCCAGGTGTACGCGAGGGCGTGGCACGCGGCGATGGCGGCCTGGAGCGCGTACGGGCCCGGGGAGCCGGCGGCGTGGGCGTTCGCCCGGTCGAGGGCGGTGATGCCGCGGGCCATGAGCATGCGGTTCCAGCGACGGCGGTCCTGGTCCTTCAGCAGGACGGGCGTGCCGTCGGGACCGGTGCGGGCGGCGGTGCGGGACGCCTGGAACTCGAGCAGCGCGGTCAGCCCGTGGACCTCGGGCTCCTTCGGCATCAGGGCGGACAGCACGCGGGCCAGGCGCAGCGCGTCCTCGCACAGGCCGGGCCGCAGCCAGTCGTCGCCGGCGGTCGCCGCGTAACCCTCGTTGAAGATCAGGTAGATGACCTCCAGGACCGAGCCGAGCCGGGCCGCCCGCTCCGGTCCGTACGGCACCTCGAAGGCGACGTTCCGCGCCGCCAGCGTCCGTTTGGCGCGCACGATGCGCTGCGCGACCGTGGACTCCGGTGCCAGGACGGCGCGGGCGATCTCGGCGGTGGTCAGGCCGCCGAGCAGGCGCAGGGTCAGCGCGATGCGGGCCTCGGCGGACAGCACCGGGTGACAGGCGGTGAAGACCAGCCGCAGCAGGTCGTCGTCGATGCCGTCCGGGTCGGCGGGCTCCTCGGGCGGCGCGGCGACGGGCAGGTCCCGGCCGATCTCCGCCAGCTTGCGGGCGTAGGTCTCCCGGCGCCGGACCAGGTCGACGGCGCGGCGCCGGGCGGTGGTCGTCAGCCAGGCGCCCGGATTGTCGGGCACCCCGTCGCGGGGCCACTGCTCCAGTGCCGCGACCAGCGCGTCCTGCGCGATCTCCTCGGCGATGCCGACGTCCCGGACGACGCGGGCGACGCCGGCGATCACGCGGGGGAACTCCAGCCGGAAGACCGTCTCGATCGCCTCCGCGGTCCGGGCGGAGGCGGCGGTGCCGCGCGGGGCGGCGGTGGGCTGTGGCTTCACAGCCCACATGCAACACCCTCGCGCACCCCGGACAAAGCGGAACTCAGCCCTCCATGATCTCCCGCACCTCGCAGGTCACCGTCCAGTGCTCCTCGTGGACCTTCAGGAAGCGCTTGGTCCACTCGATCGCCTCGGCCATGTCCTTGGCCTGCATCAGCGCGTAGCCGCCGACGACCTCCTTGGACTCGGTGAAGGGGCCGTCGGTGACGGACAGCTGTCCGGACTCGTAGTGGACCCGGGTGCCCTGGGCGGTGGGGGTCAGCCCGGCGGTGTCGAGCAGGACGCCGGCCTTCGTCATCTCCTCCATCAGCTCCCCCATGCGCTGCATCAGTTCGGGGCTGGGGCCCTCGGCGGGGGTGTTGTTCTCGTCGATGCGGACGAGCGACAGGTAGCGGGGCATGGTGACTCCTCGGGTCGGTGCCGGGACCGGGTCGTTCCCGGCCTCTCACCCCTGCGTCGAACGGGAGGGCCGTGGATCGACAGGGCCCCGGATTTTTTCCCGGATTTTTTTCGGCCCGTGTCCGGACAGCCGCCCGCGCCCCCATGAGCGCAGGCCGGGCGGCGGGTCAGCGCAGCGATTCCCACAGTTTGCGGGCGTCCGGTTCGCGGGCCACCACCCGGTTGGCGTCCCACGGGGCCGGTACGACCGGCATCGTCACCGTCCGTACGGCGTCCGCCGACAGGCCCCCGATGCTGCGGCCGAGGTTCGTCAGCTCCCCCAGCGAGTCCAGGCCGGTGTCCGTGGTGAGGCTGCCGGTGACCGCGTCGGCGACCCGGTACAGCCGGGCGGGGTCGGTGAGCAGGCCGGCGTCGGAGAGCCGCTCCAGCAGCGCCTTGACCAGTTTCTGCTGGAGTCCTATGCGGGCGAGGTCGCTGCCGCCGGCCAGCCCGTACCGGGTGCGGGCGAGTCCGAGGGCCTGCGTGCCGTCGAGGTGATGGGTGCCGGCGTCCAGGTGGAGGTGGCTCTTGTCGTCGTCGATGTCCACGTCCGTGGTGACGGTGACACCGCCGAGCGCGTCGACCAGCTCGGCGAAACCGGAGAAGTCGATCTCGAGGTAGTGGTCCATGCGGACGCCGGTCAGCGACTCGACGGTCTTGACCGCGCAGACCGGCCCGCCCAGGGCGTACGCGGTGTTGAACATCGCGCCCTCGGCCTCCCGGGTCGTGCCGCCGGACGGCAGCGGGCAGGAGGGACGGGTGACGAGCGTGTCGCGCGGGATGCTGACGACGGTGGCGGAGGTCCGGCCGGCGTCGAGGTGGACGACCATCGCCGTGTCGGAGCGGGCGCCCTCGCTGTCGCCGCCGCCGAGCTCCTGGTTCCCCTCCCCGTCGCGCGAGTCCGAGCCGAGGACCAGGAGGTTCAGGGCGCCGCTGGGCGGCGGGGGCTCGGAGGCGGAGGCGGAGGGGGCGGTGAGGGACCGGGCGGGGCGGTCGTCGCCGAGCGCGCCGTCGATGTCGACGCTCCTGATGTTGCCGCTCAGGTGCCAGTACGCCCAGCCGGCCGCGGCGATGCCCAGCAGCAGGGCGCCGGCCAGGGCGAGGCAGGCGGTCCTCAGCATCGCCGAACGTCCGTCCCGCTCCGCCCGCGCAGCCATGCGTCCGCCCCCGCCCGTCCCGCTCGCGTCCCCACCCGAGTGCCCCACCGGAAGGAAACATAAGTCCGAATTATGGGGAGCGGGTAGACGCGGACGGCATTCTGCGGAAATTCTCAGACTTCTCGCCAGGCGGGCAGCGGGCAGCGGGCAGGACGCAGAATCCTGGACTCGAAAGCTTTCGCGAAAGTTTCGACGGCTAGGCGGACGGTGGCGCCGACGTACTGCTGCGCACCTCCAGGCTGGTGGCCAGCTCCACCCGGGTGGCCGCGGCCGAGCCGTCGTCCCGGCCGAGGTCCAGTACCAGGCGTGCCGCGGCTTCGGCCATCTCCGTGAGCGGCTGCCGCACGGTGGTCAGCGGCGGCCCCACCCAGCGCGCCACCGGCAGGTCGTCGAACCCGACCACGCTCAGGTCCTGCGGGATGCGCAGCCCCAGTTCGCGCGCGGCCTCGTACAGTCCGAGCGCCTGGAGGTCGTTGCCGGCGAAGACCGCGGTCGGCCGGTCGGGCCGGCGCAGCAGCTCCAGGCCCTGCCGGTAGCCGGCCTCGTGGTGGAAGTCCCCGGTCACGATCAGGCCGGGGTCGACCGGCAGCCCGGCCGTCTCCAGCGCGGCCCGGTACCCGTCGACGCGGGCGCGGCTGCACATCATCCGGGTGGGTCCGCTGATCGCGCCGATGCGGGTGTGCCCCAGGTCGATCAGGTGGCGGGTGGCGGCGAGTCCGCCCTGCCAGTTGGTGGCGCCGATGGACGGCACGTCGGCGCCCGGGTCGCCGGCCGGGTCCATCACCACGAACGGGATGCAGCGGCTGGTCAGCAAGGCCCGCTGGGACTCGTCGAGGCCGGACAGCACCAGGACGACGCCGTGCGGTCGCCGCGCGGCGACCTGGTCGGCCCACGTCCTGCCGGGCGTGAGGCGGCCCGCGCTCTCGGAGAGCACGACGCTGAGCCCCGCGTCCCGGGCCACGTTCTCCACGCCCCGGATGACCTCCATCGCCCAGGCGCTCTCCAGTTCGTGGAAGACCAGGTCGATCAAGGGTGAGCGGGTCGCCTCGGCCCGCCTGCGCCGGTACCCGTGGGCCCGCAGCAGTTCCTCGACGCGGGCCCGGGTGGCGGGGGCGACGTCGGCGCGGCCGTTGAGGACCTTCGAAACAGTCGGTGCCGACACACCGGCCTCGCGGGCGATCTCCGCGAGGGTCGCGGTCTGCGCGGACCGCCTGTGCGTCCGGGTTTCAGCGGGCTGCGGGGATGTCATGGCGGCGATCGTATCCCCGCCGACCCTCTTGACGAAGACTACGGGTGGCCATAGGTTTCCGGAACATTCGCTTGATACGTCGAAACATTCGCGGAGCCGTCCGTGAAGAAGCGTTCGTGAGAGGGCAGCCGTCCCGTCCACCCCGACAGGAGTTCCATGACCACCGCGCCCTGGCGTGACCCCGCCCTGCCCGCCGCCGCCCGCGTCGACGACCTCCTGGCCCGGATGACCCTGGAGGAGAAGACCGCACAGCTGTACGGCGTGTGGGTGGGCGCCGCCACGGACGGCGACGGCGTCGCCCCGCTCCAGAACCAGATGACCGCCGACCACGACTGGGACGAGCTGATCACCCACGGCCTCGGCCAGCTCACCCGCCCCTTCGGCACCGCCCCCGTCGACCCGGTCCTCGGCGCGCAGGCCCTCGCCCGCGCCCAGCACCACATCCGTGAGGCCGGCCGTTTCGGCATCCCGGCGCTCGCCCACGAGGAGTGCCTGGCCGGCTTCACCGCCTGGCGGGCCACCGCCTACCCGGTGCCGCTGGCCTGGGGCGCCACCTTCGACCCCGACCTGGTCGAGGAGATGGCCCGGCGCATCGGCCACGACCTGCGCTCGGTCGGCGTCCACCAGGGCCTCGCCCCCGTCCTGGACGTCGTACGGGACGCCCGCTGGGGCCGGGTGGAGGAGACGATCGGCGAGGACCCGTACCTGGTGGGCACGATCGGCACCGCATACGTGCGGGGCCTGGAGTCGGCCGGGATCGTCGCCACGCTCAAGCACTTCGCCGGGTACGCCTCCTCGGCCGGTGCCCGCAACCTGGCCCCCGTGCGGGCGGGCGTGCGGGAGTTCGCCGACGTGACGCTCCCGCCGTTCGAGCTGGCGCTGCGCGAGGGCGGCGCCCGGTCGGTGATGGCGGCGTACACGGAGACGGACGGCGTCCCCGCCTCGGCCGACCCGGCACTGCTGACCTCGCTGCTGCGGGACGAGTGGGGCTTCACCGGCACGGTGGTCGCCGACTACTTCGGCGTCGGCTTCCTGGAGTCCCTGCACCGGGTCGCCGCCGGCCCCGCCGAGGCGGCGCACCTGGCCCTCGCGGCCGGCATCGACGTGGAGCTGCCGACGGTGCGGTGCTACGGCAAGCCACTGCTGGAGGCGGTCCGCGCGGGCGACGTCCCCGAGGAGCTGATCGACCTGTCGGCCCGCCGCGTGCTGCTGCAGAAGTGCGAACTGGGCCTGCTGGACGAGGACTGGACCCCGGAGCCGGCCGGCGACCCGGCCGCGGTCGACCTGGACTCCCCCGGCAACCGCGCGCTGGCCCGCCGCCTCGCCGAGGAGTCGGTGGTGCTCCTGGACAACCCCGAAGGCGTCCTGCCGCTCGCCCCCGACACCCGGATCGCGGTGGTCGGCCCGCGGGCCGCCGACGCCCTGGCGATGCTGGGCTGCTACTCCTTCCCGTCCCACGTCCTGCCCCACCACCCCGACGTGCCGACGGGCATCGAGATCCCGACCGTGCTGGACGCCCTGCGCGCCGAACTGCCCGACGCCAAGGTGACGTTCGCGGAGGGCTGTGACACCTCCGGCCCGGACACCTCGGGCTTCGAGGAGGCGGTGGCGCGGACCGCGGAGGCCGACGTGTGCGTCGCGGTCCTGGGCGACCGGGCCGGGCTGTTCGGGCGGGGCACCTCCGGCGAGGGCTGCGACGTGAGCGACCTGGGGCTGCCCGGCGTCCAGGGGGCGCTGCTGGACGCGCTGGTCGCGACGGGCGTGCCGGTGGTCCTGGTGCTGCTGACCGGCCGCCCGTACGCGTTCGGCCGCTGGCACGGGCGGCTCGGCGCGGCCGTGCAGGCGTTCTTCCCCGGCGAGGAGGGCGGCCCCGCGGTGGCGGGCGTGCTGTCGGGCCGCGTCTCTCCGTCCGGCCGCCTCCCGGTGAGCGTTCCGCACCTGCCCGGCGGCCAGCCGTGGACCTACCTCCAGCCCCCGCTGGGCCTGGCCGGCGAGGTGAGCAACCTGGACCCGACCCCGCTGTACGCCTTCGGCCACGGCCGCTCGTACACGACGTTCGCGTGGGAGGCCGGCACCGGCGGTCCCGAGGACGGCGTGGAGATCGGCACGGACGGCACGTACGACGTGTCGGTGACCGTCCGCAACACCGGCGGCCGGGCCGGGGCCGAGGTGGTCCAGCTGTACCTGCACGACCCGGTGGCGTCGGTGACCCGCCCGGACGTCCGCCTGATCGGCTACCGGCGACTGGAGCTGGCGCCCGGCGAGGCCCGCCGGGTGACGTTCCGGTTCCACGCCGACCTCTCGGCGTTCACCGACCGCGCGGGCCGCCGGACGGTGGAACCGGGCGCCCTGGAACTGCGGTTGGCGGCGTCCAGCGCGGACGTCCGCCACACGGCACGGCTGACCCTCACGGGGCCCGCCCGGGTGCTCGGACCGGACCGGCGGCTGCGCTGCGCGACGGAGGTGTCGCCGGCGTGACGCCCGCCGCCCGACCGGCCGTTCCGCTCAGTCCGCGGCGACCGACTCGAACCGCCACCGGTGCACCGCCCGCGTGACCAGTTCTCCGTCCGGCTCCGGCAGTTCGGGCAGGTCGGCGTCGTAGGCGGCGTCCCACCAGGTGACGACGAGGACGCGGTCCTGCGGGGCGCGCAGCGTCTCCCGGCGCAGCGGCTCGCCGTCGAGCGGCTGCGCCCGTGCCCAGGCCAGCAGGTCCTCGCCCCGGCCGGGCACGGCACGGGCCTCCCACATCAGCGCGACGGTCACGGGTACAGGTTCTCCTTGCTGACCTCGTGGACGTGGTCGTGCGTGTGGCCCTGCCCCGGGACGTGCGGGTCCGTCACCGGCAGCGAGGAGTCCGCCGACAGGTCCCAGTCGGAGGCGGCCCGGTCGCGGGCGACCATCTCGGCGCCGAGCGCGGCGACCATCGCGCCGTTGTCCGTGCACAGCTTGGGCCGGGGCACGCGCAGCCGGATGCCGGCCGCCTCGCAGCGCTCCTGGGCCAGGACCCGCAGCCGGGAGTTGGCGGCCACGCCGCCGCCGATCATCAGGTGGTCGACGCCCTGGTCCTTGCAGGCCCGTACCGCCTTGCGGGTCAGCACGTCCACGACCGCCTCCTGGAAGGAGGCCGCCACGTCCCGTACCGGCACCTCCTCGCCCGCCGCCCGCCTGGCCTCGATCCAGCGGGCCACGGCCGTCTTCAGCCCCGAGAAGGAGAAGTCGTACTCCGGGTCGCGCGGTCCGGTCAGTCCGCGCGGGAACGCGATGGCGTTCGGGTCGCCCTCGCGCGCGTACCGGTCGATGACGGGGCCGCCGGGGAAGCCCAGGTTCAGCACGCGGGCGATCTTGTCGAAGGCCTCGCCGGCCGCGTCGTCGATGGTGGCGCCCATGGGGCGGACGTCGGAGGTGATGTCCGTCGACAGCAGCAGCGAGGAGTGCCCGCCGGAGACGAGCAGCGCCATGGTCGGCTCGGGCAGCGGGCCGTGCTCCAGCTGGTCGACGCAGATGTGGGAGGCGAGGTGGTTGACGCCGTACAGGGGCTTGCCGAGGGCGTAGGCGTACGCCTTGGCCGCCGAGACGCCGACCAGCAGGGCGCCGGCCAGGCCGGGGCCGGCGGTGACGGCGATGCCGTCGAGGTCGCGGGCGCTGACGCCCGCCTCCTTCAGCGCGCGGTCGATGGTGGGGACCATCGCCTCCAGGTGGGCGCGGCTCGCCACCTCGGGGACGACGCCGCCGAAGCGGGCGTGCTCGTCGACGCTGGAGGCGACGGCGTCGGCCAGCAGGGTGGTGCCGCGCACGACACCGACGCCGGTCTCGTCGCACGAGGTCTCGATCCCGAGGACGAGGGGCTCGTCGCGTGAGTCAGCCATGGTTGTCGGTTCCTCGTTCGGTTCCCGGTACGGAGGTGGAAGGGTCGGTCAGGCGCATCACCAGGGCGTCCACGTTCCCCGGCTGGTAGTAGCCGCGTCTGAAGCCGATGGGCTCGAAGCCGAAGCGCTCGTACAGCCGCTGGGCGCGGGTGTTGTCCACGCGGCACTCCAGGAGCACCTCGGTGCATTCGAAGGCGGTCGCGGCCCGCAGCAGTTCGGTCAGCAGCCGGGCGCCGAGGCCGGTGCCCCAGTGGTCGCGGGCGACGGCGATGGTCTGCACGTCCGCCTGTTCCCCGGAGGTGACCAGACCCGCGTAGCCGACGACCTCCGCGTCCTGCTGGGCGACCAGGTAGCGCCGGGTGGCACCGGGCCCGCGCGCATGGGCCAGTTCGGACCAGAACATCCCCCGCGACCAGGCGTCCTCCGGGAACAGCTCCCGCTCCAGCCGGAGCACGGGGTCGATGTCCCACCAGCGCATCTCGCGCAGCACGGCGTCCACGGGCAAGGTCACGGGCTCGGTCACTTGGGGGTGACCACCTTGTAGTTCTTCGGGACCTGCGCGTCCGGCCGGCGCAGGTACAGCGGCCGGGGCGCGGGCAGTTCCTCGCCCGCCGCCAGCTTCTCGGCGGCCAGGCTCGCCAGGGCGGCGGCGGACACGTGCTCGGGCTCGTGCGCCCGCGGGAAGGTGTCCGGGTACAGCAGCGCGCCCGCGCCGACGGCCGGGAGCCCGGCCACCTGTGCGGCGATGTCGGCGGGCCGGTCGACCGCCGGGTCGGTGAGACGGGTGCGGGAGTCGGCGTAGCGCGCCCAGTAGACCTCCTTGCGGCGGGCGTCCGTCGCGACCACGAAGGGGCCCTCCAGGTCGGCGGCGTACGCCAGTCCGTCCAGCGTGCACACGCCGTGCACGGGCACGCCGAGCGCGAGCCCGAAGGTGTCCGCGGTCATCAGGCCGACGCGCAGACCCGTGTACGGGCCGGGACCGATTCCGGCGACGACCGCGGTGACGGCGTCGAGCCGCAGTCCGGCCTCGGCGAGCACCCGGTCGACGGCGGGAAGCAGCAGCTCACCGTGCCGGCGTGCGTCCACCTGGCTCGACGAGGCGATGACGTCCGTACCGTCGTGCAGCGCGACGGTCACGGCGGGCGTGGCGGTATCCAGAGCGAGCAAGAGCACGCAAACAGCCTACGGCGCTCGCGGCCCCGTGTCGGACGGCCGGGTCGGACGGCCGGCTGCTGCTACCGTCGCCGGAAGCACGGTGCGTGACGAAAAGTGCACCTTGCGTCACGCGATGCCCATGAGTACGACGCCTAGGTGGTCCCAGTGGCAAGCAGCAGCGCCGGTTGGGTGGCCGCGCTCACGGCGGCGGCCCTCGGCACGGTCGGATTCCTCGCCCACCAGGCGTCGGTCCGCCTGCCGGCCGACCTGAGCCGGGCGCACGCGACCAGCACCCCCGCCCCCGGGGCCTCCAAGGCGCCCCGCGACGCCCGGCACCCGGACGCCCTGCCCGTCGGTTCGGGCCGGGGCGAACGGGTCGTGTACTCGCTGGACGACGACCGGGTGTGGCTGGTCGGCCCGGACAACAGGGTCCGGACCACCTTCGCGGTCACCCCGAGCAGGGTCGACCCGGTGCCGGGCACCTACGCCGTCACCTCGCGCTCGAAGCAGGTCACCGGATCGGACGGCGTCCCCGTCGAGCACGTCGTGCGCTTCACCAGTGTGGAGGGCGTGGTCGTGGGTTTCAGCGCGGCCGTGGACGACTCCGCGCCCAAGCCCGATCCGCGCCTGCGCACCGGCGGCATCCGGGAGTCCCGCGCGGACGGCGACGCGATGTGGCGGTTCGCGACGATCGGCCAGCGGGTCGTCGTCATCCCCTGACGCGGCCCCGGTACGTCCGCCGAGGCCGCCCGGCGGGTCAGGCGGCCTCGCGGTGCTCCCGGACGGGGCGGCACTCCTCCGGTTCCGGCGTGCGCGGTGGCGTGGAGACGGCGGCCGCCGCGGCGCAGGCCGCGAGCAGGTCACGCATGGACACCCCGGCGGGCGCGGGCGGCTGCTGGGTCACGGGCTCCGGCACGGACGCCTCCTGAAGGTCGGGGGCGGGCGTAGTTAGGCATGCCTAACTACGAGCTGGATACCATGTGACCACGGGCGGTGCCCCCTTGGCAATATCTTGCCGACGTGTTGTCGGAACCCGGCCGCGGGAAGCGGCTCAGGCGGCGAGGACGCTCAGGTCGACCGCCGACCAGCGCTCGCCGACACCCGTCAGCGTCACGTGCCGCACCTCGTCGGTGGTGTCGCCCACGGCCCGGTGGATCAGGAGCTGCAACCGGTCCTCGGTGAGCTCCTCCACCTTGCCCTCGCCCCACTCGACGACGATCACCGAGTCGGACAGGGAGACGTCGAGGTCGAGGTCCTCCATCTCGTCGAGGCCGCCGGACAGCCGGTAGGCGTCGACGTGGACGAGCGGCGGGCCGTCGCCGAGCGAGGGGTGCACGCGGGCGATCACGAAGGTCGGGGAGGTGACGGCGCCGCGCACGCCGAGGCCCTCGCCGAGCCCCCGGGTCAGCGTCGTCTTGCCCGCGCCCAGCTCCCCGCTCAGCATGACCAGGTCACCGGCGCGGAGCAGTTTGGCGAGCCTGCGGCCCAGTTCCCGCATCTGCTCCGGGGAGGTGACGGTGATCTCGACGGCGGGTGCGGGCTCGGCCGGGCCCTGCGGTGTGGCTGGTGCTTCCATAGCCCTCAACGGTAGCCGCTGCCGGCGCACCGGCCGGACTCCCGCCACCGCGCTCACACGGCCGCGCCGCGCGCCTTCTCGTGGGCGCGGGCGAGCAGGTCGGCGAGGCGGTCGGTGACCAGTTCCGGGTGCTCCAGCATCACCAGGTGCCCCGCGTCGGGGACGAGCACCAGCTCGGCGTCGGGCAGCAGGCCGGCGATCGCCTCGCTGTGCTCGCTGGGTGTCACCAGGTCCTGCTCCCCGGCCAGCACCAGCACCGGGAGGTCGCGGAAGCGGGCGAGGGCCTCGGTCTTGTCGTGGTCGTTGAACGCCGGGTAGTACTCGGCGACCACGTCGATCGGCGTCGACTCGATCATCCGCTCGGCGAAGCGGGCCACGGCCGGGTCGACGTCCCGGGACGCGAACGAGTACCGCTTGATGATCCCGGCGAACAGGTCCGCCGTCGCCCGCCGGCCCTTCTCCACCAGCTCGGCCCGCTGCCCCAGCGCCTTCAGCACCCCGGGCAGCACCCGCCGCACCGCGTTGACCCCGGCCACGGGCAGTCCGAAGTTGACCTCGCCGAGCCGCCCGGACGACGTGCCGACGAGGGCCACGCCGACGACGCGCTCGCGTATCAGGTCGGGGAAACGGTCGGCCAGGGCCATCACCGTCATGCCGCCCATGGAGTGCCCGACCAGCACCAGGGGGCCCTCGGGCGCCGCCGCGTCGATGACGGCCTTGAGGTCCCGGCCCAGCTCGTCGATGGTGACCGGCTCGCCGTCGCGCACCTGGGCCACGCCCCGCCCCGACCGTCCGTGGCTGCGCTGGTCCCAGTGCACGGTGCGCACGACGCCCTCGAGCGCCGCCCGCTGGAAGTGCCACGAGTCCTGGTTGAGGCAGTAGCCGTGGCTGAAGACGACGGTGACGGGAGCGGGCGCCCTGCGGCCGAAGAGCCGCCGGCGGCGCGGGCTGAGCACGGTCGCGGTCTCCGGATCGACGTCGTCGACCTCGTAGTGCAGTTCGGTGCCGTCGTCGGCGTACGCCGTGCCGGGGGTGCCGCGCAGTCCGCCGTACGGCCCTGCCGAGTCGAGGGCGAGCCGCGCCTTCTGGCGTATCCCGCGGCCGACGGTGAGCCGTTCTATCGCCACGCCGGCCGCCGCGCCCGCGGCGACCACGCCTATCGCGAGACCGGCGATCCCGGTCGCCCGTCGCCAGCCCCCGGCGGCCACGTCGGTGGCGGCCTCCGCGGCGGAGGCGACGGCCGCGGCGGCGACGTCCGCGACACCCTCCGCGCTGCTCTCGCTCACGTACCGCTCCTCCTCACCGGGCCGCGGGGCGGATTCCCCTCTCGTTCCTCATTCACCCGAACGCGTGCGGCATGCCCGTCATACACGCCGGGCCGGGCACGCGTCATGTGTCACTGGTCACCCGGGCCCGCGACCGTCACTCGTTGACGTAGACGCGCGGGACGCGCGCGCCGATCCGGGTGACGATCTCGTACGCGATGGTGCCCGCCGCCTGCGCCCAGTCCTCGGCGGTGGGCTCACCGCGGTCGCCGGGGCCGAACAGCACCGCCTCGGCGCCTGCCGGGGGCCGGTCCCCTCCCAGGTCGACGACGAACTGGTCCATCGCGACCCGCCCCGCGATCGTGCGCCACTTGCCGTCGACCAGGACGGGACCGGTGGAGGAGGCGTGGCGCGGGATGCCGTCCGCGTAGCCGAGGGGGACGAGACCGAGGGTGGTCTCGCCGGGGGTGGTGTAGTGGTGGCCGTAGCTGACGCCGTGTCCGCCGGGGACCTGCTTGACCAGGGCCAGAGCGGCGGACAGCGTCATCACGGGGCGCAGTCCGAAGTCGGCGGGGGTGCCGATCTCGGGGCTGGGCGAGACGCCGTACATCGCGATGCCGGGGCGTACGAGGTCGAAGTGGGCCTCGGGGAGGGTGAGCGTGGCCGGCGAGTTGGCGATGTGCCGCACGTCGGGGCGCACGCCCTGCTGTTCGGCGTACGCCGTCATCTCCCGGAAGCGGGTGAGCTGGGCGGCGATGGAGGGGTGGCCGGGCTCGTCGGCGCAGGCGAAGTGCGACCAGAGCCCGGTGACGCGGATCAGTCCCTCGGCCTCGGCGCGCAGGGCCTCCCGGACCAGTTCCTCCCAGTCGCCGCCCGGCTGGCAGCCGTTGCGGCCGAGCCCCGTGTCGGCCTTCAGCTGCACCCGCGCGGGGCGGCCGGCCAGACGCGCGGCGGCGGTGACCTCCTCCAGGGCCCACAGCCCGCTGACGGAGACGTCGAGACGGGCCTCGACGGCCTCGCGCCAGGGGCCGCCCGGCGTCCACAGCCAGCACATGATCCGCAGGTCGTCCGGCAGCCCGGCCTCCGCGCGCAGCGCGAGCGCCTCCTGCGGCGTGGCGGTACCGAGCCAGGTCGCACCGGCCGCGACGGCAGCGCGGGCGCACGGGATCGCCCCGTGGCCGTAGGCATCGGCCTTGACCACGGCCATCAGTGCCGCGCCGGGCGCCCGTTCACGCAGCGCGCGCACGTTGGCCCGCAGTGCGGCCAGATCGATCTCGGCACGGCCCCGCAGGGACGCGGCCCACTGGGCGGAAGTCTCACTCATGGTGCCCCCAGTCTCTCAGAGCCCCCGATCACCCCCGGGCAACCCCGTTGCTCACGCAGCTGCGGGCAGTCGTGCCGCTGGGGCGGCACGGGTGGGCGCAGCGGCACCCCGCAGCGCCGGGCCGCGCACCACCCCCCGCACCGACGCCCCCGCCCACGCAACGCCGCCCACATCGGGCCCGGTCCGACCGCACCTCACCGCACCGCCCACATCAGGCCCGGCCCAACGGCACCGCACCTCACCGCACCGCCCACATCAGGCCCGGCCCAACGGCACCGCACCTCACCGCACCGCCCACGTCACCCCCCGCCGCCGACCCCCCGAACGTCCCGCCACGCAACCCGCACCGCCTCCGCCACGTCATGCGCCCCCACCGGCGCCCCCACCGCCGCCACCCGCCCGGCCAGCCCGTGCAGATACGCCCCCACACTGCCCGCGTCCACCGCCGACAGCCCCGCCGCCAGCAACGACCCCGCCAGCCCCGACAGCACGTCCCCGCTCCCCGCCGTGGCCAGCCACGACGTCCCCGTCGCATTGACCCGCACGGGCCCCTTCCCGCCCGCCGCGGCCACCACCGTCGTCGACCCCTTCAGCAGGACCGTCGCCCCGTACCGCCCCGCGAGCTCCCGCACGGACGCCAGCCGCGCCCCCTCGACCTCCTCCCGGCTCACCCCGAGCAGCGCCGCCGCCTCCCCGGCATGCGGCGTCATCAGCGTCGGCGCCGTCCGTCCCCGCACCGCCTCCGCGTCGGCCAGCCGCAGCCCGTCCGCGTCGATCAGCACCGGCACCTCCGCCCCCAGCACCTCCGCGACCGTCCCGGCGTCGTCCCCGGCCCCGGGTCCGACGACCCACGCCTGCACCCGCCCCGCCCGCTTCGGCCCCTGGTCCGACACCAGCGTCTCCGGGAAGCGCGCGATCACCGCGTCCCCCGCCGGCCCGACGTACCGCACCGCCCCGGCCCCGCCCCGCAGCGCCCCGGAGACGGCGAGCACGGCGGCCCCCGGGTAACGCGCCGACCCGGCGGCGATCCCCACGACCCCGCGCCGGTACTTGTCGCTCTCCGCGCCCGGCACCGGCAGCAGCCGCGCCACGTCCGCGTGCTGCAACGCCTCCAGCTCGGCCGCGTCGTGCGGCAGCGGCAGCCCGATGTCGACCAGCCGCACCGACCCGGCGTACTCCCGCGCCGGGTCGACCAGCAGCCCCGGCTTGTGCGTCCCGAAGGTCACCGTCAGGTCGGCCCGGACCGCCTCCCCGCGCACCTCCCCCGTGTCGGCGTCGACCCCGCTCGGCAGGTCGACCGCGACGACGGCGGCCCGCGACCGCCCGGCCGCGGCGGCCAGCGGCACCGCCTCCGCCCGCAGGCCGCCCCGGCCGCCGATCCCGACGATGCCGTCCACGACCAGGTCGGCCCGCTCGATCAGCCGCTCCCCGTCGCCGTCGGCGGCGACCCGGCCGCCGGCCCGCCGGAACGCCGCGAGCCCGCCGGCGTGGGCGCGCTCCGGCGTGAGCAGGACGGCCGTCACGCCGGCCCCGCGCCGGGCGAGCCGCGCCCCGGCGTACAGGGCGTCGCCGCCGTTGTCGCCGCTGCCGACCAGCAGCACGACCCTGCTGCCGTAGACCCGCCCGGCGACGCGGCCGAGCAGCTCCGCGCAGGCGGCGGCGAGCCCGGCCGCCGCCCGTTGCATCAAGGCCCCTTCCGGCAGCCTCGCCATCAACTCCCGTTCGGCCGTCCTGACCGTCTCCACGCTGTACGCAGTCCGCATGCCGTCGAGTCTTCCCGGTACGCGGCGAACGTCACGAGCCGCGCCGGCCCGGTTCGCGTCGGACGCGTGCGGCCCCTGGCGGTGCGGGAAGCTACCCCTCCGCGACGACCACCGCCGAGGCCACACCCGCGTCGTGGCTGAGCGACACGTGCCACGACGTCACCCCCAGCTCCGCCGCCCGCGCCGCCACCGTCCCGGTGACCCGCAGCCGTGGCCGTCCGCTGTCCTCGACGTACACCTCGGCGTCCGTCCAGTGCAGCCCCGCTGGCGCGCCGAGCGCCTTCGCCAGCGCCTCCTTGGCCGCGAACCGGGCGGCGAGCGAGGCGACGCCCCGGCGCTCCCCGCTGGGCAGCAGCAGCTCGCTCTCCAGGAAGAGCCGGCGCGCCATGGCCGGCGTCCGCTCCAGCGACGCCCCGAAACGGGCGATCTCCGCCACGTCGATCCCGACCCCGATGATGCTCATGCCGAGCACCTTACGAGGCCGCGCCGACCTCCTCAGGGGACGAAGGCGCCCGGGGCCTTGTCGGCGCGAGGCGCGCGGGACTTCGGGCCGCGCTTGGCCCACCACTGCTGGGCCGGTTCCTCGACCCACCGGTACAGCAGCCAGGCGAGGGCCTGGGAGACCAGGAAGGTGCCCAGGAGGAAGACGATCGCCTCGTTGCTGGGTGCCATCCGGTGCGGCCAGTACTCGCGGATGAACTGGTTGACGGTCTGGTGGACCAGGTAGAAGGCGTACGAGCTGGCCCCGAGCATGATCAGCGAACGGTTGGTCAGCAGGCGGGCGCGGCCGGCGGCCTCGTTCTGCACACAGGCGGCGATCAGCAGCACGGACAGCACCGCGATGACGGGGCGCACGGTGCACTCCATCTGGTGGGCGACGAAGCGGCTGCCCCAGTCGGGTGCGCGGGTGAAGGCTACGGCGTACACGAGGAGCAGCGCCACCACCGCGGTGGGCCGCAGGGGGACGCGGTGGCCGCGGCGCAGAGCGATGGCGAAGGTGACGCCGACGAGGAACTGCGGCAGGTAGACCACCGGGTGGCGCATCACCCAGGAGGCGTCGTGCGCGTTCAGGTAGTGGTCGGCCGCCACGTGCACGGCCCACATCGCGACCAGTCCGGCGACCGTGACGATCGCGAGGGTCCTGGTGCGCCAGGCGCGCAGGCGCCCGATGAGCAGCGGGAAGAGCGCGTAGAAGAGCAGCTCGACGCTGAGCGTCCACGTGACGGGGTTGCCCGGCAGGGTGGGCATCGCGTTCGGCAGCCACGCCTGCACCAGGAACAGGGACGAGATCAGGCTGACCGCGTCCGTGTGGTCGTTGCCCATGCCGTAGAAGACGGCGATGGCGGCGACGGCCGCGACCAGGTGGGCGGGGTAGATGCGGCCGAAGCGCCGCCAGTAGAACGTCCCCTTGCCGTTGGTCGGCTTGTGGCTCCAGGTGAGCAGGAAGCCGGAGAGGACGAAGAAGAACGTCACGCCGTGCGCGCCGATCTTCGAGTACGGGAAGAGGTCGGGCACCCGCCACACTCCGCCGCCCGCGCTCACTCCGTTGAAGTGATGCACGAAGACCGCGAAGGCCGCGAAGAAGCGCAGGCTGGTCAGCGACGCCAGACGCGTGGGCAGGGTGCCGGCCCGATCCGCGCGCCCTGACCGCTCCGTGGCCGGAGTCGTGGGTGCCGGGGGGGCTGTGGTCATAACGGTCCACCAGTCGTATCCGCGTGCGGTCACGGCCGGCGGGCAGGAGTGATCACTGCAGCACCAACCGCAAACCCCCGTACCTTAGCGATCAGCGCCGCCCCCGCACAGGGGGCTGCTTGGTGACCTTCGTCCCATCCGGCGCGGGAACCCTGAGGAACCCGCACGGCTACTCCACCGTCACCGACTTGGCCAGGTTCCGCGGCTGGTCGACCTCGTTGCCCCGGGCCGTGGCCAGCTCGCAGGCGAAGACCTGCAACGGCACCGTCGCCACCAGCGGCTGGAGCAGCGTCGGGGTGGCGGGGATCCGGACGATGTGGTCGGCGTAGGGGACGACCGCCTCGTCGCCCTCCTCGGCGATGACGACGGTCCGCGCGCCCCGGGCCCGGATCTCCTGGATGTTGGACACGATCTTGTCGTGGAGCACGGAACGGCCGCGGGGGGACGGCACGATCACGACGACCGGCAGGTCCTCCTCGATCAGTGCGATCGGACCGTGCTTCAACTCGCCCGCCGCGAAGCCCTCGGCGTGCATGTACGCCAGCTCCTTGAGCTTGAGGGCGCCTTCCAGGGCGACCGGGTACCCGACGTGCCGGCCCAGGAACAGCACCGTGTTCTTGTGGGCGAGGGAGCGGGCCAGTTCCCGTACCGGCTGCATGGTCTCCAGCACCCTGTCGACCGCGCCGGAGACGCGGGAGAGGTCGCGGACGACGTCGCGGATCTCGTCGGCGTACTTCGTGCCGCGGACCTGGCCGAGGTAGAGGGCGACCAGGTAGCAGGCGACCAGCTGGGTCAGGAACGCCTTCGTCGAGGCGACGGCGATCTCGGGACCGGCGTGCGTGTAGAGCACCGCGTCGGACTCGCGCGGGATGGTCGAGCCGTTGGTGTTGCAGATGGCCAGCACCCGGGAGCCCTGCTCGCGGGCGTGCCGCAGCGCCATGAGGGTGTCCATGGTCTCGCCGGACTGGGAGATGGCGATGACCAGGGTCTGCCGGTCGAGGATGGGGTCGCGGTAGCGGAACTCGCTGGCCAGCTCCACCTCGCAGGGGATGCGCGTCCAGTGCTCGATGGCGTACTTGGCGATCAGCCCGGCGTGGAAGGCCGTGCCGCAGGCGACGATGACGACCTTGTCGACCTCGCGGAGCACACCCGTGGGGATCCGCAGCTCGTCCAGGGTGAGGGAGCCGGAGCCGTCGATGCGGCCGAGGAGCGTGTCGGCGACCGCCTTGGGCTGCTCGGCGATCTCCTTGAGCATGAAGTAGTCGTGACCTCCCTTCTCGGCGGCGGAGGCGTCCCAGTCGACGTGGTAAGCGCGCACGTCCGCGGGGCTGCCGTCGAAGCCGGTGACCGTCACTCCCCCCCGGCGCAGCTCCACCACCTGGTCCTGGCCCAGTTCGAGGGCGTCCCGGGTGTGGGCGATGAAGGCGGCGACGTCGGAGGCGAGGAAGTGCTCGCCCTCCCCCACGCCCACCACGAGCGGTGAGTTGCGACGGGCGCCCACGACCACGTCCGGCTCGTCCGCGTGCACCGCGACCAGGGTGAACGCACCCTGCAGCCGACGGCACACCAGCCGCATCGACTCGGCCAGGTCGGCGCAGGCGGAGTACTCCTCGGCGAGCAGGTGGGCGACGACCTCGGTGTCGGTCTCGGAGACCAGCTCGTGGCCGCGCTCCTCCAGCTCGGCCCTCAGCTCGGCGAAGTTCTCGATGATGCCGTTGTGGACCACGGCCACCCGGCCGGCGTTGTCGAGGTGCGGGTGCGCGTTGGCGTCGGTGGGTCCGCCGTGCGTGGCCCAGCGCGTGTGCCCGATGCCGGCCGCGGCGGACGGCAGCGGGTGCTCGGACAGTTCCTTGTCGAGGTTGACGAGCTTGCCGGCCCGCTTGGCGGTGGCGAGCCCGCCGTCGGCGAGCACGGCGACGCCCGCCGAGTCGTATCCCCGGTACTCCAGCCGCTTCAGTCCGGCCACCACGACGTCGAGCGCCGACTGCGCCCCCACATATCCCACAATTCCGCACATGACCGGCAGCCTACGGTCAGGTCCCGTCACGAACCCGTCGTCGCGTGCCCGAAATCAGAAATTCCCACCGGGGTACGAACACCCCGGTGGGAATTTCGGGCCGTCGGATCAGCCCAGCTTGGCGAGCTGGGCGTCGCTGATCTCCGTGGGGAAGGCGAAGTCCTTGCCCGTGGCGGCGGCGGCCAGGTTGATCACGGTGAAGGACGCCACGGTGGAGCCCTTGCGGGTGACGGCGACCTTGACCGGGAACTTGTCGCCCTCATCGCCGGTCACCGTCAGCGTCATCGCGACGGCCTCGTCGGCACCGGCGGGCGCCTTGTCGGCGACCACCTTGTCGACCTGCGTCCTGACGCCGGCCGCGGTGTGGCTGAAGCCGCCCGCGCACGCGCTCATCGCGGCCTTGACGTCCGCGACGGCCTTCTCGGCGCCGCCGTCCTCGTAGGAGGCCAGGGTCACCAGGACCTTGTCCAGGTCGAAGGCACTGTTCAGCGCCTCCTCGGAGATGTCGTCGCCGGCCGGCTTCTTCGGCTCCTCCGTCCAGGACCGCTTCACCGTGGCCGCCGGCTCGCCCGCGGCGACACCGGTCTGGGCGAAGCTGAGCGGCCGGCACTCGGCCTTCTCCGCCTTGACCTTGTCCTGGGCGATGTCGTCGGTCGCGACGGCGTCGGTGACCTTGCCGTTCTTGACGTCGGCCTGGGCCAGGGCGGCCTTCTCCAGCTCGGCGGCGGTCAGCGCCTTCGCGGCGGCCGGGGCGTTCTTGCCGGCGTCCGTCGCGCCGTCACCGGCCTCGCCGCCGTCGTCGGAGGAGCCGCCGCAGGCGGTGACGAGGAGGGCCAGGGCGGCAGCCGAGGCCGCCAGGGCGGTGCGGCGCACAGCGGTCGATCTCACGTGGGGTGACTCTTTCTGCCAGTACAGCGGAGGAGCTCCGCATGCTTCGCGCGCACTGTACTCACAGCGACCACACAGTCGATCACTCGGCGACCACTTCATGACCACCCGGTATCCGACCGTGACGCCGACGTGATCTTGCCCGGCGGAACGCGGCCCGGCGTGACGCAGCCCACCCGCCGCCCCGTTCAAACTCCGTTAACAATGGACTGTGATCTCTCCGGTCCCCTCGATGCCCCGGAGCGCCCACCGGTCCCGGCCGGAGGCGACTCCCTACGTCGACCTCACCCGCCCCGAGTGGAGCGCGCTGCGCGACAAGACGCCGCTGCCGCTGACCGCCGAGGAGGTGGAGAAGCTGCGCGGCCTCGGCGACGTCATCGACCTCGACGAGGTGCGGGACATCTACCTCCCGCTGTCCCGGCTCCTCAACCTCTACGTCGGCGCCACCGACGGACTGCGCGGCGCGCTGAACACCTTCCTCGGCGAGCAGGGCTCCCAGAGCGGCACGCCCTTCGTCATAGGGGTCGCCGGCTCGGTCGCGGTCGGCAAGTCCACCGTCGCCCGCCTGCTCCAGGCGCTGCTGTCCCGCTGGCCCGAGCACCCGCGCGTCGAGCTGGTCACCACCGACGGCTTCCTGCTGCCCACGAAGGAGCTGGAGGCCCGCGGCCTGATGTCGCGGAAAGGTTTCCCCGAGTCGTACGACCGGAGGGCGCTCACCCGGTTCGTCGCCGACATCAAGGCGGGCAAGGCCGAGGTCACCGCACCGGTCTACTCGCACCTCATCTACGACATCGTCCCGGACGAGAAGCTCGTCGTGCGCCGCCCCGACATCCTGATCGTCGAGGGCCTGAACGTGCTCCAGCCCGCGCTGCCCGGCAAGGACGGCCGCACCAGGGTCGGCCTCGCCGACTACTTCGACTTCAGCGTGTACGTCGACGCCCGCACCGAGGACATCGAGCACTGGTACCTCAGCCGCTTCCGCAAGCTGCGCGCGACCGCCTTCCAGAACCCGTCCTCGTACTTCCGCAAGTACACCCAGGTCTCGGAGGAGGAGGCCCTGGACTACGCCCGCACCACCTGGCGCACCATCAACAAGCCCAACCTGGTGGAGAACGTCGCCCCCACCCGTGGCCGGGCCACGCTGATCCTGCGCAAGGGGCCGGACCACAAGGTGCAGCGCCTGAGCCTGCGGAAGCTGTGACGACGGCGGCCGGCTGCCTGTAGAAATACCGGATGCTGCATCTGCGTCTGATCACCCCGGCCGACCGGACCGAGGAGGTGCTCCGTGTGATCGACCGGACGGTCGGCACCACGCACCTCGTCGTCCTGCCCGGTGCCGCCCGCGACCCGAAGGGCGACGTCGTCATGTGCGACGTGGCCCGCGAGGCGGGCGACGAGATCGTCAGCCGGCTCCGGGCGCTGGGCATCGACGACTGCGGCGCCATCACCGTCGAGAACATCGACCTGTCCCTGTCCAGGCGCGCCGACGCGGCGGAGCGGGACGCCCCCGGCGAGCCCGCGGACGCCGTGCTGTGGGAGCAGCTGGAGGAGGCGACCCACGAGGAGTCGACCCTCTCCTTCACCTACGTCGCCTTCATCACGCTCGCCACGATGATCGCGGCCTGCGGCGTGGTGCTCGACAACGCCGTCCTGATCGTGGGCGCGATGGCGGTCGGCCCGGAGTTCGGGCCGCTGGCGGGGATCTGCACCGCGATCGTCCAGCGCGCGCCGCGCCTGGCGCTGCGCTCGGCGACCGCGCTGCTGGTGGGCTTCGCGGTGGCGATGGTCGTCACGGCCGGCTTCAGCCTCTTCATGGACGCCGTGGACCTGTTCAGCAAGGCACGGCTGGAGGCGGAGCGGCCCAACACCGGGTTCATCTACGCCCCGGACTGGTTCTCGTTCGTGGTGGCGGTACTGGCGGGCGTGGCGGGCACCCTCTCCCTCACCTCGGCGAAGTCCGGCGCGCTGGTCGGCGTCGCCATCTCCGTGACGACGGTCCCGGCCGGGGCGAACGCGGCCGTGGCCCTCGTCTACGGCGACACCCACCAGGCCTGGCACTCGGCCGAACAGCTCCTGCTGAACCTGGTGGGCATCATCCTGGCCGGCACCCTCACCCTCTGCGCCCAGAAGGCCCTGTGGGCGACACAACGCGGCCGGCTCGCGAAGCCGGACAGGCACTGAGGGAACGGCACCCTCTGAACGCCGGGTGAGGGCATGTCCCTCAGGGGCGCGGGGCTCTGCCGATGTGCGGCTCCGCCGCGCGGGCGCGACCAGCCACGACGAGACCCGCGGCCCGCAACGCACAGCGCCCCCACCCCGTGCCCGGCGCCGCGGAACTACCCCAGCGCCGACTTCACCGCGTCCGCCAGCCGCCCCGCCACGGACCGCGCCTGCTCGATGTCCGCCGCCTCGACCATGACCCGCACCAGCGGCTCGGTCCCCGAGGGCCGCAGCAGCACACGACCGGTGCTGCCCAGCTCCCGCTCCGCCTCGCCGACGGCGGTCGACAGCTCGGCGGACGTCGTGACCCGCGCCTTGTCCACGTCGGGCACGTTGATCAGCACCTGCGGCAGCCGCTCCATCACGGACGCGAGGTCCCGCAGCGTACGGCCGGTCTGCGCGACCCGCGCCGCCAGCATCAGGCCGGTCAGCGTGCCGTCGCCGGTGGTGGCGTGGTCGAGGATGATCACGTGGCCGGACTGCTCGCCGCCCAGGGCGTAGCCGTGGGCCTTCATCTCCTCCAGCACGTACCGGTCGCCGACCCCGGTCTGCACGAACCGGATGCCCTCGCGCTCCATGGCCAGCTTGAAGCCCAGGTTGGACATCACGGTGGCGACGACGGTGTCGGAGCGCAGCGCGTCCCGCTCCCGCATCGCGAGCGCGAGCACGGCGAGGATCTGGTCGCCGTCGACCTCCGCGCCGGTGTGGTCCACGGCCAGGCAGCGGTCGGCGTCACCGTCGTGGGCGATGCCGAGGTCGGCGCCGTGCTCGACGACGGCGGCCTTGAGCAGGTCGAGGTGGGTGGAGCCGCAGCCGTCGTTGATGTTGAGGCCGTCCGGCACGGCGCCGATGGTGACGAGCTCCGCGCCGGCCCGCGCGAACGCCTCGGGCGAGACCCGGGAGGCCGCGCCGTGCGCCTCGTCGAGGACGATCTTGAGTCCGTCGAGGCGGTTCGGGAGGACGCCGACGAGGTGGGCGACGTACTGGTCGAGCCCCTCGTCGTAGTCGCGGACGCGGCCGACGCCGGCACCGGTCGGGCGGTCCCAGGGCGCGCCGGTGCGGTGCTCCGCGTAGACGGCCTCGATGCGGTCCTCCAGCTCGTCGGCGAGCTTGTGGCCGCCGCGGGCGAAGAACTTGATGCCGTTGTCGGGCATGGCGTTGTGGCTCGCGGAGAGCATCACGCCGAGGTCGGCGCCGAGCGCGCCGGTGAGGTGGGCCACCGCGGGCGTCGGCAGCACGCCGACCCGCAGCACGTCCACGCCGGCGCTGGCCAGGCCCGCGACCACGGCGGCCTCCAGGAACTCCCCGGAGGCGCGCGGGTCCCGTCCGACCACCGCGGTCGGGCGGTGTCCGGCGAAGGTGCCCGCCTCGGCCAGTACGTGCGCCGCGGCGACGGAGAGACCGAGCGCCAGCTCGGCCGTCAGATCCGCGTTGGCGACACCGCGCACGCCGTCCGTGCCGAAGAGTCGTCCCACTTGTCCTCCTGAGGAAACGTCAATTCCGGGAGCGGCTGCTGGTGCGGCCCACGCAGTCGGCTCCCGTGGTACCGGTCACGCGTCGCACCGCGCTGCCCGGCCATCCGATCACACAAGCCTTTGAACGTCTGAGCGTCTCAATGTCTGAACGTCTTGTGCCGTTATACGCCCAACGGCGGAGATAAACGAACGCCCCGGCAGCACAGTGGCGTGCCGCCGGGGCGTTCGGAGTACAGGCAGCGAGGCTTAGCGCTTGCTGTACTGCGGAGCCTTGCGGGCCTTCTTGAGACCGGCCTTCTTGCGCTCGACCGCACGGTCGTCGCGCTTGAGGAAGCCGGCCTTCTTCAGCGGGCCGCGGTTGTTGTCCACGTCGGCCTCGTTCAGCGCACGGGCGACACCGAGACGGAGCGCACCGGCCTGACCGGAGACACCGCCACCCGCGATGCGGGCGATGACGTCGTAACGGCCCTCGAGCTCGAGCACCTTGAAGGGCTCGTTGACTTCCTGCTGGTGCACCTTGTTCGGGAAGTAGTCCTCGAGGGTGCGACCGTTGATCTTCCACTTGCCGGTGCCCGGGACGATCCGGACGCGGGCGATGGCGTTCTTGCGACGGCCCAGGCCGGCGGCCGGCTGGGGCTCGCCGAAGCGGGACGCCATGGACTCCGAGGTGTACTCGCCCTCGACGGGGACCTCGGACTCGGTGGTGTAGCTGTCGATGTCGATCTCTTCGAGCGGCTGCTCGGCAGTGGTCTCGGCCACGATGCTCCTCAGATTCTCTTCAGTCTTAGGGGGTGGCCGGACTTACTGCGCGACCTGGGTGATCTCGAACGGCTGCGGCTGCTGCGCGCCGTGCGGGTGCTGGTCACCCTTGTAGACCTTCAGCTTCGAGAGCATCTGACGGCCCAGCGTGTTCTTGGGGAGCATGCCCTTGACGGCCTTCTCGATGGCCTTCTCGGGGTTCTTGTCCAGCAGCTCGTCGTAGCGCACGGAGCGCAGACCGCCGGGGTAGCCGGAGTGGCGGTACGCCATCTTCTGGGTCCGCTTGTTGCCGGAGAGGTGCACCTTGTCGGCGTTGATGATGATGACGAAGTCACCAGCGTCGACGTGCGGCGCGTAGATCGGCTTGTGCTTGCCGCGCAGGAGGGTGGCGGCGGTCGTGGCGAGACGACCCAGGACGACGTCCTGAGCGTCGATGACGTGCCACTGGCGCGTCACATCGCCGGGCTTGGGGCTGTACGTACGCACGGTTCGTAGCCTTCGCTTCTTCAGTGAATGGTCCTGACAAGGTCACCGAAGACGATCACGACAGCCCTGACCGCACAGCGGTGACGCAAACCGCGTGCTGGTCGCTGGTCATCGGTCCCGGTGGACCGGTGTAAGGGCCCCTCACGTGAGAATGAGCAAGCCAATACACATACGACTGTGCAGAGTACCCGGGGTGCCTCAGCCGGGTCAAAACGGAGCGGCCGACACCCGCGTCGTCTCCGGCGCGCGCCCGGCGCCGTCGTGCCCACCGGCGGGAGCCGCGCCGCCCCGGGCCCGCCGCGCCAGGGCCCACGCCAGCACACACAGCGTGAACGCGTCCTTGAAGGCCCGCTCCCGCGCCGACTCCAGCCAGGGCCAGGTCAGCCCCGGCGCCTGGGGCACCAGGGCGATCCAGAACCAGGGCCCCCGGGCCACCGCCCCGGCGTACGGCAGCCCGGCGAGCAGCACCGGCACCGCGACCAGGAGGTAGTGGTCGTACGACGGCCTGGAGACCAGGAAGGCCGACAGCATCAGGCCCGCGCCGGTCTCCGCGTACCGCAGCGGCCCGGCGTCCGCGCGGCGCCAGCGCAGGTACGCGCACAGCACCCCGGCCCCGGCGGCCACCCCCGCTGCCCCCTGCGCGAGCGGCTCCGCCAGGCCGAGCCGGGGCAGGACGGCCGCCGGGGACGCCTCGTAGAGCCGCAGGAAGCCGTCGTCGCCGTGGGCCAGGAACGGCAGGGTGCGGGTGAGGAAGCCGGCCGGGTCGGGCATGAGCAGCGCCGCCGCGCCGGAGGCCAGGGCGGGCACCAGGACCGCCGCCGCCAGGGCCCGCCACCGCCCGGCGAACACGAACAGCAGGACCACGGGCGCCAGCAGCGGCTTGAGCGCCACCGCCGCCCCGACGACGGCCCCCGCCGCCGTCCACCGGCCCCGGCTCGCCAGCAGCAGGCACAGCGGCAGGCCCACCGCCGCCGTCACCGTCCAGTTGCCGAGCCGCACCAGGTGCCCGAACGGCGCGAAGCCCGCCGCCAGCCCGATCGCCCCGAGCACCCCGAGGCGGCTGCCGCACGGCACCCGGTGCAGCCGCAGCGCGCAGCCCCAGGCCAGCGCCAGCAGCGCCGTCACCGTCAGCGGCGCCAGCACCCGCAGCACGGCCCCGGGCAGCAGCGCCTGCGGGACGGCGGCCAGCACCGCGCTCGGCAGATAGAGGAAGTGCGGATCGTCGTAGGGGGAGCCGCCGGCCAGCCAGGTGCGGGCGGCCCGCACCACGATCGCGTTGTCCATCCCCCCGTCCGGAGCCGCCCGGGCCGCACTCAGCGCCGACGCCCCGAGCACCGCCACGAGCGCCGCCCACGCGTGCCCGCCCACGGGGCGCACCAACCACCCGGAGATGTCGTTTTTGCCCGTCCGCATGGGGGGAACGCTAGGCGCTGCGGGCCCTCCACAGGCGCACCAGCACGCCTCTCGGCCCGTCTAAGATGCCGCCCATGAGCTTTGGGCAGGGGGGACCTCAGTCGCAGTGGGATCCCTGGAAACCGCAATCGCAGCAGCAGCCCTGGAACAGCGGCGGCGGCGACTCCCCGGACTGGGCCGCCCTCGCCGAGGCCTCGGAGGCCCGTAACAAGCGGCGCCGGCTGCTGCTCATCGGCGGCGGCGCGCTGGCCACCGTGGCGATAGCCAGTGCCGTCGCCGTGGCCGTGGTCTCGGCGAACGGTTCCGACCAGGCGTCGGACGCGCCCTCCTCCCAGCTCCCGTCGACGGCGGACATCCCCAGCCAGTCGGCCGCGCCCCCCTCGTTCGCGCCGACCAGCGCCCCGCCGCCGCTGGACCCGAAGGACTTCGTGTCCAGCAGCAAGAAGGACACGGCCCCGCTGAGCGCGGACCTCCTCTTCCCGGGCACGCAGCTGACCATGGGCGACATCGTGTACAAGAAGGGGCCGACGGCGGACACCCGCACCTGCGCCTCCGCCGCCCAGGGCACCCTGCCGAAGGCCCTCACCGCCAACGGCTGCACCCGGCTGCTGCGCGTCACCTACACCAAGGGCGACATGGCGGTGACGGTGGGCGTGGCCGTCTTCGACAACGAGGCTCAGGCGCTGAAGGCGAAGGGCCAGACCGACAAGAAGAGCATCGTGCGCTCGCTGTCCGGCGGCGGCGTGAACTCGTTCTGCACGGGCGCGGTCTGCCGCTCCACCACCAACTCCTACGGCCGCTACGCCTACTTCACGATCTCCGGCTTCACGACCGGCAAGAGCGTGACGGAGAAGGACACGGCCGTCTTCCGCACCGGCGACGACCTGGCCGAGTTCGCCTTCCGGCAGATCCGCCGGCGCGGCGAGGCCCAGGCGTCGGCGGCGGCGACGGCCGGGTAGCGGTTCAGCAGCAGCCGGCGCCCGGCAGGGACCGCTTGTTGCGCGCTTCCTTGTTCCGCGCCGCCAGCAGCTCGTCCGCCGGATAGCCGACCTCCTCCAGCGTCAGCCCGTGCGGCCGTACGACGTGCACGGCGGAGTCCCGGACACCGGCGGCGAGCACCTTGGCGGGCCAGTCGGGCGGACGGTGGCCGTCGCCGACGAACAGCAGCGCCCCGATCAGCGAGCGGACCATGTTGTGGCAGAAGGCGTCGGCCCGGACCGTGGCGGTGACGATGCCGTCCTCACCGCGCACCAGGCTCAGCTCCTGCAGCGTCCGGATGGTCGTGGCCCCCTCCCGCTTCTTGCAGTAGGCGGCGAAGTCGTGCTCCCCGAGCAGCCCCCGGGCGGCCTCGTTCATGGCGTCGACGTCGAGGGGCCAGTCGTGCCACAGGACGTGTCCGCGCAGCAGCGGGTCCACACCGCCCGGGTTGTCGGTGACCCGGTAGGCATAGCGTCGCCAGATCGCGGAGAACCGGGCGTTGAAGCCGCCGGGCGCCTCCCTGAGGGCCCACACCCGCACGTCCCGGGACAGCCGCCCGGCGAGCCGCTTGAGCAGCTTCCCGTGGTGCTCGGCCCAGACCTCGCGCGGCAGGTCGACGTGGGCGACCTGCCCCCGGGCGTGCACGCCGGCGTCGGTCCGCCCCGCCACGGTCAGCTCGTAGGTCTCCCGGGAGCGCGTGACCGTCCGCAGCGCGTCCTCGATCTCCCCCTGCACCGTCCGCCGCCCACCGGCCTGCTTGGCCCAGCCGGAGAACTCTGACCCGTCGTACGACAGGTCGAGCCGCACCCGTACGAACCCGGCCTCTACTTCGTCACTCACCCAGGAATCCTCTCACCGACAAAAAGGCGGGCCCGTTCCTGTGAAGGGAACGGACCCGCCAACACCCTCAAGGGGCGCGGGGAACTGCGCGAACAACCACGACGAAGCCGCAGCCGCCGTCGCACAGCCCCCGGCAGACGCTTACGCGTCCTTGGACTCCTCGGCAGGAGCCTCGTCGGCCTTGGCCGTGTCGACCTTGGCCTCGGCAGCCTCGGTGGCCTCGGCGTCCTTGGCGGCACGCTTCGTGGCGGCCTCGGCCTCACCGGTGGCCTGCTGCGCCACGGTCAGGGCCTCGACCAGCTCGATGACGGCCATGGGCGCGTTGTCGCCACGGCGGTTGCCGATCTTGGTGATCCGGGTGTAACCACCGGGACGGTTCTCGTACCGGGGGCCGATCTCGGTGAAGAGCGTGTGGACGACGCTCTTGTCCGTGATGACCTGGAGCACCTGACGGCGGTTGTGAAGGTCGCCCTTCTTCGCCTTGGTGACCAGACGCTCGGCGTACGGACGCAGCCTGCGCGCCTTCGCCTCGGTCGTGGTGATGCGGCCGTGCTCGAACAGCGACTTCGCGAGGTTCGCGAGGAGCAGCTTCTCGTGCGCGGCGCTGCCGCCCAGACGGGCACCCTTGCTGGGCTTCGGCATGGTGTTTCTCCTAGGTGTCTGCCCCGGCCGTATCAGGTACCGGAGTCAGTATCCGAGCAGGCGGTCGCCTGTCGGAGATCCGAGGCGTCCTGTCGGACGCCCCGGAGGGTCCGCGCCCCGAAGGGGCGCGGGGAACTGCGCGGCCGGCCACGGCCGGCCGGCAGCCGCAGAACCGGCTTCCTCGCGGAGCGCTCAGTACTGCTCGGTCTCCACGAAGCCCGCGTCCGCGTCGTCGTCGGCGCCGAAGGCGTCCGCGGCGGCGGTCGGGTCGAACCCGGGAGGCGAGTCCTTGAGCGCGAGGCCCATGCCCGCCAGCTTCGCCTTGACCTCGTCGATCGACTTCGCACCGAAGTTGCGGATGTCGAGCAGGTCGGCCTCGGAACGCGCCACGAGCTCACCCACGGAGTGGATGCCCTCGCGCTTGAGGCAGTTGTACGACCGGACGGTGAGCTCGAGCTCCTCGATCGGCAGCGCCAGGTCGGCGGCGAGCGCGGCGTCCGTCGGGGACGGACCCATGTCGATGCCCTCGGCGTCGATGTTCAGCTCGCGGGCGAGACCGAACAGCTCGACCAGGGTCTTGCCGGCCGACGCCATGGCGTCACGGGGACGCATGGCCTGCTTCGTCTCGACGTCGACGATCAGCTTGTCGAAGTCGGTGCGCTGCTCGACACGCGTGGCCTCGACCTTGTACGTGACCTTGAGAACCGGCGAGTAGATGGAGTCGACCGGGATACGGCCGATCTCCTGGCCCACCTGCTTGTTCTGCACGGCGGAGACGTAGCCGCGGCCGCGCTCGACGGTCAGCTCCATCTCCAGCTTGCCCTTGCCGTTGAGCGTGGCGAGGACGAGGTCGGGGTTGTGCACCTCGACACCGGCCGGGGGCGCGATGTCGGCGGCGGTGACCAGACCCGGGCCCTGCTTGCGCAGGTACATCACGACCGGCTCGTCGTGCTCCGAGGAGACGACCAGCTGCTTGATGTTGAGGATCAGGTCGGTGACGTCCTCCTTGACGCCCGGCACGGTGGTGAACTCGTGCAGGACACCGTCGATGCGGATGCTGGTGACAGCAGCGCCGGGGATCGACGAGAGGAGGGTGCGGCGGAGGGAGTTGCCGAGGGTGTAGCCGAAGCCCGGCTCCAGCGGCTCGATGACGAACCGGGAGCGGAACTCGTCGACGACCTCTTCGGTCAACGAGGGACGCTGAGCGATCAGCATGAAGAAAATCCTTCAGTCAGGGGCGCCCGCTATTTGACGCCCGACTCTGTACTGCAAGGGTACGGGCGGTACGACCCGAAAGAGCCGTACCGCCCGGAAATCCCTGACGAAGCGAGGTCAGACGCGACGACGCTTCGGCGGACGGCAGCCATTGTGCGGGGTGGGCGTGACGTCCTGGATGGAGCCGACCTCGAGGCCGGTCGCCTGCAGGGAGCGGATGGCGGTCTCACGACCGGAACCCGGGCCCTTGACGAACACGTCGACCTTGCGCATGCCGTGCTCCTGAGCGCGGCGGGCAGCCGACTCGGCGGCCATCTGCGCGGCGAACGGCGTGGACTTCCGGGAGCCCTTGAAGCCGACGTGGCCGGCGGAGGCCCAGGAGATCACGTTGCCGGACGGGTCCGTGATCGACACGATGGTGTTGTTGAACGTGCTCTTGATGTGCGCGTGGCCGTGAGCGACGTTCTTCTTTTCCTTGCGGCGCACCTTCTTGGCAGCGCCCTGACGACCCTTGGGGGGCATGTCGTTCTCCTACGGGAGGTGGTCGGTCCTACAGCGAAGACCGCTGGACGGCGAGTCCGCTGCGGACTACTTCTTGCCCGGCTTCTTCTTACCGGCGATGGCGCGACGCGGGCCCTTGCGGGTGCGGGCGTTGGTGCTGGTGCGCTGACCGCGGACGGGCAGACCGCGACGGTGACGGAGACCCTGGTAGGTACCGATCTCGACCTTGCGGCGGATGTCGGCCTGGACCTCGCGACGGAGGTCACCCTCGGTCTTGATGTTGTTGTCGACGTACTCGCGGATCGCGACGAGCTGCTCCTCGGAGAGGTCCCGAACACGGGTGTTCGGGTCCACGCCGGTGGCGGCGAGCGTCTGCTGCGAGAGGGTCCGGCCGATGCCGAACACGTAGGTGAGGGCGATCTCCACGCGCTTTTCGCGCGGGATGTCAACACCGGAAACGCGTGCCATTCAATGGCTCCAGTTGATTGTCGGAGGTCTTCCACAGGACCGGTCCCCGGCCGCCGTATGAGGTACGGATCGGGTCCCCGGCCTCCGAACCGGGGGTGTCGGGCGATGACTCGCCCGGGTCCTGCGTATGAACATGTTCAGCTCGCGTCGCGCGAAGTCATGCGAATCGCGGAGGGAACGGTCGTGCGTCAGCCCTGGCGCTGCTTGTGGCGCGGGTTGTCGCAGATGACCATGACCCGACCGTGACGGCGGATCACCCTGCACTTGTCGCAGATCTTCTTGACGCTCGGCTTGACCTTCATGGGGTGAGGTTCTCCGGGTCAGTTGCCGGCGGACCCGCGGCGGAGTGCCGCGGGACGTGGGCAAGATCTACTTGTACCGGTAGACGATCCGGCCACGCGTCAGGTCGTACGGAGACAGCTCCACCACGACCCGGTCGTCAGGGAGGATGCGGATGTAGTGCATGCGCATCTTGCCGCTGATGTGTGCCAGGACCTGGTGGCCGTTCTGGAGCTCGACCCTGAACATGGCGTTCGGAAGAGACTCGACGACAGTGCCCTCGATCTCGATGGCACCTTGCTTCTTGGCCACGCTTCGCCCTTCGAATCGACTACCTTGATCGACTCCGCTACACCCTGCGAGCAGATGCAGGCATACGGGTGCACTGGAGCCGACGAGTCAGTCTACGTCAGCACCCCCGGAAAGGCGAAACGAGGAAGTCTGCCCCAAGAGGGAGATCGTCATGCAAGCGGGTCCGGCGCCGCCGTGATGCCCAGCTCCGCAACCTTGGCCTTGCCTCCGTCGGGGGCCGTCAGGACCAAGGGGCCCTCTTCCGTCAGGGCCACGGAGTGCTCCCAGTGGGAGGACCAGGTGCCGTCCGTCCG
>NZ_JBIDAN010000007.1:227510-432566 GCF_043202495.1 Streptomyces sp. NPDC048185
GCGCCAGGGGCGCCTCACAAGCTTCGAGCGGCTGCGCCGGCCTCCGACCGGCGGTCGTGGCTCGGGCCGACATCACCCCAACGGGTCCGGCGCCGCAGTCACGCCCAGCTCCGCCAGCTTGGCCTTGCCTCCGTCGGGGGCCGTCAGGACCAAGGGGCCCTCTTCCGTCAGGGCCACGGAGTGCTCCCAATGGGAGGACCAGGTGCCGTCCGTCGTGATGACCGTCCAGTCATCCTGCAGGACCTCGGTCCTCGGGGTGCCGAGGGACACCATCGGCTCGATGGCCAGGCAGAAGCCGGGCACCAGCTTCGGGCCCTTGCCGCGGCGCCGGTCGACGTAGTTCAGCAGGTGCGGGTCCATGTGCATCTCGGTGCCGATGCCGTGGCCGCCGTAGTCCTCGATGATCCCGTACTTGCCCCCGCCCGGCTTGGGCTGGCGGCGGATGTACGTCTCGACGGCCCGCGAGATGTCGACGAGCCGGTTGCCCTGCTTCATCGCCGCGATGCCCGCCCACATCGACTCCTCGGTCACCCGGGAGAGCTCGACCAGCTCCGGGGAGTGGCCGGAGCCGACGAAGGCCGTGTAGGCGGCGTCGCCGTGCCAGCCGTCGATGATCGCGCCACAGTCGATGGAGATGACGTCCCCGTCCTTGAGGACCACGTCGTCGGACGGGATGCCGTGGACGACGACCTCGTTCACGGACGTGCAGATCGTCGCCGGGAACCCGCCGTAGCCGAGGAAGTTCGGCTTGGCGTTGTGCTCGGTGAGCACCTTGCGGGCGACCTGGTCCAAGTCCTTGGTGGTGGCGCCGGGCACGGCGGCCTCCCGCGTGGCCGCGTGGATGGCGGCCACGACCAGCCCCGCCTCACGCATCTTGGCGATCTGCTCGGGGCTCTTGATCTGCACCATGGGGGCTGCGGCCTTTCTGGACCGAGGGAAAACGGACTGACTCAACGATACGGGCCCGCGCGGTCGCGGGCAGTCGTGCCGCCGGGGCGACGGGGGCCCCCCGCTCGGGCGAAGCCGAGAGCGGGGAGGGCGGGCGCGACGGCACCCCGCCGGCGCCGGGCCGCCCGATCCGCCCCCACCCACACCACAGCCGCGGCCCCCGGAGGGAACCGCGGCTGCAGCCACGCGAAGAACTACTTGTCCCGCTTCAGCGCCTCCAGCGCCCGCCCGGTGACCTCGGCCACGGGCCCCATCGCGGAGATGGTGACGACCAGCCCCTGCGACTTGTAGTAGTCGATGATCGGCTCGGTCTGCGTGTGGTAGACCTCGAGCCGCGTGCGGACCGTCTCCTCGGAGTCGTCGTCCCTCTGGTACAGCTCGCCGCCGCAGACGTCGCAGACGCCTTCCTTCTTCGGCGGCGTGTACGTCACGTGGAAGACGTGCGCCGAGTCGTTGCGGCAGACACGCCGGCCGGCGATCCGCTTCACGACCTCGTCCTCGGGGGCCTCGAGGTCCAGCACCGCGTCGAGCTTCATGTTCTCGGTCTCGAGGAGCTCGTCCAGCGCCTCGGCCTGCGAGACGTTGCGCGGGAAACCGTCCAGCAGGAAGCCGCCCTCGGCGTCGGGCTGCTCCATCCGGTCCTTCGCCATGGCGATGGTGACCTCGTCCGGTACGAGGTTGCCGGCGTCCATGTAGGACTTGGCGAGCTTGCCCAGCTCGGTCTGCCGGCTGATGTTCGCGCGGAACAGGTCGCCCGTGGAGATGTGCGGAATGTGCAGCGTCTCGGCAAGGCGGGTGGCCTGCGTTCCCTTTCCGGCACCCGGCGGCCCGACGAGGACGATTCGCATCAGCGGAGGAACCCTTCGTAATTGCGCTGCTGGAGCTGGCTCTCGATCTGCTTCACCGTCTCGAGACCCACACCCACGATGATCAGGATGCTGGTGCCGCCGAAGGGGAAGTTCTGGTTTGCCCCGAAACCAGCCAACGCCATTGTCGGGACGAGAGCGATCAGACCCAGGTACAGCGAACCCGGCCAGGTGATCCGGTTGAGTACGTAGCTCAGATACTCAGCGGTCGGTCGGCCAGCCCGGATGCCCGGGATGAAGCCACCATACTTCTTCATGTTGTCGGCGACTTCCTCGGGGTTGAACGAGATAGCCACGTAGAAGAAGGCGAAGAACACGATCAGGAAGAAGTACAGGATGATGTGCGGCGTGGCCGCCGTGTCCGCGAGGTTCTTCGTGATCCAGGTGGCCCAGCCCGCCTGCGAGTTGGAGAACTGGACGATCAGCGCCGGAATGTAGAGCAGCGACGAGGCGAAGATGACGGGAATCACACCCGCCTGGTTCACCTTGAGCGGGATGTACGTCGACGTGCCGCCGTAGGACCGGCGGCCGATCATGCGCTTCGCGTACTGGACCGGGATACGGCGCTGGGCCTGCTCCACGAAGACCACGAGACCGACCATCACCAGGCCGACCAGGATGACCGTGCCGAACTCGATCCAGCCGCCGGCCAGGTCGCCCTGCTTCTTGATGGCCCACAGGGCGGACGGGAAGGTCGCGGCGATCGAGATGAACATCAGGATCGACATGCCGTTGCCGATGCCGCGGTCGGTGACGAGCTCGCCGAGCCACATGACGACGGCCGTACCGGCGGTCATGCAGATCACCATGACGACGGTGGTGAAGATCGACCGGTCCGGCACGATCTGGCCGGCGACGGTGCAGCCGGAGAACAGGGCGCCGCTGCGGGCGGTGGCCACCAGGCCGGTGCCCTGCAGGATGGCGAGTGCCATGGTCAGGTAGCGGGTGTACTGCGTGATCTTCGCCGTACCCGCCTGGCCCTCCTTCTTCAGGGCCTCCAGGCGCGGGATCACCACGGTCAGCAGCTGCAGAATGATGCTCGCAGTGATGTACGGCATGATGCCGAGCGCGAAGACCGTGATCTGCAGCAGGGCGCCACCGCTGAACATGTTGACCAGACCGAAGAGGCCCTGGTTGCCGGACGCCTGGTCCACACACTCCTGGACGCTCTTGTAGTCGACGCCGGGAATCGGGATGTGGGTACCGACCCGGTACACCACGATGATGCCGAGCGTGAAGAGCAGCTTCTTGCGCAGGTCGGGCGTCTTGAACGCCCGGGCGAACGCGGTGAGCACGGTGCCTCCTGCGACCCCCGCGCTTCTGCGTCAAGGGTGACGGTCTTGAGGTTCGACTGACGACTTAGGGATAACGGTCAACTGCCGCTCAGGGTGCCCCATGTGTGGCACCCGTGAAAGAGGGCAGCGCAGGCCACCTTACCGGCGGGACCACTTCCCTTGGAACGACCAACCGGGGATACCCCTTTTGTGGGGTATCCCCGGTGGGATCGTTCAGGTCATCGAGACGCCTGAATGGCTCAGACGAGCTCGGTGACGGTACCGCCGGCGGCGGTGATCTTCTCCTTGGCGGAGCCGGAGACGGCGTCGACCGTCACCTGCAGCGCCACGGAGATCTCGCCCTGGCCGAGGACCTTGACGAGGCTGTTCTTGCGAACGGCACCCTTGGCCACGAGGCCCTCGACGGTGACCTCGCCACCCTCGGGGTACAGCGCGGCCAGCTTGTCGAGGTTCACGACCTGGAACTCGGTCTTGAACGGGTTCTTGAAGCCCTTCAGCTTCGGGAGACGCATGTGGAGGGGCATCTGGCCACCCTCGAAGCGCTCCGGAACCTGGTAACGGGCCTTCGTACCCTTGGTACCACGACCGGCCGTCTTACCCTTCGACGCCTCACCACGACCGACACGGGTCTTCGCGGTCTTGGCGCCCGGGGCGGGACGGAGGTTGTGGATCTTGAGCGGGTTCTGCTCCGCCATGATCAGTCGACCTCCTCGACCGTCACGAGGTGGCGGACGGTGTGCACCATGCCGCGGAACTCGGGGCGGTCCTCCTTGACGACCTGCGTGTTGATGCCCTTGAGACCAAGGGAGCGCAGGGTGTCACGGTGGTTCTGCTTGCTGCCGATGTAGGACTTGACCTGCGTAATCTTGAGCTGCGCCATGATTACGCACCCGCCCCGGCACGCGCACGGAGAAGAGCCGCGGGGGCGACGTCCTCGAGCGGCAGACCACGGCGGGCCGCGATCTCCTCGGGACGCTGCAGACCCTTCAGGGCCTCCACGGTCGCGTGCACGATGTTGATGGCGTTGTCGGAGCCGAGCGACTTCGACAGCACGTCGTGGATACCGGCGCACTCGAGCACGGCACGCACCGGACCACCGGCGATAACACCGGTACCCGGGGACGCGGGCTTGAGCAGCACGACGCCGGCAGCCTTCTCACCCTGGATGGGGTGCGGGATAGTGCCCTGGATGCGGGGGACCTTGAAGAAGTGCTTCTTGGCCTCCTCAACGCCCTTGGCGATGGCGGCCGGCACCTCCTTGGCCTTGCCGTATCCGACGCCCACGGTGCCGTCACCGTCGCCCACCACGACCAGCGCGGTGAAGCTGAAGCGACGACCACCCTTCACAACCTTGGCGACGCGGTTGATCGCGACGACGCGCTCAACGTAAGCGGTCTTCTCGGCGGCAGCTGCGCCGCCGTCACGGCCCTTCCGGTCCCGCCGCTCGCCGCCACCGGCACCGCTTCCGCGGCGCTGGGGTCCAGCCATTGGAATTACCTCTCTCTTTTTCCGCTAGCTACGGAACCGGCTCAGAACTTCAGACCGGCTTCGCGGGCGGCGTCCGCCAGAGCGGCGATGCGCCCGGCGTACTGGTTGCCACCACGGTCGAACACGACGGCCTCGACACCGGCGGCCTTGGCGCGCTCGGCGACCAGGGCGCCGACCTGCTTGGCCTGAGCCGACTTGTCGGCCTCGCCGCCGCGGATCGAGCTGTCCAGGGTGGACGCCGACGCAAGGGTGTGGCCCTTGAGGTCGTCGATCACCTGGGCCACGATGTGGCGGTTGGAGCGAGTAACGACCAGACGGGGACGCTCCGCCGTACCCGAGAGATTCTTGCGAATCCGGATGTGACGGCGCTTGATCGCGGCGCGCTTGTAGGCGTCGCCCTTGAGGATCTTCTGCCCGTATGCCATGGCTTACTTACCCGCCTTTCCGACCTTGCGGCGGATGACTTCGCCCTCGTACTTGACGCCCTTGGCCTTGTACGGGTCGGGCTTGCGCAGCTTGCGGATGTTGGCCGCAACCTCGCCGACCTTCTGCTTGTCGATGCCCTCGACCGAGAAGCGGGTCGGGGACTCCACCTTGAAGGTGATGCCCTCGGGGGCCTCGACGGTGATCGGGTGGCTGTAGCCGAGGGAGAACTCCAGGTTCGAACCCTTGGCGACCACGCGGTAACCGACACCGCTGATCTCGAGCTTCTTCACGTAACCCTGGGTCACGCCGGTGATCATGTTCGCCACCAGCGTGCGGGACAGGCCGTGCAGGGCCTTGCTCTGACGCTCGTCGTTGGGGCGGGTGACGTTCAGAACGCCGTCCTCACCCTTGGCGATGTCGATCGGCGCGACGACGGTGTGGGTCAGCGTGCCCTTGGGGCCCTTGACCGCGACCGTACGGCCGTCGATGGTGACGTCCACGCCGGCGGGAACCGCGATGGGGAGCTTGCCGATGCGCGACATAGCTGTTTCCTCCGTTCCCTTCCGCTACCAGACGTAGGCGAGGACTTCCCCACCCACGCCCTTCTTGCCGGCCTGCTTGTCGGTGAGGAGCCCGTGCGACGTGGAGATGATCGCCACGCCGAGGCCGCCCAGCACCTTGGGCAGGTTGGTGGACTTCGCGTACACCCGGAGACCGGGCTTGGAGATCCGCTTGATGCCCGCGATGGAGCGCTCACGGTTCGGGCCGAACTTCAGCTCGAGGACGAGGTTCTTGCCGACCTCGGCGTCCTCGACCTTCCAGCCCGTGATGAAGCCCTCCTGCTGGAGGATCTCCGCGATGTGAGACTTGATCTTGGACGCCGGCATCGTCACGGAGTCGTGGTACGCCGAGTTCGCGTTCCGCAGACGCGTAAGCATGTCTGCGATCGGATCAGTCATGGTCATGAATTGGCCTTCGGCCTCTCTCGCCGGGGTTTCCTGGTGCGCCATCCCTCTCCCCGATCCGAGACGGGACGGGTGCGGCGCGGTGGACCTACGGCGTAGTAAGTCGTACGGGCGGCAGACGCCCAACCCCACAAGCCTAAGGCATGCGGAGACGGGCCCCTGCCGACCCAGATGCTTACCGAGAGTCTGAATAACCCGGAATTACCGGATTACCAGGAGCTCTTGGTCACGCCCGGCAGCTCGCCACGGTGAGCCATCTCACGGAGGCACACGCGGCACAGGCCGAACTTGCGGTAGACGGAGTGCGGGCGGCCACAGCGCTGGCAGCGGGTGTAGCCACGCACACCGAACTTGGGCTTGCGAGCAGCCTTAGCGATCAGAGCCTTCTTCGCCATCTCGCTCACGCCTCCTTGAAGGGGAAGCCGAGGTGACGAAGGAGCGCGCGGCCCTCAGCGTCGTTGGTCGCCGTGGTGACCACGGTGATGTCCATACCCCGGACACGGTCGATCTTGTCCTGGTCGATCTCGTGGAACATGACCTGCTCCGTGAGACCGAAGGTGTAGTTGCCACGGCCGTCGAACTGCTTGGGGGACAGGCCGCGGAAGTCGCGGATGCGCGGCAGCGCGAGCGACAGGGTGCGGTCCAGGAACTCCCACATGCGGTCGCCACGGAGGGTGACGTGGGCACCGATCGGCTGGCCCTCGCGCAGCTTGAACTGCGCGATGGACTTGCGGGCCTTGGTGACGGCCGGCTTCTGACCGGTGATCGTGGTGAGGTCGCGGATGGCGCCCTCGATCAGCTTGGAGTCGCGGGCGGCGTCGCCCACACCCATGTTGACCACGATCTTGACGAGGCCGGGAACCTGCATGACGTTCTCGTAGGAGAACTCCTCACGCAGCTTGCCCGCGATCTCCTCGCGGTACTTCGTCTTCAGACGCGGAGTGGTGGTGGTCGCCATCAGATGTCCTCACCCGTCCGCTTGGCAACGCGGATCTTGTTGCCCTCGTCGTCGAAGCGGTAACCGACGCGCGTGACGACCTTGTTGCCGTCCTTCTCCACGACCAGCTGGACGTTGGAGACGTGGATCGGAGCCTCGGTGGTCACGATGCCGCCGGCCTGCGAACCGCCAGCGGTCGGCCCGGCCTTGGTGTGCTTCTTGACCCGGTTGACACCCTCGACCAGGACACGGTCCTCGCGGGGGAAGGCCGCGATGACCTTGCCCTGCTTGCCCTTGTCCTTACCGGTGATGACCTGGACCAGGTCGCCCTTCTTGATCTTCATGCTCACAGCACCTCCGGCGCGAGGGAGATGATCTTCATGAACTTCTTCTCGCGCAGCTCACGGCCCACCGGGCCGAAGATACGGGTGCCACGAGGGTCGCCGTCGTTCTTCAGAATGACGGCGGCGTTCTCGTCGAAGCGGATGTACGAGCCGTCCGGACGGCGGCGCTCCTTGACGGTGCGAACGATGACCGCCTTGACGACGTCACCCTTCTTCACGTTGCCACCGGGGATCGCGTCCTTGACGGTGGCGACGATGACGTCACCGATACCCGCGTAGCGGCGGCCGGAGCCACCGAGCACACGGATGGTGAGAATTTCCTTCGCACCCGTGTTGTCGGCGACACGCAGCCGCGACTCCTGCTGGATCACGTCTATCTCCTGTTTGTCTGCCGGTTCCCTCCGGGGGTGAGCCCGGAGAGCCTGGCGGAACTCCCCTGCGGATGGTCCCCGCAGGAATTACGAGGCCGCCCCCCGGCCGGGCGGCGTGAGTGCTCCACGCTGCCCGCCCGGCGTTTCCGGCGGGGGTCCGCAGCTTCACGGACCCCACGCCGGGGCGGCGCATCTGGCCTGCGGGACGAGCCCGCAGGAATTACTTCGCCTTCTCGAGGACCTCGACGACGCGCCAGCGCTTCGTCGCGGACAGCGGCCGGGTCTCCATGAGGAGGACGCGGTCGCCGACACCCGCGGCGTTCTGCTCGTCGTGAGCCTTGAGCTTGTTCGTACGGCGGATGACCTTGCCGTACAGCGCGTGCTTGACGCGGTCCTCGACGGCGACGACGACGGTCTTGTCCATCTTGTCGCTGACGACCAGACCCTCACGGGTCTTGCGGAATCCGCGTGCCTCGGTGTTCTCAGTCACGTTGCTCTCGCTCATCAGGCGCTCTCCACCGTCTCGATGCCCAGCTCGCGCTCACGCATCAGGGTGTAGATCCGCGCGATGTCCTTACGGACGGCCTTGAGCCGACCGTGGTTCTCGAGCTGACCCGTCGCCGCCTGGAAGCGGAGGTTGAACAGCTCTTCCTTGGCTTCGCGGAGCTTGTTCAGCAGCTCCTCGTCACCCAGTTCGCGCAGCTCGGACGCCTTGGTACCGGCCGACATCACGCTTCACCTGCCTCGCGCTTGACGATCCGGCACTTCATCGGCAGCTTGTGGGCCGCACGGGTCAGCGCCTCACGGGCGATCTTCTCGTTGGGGTACGACAGCTCGAACATGACCCGACCCGGGTGCACGTTCGCGATCCACCACTCGGGGGAACCCTTACCGGAACCCATGCGGGTCTCGGCGGGCTTCTTCGTGAGCGGGCGGTCCGGGTAGATGTTGATCCAGACCTTGCCGCCACGCTTGATGTGGCGGGTCATCGCGATACGGGCCGCCTCGATCTGGCGGTTGGTCACGTACGCCGGCGTGAGGGCCTGAATGCCGTACTCGCCGAACGCAACCGTCGTACCGCCCTTGGCCTGACCGCGGCGCTTCGGGTGGTGCTGCTTGCGGTGCTTGACCCTACGGGGGATCAGCATTTCGGTCAGGCCTCCGTTCCGGTGCTCTCAGCCGGAGCGGCAGCGGCGGCGGGAGCGTCGGCCTTGGGGGCCTCGGCGGCCGGAGCCGACTGCTGCTGCGGCTTACGACCGCGACCGCCACGCTCGCCACCGCGGCCACCACGGGCCGGGCGGTCGTTGCCACCACGGGCCGGGCGGTTGCCGGCGCGGGCAGCGGCGTTCTCGGCGCGGACCTCGGCGATGTTCTTGACGTCGCCCTTGTAGATCCAGACCTTCACACCGATGCGGCCGAAGGTCGTCTTGGCCTCGAAGAAGCCGTAGTCCACGTTCGCGCGGAGCGTGTGCAGGGGCACGCGGCCCTCGCGGTAGAACTCCGAGCGGGACATCTCGGCGCCACCGAGGCGGCCACCGCACTGGATCTTGATGCCCTTGGCGCCGGCCTTCATCGCCGACTGCATGCTCTTGCGCATGGCACGGCGGAAGGAGACGCGGGAGGAGAGCTGCTCGGCGACGGCCTGGGCCACGAGCTGAGCGTCCGTCTCGGGGTTCTTGACCTCGAGGATGTTCAGCTGGACCTGCTTGCCCGTCAGCTTCTCGAGGTCGCCGCGGATGCGGTCGGCCTCGGCGCCACGGCGGCCGATGACGATGCCCGGACGAGCGGTGTGGATGTCCACACGCACGCGGTCACGGGTGCGCTCGATCTCGACCTTGGAGATGCCGGCGCGCTCCATGCCGGACGTCATCATCCGACGGATGGCGACGTCTTCCTTGACGTAGTCCTTGTACAGCTTGTCGGCGTACCAACGCGACTTGAAGTCGGTCGTGACACCGAGCCGGAACCCATGCGGGTTAACCTTCTGGCCCATTACCGGGTTCCTTCCTTGCTGCTGACGACCACGGTGATGTGGCTGGTCCGCTTGCGGATCCGGTAGGCGCGGCCCTGGGCGCGCGGACGGAACCGCTTCAGGGTCGGGCCCTCGTCGACGTAGGCCTCGGAGATGTAGAGGCTGTCGGCGTCGGTGTGGTCGTAGTTGTGCGCGGCGTTGGCAATGGCGCTGTCCAGCACCTTGCCGACCGGCACGCTCGCGGCCTGCGGGGCGAAACGCAGGACCGCCTGAGCCTCCGTGGCATCCATGCCACGGATGAGGTCCACCACGCGGCGGGCCTTCATGGGCGTGACGCGGATGTACCGCGCCTGGGCCCTGGCTTCCATGGTTGTCCCTTCAGTGTTTGTCATGGTCTTTCACACCCCGCTGACTAGCGGCGCTTCGACTTCCGGTCGTCCTTGACGTGACCCCGGAAGGTGCGCGTCGGCGAGAACTCGCCGAGCTTGTGGCCGACCATGGACTCGGTGACAAACACCGGGATGTGGGTCTTGCCGTTGTGCACCGCGATCGTGTGGCCGAGCATCGCCGGGACGATCATCGAGCGACGGGACCAGGTCTTGATGACGTTCTTGGTACCGGCTTCGTTCTGGACATCCACCTTCTTGATCAGGTGGTCGTCGACGAAGGGTCCCTTCTTCAAGCTACGAGGCATCTCAACCCGTCCTTAGCGCTTCTTGTTCGTCTTGCGGCGGCGGACGATGTACTTGTTCGACGCCTTCTTGGGCGAACGAGTACGGCCTTCCTTCTTGCCCCACGGGGACACGGGGTGACGACCACCGGAGGTCCGGCCCTCACCACCACCGTGCGGGTGGTCCACCGGGTTCATGACCACACCACGGACGGTCGGGCGAACGCCCAGCCACCGCTTGCGGCCCGCCTTGCCCCAGTTGATGTTGCTCTGCTCGGCGTTGCCGACCTCGCCGACCGTGGCGCGGCAGCGCTGGTCGACCAGGCGGATCTCACCGGAGGGCATGCGGAGGTGGGCCATCGTGCCCTCCTTCGCGAGCAGCTGCACGGAGGCGCCGGCGGAACGGGCGAACTTGGCACCGCCACCGGGACGGAGCTCGATCGCGTGGATCGTGGTACCGACCGGGATGTTGCGGAGGGCCAGGTTGTTGCCCGGCTTGATGTCGGCCCCGGGACCGTTCTCGACGCGGTCACCCTGCTGCAGGTTGCGCGGGGCGAGGATGTAGCGCTTCTCGCCGTCGGCGTAGTGCAGCAGCGCGATGCGCGCGGTGCGGTTGGGGTCGTACTCGATGTGCGCGACCTTCGCCGGCACGCCGTCCTTGTCGTGACGACGGAAGTCGATCACGCGGTAGGCGCGCTTGTGTCCGCCACCCTGGTGGCGAACGGTCACACGACCGGCGTTGTTACGGCCGCCCTTGCTGTGCAGCGGGCGGACCAGCGACTTCTCCGGCGTGGACCGCGTGACCTCGACGAAGTCGGCGACGCTGGAGCCACGACGGCCCGGAGTCGTCGGCTTGTACTTGCGGATACCCATTTCTCAGTCCTCGTCCGATATCGGACGATCCGGACCTCCGTCAGGAGGTCGGACCGCCGAAGATGTCGATACGGTCGCCCTCGGCGAGGGTCACGATCGCGCGCTTGCTGTCGGCACGCTTGCCGAAGCCCGTGCGGGTCCGCTTGCGCTTGCCCTGGCGGTTGATCGTGTTGACCCCGGTGACCTTGACCGAGAAGACCGCCTGGACGGCTTCCTTGATCTGGGTCTTGTTGGAGCCCGGCGCGACGATGAACGTGTACTTGTTCTCGTCGAGCAGCGCGTAGCTCTTCTCGGACACGACCGGCTTCAGCAGCACGTCACGGGGGTCCGTGAACGCCTTGCTGGCCGGGGTGACGACGGTGTTCTTGCCCTCGGCCTCGTGGCGACGCGCCTTGGCGACGCGCGCGGCCTTGGCGGCCTTGGCCGCCTTGGAGGCGATGCTCGGGTGACGCGTAGCCATCAGGCTTCGCTCCCTTCGGTGTCAGCGGCCTTGGGGCCAGACACGAAGGACTCGAAAGCGGCCTGGGTGAAGACCACGTCGTCCGAGACGAGAACGTCGTACGTGTTCAGCTGGCCCGGCTCCAGAATGTGGATCTGGGGCAGGTTGCGGGCGGACAGCCACGCGGCCTCGTCGGAGCGGTCGGCGACCAGGAGCAGGTTCTTGCGCTCCGAGATCTTGCCGAACAGCGTCCGGGCGGCCTTCGTCGACGGGCTGTCGCCCTCGATGACGCCGGAGACGACGTGGATGCGGTTGTGGCGGGCCCGGTCGGTGAGGGCGTGGCGCAGAGCCGCGGCCTTCATCTTCTTCGGGGTCCGCTGCGAGTAGTCACGCGGCTGCGGGCCGTGGACGACGCCACCGCCGGCGAACTGCGGCGCACGGGTCGAACCCTGGCGGGCGCGGCCGGTGCCCTTCTGGCGGTACGGCTTCTTGCCGCCACCACGGACCTCGCCGCGACGCTTGGTCTTGTGCGTGCCCTGGCGGGCAGCGGCGTTCTGCGCGACGACGACCTGGTGGATCAGCGGGATGCTGATCTTCTCCACGCCGAAGATCTCCGCGGGGAGCTCGACGCTTCCGGTCTTCTCGCCGGCAGGCGAAAGGATGTCAACAGTGCTCATCGGTTACCTCAGGCCCCCTTGGCCGCGGTGCGGACCAGGACGAGGCCGCCGTTCGGACCAGGAACCGCACCCTTGATGAGGAGCAGGCCCTTCTCCGCGTCAACGGCGTGAACGGTCAGGTTCTGGGTGGTGACCCGCTCGTTGCCCATGCGACCCGCCATGCGCATGCCCTTGAAGACACGGCCGGGGGTGGCACAGCCACCGATGGATCCGGGCATGCGGTGCACACGGTGGGCACCGTGCGACGCCTTGCCACCCTTGAAGTTGTGGCGCTTCATGACGCCGGCGAAGCCCTTGCCCTTGCTCTTCGCGGTGACGTCGACCTTCACGCCGGACTCGAAGGTCTCAGCGGTGATCTCCTGGCCGAGGGTGTACTCGCTGGCACCAGCGGTACGGATCTCGACGAGGTGACGACGGGGGGTGACGTCGGCCTTGGCGAAGTGGCCCTTGAGGGGCTTGTTCACCTTGCGCGGGTCGATCTCGCCGAAGGCGATCTGGACCGACTCGTAGCCGTCGACGTCGTTCGTGCGAACCTGGGTCACGACGTTGGGGCCGGCCTTGACGACGGTGACCGGAACAACACGGTTGTTCTCGTCCCACACCTGCGTCATGCCGAGCTTTTCGCCCAGGATGCCCTTGATCTGCTTGGTCATCTTCAGATCACCGGCCCTCAGAGCTTGATCTCGATGTCGACACCGGCCGGGAGGTCGAGTCGCATCAGGGAGTCAACGGTCTTGGGCGTCGGGTCGAGGATGTCGATCAGGCGCTTGTGCGTGCGCATCTCGAAGTGCTCGCGCGAGTCCTTGTACTTGTGCGGCGACTTGATGACGCAGTACACGTTCTTCTCAGTGGGCAGCGGCACCGGGCCCGCGACCGACGCACCAGTGCGCGTCACCGTCTCGACGATCTTCTTCGCCGAAGAGTCGATGACCTCGTGGTCGTAGGCCTTGAGCCGGATGCGGATCTTCTGTCCCGCCATGGCTACTCAGCAGTCCTGTCTCTCGAAAACGCTCTGGAACCCGGTGTTCCTCACCCTCACCTCCGACCCACGCGGTCGGGCGTGTCGCGCTCCCGCTGACACGGATGTCCCTTTTCGGGACTTCCCTGCGTGGGGAGTGCGGGCCCTTCCGGAACCGCGGGCGGGGGCGAGAGGCCCACCGGGCGCCTGGTCTGCACCCCGCTGACGCTTCCCGGAAGATTCCCGTACGTCCGCCCCTGATCAGGAGCGACGAGTACTGTGGGACTCGCTTCCGGTCCCCCCGGCGGGAGGCGCGCAGCATCGGCACTCGACCGAGCAACTCGGCTAGTCTGCCATACGGAGCAGGGGCCTGGCCAATCGAAGCGGATGACTGTACCCCACGTCACCGCCGCGCACACACGGCCACCCGGACCACCCCGGGTCACTCACCTACAACGCAGCGTCTTGACGGTGGCGGGGAAGTAGGCGCGCATGAATGCCTCCACTTCCGCAAGATTTTCCTCGTCGAGGATGCTTGCCTGGGGCAGATGTAGTTTGAGCGTGAAATAGCGACCGCGCGCGGTATCGCATGAGGCGCTCACGATCGCGCCGTTCCTGCCCACCACCGCCTCGTCGCCGATGTTCGCTGTGCGCCACTGTGATACGTCTCTGAAGACTGGGTCGAATCGGGATCGGTGAGCAAACCCAGGCGTATCCGATGTCCAGTAGAAATGGAACTCCATCATCCTGTCGTCGCCGGAGAACAGGGTGCACGGGGCGGAGATGAGTTCCGATCGGTCCACTCGACTGTATTCGTGAAGGTCCTCAGTGGACGCGACTAGAGGATCAACGAGCTTCCAGTCGATCGGGGTGCCGCAGATTCTGTGAGGTGGCTCGGCGTTTCGGCCGCTACCGCATGACCCTGTGAGGAAAGCAAAACTCAGAGCGATGACAGCCGTGATCCGTCGCAGCGGGACCCTTCGCATCAGCTCGGGTCCTCTCCGGATACATCTCGGCCCTTCGCACCACCACGGCCGGCTGCCGTATCGATAGCGTTCTGCGCGTCATAGCTGGCGTCGACTTCATCCCCGTGTACCGCTTCCCATGTATCCGCGAGCGCCATGAGCTGTCTGTTCCTCGCTTCCGCGGCCTCGATATTGCCCCTGACTCGCTGATCGTCAAGTCTCTTCTGCTCGTCCTCCAGCCATCTGTCCGTGACGTAATCGACTCCTTGCTGCACCTTGTCACTAGCGACCGGGATGTAGCTGACCGCTTCGTCGACCAGTGGCTTCGCCGCGAATGCCGCGACTTCCGGGTCTCCCTGTGCCTGGAGGCGCGCCTCCTCGAGGAAGCCCACCGTTCGTCCCGCGCGGATCAAAGATTCGGTCGACCCCGACCCACCGTCGTCGTGGATGTCCGCCACCATCGCCTGGTTCAGTCCGCCGTTCAGCGTGCCGTAGGCCGACTGGTCCTTGGAGATCTGCTTGGTCACCTCGAACAGGTCCGTCTGGTTCAGGGGGGAATTGGCGACGTCGATGTTGCTCATCGACTCGTGCACCGTCCCCCCGTGATTGACCAGGACGTTCGCCATCGGCTCCCGCAGGGTCGGGGGGAAGTCGTCGCCCTGTGCCGCCAGGGACGTGAGGGCCGACTGGAAGACCGCGTCGTTCTGCTTCGTGTGTTCGACATACCGCCCGTTCGGGTCCGACGGGTCGATGCCCGTCGCCGCGGCCTGGAGCGCGGCCCCGAAGCCGGCCCTGTTGTCCCCGTCCACGCCCGGCGTGTACGTGCTGACCTTCACCCCGTCCCGCGCATGCAGCGTGACGTCCCAGTCCCGGTCCTTCATGAGGTACTGCATCTTCTCGTCGGAACCGAGATACGCCGCCGCCGCGTCGGGGTCGTGGCTCATGATGCCGAGCATGCCGTCCACCGGGTCGTTGGCGAACCAGCCGCCGTGCGCACCGGCGTACTCCCCCTTCATCCGCCAGATGCCCGGGTCTTTCCTCTCCGCCGCGATCATGTCGTCGGTGAGATCCCCCAGCATCTGCGGCGAGTACCCGTGCCCCCTCTGCATCAGCGTGACCAGCGACTGGTACCCGACGGCCTTGTCCAGGCGGGCGCCCTGCGCATCGGTGCCGTGTCGCTCCACGCCGGCCTCGCGCATGTCCTCGCGCCAGCCCTCGTACCACGACGACGACGTGTCCTTCGTCGCCGAGGCCAGCGCATCAGCGAGACCCGTCTCGATCGCCGCGTAGCGCGCCGCGCGGTCACCTCCCCGCACATGGACGAGGTCGTTCAGCTCGTTCGTCAGCGTGAGCGTGCCCTCGGCGCCCAGGCCGTCCAGGAGGGCCCGCGAGAACGCCGGATCGTCGCTGTTGTCACGGAAGGTGCGCTCCAGCTCCGCGATCTCCTTGTCGGACAGGCGGCCGCCCGCCCGAAGCTTCTCCAGCGCCTTCTCGGCCGCTTCGCCCTCGTACTTCTCGATGTCACCCTTCGCCTCGCCGTTGAAGCCCTTGCCCCCGGCGACGGCGCCGGAGGCGACCACGACGGCCTGAAGGGCGATCCGCACACCGGTGTCCGCGTCCGTGACGTCCCGCACCGCCTTGTCGATGCGGTCCTGCCAGGTCCGGACGGCCTCCTGCCACCCCGGGTCCTGATGGAGCGTCCTGCGCTCGGCGTCCGGCAGCCGCTCGGTGTCCAGGCTCACCAGGCCCCGTTCGGACACCTTCATGCGCGCGTCGACGGCGTCCTGCCTGGCCGACGTCAGACGGCCCCGCAGCTCCACGAACTGCGAGTGCGCGTCTCTCAGCAGCCCGGCCACCGCCCTCGCCTCCGTCTGCGCGGACGCGAACTCCTGGAGCGTGAGGTCGAAACGCCGGTTGGCGGCGTCGGCGCTCAGACCGATCCAGCCGGTGCCCATGGAGATGCCGTGCACATCCCGCCGGTAGGCCTTCTCCTGCTCGGCGAACTCACCCGCCATGCCGTCCCACCGCTCCGCGGCGGTGGTGAGCGCGCCGAGGTCGGCGGTCATGATCTCGTGGTACGTCGGCATGCGTCCGCTTCCCCGCCCCGCGCCCTCAGAACCGGTCCAGCGGCGACGGCTGCCGGATCCTCAGGGCCTGGGCCCCCACGCCGTAGTCCGTGCTCTGGAGGATCGTGCCGGCGCCGCGCAGCGCGCCCTTCTCCGCGTCGAGCCGGTCCATCAGATTCTTCACCTGCCCGCCCCAGGTCTCGTGGGCCTTCTTCAGCGCCCCGGAGGTGACCCACCCGTCCCCGTCCTTGGCGGTGAACGCCTTGACCGCACTCCGCGTGTCCTCGTCGGCCCACGCACCGGCCTTCGCCGTGTCGGGCTGGATGTGCTCCTCGATCGCCTTCACGGCGGCCGCCTTCTCGGCGGGCGAGGAGGCCAGATCCTTGCGTCCACCACCCGCAGCCCCCGGCACGCCGGCACCGCCCACAACGAACCGCCTCCCCCAGCGAGAAGCTCTCTGAGCTTCGTCCATCGCTCACGGTCACGGTACCTCACCGACTACTCCGCGTGACCGTTTCATCACTGGAAGACAGTCGCCGCCGGGGAGCGCACTGCGGACTTGGGGGGCGCGTGGAGTGTTGCAGGATCTGAAGACACCACCCCGTACGCGTTCGTGGTCTCCGTGGACAACCCGGTCCCGGTGACGGACCCACGGCCCGGGCACCTGCCGTCCGACGCCGAGGCGGTCCCGGCGGTCCGGTCGACGACCGCCCGCCGGCCCGAGGACAGCGGCAGGGCGGGCACGTGGTACGCGTGGCCGGTGTACGTGGTGACCGCACCCCTGTGATTCGTCCTCGCGCTCTGCGCGGCCCTGTACTCGTTCTTCGTGGGCGAGGCGGACGACTGCACGTTCGGCAGGCCGGCCCGGACCCGCCGGCGCACGCGCGGTGCCGGCACGGGTGCTGGACTACCGGGGCGTCAACAAGCTTCACCGCCTCGACCCCCACCGGCTGGACCCCCGCGTCGCCTACGCCCTGACGGTCCTGCACACCTGGGAACGCGAACGCCGACGGTCGGGCCCCCGGACGTCCTCGGCGGGGCGTCCGGTGCCGGTCAGTCTCCTCCCGCGTTCCGCAGGCGGGCGAAGGACGTGTCCAGGCCCTTCTTCAGCAGCCGGGACAGGGGGCGTTCCACGCAGCGGTGCACGAGGTAGCTCAGGACCAGGAAGCCGGCGACGACCGCGGCCACGAGGACGCGGGCGTCCATCGTGCCGTGGAGGCGGTTGATGAGCGTGGTGCCGGCCGCGTAGTGGACCAGGTAGAGGGGGTACGTCATGGCGCCCGCCGTGACCAGCCACTTCCAGCGGATCCGGTCCGTGTGGCCGAGCGCCACGGCGACCATGAAGAGCAGGAAGGCGGTGAAGATCAGCACGCTCCCCCGCCAACCCGAGACGTGCTCGATCTCCGCGATGCGGTTGCCGAGCTCCAGCTGCCCCATGAGCCACGCCATGGTGAGGATGCCCCACAGCAGCAGGTCCTGGCCGAAGCGGTGCATGAGGTACAGGGCGAGGCCGGCGATGAAGTACCAGGCCCCGTCCGGATTGGCGATCAGCTCCAGCAGGGGCAGCCGGGCAATGGGCGCGAGCATCGCCGCCGCGCCCCACAGGCAGCAGAACAGGACCACCCTGCGGTACGTCAGGCCCATCGCGACCACGACGAGGAAGAGCAGGTAGAAGCGCAGTTCCGACCAGAGGGTCCAGTAGACGCCGTCGACGTTGGGCACGCCCGAGCCGGACTGGAGCATCGTCAGGTTGAGCAGCACCTCGCGCAGCCGGAGGCGTTCCCACACGCCGGGTACGGCGATCAGGAAGGCCGTGGTGAAGAGGACCGCGAACCAGTACGCCGGGTAGAGCCGGATCACGCGGGAGACGAAGAACTGGCGCGGGGTGCGCCCCCAGCAGGACATGCAGATCACGAAGCCGCTGATCACGAAGAAGATCTCGACGCCGATCCAGCCGTAGGAGGCGAAGCGGAACACGGTCGGCATGATCTCGGAGACCGGCCGGCCCCAGATCGGGTTGCCGGGGCGGTCGGCCCGCCAGGTCCCGGCGTAGTGGTGCGCGGCCACCATCAGCGCGGCGAGCAGCCGGATGCCGTCGATGACGTACAGGCGCCCGCCCTCGCGGCGGCCCGGCACCGGCCGTCCGGTGAGGGCCGCGGGGTCGTTCGGCACGGGCACGGCGAGCGGCGGGAGCGGTTGCCTCGACCGCCCCACGACGCGTCTCGCCGCCCGCTCGACCCTCGGTGTTCCTTTGTCCGCCGCATGCACCATCCGCCCAGACAAGAACAGCCGTTCCGTTGACGGAAGTACTTTCGACGACTCGCCGCCAACGCCCCGTCCGGCGTTGGCGGCGTGTTCACCTCCGCGTCAGATGACGCCCTGGGCGAGCATCGCGTCGGCGACGCGCTCGAAACCGGCGATGTTGGCGCCGGTCACGTAGTCGCCGGGGGCGCCGTAGCGCTCGGCGGTCTCGTGGCAGGTGGTGTGGATGTCGTTCATGATCTGCGTCAGCTCGTCCTCGACGCGCTCCGCCGTCCACGACGTACGGGCGTGGTTCTGGGCCATCTCCAGGGCGCTGACGGCGACGCCGCCCGCGTTGGCCGCCTTGCCGGGGCCGAAGGCGACGCCGGAGCTCTGGAGGAGGTGGACGGCCTCGGGGGTGGTCGGCATGTTGGCGCCCTCGGAGACCGCCTTGACGCCGTTGCGGATCAGCGCGGCGGCGTCGTTCTCGTCCAGTTCGTTCTGCGTGGCCGACGGCAGCGCGATGTCGGCCGGGACCTCCCAGACCCGCCCGCCGGGCACGAAGCGCGCCGAGGCGCCCCGCCGCTCGGCGTACGCGTCGACCCGGCCGCGCTCGACCTCCTTGATCTGCTTGAGCAGCTCGAGGTCGATGCCCTTCTCGTCGACCACGTAGCCGGAGGAGTCCGAGCAGGTGATGGCGTTGGCGCCGAGGGCGGCCAGCTTCTCGATGGTGTAGATCGCCACGTTTCCGGAGCCGGACACGACCGCCGTCTGGCCCTCCAGGTCCTCGCCGCGCTCGCGCAGCATCGCCGCCGCGAAGAGGACGTTGCCGTACCCGGTCGCCTCGGGGCGGATCAGCGAGCCGCCCCAGCCCGCGCCCTTGCCGGTGAGGACGCCGGCCTCCCAGCGGTTGGTGATGCGGCGGTACTGGCCGAACAGGTAGCCGATCTCGCGGCCGCCGACGCCGATGTCACCCGCCGGGACGTCGGTGTGCTCGCCGATGTGCCGGTACAGCTCCGTCATGAACGACTGGCAGAACCGCATGACCTCGGCATCGCTGCGCCCGTGCGGGTCGAAGTCGCTGCCGCCCTTGCCGCCGCCGATGCCGAGGCCGGTCAGGGCGTTCTTGAAGATCTGCTCGAAGCCCAGGAACTTGATGACGCCCAGGTTGACGGAGGGGTGGAAGCGCAGGCCGCCCTTGTACGGGCCGAGCGCGCTGTTGAACTCCACCCGGAACCCGCGGTTGACCTGGACCCGCCCCTGGTCGTCCTGCCACGGCACGCGGAAGATGACCTGCCGCTCCGGCTCGACGAGCCGCTCGATGAGGCCCGGCTCCGCGTACTCGGGCCTGGCCGCGACCACGGGGGCGAGCGTCTCCAGCACCTCGTGGACGGCCTGGTGGAACTCCGGCTGAGCCGGGTTGCGGTGTTCGATCTCGGTGAGCAGGTGGTCGAGCGTGGTCTTCGACTCGGATCGCGTCGTCACAGAAGCCCTTTCTGGCACGGCTGACACCGGGACCGGGAGGAGCGCCGGGAGGGGTGGCCGACGTTACTCCGGTCCGGGCCGGTGAAGGGCGCTCGGCGCCGTTGCCGCGCGCGGGGACACCTAAGTGTTACGCGCATGTAAACACCCTGACCAGGGTCCGGTCTGCGCCCCGACCACTATGTGAGACCGGAGCGCCACATACCGGCCGTCGGCGGGCGCACGGGGCGAAGGCGGCCGGGGCCGCCCGGGTCACCCCTCCCCGTTGAGCATCGCCGCCGTGAGGACGTTCCCCGCGACCCCCCAGCCGCCGTCGGTGACCTCGTCGACGAGGACGACGGTGGTGGCGCGGGCGCGCTCGCCGTAGATCTCCGCGTACAGGTCGGTGGTGCGCTCGACGATCTTCCGCTTGTCCTCGGCGGTGACGGTGCCCGCGGGGACCTTGAAGTGGGCGAAGGGCATGTCAGACCAGCCCTCCGTTGGCGCGCAGGATCTGGCCGTTCACCCAGTGACCGGCGGGGCTGCCCAGGAAGGCGACCACGGCCGCGATGTCCTCCGGAGTGCCCAGCCGTTCCAGCGGCGGCGTCTTGGCGAGCCGGTCGATCTGCTCGGCCGTCTTGCCGTCGAGGAAGAGGTCGGTGGCCGTCGGGCCCGGAGCGACCGTGTTCACGGTGATGTTCCGGCCGCGCAGCTCCCGCGCCAGGATCATCGTCATCGCCTCCACGGCGCCCTTGCTCGCCGCGTAGGCGCCGTACGTGGGGAACTGCGCGCCGACCACGGAGGTCGAGAAGCCGATGAACGCGCCGCCCTCGCGCAGCCGCCGAGCCGCCTGCTGGGCGACGACGAAGGTGCCGCGGATGTTGGTGCGGTGCATGGCGTCGAGCGCCGAAAGGTCCAGGTCCGCGATCGGCGACAGGGTCATCCGCCCGGCCGAGTTCACGACCACGTCGACGCCGCCGAACTCCTCCTCCGCCCGGTCGAACAGTGCGGCGACCTCCTTCTCCTCCGCCACGTCCGCCTGTACGGCGACGGCCCGTCCGCCGGCCCCGGTGATCGCCGCCACCGTCTCGTCGGCGGCGGAGGCGTCGCGGGCGTAGTTCACGACGACGGCCAGGCCGTCCTCGGCGAGCTTCTGCGAGACCGCCCGGCCGATGCCGCGCGATCCGCCGGTGACGATCGCCACGCGGGCGTCCGCCGCTGTGTTCTGGTTCGTGTTCGTGGTCATGCGTCCACGATGCGACCGGTCGGCCGGCGCAGCCAGGGGATGTCACCCCATGGGTCACCGTCCCCGCCGGGCGCAGAATGGACCGCATGAGCGCTGTGAAGTACGCCGAGCTGGGGTCGTTCCTGCGGTCGCGGCGTGAGCGCATCCGCCCCGCCGACGTGGGACTCCCGGCCGGGCCGCGCCGCCGGGTGCCGGGGCTGCGCCGCGAGGAGGTCGCCCAGCTGGCGGGGGCGTCCGTGGACTACTACAACGAGCTGGAGCGCGGTGCCGGGTCCCAGCCGTCCGAGCAGATGATCGCCGCGCTGGCGCGTGCGCTGCGGCTGTCCGGCGACGAGCGGGACTATCTGTACCGGCTCGCCGACCGGCCGGTGCCCGTGCCGGGCGGGCCCGCCTCGCACGTGCACCCCGGCATGCTGGATCTGCTGGGCCGGATGCCCTCGACACCGGCGCAGGTGATCACCGACCTGCACGTCACCCTCGTACAGAATCCGCTGGCCGTGGCGCTGCTCGGGGACCAGTCCGGTTTCCGTGGGCCCCGGGCCAGCCTCGTGCACCGGTGGTTCACCGAGCCGGACGCCCGGCGCCTGTATCCGGAGGCCGACCACGAGGGCAAGTCCCGGTCCTTCGTCGCCGACCTGCGGGCCGCCGCCGCGCGGCGGGACTCGAAGGACGCGGAGGTCGGCTCGATGATCCGTACCCTGCTCGGCGTCTCCCCCGAGTTCGCCGCGCTGTGGGCCGACCACGACGTGGCTTTCCGGCGGCGGGAGGACCGCAAGCGCCTCGTGCATCCGGAGCTGGGCCTGATCGAGGTCAACTGCCTCAACCTCTTCAGCGAGGACGGGCGGCAACGGCTGCTCTGGTTCACCCCGGCCGTCGGGACGGACAGCGCGGGACTGCTGGAGCTGTTGTCGGTCATCGGGACGCAGGAGGTGGTCAGCTCTGCGACGCGTACGGCAGGAAGTCCGCCCAGGCGGCAGGGGTGAGGGTCAGGCGGGGGCCGTCGGTGTGCTTGGAGTCGCGGACGTGGACGGTGCCGGGGGTGACGGCCAGTTCGACGCAGGAGTTGCCGTCGTTCCCACCGCTGTAGCTGCTCTTGAACCACGCCAGCTCGGAGACGTCCCCGGCAGTGGTCTTGCGGATCATGTTTCTCCCAGCAGTTGCTCGACGAGGGCCAGCGATTCCCGAGGCGAGAGCGCCTGAGCCCGGATCGTGCCATACCGCAGCTCGAGAACGCGCAGGTGCCTGGGATCGGGAGTCGGTCGGCCGTTGAAAGCCCCGTCGGACCGGCCCACCGCCGTACCGTCCGGGAACTTCAGCAACTCGATCCGTCCGTCCAGACCGGAGTGGAAGTCGCAGTTCATCGGCATCACCTGGAGCACGACGTTGTGCAACCGCCCTACCTCCGACAGACGTTCGAGTTGCTGACGCCAGACCATTGTGCCGCCGATGGGGCGCCGCAGAACCCCCTCTTCCAGGACGAAGTGCATCGAGGGAGCCGGGTCGCGTTCGAACACCGACTGCCGGGCCAGGCGGGCGGCCACCATCCGTTCGACGTCGTCCGGCGAGTACGGCGGTTGCGCGGCCCCGATCACCGCGCGTGCGTGATCCCGCGTCTGCAGCAGCCCCGGAATGATGTGGCACTCATAGAGGCCGATCTCGACCGCACGCGCCTCCAGCTGTCCCAGCTCCCGAACCCTTTTCGGATACCGGACCTTCTTCACGTCCTCCCAGGTGGCCGCGATGAGACCGCCCGCGCCCAACACCTCGTCGGCCCTGTCCAGATACTCCTGCCGGGGAATCCGCTTGCCGCCCTCGACCTTGTAGACGAGGTCTTCCCCGTACCCGACCGCGACCCCGAAGTCGGCGGCACGCATCCCCACCGCCTCCCGGCGGAGCTTCAACTGCCGTCCCACCGTGGCGATGACCGCGACGCCCCACTCGTCGTCCGGATCCACCTCCCACCCCGGCTCGTCGACCTCGTCCCTGAGCCGGCCCGCTTCCGCCTCGACCGTCATCCCGCGCCCCTTCGTCGTCCTGGCTGTCCGGCTCTCAGCGCCCTACCCGTACGCCCCGCCCCGACAGTGCCGACAGCACCGGACAAGTTCCGGACGGTCACCGTACGCATCCGCTGAGTCACTTCCCACGGTACGCACGCGCCGCCACGCTGAGTGACGTGAATCAGGAAACCGCCGAACCGACGACGTCCGTACGCAACTTCAGCGTGCAGCTCTCCCCCACGCCACGCGGTGCCCGGCTGGCCCGTCTGCTGGCGACCGAGCAACTCCGCTCCTGGGGACTGCCGCTGGACCCGGCACGGCACGTGGTCGCCGAACTGGCCGCGAACGCGGCGGCCCACGGACGCGTCCCCGGCCGTGATTTCCGGCTCACCCTGTACGTCGTCGGCGACACCCTGCGCGTCGAGGTCACGGACACCCGGGGAGAACGGCTCCCCGAGCTGCGCACGCCCGGTCCCGACGCGGAGTCGGGCCGCGGGCTGCTGCTCGTGGAGGCGTTCGCGCACCGCTGGGGAGTGACGGAGGGCCGCTCGCCGAGCAAGACCGTGTGGGCCGAACTACGCCTCACCCCACCGGAACCCGGCCTCTGAGGACCTCCGCTCGGGCCGGACCGGGCCGCTCACGCCACCGTGGACACGCAGAACGGATGTCCCGCCGGGTCCAGCAGCACCCGCCACCGGTCCGGTTCCGGCTGGAAGTCGGGCTTCGTGGCGCCCAGGGCCAGCAGCCGGGCCTCGGCCGCGTCCAGGTCGTCGGCGCCGAGGTCGATGTGGGCCTGCTTCTCCTGCGCGGGGTCCGGCCAGGTGGGCGGGCGGTAGTCGGCCAGGCGGTTGAAGCCGAGGCCGGCCGCACCGTCCTTCTGGCCGAGCAGGACGAAGTCGTCGGTGGAGAAGACGACGGACAGCCCGAGGGCCTCTCCGTAGAAGCGGGCCATCTCCGCCGGGTCGGGGCAGTCGAAGGTGACCGCCGAGTAGCGGAGCACGGGCGTCGCGGTGTTCTCCGAGGTGGTGTTCTCCGAGGTGGTTGTCATGAGGGGAACGGTAGGACGCAACCAGGACAGGTTCGGTCCTGGTCGTGCGGCGGTGTGTGGAAAACTTCGCCGACATGCTGAGTACGTCCGCCCGTCTGCTGCGGCTGGTCTCCCTGCTGGCCGTCCGGCCCACCTGGACCTGCGGTGAACTGGCCGCACGCATCGAGGTCACCGAGCGGACGGTGCGCCGGGACATCGCCCGGCTGCGCGAGCTCGGTTACGCCGTCGAGTCCGACCCGGGCCCCTGGGGCGGCTACCGCCTGCGCCCCGGCACGCGCACCCCGCCGCTGATCCTGGACGACGAGGAGGCGCTCGCCGTCGCCGTCGGGCTGCGGGAGGCCGCGCTCAGCGGGGCGCTCGGCGGTGATCAGGCGGCCCTGTCGGCGCTGCTGAAACTGCGGCAGGTGCTGCCCCGGCGGGTCGCGGACCGGCTGGGCGACATGGACGCCGCCTTCGTCCACACCCCGAGGACCGAGGAGCCGCAGGTCCCGCCCGGCATGCTCCTGGAGTTGGCCACCGCCTGCCGCCGGGCCGAGCGCATGCGGCTGTCCTACCGCGACTGGGAGGGGCGGGCCACGGTCCGGGACGTCGACCCCTACCGTCTGGTCCACACCGGACGCCGCTGGTACTTCGTGGCCCGCGACGTGGCCCGCGACCAGTGGCGGACCTTCCGGGCCGACCGCGTCCAGCGGCTCCAGTCCGCCGGCCGCCCGGTGGAGATCACCGACCCGCCCGACCCGGCGCTGCTGGTCTCCCGCTCGACGGCCACCGGCCCCTACCCGCTCCGGGCGACGGTGCGCCTCCCGGTGCCGCTCGACCAGGCCCTGCGGCTCGTCCCGCCCACCGTCGGCACCCACCGCGCCGACGGCCCCGACGCCACCCTCGTCGAGGTCGGCGGCCCCCACCCCGAGGGCCTCGCCACCTACCTGCTGGGCCTGGGCACCCCCCTGCGCGTCATCACCCCGGACCCCGTGCGCGAGGCGCTGGCGCGGCGTGCGCGGGAGCTGGTCGAGGACAACGCGGACGCGGGGTCCTGACGGCGATCCCCCCAGGGGCCGGTGGAGCAGCTCGGAGCACTCACCGACAATGGTCCGAACCAACCCCTTGCCCCCACCCCTCCCGCGTCGCAAGCTCCCCTCATGGAGCTGGAGTTGCGGCATCTCAAGACGGTCCGGGCCATCGCCGACGCCGGCAGCCTCACCAGGGCGGCGACGGCGCTGGGCCTCGCGCAGCCCGCGTTGAGCGCACAGCTCAAGCGGATCGAACGGGCCCTCGGCGGCGCCCTGTTCGAGCGCGGCCGGCACGGCGTGCGGGCCACCGCGCTGGGGGAACTGGTGCTGGAACGCAGCCGGATCGTGCTGCCCGCGGTCACCGAACTCCAGCAGGAGGCGGCCCGGTTCGCCCGTGCGGCCCCGCGCAGCGCCGAGCGGCTCCGGCTGGGCGGCACCCACGGGCCGCTGCTGGGCGCGCTGGTGGACCGGCTGGCGGGCGTGGCACCGGACGCCCGGATGACGACCTGTACCTCGTGGTCGGAGCGGGAGCTGGCCGAGCAGCTCGTCGAAGGGCGGCTCGACTTCGCCCTCGCCGGGACCTGCGGGTCGGCGTCCCCGCCCGGCGGGGAGGGGCTGGTCTGGCGGGAGGTCGCCGTCGACCCGGTGTTCGTCATGATGCCCGAGGGCCACCCGCTCGCCGGCCGTCCCGAGGTGGACCTGACCGAGCTGGCGGGCGAGGAGTGGGCCTGCGTGCCCGGCGACGGGTGCTTCGGGGACTGCTTCACCGCGTCCTGCGCCCGCGCCGGGTTCACCCCGCACCGCATGTACGAGACGGACACCGCCTCCCTGGTGCACCTCGTGCAGGTGGGCCGGGCGGTGGGTCTGTGCCGGGCGACGTTCCCCACCACGCCCGGCATCGTCACCCGGCCGCTGGCCGGCACTCCCCTGGCCTGGCGGCACCTGCTCGGCTGGCACGCCGGGACCCAGCGGCAGGACACGGCCGCCACCGTCCTCGCGCAGGCCCGCATCGCCCACGCGGGCGTCGCCGCGGGCAGCCACAGCTACACGCAGTGGCTGGCCGCCCACCGCGACGCCCGGCCCGAGACGGTCTCCTGAACACCGCCCCCGGACTCCCCGTACGACCTGTACGACCCGCTACGACCCGTACGACCTGTACGACCGCGGTCCGCGGGTAGGCGGGCAGTCATGCGACTGGGGTGGAAGCGGGCGGGAGCGGCGGTGGCGTGGGGGCTGTGCTCGGGGGCGGTGTCCCGGCTCTGGTACGGCTCCTGGCAGGACGCCGCGTGGTTCGGCACCATCATGACCCTGCTGCTGATCGGCCTCGGGTGGCTGCGCGCGCTCGTGGACCGCGGCCCCCGCGACGACGCCTGACCGGGGCCACGCGTCGTTCCATAACGCCGGGGAGGGGGCCGGCCGGTGTCTTATGCCGGCCGGCGGGTCCTCCCTACGGTTTCGGCACCTCCCCACCGAGACCGAGGAGATCCCCATGTCCTCCCTGTCCTCCGTGTCCCAGCGGCACACCAGGGCCAGAGCCGCGGGCGCCGCCCTCGCGGCGACGGCCGCCCTGCTCGTGGCCGGGCTCAGCGGCTCCGCGAGCGCCAGGGCGGCCGGGCCCGCGGAGCCGCCGGCGCCCTCCGCGGCACGGACCCTCCGCACCGACACCGCTCCGCCCGCCGTGCTCGACGCCATGCGGCGCGACCTCGGCCTGGACCGGCGTCAGGCCGAGCGGCGCCTGGTGAACGAGGCCGAGGCGGGCGCCGTGGCGGGCCGGCTGCGGGCGGCGCTCGGCACCGACTTCGCGGGCGCCTGGGTGAAGGGCGCCGAGTCCGGCACGCTGACCGTGGCGACGACGGACGCGGGCGACGTCGGCGCCATCGAGGCGCAGGGCGCCGAGGCGAAGGTCGTACGCCACTCGCTGGCCGACCTGGACACCGCCAAGGCCCGCCTGGACCGGGCGGCGGCCGGCCGGAACACCGCGGACGCTCCCGTCTGGTACGTCGACACGCGCACCAACACCCTCGTCGTGGAGGCCGTACGGCCCGCGGCCGCACGTACGCTGCTGGCCGCCGCCGGGGTCGACCGGTCCCTCACCCGCGTCGTGCCCCGCACCGAACGCCCCCGCACGTTCTACGACCTGCGCGGCGGCGAGGCGTACTACATCAACAACAGCGGACGCTGCTCGATCGGCTTCCCGGTCACCAAGGGCACCCAGCAGGGCTTCGCGACCGCCGGTCACTGCGGCCAGGCCGGCGCCGGCACGAGCGGCGCCAACCGGGTCGCCCAGGGCACCTTCCAGGGCTCGGTCTTCCCCGGCCGCGACATGGCCTGGGTGGCGGCCAACTCCAGCTGGACGGCGACCCCGTACGTCAACGGCGCCGGCGGGCAGAGCGTGCAGGTCGCCGGTTCCACGCAGGCCACGGTCGGCGCGTCCGTGTGCCGCTCCGGCTCGACGACGGGCTGGCACTGCGGCACCGTCCAGCAGCTGAACACCAGCGTCACCTACCAGGAGGGCACCGTCTCCGGCGTCACCCGCACCACGGTGTGCGCCGAGCCCGGCGACTCCGGCGGCTCCTACATCTCCGGCAGCCAGGCCCAGGGCGTCACCTCGGGAGGCTCGGGCAACTGCAGCAGCGGCGGCGAGACCTTCTTCCAGCCGATCAACCCGCTGCTGACGAACTACGGGCTCACCCTGAAGACCTCCGGTGACGGCGGCGGCCCCGAGGAGCCCCCGCCCGGCGGCGGCACCTGGGCGGCCGGCACCGTCTACCAGCCGGGCGACACGGTGACGTACGGCGGCGCGACCTACCGCTGCCTGCAGGGACACCAGGCCCAGCCGGGCTGGGAGCCGTCGAACGTCCCCGCCCTGTGGCAGCGCGTGTGACCCAGTGACCGCCCCACGGGGGACACGGGGGCAGGACCCGGGCGCGCAGCGGGAGAGCGCCCGGGCCCACTCACGCACGCCCTCGGCGCCGGGTGTCAGCGCCGGGGCTCGTCCTGGCCCGGCGCGAACACCTCCGCCGCCGACAGGGCGGTGACCGCCCGCGTGAACCAGACACCCAGGACGTCCAGGTCGCCACAGCCGCGGATGCGCGCCCTGTCTTCCTCGGAGACCTCGACACCCCGTCGCTCCAGCAGCAGCACGATGTCCTCGGCCCGGCCCTCGGCCCGGCCCTCGGCCCTGAGGCTCTGAGCGGTTTCCGACTGGAAGAAGGAGAGGTCGGCGGCCATGATCTGCCTCCAGAGGTCCGCGGCCGGCGTCTTGCCGAGGCCTTGTTCCGTGAGCTCGATGAAGATGCTTGCAGTGGTCTCGTCGTCGGCCGACAAGCCTTTCAGCGCCGTCGCCAGGGCCTTCAGTATGGCATCGGCGTCCGGATCCTGACGGTGCAGAGCTGCGGAAAGGACGGTCAGCGGGATGTCCCGCGCGGCCACGTCCGGGTCATCGACGACCGGGACGCTGTCGGGCCCCAGCACCAGAGGGCGCACGGTCAGCGAGGGCCACTGCGGCGGCCCGATGTCGACCTGCCCAGCCGCCCAGGCCGCCGTGCGCCGATCCGCGCAGACGACCAGGAGGACCGGGGGGAGGCGGTACTTCGCGTGCAGGTGCGCCAAGTAGTACGCCCAGCTCGCGGGCTTGTCAGGGTCCTGCTTCCCCTGGGACTCGACTGCGAGGAGAAAACTGCCGTCGGCTCCCGCGTCCATGCGCAACAGCGTGTCCACCCGTCTCTCCACCGGCCGGTTCTCCGTGAGATCGGTGGTGAGCGGAACCGCGGACAGTGGTTCGGCGAAGGCGAGCCCGAGGGCCTTGGCGGCACGGGCGAAGAGCGCCGGATCCTCCTGGAAGATCCGATGCAACGCTTCGTGGGAAGAGCTGACCATGGGACGAACGTAGACCGGGGTTCGCTACTGCCAGGGGTATATGCCCGTCGCTTCCCCCGATGAGGTGATCCGCCCTCCACGCCGGCTCCCCCCATACGCGAGAGGACCCGCACGACCGAAGTCGTGCGGGTCCTCTCAGGCATCAAGCCCAGGTCAGGTCAGTGACCGACAAGCAAGCGGAGCTTACTTGTTGATCTTGGTGACCTGGCCGGCGCCCACGGTCCGGCCACCCTCACGGATGGCGAACTTCAGGCCCTCTTCCATGGCGACGGGCTGGATGAGCTCCACCTTCATCTCGGTGTTGTCACCCGGCATGACCATCTCGGTGCCCTCGGGGAGGGTCACGACGCCGGTCACGTCCGTCGTGCGGAAGTAGAACTGCGGACGGTAGTTGTTGAAGAACGGCGTGTGGCGGCCACCCTCGTCCTTGGACAGGATGTAGGCCTGCGCCTCGAACTCGGTGTGCGGGGTGACCGAGCCCGGCTTGATGATGACCTGGCCGCGCTCGACGTCCTCGCGCTTGATGCCGCGAAGCAGCAGACCGACGTTCTCACCGGCCTGGCCCTCGTCGAGGAGCTTGCGGAACATCTCGATGCCGGTGACCGTGGTGGTGGTCTTCTCGGTCTTGATGCCGATGATGTCGACGGTCTCGTTGACCTTGAGGACACCACGCTCGATGCGGCCGGTGACGACCGTACCGCGACCGGTGATGGTGAAGACGTCCTCGATCGGCATCAGGAACGGCTTGTCGACGTCACGCTCGGGCTCCGGGATGGCCTCGTCCACGGCCTTCATGAGCTCGAGGACCGAGTTGCCCCACTCCTTGTCGCCCTCGAGGGCCTTCAGGGCGGAGACCTTGACGACGGGAACGTCGTCGCCCGGGAACTCGTACTCGGAGAGGAGCTCGCGCACCTCGAGCTCGACGAGCTCCAGGATCTCCTCGTCGTCCACCATGTCGGCCTTGTTCAGGGCGACGACGATGTACGGAACGCCGACCTGGCGGGCCAGGAGCACGTGCTCCTTGGTCTGCGGCATCGGGCCGTCGGTGGCGGCGACCACGAGGATGGCGCCGTCCATCTGCGCCGCACCCGTGATCATGTTCTTGATGTAGTCCGCGTGACCGGGGCAGTCGACGTGGGCGTAGTGACGCGTCTCGGTCTGGTACTCGACGTGCGCGATGGAGATGGTGATACCGCGCTGGCGCTCTTCGGGAGCCTTGTCGATCTGGTCGAAGGCCGAGGCCTCGTTCAGGTCCGGGTACGCGTCGTGCAGCACCTTGGTAATGGCGGCCGTGAGGGTCGTCTTACCGTGGTCGATGTGACCGATGGTGCCGATGTTGACGTGCGGCTTAGTCCGCTCGAACTTCGCCTTCGCCACTGGGGTCCTCCTGTGGAGTGGTTCTGTACGCCTTACTCATCGGCGCCAGGTGATCTTTGCTGGGAAACCCGGGCCAGGGGGCATTCCGCCGGGTTGGCGGTGGAATGCCCCTTGCAGGCTCCGGGGTCAAGCCTAAAGCGTGTGAACGCGGTCCGTTAAACGCGGACTGGGTTACTCGCCCTTGGCCTTCGCGATGATCTCCTCGGCGACGTTCCGGGGAACCTCGGCGTAGGAGTCGAACTGCATCGAGTAGCTTGCGCGACCCGACGTCTTGCTGCGGAGGTCGCCGACGTAGCCGAACATCTCCGACAGGGGCACGAGGCCCTTCACGACGCGGGCACCCGCCCGCTCCTCCATGGCCTGGATCTGGCCACGGCGGGAGTTGATGTCGCCGATGACCTCACCCATGTAGTCCTCGGGCGTGGTGACCTCGACGGCCATCATCGGCTCCAGGAGCACGGGCGAAGCCTTGCGCGCGGCCTCCTTGAAGGCCTGCGAACCAGCGATCTTGAACGCGAGCTCGGAGGAGTCGACCTCGTGGTAGCCACCGTCGATGAGCGTGACGCGGACGCCCGTCATCTCGTAGCCGGCCAGGATGCCGAACTGCATGGCCTCCTGAGCACCGGCGTCCACCGAAGGGATGTACTCCTTCGGGATGCGGCCACCGGTCACCTTGTTCACGAACTCGTACGAGGCGTCGCCGCCCTCGATCGGCTCGATCGCGATCTGCACCTTGGCGAACTGACCGGTACCACCGGTCTGCTTCTTGTGGGTGTAGTCCACGCGCTCGACGGCCTTGCGGATCGTCTCACGGTAGGCGACCTGCGGCTTGCCGACGTTGGCCTCGACCTTGAACTCACGGCGCATGCGGTCGACCAGCACCTCGAGGTGCAGCTCGCCCATACCACCGATGATGGTCTGGCCGGTCTCCTCGTCCGAGTGGACCTGGAAGGACGGGTCCTCCTCGGCCAGGCGCTGGATCGCGACGCCGAGCTTCTCCTGGTCGCCCTTCGACTTGGGCTCGATGGCGACCTGGATGACCGGGGCCGGGAAGTCCATGGACTCCAGGATGACCGGGTTCTTGTCGTCGGACAGCGTCTCACCGGTGGTGGTCTGCTTCAGGCCCATGACGGCGACGATGTCGCCGGCGCCCACCGACTCGATCTCCTCACGCTTGTTGGCGTGCATGCGGTAGATCTTGCCGATGCGCTCCTTCTTGCCCTTGACGGAGTTCAGCACCGCGGTGCCGGACTCCAGGCGGCCCGAGTAGACCCGGACGAAGGTGAGCTTGCCGAGGTGCGGGTCGCTCATGATCTTGAACGCGAGCGCGGCCAGCGGCTCGTCCTCGGACGGCTTGCGCTTGACGACGACCTCGGGGTCCTTGACGTCGTGGCCCTCGATGGCCTCGACGTCGAGCGGGGTCGGCAGGTAGCGCACGACCGCGTCGAGCAGGGGCTGGACGCCCTTGTTCTTGAACGCGGTGCCGCAGAACACCGGGGTGACCGTGGTGTCGCTGGACTTGCCGGAGGCGATGGTGATGCGACGGATCGCGGCGTACAGCTGCTCCTCGGTGGGCTCCTGGCCCTCCAGGAACAGCTCCATGATCTCTTCGTCGTTCTCGGCGACGGCCTCGACCAGCTTGCCGCGCCACTCCTCGGCGGCCTCGGTGTGCGTGTCGGGGATGTCGACGACGTCGTACATCTCGCCCTTGGCGGCCTCGGCGGACCACACGAGCGCCTTCATGCGGACCAGGTCCACGACGCCCTTGAAGTCGGCCTCAGCACCGATCGGGAGCTGCATGACGAGCGGCTGGGCGCCCAGGCGGTCCGAGATCATGTCCACGCAGCGGTGGAACTCGGCGCCGGTACGGTCCAGCTTGTTGACGAAGCAGATGCGGGGCACGCCGTAACGGTCGGCCTGACGCCACACCGTCTCGGACTGCGGCTCGACACCGGCGACACCGTCGAACACGGTCACGGCACCGTCGAGCACACGCAGGGAACGCTCCACCTCGACGGTGAAGTCGACGTGCCCCGGGGTGTCGATGATGTTGATCGTGTAGTCGTTGTCCTCGAGCGGCCAGTGACAGGTGGTCGCAGCAGACGTGATCGTGATGCCACGCTCCTGCTCCTGCTCCATCCAGTCCATGGTGGCAGCGCCGTCGTGGACCTCACCGATCTTGTACGACACACCGGTGTAGAACAGGATCCGCTCGGTGGTGGTCGTCTTGCCCGCGTCGATGTGGGCCATGATCCCGATGTTGCGGACCTTGGCCAGGTCAAGTGAAGTGGTAGCCATAAGGCTTCAGTCTTCTCTCGGTCTCGATGTGGGTAGCGACTACCAGCGGTAGTGCGCGAAGGCCTTGTTGGACTCGGCCATCTTGTGCGTGTCCTCGCGCTTCTTCACAGCGGCACCGAGGCCGTTGGAGGCGTCGAGGAGCTCGTTGAGCAGACGCTCGGTCATGGTCTTCTCGCGACGGGCGCGGGAGTAACCGACGAGCCAGCGCAGCGCGAGGGTGTTGGCGCGACCGGGCTTGACCTCGATCGGCACCTGGTAGGTGGCGCCACCGACACGGCGGGACTTGACCTCGAGGGTCGGCTTGATGTTCTCGAGCGCGCGCTTCAGCGTGATGATCGGGTCGTTGCCCGTCTTCTCACGCAGACCCTCCATGGCGCCGTAGACGATGCGCTCGGCGGTGGAGCGCTTGCCGTTCAGCAGCACCTTGTTGATCAGGGAGGTCACCAGAGGAGAACCGTAGACCGGGTCGATGATGACCGGGCGCTTCGGGGCGGGGCCCTTACGAGGCATTCTTACTTCTCCTTCTTGGCGCCGTAGCGGCTGCGGGCCTGCTTGCGGTTCTTGACACCCTGGGTGTCGAGCGAGCCGCGGATGATCTTGTAGCGAACACCCGGCAGGTCCTTCACACGGCCGCCGCGCACGAGCACGATGGAGTGCTCCTGCAGGTTGTGTCCCTCACCCGGAATGTAAGCAGTGACCTCGATACCGCTGGTCAGACGCACACGCGCGACCTTACGCAGGGCCGAGTTCGGCTTCTTCGGGGTGGTCGTGAACACACGCGTGCAGACGCCACGGCGCTGGGGGGAACCCTCGAGCGCGGGCGTCTTGTTCTTCTCGACCTTGTCCTGCCGGCCCTTACGGACCAGCTGCTGGATCGTAGGCACTACTTCTCCGGTTTCTGTGTGCCGAATGGTGAAGCTAACCTGGAACGTCGCCGACCCACGCGGTCGGGTGTGTCGAAACCGCGGACCCTCGCCGCGAGGACGGAAGAAACGCGATTTACGGTGGTCGCTCACGGCCCCCGGTGCGGTTGAAGGCACGCACGAAGGCCAGGGCACACCCCAGGCACAAGGTCTGAGCGTACCTATCGCATTCGCTGTGGTCAAAACAAATGGGCGACACCGACTCCGCCACCCGCCTCGCACCACTTTCACCCGATCCGCGCCGGCCCCTCACCGGGCCTCCGGGACGGCCCCTGTAGAGGCCCGGCTCGCCGCCGACGGAATCCGCACCACGCCCCCGGCCCGCAGGGCCCCACGCCGCGCGTCAGCGCCCTTCCCGGGGCCGGCGCGGCACGCCGAAGGGCGGCCACCCGCACGGGGTGACCGCCCTTCGGTCGTATCAAGCTGCTCGCTTACTGGTTGTACGGACCGTAGTCGTAGTCCTCCAGCGGAACGGCCTGGCCGGAGCCCGTGCCGAACGGCGAGTAGTCGATGTCGTCGTAGCCGACGGCCGAGTACATCGCGGCCTTGGCCTCCTCGGTCGGCTCGACCCGGATGTTGCGGTAGCGGGACAGGCCCGTACCGGCCGGGATGAGCTTACCGATGATGACGTTCTCCTTGAGGCCGATGAGGCTGTCGGACTTGGCGTTGATCGCCGCGTCCGTCAGGACTCGGGTCGTCTCCTGGAAGGAGGCGGCCGACAGCCAGGATTCCGTCGCCAGCGAGGCCTTGGTGATACCCATCAGCTGCGGACGACCGGAGGCCGGGTGACCGCCCTCCTGGACCACACGACGGTTCTCGGTCTCGAACTTCGACCGCTCGACCAGCTCACCGGGCAGCAGCTCGGCGTCGCCGGACTCGATGATCGTCACCCGGCGCAGCATCTGCCGGATGATGATCTCGATGTGCTTGTCGTGGATCGACACGCCCTGCGAGTTGTAGACCTTCTGGACCTCGCCGACCAGGTGGACCTGGACGGCACGCTGACCCAGGATGCGCAGCACGTCGTGCGGGTTGGTGGCACCCACGGTGAGCTTCTGGCCCACCTCGACGTGGTCGCCCTCGCCGACCAGCAGACGGGCACGCTTCGAGATCGGGTAGGCCGTCTCGTCGCTGCCGTCGTCCGGCGTGACGACGATCTTCTTGGTCTTCTCGGTCTCCTCGATCCGCACGCGGCCGGAGGCCTCGGAGATCGGGGCGACACCCTTCGGGGTACGGGCCTCGAAGAGCTCGACGACACGGGGCAGACCCTGGGTGATGTCGTCACCGGCCACACCACCGGTGTGGAAGGTACGCATCGTCAGCTGGGTACCGGGCTCACCGATGGACTGGGCGGCGATGATGCCGACCGCCTCACCGATGTCGACCAGCTTGCCGGTGGCCAGGGAGCGGCCGTAGCACATGGCGCAGGTGCCGACCTGGGACTCGCAGGTCAGGATCGAGCGGGTCTTGACCTCCTCGACACCGTGGGCGACCAGAGCATCGATCAGGACGTCACCGAGGTCGACGTTGGCCGGCGCGATCACCTTGCCGTCGATGACGACGTCCTCGGCGAGCATGCGGGCGTAGACGCTGGTCTCGACGTCTTCGGCCTTGCGCAGCACGCCGTCCTCGCCACGCTCGGCGATCCGCAGCTTCAGACCGCGCTCGGTGCCGCAGTCCTCCTCGCGGATGATGACGTCCTGGGAGACGTCGACCAGACGACGCGTGAGGTAACCCGAGTCGGCGGTACGCAGAGCGGTGTCCGCCAGACCCTTACGGGCACCGTGCGTGGAGATGAAGTACTCCAGCACGGACAGACCCTCACGGAACGACGCCTTGATCGGACGCGGGATCGTCTCGTTCTTGGCGTTCGACACCAGACCGCGCATACCGGCGATCTGACGCATCTGCATCATGTTTCCTCGAGCGCCCGAGTCGACCATCATGAAGATGGGGTTCGTCTTCGGGAAGTTCTCGTTCATCGCCTCGGCGACCTCGTTGGTCGCCTTGGTCCAGATCGCGATGAGCTCCTGAGTGCGCTCTTCCTTGGTGATCAGACCACGCTCGTACTGCTTCTGGACCTTCTCGTCCTGAGCCTCGTACCCCTTGACGATCTCCTTCTTCGCCTCGGGGACGACGACGTCGGAGATGGCCACGGTGACGCCGGAGCGGGTGCCCCAGTAGAAGCCCGCCGCCTTCAGGTTGTCGAGCGTCGCCGCCACGATCACCTTGGGGTAGCGCTCCGCGAGGTCGTTGACGATCTCGCCGAGCTGCTTCTTGCCCACCGAGTAGTCGACGAACGGGTAGTCCTCGGGCAGCAGCTCGTTGAAGAGCGCACGGCCCAGGGTGGTCCGCAGGCGGAACGGGTCGCCCGGCTGCCAGGCGGCGGCGTCGGCGTCGTCCTCCTCGGAGACCGGCGGGGTCCAGCCGCGCGGCGGGATGGTGCCCACCGGGAAGCGGATGTCGATGGACGACTGGAGCGCGAGCTCACCGGCGTCGAACGCCATGGTCGCCTCGGCGGTGGAGCCGAAGGCCCGGCCCTCGCCCTTGGTGTCCCGCATCTCGCCGTCGGTGGTGAGGAAGAACAGACCGAGGACCATGTCCTGGGTCGGCATCGTCACCGGACGGCCGTCGGCCGGCTTGAGGATGTTGTTCGAGGACAGCATCAGGATGCGGGCCTCGGCCTGCGCCTCCGCGGACAGCGGCAGGTGCACGGCCATCTGGTCACCGTCGAAGTCCGCGTTGAACGCGGTGCAGACGAGCGGGTGGATCTGGATGGCCTTGCCCTCGACCAGCTGCGGCTCGAAGGCCTGGATGCCGAGGCGGTGCAGGGTGGGCGCACGGTTCAGCAGAACCGGGTGCTCCGCGATGACCTCTTCCAGCACGTCGTACACGACCGTGCGGCCGCGCTCGACCATGCGCTTGGCGCTCTTGATGTTCTGCGCGTGGTTCAGGTCGACCAGGCGCTTCATCACGAACGGCTTGAAGAGCTCCAGCGCCATGGCCTTGGGCAGACCGCACTGGTGCAGCTTCAGCTGCGGGCCGACGACGATGACGGAACGCGCCGAGTAGTCGACTCGCTTGCCGAGCAGGTTCTGACGGAAACGACCCTGCTTGCCCTTCAGCATGTCGCTGAGGGACTTCAGCGGGCGGTTGCCGGGACCGGTGACCGGACGGCCGCGGCGGCCGTTGTCGAACAGCGCGTCCACGGCCTCCTGGAGCATGCGCTTCTCGTTGTTCACGATGATCTCGGGCGCGCCGAGGTCGAGAAGCCGCTTCAGGCGGTTGTTGCGGTTGATGACACGGCGGTACAGGTCGTTCAGGTCGGAGGTCGCGAAGCGGCCACCGTCCAGCTGCACCATCGGACGCAGGTCCGGCGGGATGACCGGCACGCAGTCGAGCACCATGCCCTTGGGGCTGTTGCTGGTCTGCAGGAACGCGGAGACGACCTTGAGACGCTTGAGCGCGCGGGTCTTCTTCTGGCCCTTGCCGGTACGGATGATCTCGCGGAGCTTCTCGGCCTCCTCGTCGAGGTCGAAGGACTCCAGGCGCTTCTGCAGCGCGGCGGCGCCCATCGAGCCGTCGAAGTAGGTGCCGAAGCGGTCGCGCAGCTCGCGGTAGAGCAGCTCGTCGCCCTCGAGGTCCTGGACCTTGAGGTTCTTGAACCGGTTCCACACCTCGTCGAGGCGGTCGATCTCGCGCTGCGCACGGTCGCGCAGCTGCTTCATCTCGCGCTCGGCACCCTCGCGCACCTTGCGGCGCACGTCGGCCTTGGCGCCCTCGGCCTCGAGCTCGGCCAGGTCGGTCTCGAGCTTCTTGGCGCGGGCCTCGAGGTCGGCGTCGCGGCGGTTCTCGATCTGCTGACGCTCGACGGAGACGTGGGCCTCCAGCGAGGGCAGGTCGCGGGTGCGGCGCTCCTCGTCCACGAACGTGATCATGTACGCGGCGAAGTAGATGACCTTCTCGAGGTCCTTCGGCGCCAGGTCCAGCAGGTAGCCCAGGCGCGACGGGACGCCCTTGAAGTACCAGATGTGGGTGACGGGGGCGGCGAGCTCGATGTGGCCCATCCGCTCACGGCGCACCTTGGCGCGCGTGACCTCGACGCCACAGCGCTCACAGATGATGCCCTTGAAGCGGACGCGCTTGTACTTGCCGCAGTAGCACTCCCAGTCCCGGGTCGGACCGAAGATCTTCTCGCAGAAGAGTCCGTCCTTTTCGGGCTTGAGGGTGCGGTAGTTGATGGTCTCGGGCTTCTTGACCTCGCCGTGGCTCCACTGACGGATGTCGTCAGCGGTGGCCAGACCGATCCGGAGCTCGTCGAAGAAGTTGACGTCGAGCACTATGCGTCAATCCCTCTCAGGGTTGTAAGTCTTGGGGTCTGAATCGGGGGTCCTGGGGCCGGCGGGCCTTGATCGCTCAAGGCCCGCCGAAACTCCCGTCAGACCTCTTCGACGCTGCTCGGCTCGCGCCGGGACAGGTCGATGCCGAGCTCCTCCGCAGCGCGGAAGACGTCCTCGTCGGTGTCGCGCATCTCGATGGACATGCCGTCCGAGGACAGCACCTCCACGTTGAGGCACAGGGACTGCATCTCCTTGATGAGCACCTTGAAGGACTCGGGGATGCCGGGCTCAGGGATGTTCTCGCCCTTGACGATGGCCTCGTAGACCTTCACGCGGCCGGTGACGTCGTCGGACTTGATGGTCAGCAGCTCCTGGAGGGCGTACGCGGCGCCGTATGCCTCCAGCGCCCACACCTCCATCTCACCGAAGCGCTGGCCACCGAACTGGGCCTTACCACCCAGCGGCTGCTGGGTGATCATCGAGTACGGACCGGTCGAGCGGGCGTGCAGCTTGTCGTCGACCAGGTGGTGCAGCTTGAGGATGTACATGTAGCCGACCGAGATCGGGTCCGGGAACGGCTCACCGCTGCGGCCGTCGAACAGCCGGGCCTTGCCGGACGGGAGCACCATGCGCTCGCCGTCGCGGTTCGGGATGGTGTGCTGCAGCAGACCCGCCAGCTCGTCCTCGCGCGCACCGTCGAACACCGGGGTGGCGACGTTGGTGCCGGGCTGGACGTTGTCGGCGCCGATGGCCTGGAGGCGCTGGGCCCACTCGTCCGCGAGACCGGAGACGTCCCAGCCGCGGCTGGCGAGCCAGCCGAGGTGGATCTCCAGGACCTGTCCCGGGTTCATTCGGGACGGCACACCCAGCGGGTTGAGGATGATGTCGACCGGGGTGCCGTCCTCCAGGAACGGCATGTCCTCGATCGGCAGGATCTTCGAGATGACACCCTTGTTGCCGTGACGGCCGGCGAGCTTGTCACCGTCGGTGATCTTGCGCTTCTGCGCGACGTAGACGCGCACCAGCTGGTTGACGCCGGGCGGAAGCTCGTCGCCCTCCTCGCGGTCGAAGACGCGGACGCCGATGACCTTGCCGATCTCGCCGTGCGGGACCTTCAGCGAGGTGTCACGGACCTCACGGGCCTTCTCACCGAAGATCGCACGGAGCAGGCGCTCCTCCGGGGTCAGCTCGGTCTCACCCTTGGGCGTGACCTTGCCGACGAGGATGTCACCGGCGACGACCTCGGCACCGATGCGGATGATGCCGCGCTCGTCGAGGTCGGCGAGGACCTCCTCGGAGACGTTCGGGATGTCCCGCGTGATCTCCTCGGGGCCGAGCTTGGTGTCACGGGCGTCGACCTCGTGCTCCTCGATGTGGATCGAGGAGAGGACGTCGTCCTGCACGAGGCGCTGCGACAGGATGATCGCGTCCTCGTAGTTGTGACCCTCCCACGGCATGAAGGCGACCAGCAGGTTCTTGCCGAGCGCCATCTCGCCGTTCTCGGTGGCCGGACCGTCGGCCAGGACCTGGCCCTCGACGACCCGGTCGCCCTCGCTGACGATGACCTTCTGGTTGACCGACGTTCCCTGGTTGGACCGGGAGAACTTGGCCAGGCGGTACGTGATGTACGTGCCGTCGTCGTTGGTGGTGGTGATGTAGTCCGCGGAGACCTCCTGGACCACACCCGCCTTCTCGGCCTTGACCACGTCGCCGGCGTCGACCGCGGAGCGGTACTCCATGCCGGTGCCGACGAGCGGGGCCTCGCTCTTGATGAGCGGCACGGCCTGGCGCATCATGTTCGCGCCCATGAGGGCACGGTTGGCGTCGTCGTGCTCGAGGAACGGGATCATGGCGGTCGCGACCGACACCATCTGGCGCGGCGAGACGTCCATGTAGTCGACGTCGTCACCGGGGACGTAGTCGACCTCGCCGCCACGGCGGCGGACCAGCACGCGGTTCTCGGCGAAGCGGAACTCGTCCGTCAGCGGCGCGTTGGCCTGCGCGATGACGAAGCGGTCCTCCTCGTCGGCGGTCAGGTAGTCCACCTCGTCGGTGACCTGGCCGTCGACGACCTTGCGGTACGGCGTCTCGATGAAGCCGAACGGATTGATCCGGCCGTACGAGGCGAGCGAGCCGATCAGACCGATGTTCGGGCCTTCGGGCGTCTCGATCGGGCACATGCGGCCGTAGTGCGACGGGTGAACGTCACGGACCTCGAAGCCGGCCCGCTCACGGGAGAGACCACCCGGGCCGAGCGCGTTGAGACGACGCTTGTGCGTCAGACCCGACAGCGGGTTGTTCTGGTCCATGAACTGGGACAGCTGGCTGGTGCCGAAGAACTCCTTGATGGAGGCGACGACCGGCCGGATGTTGATCAGGGTCTGCGGCGTGATCGCCTCGACGTCCTGGGTGGTCATGCGCTCGCGCACGACGCGCTCCATACGGGCGAGACCCGTACGGACCTGGTTCTGGATCAGCTCGCCGACGTTGCGGATGCGGCGGTTGCCGAAGTGGTCGATGTCGTCGGTCTCGACGATGATCGACCGGCCCGACTCGCCGACCGTCTCGGTCTCACCGGCGTGCAGCTTCACCAGGTACTTGATCGTGGCGATGATGTCGTCGGTGGTGAGCACGCCGGCGTCCAGCGGCTCGTCCGCGCCGAGCTTCTTGTTCACCTTGTAGCGGCCGACCTTCGCGAGGTCGTAGCGCTTGGGGTTGAAGTAGAGGTTCTCGAGCAGCGTCTGCGCGGCCTCACGGGTCGGCGGCTCGCCCGGACGCAGCTTGCGGTAGATGTCGAGCAGCGCGTCGTCCTGGCCCTGGGTGTGGTCCTTCTCCAGGGTGGCGCGCATGGACTCGTACTCGCCGAACTCCTCGAGGATCTGCTCGGTGGTCCAGCCGAGGGCCTTGAGGAGGACGGTCACGGACTGCTTGCGCTTGCGGTCGATGCGCACACCGACCATGTCGCGCTTGTCGATCTCCATCTCCAGCCAGGCACCCCGGGACGGGATGATCTTGGCGGAGAAGATGTCCTTGTCGGAGGTCTTGTCGATGGAGGAGTCGAAGTAGACACCCGGCGAACGGACCAGCTGGGACACCACGACACGCTCGGTGCCGTTGATGACGAAGGTGCCCTTGTTCGTCATGAGCGGGAAGTCGCCCATGAAGACCGTCTGGGACTTGATCTCGCCGGTCTCGTTGTTGGTGAACTCGGCGGTGACGAAGAGGGGGGCCGCGTACGTGAAGTCGCGGTCCTTGCACTCGTCGATGCTGTTCTTCGGAGGCTCGAAACGGTGGTCGCGGAACGTCAGCGACATCGACCCGGAGAAGTCCTCGATCGGCGAGATCTCCTCGAAGATCTCTTCCAGACCGGACTTGGTGGGGACGTCGTGACCGGACTCCAGAGCCGACTCGACGCGAGCCTTCCACGCGTCGTTGCCGAGCAGCCAGTCGAAGCTCTCGGTTTGCAGCGCGAGGAGGTTCGGAACCTCGAGGGGCTCCTGGATCTTTGCAAAGGAGATGCGCAGCGGGGCGGTGCTGGCAGCGTTGTTCGTATTCGCGGTCGAGGCATTGCGCGAGGCGGCCAAGAGGGGGTCCTTCCGAGGGCTCGGACTCACTACGCGCGTACCGGCCCCTCTTCCTCACACGGAGACAGGGAGTGTCTGATGTGACCGAAGGGCCAGGTCAGACATGCTCTGGTCGTCAGTGCTCGGGCGAGGGCAGACCCCTGGTGACGGGCAGGGGGCAGCTAACAGGCAGCGCAAAGGGACAGTGTAGCCACTTGGCACACTGATGTCCAATGCCAGTTTCCTGAACCGTGTCCGCTCCTCGTAGTGCTCACCACCTGCGGCAAGGCCTCGCCCTCAACGCACGGTGATACTGCCCTCTTCGCCGTGGATCCATGCCTCGGATTCGGATCCTTGTGACGACGCGTCCTGAGAATTGCGCGCTGCGTGCGGTTCGTCAAGGCCCCCTTGCCGAAACCGGCTGCCGTCCAGGCATCTCAGGGTCCCGGAGACGGCACGACGAAGATCACCATACTCTCCGCCGCCACCCGTGCAAGGCCGCCGCCGCCCGGCCCCCGGAACGCCGAAGAGCGACCACCCGGATGGATGATCGCTCTTCAGCGCTTGAGCGTTACAGGCCCAGAGGGACCCGTGAGGTCTTACTTGACCTCGACCGAGGCGCCGGCGCCCTTGAGGGACTCGGCGGCCTTCTCGGCGGCTTCCTTGTTGACCTTCTCGAGGACCGGCTTCGGGGTGCCGTCGACGAGGTCCTTGGCCTCCTTCAGACCCAGGGAGGTCAGCTCACGCACGACCTTGATGACCTGGATCTTCTTGTCGCCGGCGCCGGTGAGGATGACGTCGAACTCGTCCTTCTCCTCCGGGGCCTCGGCGGCGGCGGCCGGGCCGGCCGGGCCCGCGACGGCCACGGCGGCGGCGGCGGTGACGTCGAACTTCTCCTCGAAGGCCTTCACGAACTCGGAGAGCTCGATGAGGGTCATCTCCTCGAACTGGGCGAGCAGGTCTTCCTGGCTGAGCTTCGCCATGATGGCGGTCCTTCCACTAATTCGGCAGGTGCCGGATGTACGGGGTGAGGCGGGCGTACGTCGGGCCCGCATCGGCCCTCGCCTCAGGCGGCGAGAGCCGCAAAGCGAGCCGAGTTACTCGGCACCGCCCTGCTCGTCCTGCTTGGCACGGAGCGCGTCCACGGTGCGGACGAGCTTCGAGGGGAGCGCCTGGAAGAGCTGAGCAGTCTGGGACTGCTTGCCCTTGAAGGCACCCGCCAGCTTGGAGAGCAGAACCTCGCGGGACTCGAGGTCCGCAAGCTTCTTGATCTCGTCGGCGGACATCGCCTTGCCGTCAAGGACACCGCCCTTGATGACGAGATTCGGGTTGTCCTTGGCGAAGTCGCGCAGACCCTTCGCCGACTCCACCGGGTCACCGGTGACGAAGGCGACGGCCGTCGGACCAGCGAAGAGCTGGTCGTCGAGCGTGATCCCGGCCTCGTTGGCCGCAATCTTGGTCAGCGTGTTCTTCACCACGGCGTACTGGGCGTTCTCACCGAGCGACCGGCGCAGCGTCTTGAGCTGCGCCACGGTGAGACCGCGGTACTCGGTCAGCACGGCGGCGTTGGAGCTGCGGAACTTGTCCGTCAGCTCGGCAACCGCGGCAGCCTTTTCGGGCGTCGCCATAGAGCCTCGGCCTCCTTCCGGGTGATTCGGACCGCGCGGACCCGAAGGAGGTCTGGGGAAAACGAAACGCCCCGGCGCAGGCGCACGGGGCGTGACTCGACCGGTCATACGCGCTCGGGGCGCGCACTCCGGGAGCTCATCCACTGTCACCTGCGCGGGTCGTCCGCAGTTCAGCGGATCCTTCGGCCACCGTGCCCTCTCACGAGCACACGGCAACGACCAGCGGTCTTTGGCTTCTGGAGGAGCGTACGTGAACGGGGCAGTGTCAAGCAAATCCGCCCGTACGGCGACCCGGCCGGACTCAGCCGGTCTGGCCCTCCTGCATCATCTCGGCCAGGTCGGCCGTCTCCCCGGCGGGCGGGGCGGTGACCTTCACGGGCTCGTTGAAGTCGAGGAAGGTGACGGTCATGTCCAGCGGACCCTTGGCGGCGTCCCCGCGCATGCGGAACTGCTTGGCCTGGTCGTCGCCGTCGACCCACATGTCCATCGTGAGCTTGTCGATGCCCATCTTCTCGTACTGCTCGATGCTCTTGCGGCGCTGCTCCTGGGTCGTCTTGTCCTCGTCCGCGAGGGACTTCTCCAGGGCGTCGAGGGTGACGGTGCCCTTGTAGTGCGTGGTCTTCACGCCGTCGACGGTCTCGCTGCCGACCTTCTCCACGTCCTCGGCGCCGGTGAGGAAGGTGGACTCGGCCGCCGGGTTCTTGTCGGCCTGGGAGGCGCTGCCGAGCTGGCCCAGCTCGTCGTCGGCGCCCATGGCGGCGAGGTCGAACTTGATCCAGCTCTTGCCGTCCATCTCCTTGGCCGCCTCGGCTCCGCCGTTGAGGTAGAGGGCCTTGTCGACGAGCCGGATCTCCGCGGTCGCGTCGGTGCCCTGGTCGGGTGCCTTCATCTTCATGGACATCGCGACCGTCGGCTTGAGCTGCATCTCGGCCTCGGCCTCGACGCGGCCCTCCTCGGGGGCCTTGCCGGTCATGCGGTAGCGCAGGGAGGTGATGTCCTCCGTGTTCTTCGCCGCCTTGGCGACGGCCGCCGCCGGCGTCATCTCGGGGGACTTGTCCGCCCCCTCGTCCTTCGAACAGCCCACCGCGCCCGCGGCGAGCAGCAGGGCGGCCAGCCCGGCACCCACGGGCACACGCACAGAAGTCTTCATCATGGTTTCCCCCCACGGGACACAGGAAGTGAACGGCTGTCACACAGCCAGGACGCGAGAGTAGCCGAGACGGTTCGGGCGATCTTGTGATTTCCGGATCAGGAGCCGTCGGCGGGTGCCTTGAGCAGCTCCTCGAAGTCCGCCGTGTCGGCGGCCGGGGGCCGCTCGACGGGGACGGGAACGCCGTAGTCGCTGTAGTAGGCGGTCTGGGACAGCTCCCCCGTCTCCGTGCGTCCCCGCTCGGTCTTCTTGACCAGCAGGTCCTGCGCGTCGACCCAGAGGTCGACGGTCCGTGCGCCGTCGCCGTCCACCGTGCCGGACCAGTGCGTGGTGCGCCGCCCACGCGTCGTCTCCTCACCGACCTCGTGCACGTCGTCGGAGGTGAGCAGCAGTTTCACCGCCTCGTCGGGGGCGGTGTCGCGCATCCGGTCCGCCAGGCCGGCGCCCGCGCCGTCGCCGTGGTCCTCGAGGTCGGCGTACAGGTACTTGATCCAGTGCCTGCCGCCCGCCCGGGCGGCGAAGGCGTCGCCCATCTTCGCGTAGTAGGCCTCGGGCAGGTAGCGCGCCTCCATGGAGGTGGTGCCGAGGCGGCGCATCGCGTCGGCGGCCGTCCCGCCGGTGTACGTGAGTGTCAGGGTGCCGGTGAGTCCGTCGCTCCAGCGCAGGGCGCCGGCGGCGTCGAGGGACAGCTCGTCGCCGATGACGGTCGTGGAGTGGACCCGCGCGGACCCGGCGCGGCCGGTGGCGCGCTCCACGGCCCTCAGCGGCTCCGCCCGCGGGGCGGGGTCGTCCCCGTTGGGGCCGGAGGGGATGCAGGCCGTCAGGCACGCCAGCACGGCCGTCACCGCGATCGAGAGGGCCGTACGGTGTGCCGTCGTGCTCGTCATGTCCCCACCCCTGTGCGCGTGACCTGCCCGCACGCTAGCCCAGCCACCCGGCTCCCGTACCGGGAAACCGGCGTCCGGGAGCGGTCCCGGACAACCGGAATTCCGAAAGACCGGAAACCGGAAACCGGAAACCAGAAAAAGGGGACGGGCCCCGCACCTCGGAAGGTGCGGGGCCCGTGAACCGGTTGGGCGAGCCGTTGGCTCAGACCGCGGCCGGGTCCTCCTCGACGAGGAGGTTGCGGGTGCGGTTGGAGTCGACCGGAATGCCGGGGCCCATCGTGGTGCTGATGGCGGCCTTCTTGATGTAGCGGCCCTTGGCGGCGGACGGCTTCAGACGGAGGATCTCCTCCAGCGCCGCGCCGTAGTTCTCCACCAGCTTGGTGTCGTCGAACGACGTCTTGCCGATGATGAAGTGCAGGTTCGAGTGCTTGTCGACGCGGAACTCGATCTTGCCGCCCTTGATGTCGTTGACAGCCTTGGCGACGTCCGGGGTCACGGTGCCGGTCTTGGGGTTCGGCATGAGACCACGGGGACCGAGCACGCGGCCGAGGCGGCCGACCTTGCCCATGAGGTCCGGGGTGGCGACGACGGCGTCGAAGTCCAGACGGCCCTTCGACACCTCGTCGATCAGTTCGTCGGCGCCGACGATGTCGGCGCCCGCGGCACGCGCGGCCTCGGCACGGTCACCGGTCGCGAAGACCAGGACCCGGGCGGTCTTGCCGGTGCCGTGCGGGAGGTTCACGGTGCCACGGACCATCTGGTCGGCCTTGCGCGGGTCGACACCCAGGCGGAAGGCGACCTCGACGGTGCCGTCGAACTTGGTCGTGGAGGTCTCCTTGGCGAGACGGACGGCCTCGAGCGGGGCGTAGAGCTTGTCCCGGTCGATCTTGGCGTCCGCAGCGCGGAGAGACTTGCTGCGCTTGCTCACTACTGCTCCTGTTGGCTTCTTAGGAGTCGTGGTCCGGGCCGAGCAGGCCCTGCCACACTGTCCTGACCATGCGGCTGCCGCCGCGTGGCGTGCTTACGGGGGTGGAGGTCAGCCCTCGACCGTGACGCCCATGGAACGCGCGGTGCCGGCGATGATCTTCTCGGCGGCGTCCAGGTCGTTGGCGTTGAGGTCGGGCATCTTGGTGGTGGCGATCTCACGGACCTGGTCACGCGTGATCTTCGCGACCTTGGTCTTGTGCGGCTCGCCGGAGCCCTTCTCCACGCCCGCGGCCTTGAGGATCATCTTGGCGGCCGGCGGCGTCTTGGTGATGAAGGTGAAGGAGCGGTCCTCGTAGACCGTGATCTCCACCGGGATCACCCAGCCACGCTGCGACTCGGTCGCGGCGTTGTAGGCCTTGCAGAACTCCATGATGTTGACGCCGTGCTGACCCAGCGCGGGGCCGACCGGCGGAGCCGGGTTGGCGGCGCCGGCCTGGATCTGGAGCTTGATGAGCCCCGTGACCTTCTTCTTCTTGGGAGGCATAGCTCTCCGGGTCCTTTCGATTCGGGTCCTGCCCGCACCCGGGAAACCACCCGGACACAGGCATACCGCACAACGATAACGGGTATGGATGCGCGGCCAAAAACCGAGCAGGTCAGGCAGTCCCCGAGGGTCCCACCTGACCTGCGCGGAAGCGTACGTCCGAGAAGAACTAGTTCTTCTGGATCTGGTCGAAGCTCAGCTCGACCGGGGTCTCGCGGCCGAAGATCTCGACGAGGCCCTTGACCTTCTTCGAGTCGGCGTTGATCTCGTTGATCGTGGCCTGCAGCGTGGCGAACGGGCCGTCCGTGACGGTGACCGAGTCGCCGACCTCGAAGTCCAGCACCTGGACCTCGACCTTCCGCTGCGGAGCCGGCTTGCCCTCGGCCTCGGCGGCCTCGCGGGCGGCCTTCTCCTCGGCCTCGGGGGCGAGCATCTTGACGATCTCGTCCAGCGTCAGCGGGTACGGGTCGTAGGCGTTGCCCACGAAGCCGGTGACGCCGGGGGTGTTGCGGACGACGCCCCAGGACTCGTTGGTCAGGTCCATGCGGACCAGGACGTAACCCGGCAGCTTGTTCTGGCGGATCGTCTTGCGGTCGCCGTTCTTGATCTGGACGACCTCTTCCTGCGGCACCTCGGCCTGGAAGATGTAGTCCTCGACGTTGAGCGAGACGGCGCGCTGCTCGAGGTTGGTCTTCACGCGGTTCTCGTAACCGGCGTAGGTGTGGATCACGTACCACTCGCCGGGCAGGACGCGCAGCTCCTGACGGAGCTTCTCGATGGGGTCGAGCTCGGGCTCGGGCTCGGCGGTCTCCGCGTCCGCGGCCTCCGCGGCGGCGTCGTCCTCGGCGGCGTCGTCCTCGGCGGTCTCCGCGTCCGCGGCGTCCTCGGCGGTGTCGGTCTCGGCCTCCGCAGCCTCGTCCTCGACCTCGACGACGGCGTCGGCAGCCTCGACCTCGTCGGAGGTCTCGGTGTCCTCGTTGTCCGCGCCCTCGACAAGGCCGAGCTCGTCCTCGACGGACTCGACAGCCTCCCCGCGAGGCTCAACGGCGTCGTTCACGTTCGGGTCAGACACGGTGGCTGCTTCTTCCTGGATACATAGGGGTGGAACACGCGAAAGGGGCGCCGGGTACCTCGGCGCCCTTCGCTCTCGACTCAGCCGAAGACGTACTTGGCGGCGTGGCTGAGACCATAGTCAATCAGAGTCACCAGGCCGATCATGATGGCAACGAAGATGATCACGACCATGGTGTACGTCGTCAGCTGGTTACGACTGGGCCAGACGACCTTGCGCAGCTCCGCGACGATCTGGCGGTAGAAGAGCGCGAGACGCTTCAGCGGGCCCTTCTTGGCCCGCTTGCCGCCCTTGCGAGGCTTCTTCTTCGAGTCCGGCGCTTCGTCCTGGGCATCAGGCATGTCGATGGAGCCCACGGCATCCGTCACTCGTCCTCACCTGATTCCGGGTCGTGGCCGTGCCGCGCCCGGTCTGAGCCGCACGGCGTTGCATTGCTGTACGTACATGCGCACACATCCTGGCGAAGGTGTGTGTAGCAGGGCCGGAGGGACTTGAACCCCCAACCGCTGGTTTTGGAGACCAGTGCTCTACCAATTGAGCTACGACCCTTTGTGTGTCCCCCAACGTACCGCATCCGCCCGAGTGCCTGTGGGCACCGAGTGTGTGCGGCCCGCTGAAGGCCAACGAGGTGAGAGTGTACGTGCTCGCGGGCCGGGCGTCGAACAGAAAGGGCCCGTGGAGCGCCCCGCCGGCGATGTCGGCCGAAGATCGCCCAGGCCGCGCGGTGGATCCGGACTGTTGTTCAGCCTTTTGCCCGGTCATGTTCAGTCCGTGAAACCCGTGTGCCGGGGAGGTTTCCGGTCTGGAACGATGGGCCCCATGAGCGCTGCAACCCCTCCCACCGAGCGCCGGGTCTCCGCCCGAGTCGGCGCGATCTCCGAGTCCGCCACCCTCGCCGTGGACGCCAAGGCCAAGGCCCTCAAGGCCGCCGGGCGACCGGTGATCGGCTTCGGCGCCGGTGAACCCGACTTCCCGACGCCCGACTACATCGTCGAGGCCGCGATCGAGGCCTGCAAGAACCCGAAGTTCCACCGCTACACGCCGGCCGGCGGACTGCCCGAGCTGAAGGCCGCGATCGCCGCGAAGACGCTGCGCGACTCGGGCTACGAGGTCGACCCGTCGCAGATCCTGGTCACCAACGGCGGCAAGCAGGCCATCTACGAGGCGTTCGCCGCGATCCTCGACCCGGGCGACGAGGTCATCGTCCCGGCGCCGTACTGGACGACGTACCCCGAGTCGATCCGGCTGGCCGGCGGTGTGCCGGTCGAGGTGGTCGCCGACGAGACGACCGGCTACCGGGTGAGCGTGGAGCAGCTGGAGGCCGCGCGCACGGAGAAGACCAAGGTCGTCCTCTTCGTCTCGCCGTCGAACCCGACGGGTGCCGTGTACAGCGAGGCACAGACCGAGGCCATCGGCCGGTGGGCCGTCGAGCACGGCCTGTGGGTGCTGACCGACGAGATCTACGAGCACCTCGTCTACGGCGACGCCTTCTCCGTCTCCATGCCGGCGCTGCTGCCCGAGCTGCGCGACAAGTGCATCGTCGTCAACGGTGTCGCCAAGACGTACGCGATGACCGGCTGGCGGGTGGGCTGGGTCATCGGCCCCAAGGACGTCGTCAAGGCCGCGACGAACCTCCAGTCGCACGCCACGTCCAACGTGTCCAACGTCGCGCAGGCGGCGGCCCTGGCCGCGGTCTCCGGCGACCTGGACGCCGTGGCGAAGATGCGGGAGGCCTTCGACCGGCGCCGCACCACCATCGTGCGGATGCTCAACGAGATCGACGGCGTGCTCTGCCCGGAGCCGGAGGGCGCGTTCTACGCCTACCCGTCGGTCAAGGGGCTGCTCGGCAAGCAGATCCGCGGCAAGCGTCCGCAGGACACCGTGGAGCTGGCCGCGCTGATCCTGGAGGAGGCCGAGGTCGCGGTGGTGCCCGGCGAGGCCTTCGGCACGCCCGGTTACCTGCGGCTGTCGTACGCGCTCGGCGACGAGGACCTCGTCGAGGGCGTGAGCCGCATCCAGAAGCTGCTGGCGGAGGCGCGGGACTGACCGTCCCCCCGTCCGAGGGGCCGCACCGGAACGTTCCGGTGTGGCCCCTGTTCGTTTGTACGAGCAAGACCACGTACGGGGAAAGTGCTGTCGGGCCGGGCGTGTCGTGCGGCAGGATCACCGGATGGAGCGTGTACGTGATGTCTCTGAACTGCCCAAGGCCCATCTCCACCTGCACTTCACCGGGTCGATGCGGCCCACCACCCTGCTGGAACTGGCCGACAAGCACGGCGTGCGGCTGCCCGAGACGCTGACCGAGGCACTGAGCGCCGGGGAGTCGCCGAAGCTGCGGGCGACGGACGAGCGGGGCTGGTTCCGCTTCCAGCGGCTGTACGACGCGGCGCGTTCGTGCCTCCAGCAGCCGGAGGACATCCAGCGGCTGGTGCGGGAGGCCGCGGAGGAGGATCTGCGGGACGGCTCGGGGTGGCTGGAGATCCAGGTGGACCCGACGTCGTACGCGCCCCGGCTGGGCGGGCTGATCCCGGCGCTGGAGATCATCCTGGACTCGGTGGAGACGACCGTGCGGGACACCGGGATCGGGATGCGGGTGCTGGTCGCCGCGAACCGGATGAAGCATCCTCTGGACGCGCGCACGCTGGCCCGGCTGGCGGTGCGGTACGCGGACCGGGGCGTGGTCGGCTTCGGGCTGTCGAACGACGAACGGCGCGGCATGGCCCGGGACTTCGACCGGGCGTTCGCGATCGCGCGCGAGGGCGGGCTGCTGTCGGCGCCGCACGGGGGCGAGCTGACCGGGCCGGCGTCGGTGCGGGACTGCCTGGACGACCTGGAGGCGGACCGCATCGGGCACGGCGTGCGGGCGGCGGAGGACCCGCGGCTGCTGAAGCGGCTCGCGGACCGGCAGGTGACCTGCGAGGTGTGTCCCGCGTCGAACGTGGCCCTCGGCGTGTACGAGAAGCCCGAGGACGTGCCGCTGCGGACCCTTTTCGAGGCGGGGGTGCCGATGGCGCTGGGCGCGGACGACCCGCTGCTGTTCGGTTCGCGGCTGGCGGCGCAGTACGAGATCGCACGGCATTCCCACGGTTTCACGGACGCGGAGCTGGCGGAGCTGGCCCGGCAGTCCGTGCGCGGCTCGGCGGCCCCGCGGGGCGTGCAGGAAGGATTGCTGGCCGGGATCGACGCCTGGCTCAGCGCCCCGGCCGCCTGAAGTGGGCGTACGGCGGATACGGCTTGAAGGCGATCACGATCTCGGGGTGCCGCCAGGGGCGGGGGTCCGGTGCCAGTTCGCCGTGCAGGCAGGTGACGAACGCCGCGTGCCCCTGGCTGACGCCCCTGGCCCGCGGGCCACGGCCGGCCGCCTCGGCGAGGGCGGTCGCGGCGGAGGCGAAGGCGCCGCGCTCGCCGATGAGGACGTACGTGCGCGCGTGCGTGGTGTGCCGCAGCGTGTCGCGGGCGTGCGGGCGGTCGAGCCGGGCCCGGGCGTCGCGGGCCGTGCGGGCCTCGTCGGTCCGGACGGTCAGCGGTGTGCCGCGTCCCAGTCCGCGGCGCAGCTCGGGCCACTTGGTGGGGCGCAGGCCGGCCTCCGGGTGCGCCAGCACCAGGTCGACCAGGTCGCCCTGTCCCTCGTCGGGCGGTACGCCGTCGCGCAGCGGGACGTGCACGATCGTGCGGCGTGAGCAGGCGGCGAAGGAGAACAGGCCGGCGAGCCGGTTCAGTCCGTCGTGGTCGCCCATGAGCATGCCGTAGGCGTTCTCCGGGTCGCGGAGCGAAGTGTGGCGCAGGGGGGTGCGCGGCTGGACGACACGGTGGGTGTGCGGGCCGGTGCGGGGGCGGTACTCGGTGAGTCTCAGCCGCATGGAGGACGCCTCATGGTCCGAGCGTGCCGGTCGGGAGGGTCCGTCGGCAACGGAGATTCCGCCCGGACAGGGGCACGAGTGGACGCAAGGGCGCCCCGGCAGCGCCGGGCCGCGCACCGCCCCCGCCCAGCCGCGGCGCGTCCCGCTAGATGTTAGAGGCTGACGCCCACCGTCACCGGCTCGTTGACCAGCGTGACGCCGAACGCCTCGTGGACACCTGCGACGACCTCGCGGGCCAGGGCGAGCAGGTCCTCCGTCGTCGCCTCGCCGCGATTGGTGAGGGCGAGGGTGTGCTTGGTGGAGATGCGGGCCGGCCCGGCGCCGTAGCCCTTGGTGAAGCCGGCCTTGTCGATCAGCCAGGCCGCCGACGTCTTGACGCGGCCCTCCCCCGCCGGAAAGGCGGGCGGCTCGGTCTCGCTCCCGAGGCGCTCGTCCACACGGGCCCGGAAGGCGGCGAACTCCTCGTCGGTGAGGATCGGGTTGGTGAAGAACGACCCGGCGGACCAGGTGTCGTGGTCCTCGGGGTCCAGGACCATGCCCTTGCCGGCGCGCAGCTTCAGCACGGTCTCGCGGGCGGTGGCCAGCGGCACCCGGCCGCCGGTCCCGACACCGAGGGCGCGGGCCGTCTCGGCGTAGCGCAGCGGGGCGGAGAGCCCGTCGGCGTCCTCCAGCGCGAAGCGGACGCGCAGGACGACGTACCGCTCGGGTTCGGCCTTGAAGCGGCTGTGGCGATAGGCGAAGGCGCAGTCGGCGTTGGCGAGGGCGACCGTCTCGCGGTTCCTGCGGTCGTACGCGATCACCTCGGTGATCGTGGCGGAGACCTCCTGGCCGTACGCCCCCACGTTCTGGATGGGGGTCGCGCCCGCCGAGCCGGGGATGCCGGCCAGGCACTCGATGCCGGCCAGCCCGGCCTCGACGGTGCGGGCGACGGCGTCGGTCCACACCTCGCCGGCCGCGAGCTCCAGGGTCGTGCCGTCGAGCGAGAGGCCGCGCGTGGCGATGTGCAGGGCTGTGCCGTCGAAGCCCTTGTCGCCGATGACCAGGTTCGATCCGCCGCCGATGAGCAGCAGGGGGGTGCCGGTGTCGTCGGCCTCGCGGACGGCGGCGATCACCTCGGCGTCGGTGGTGGCCGTGAGCAGCCGGGTCGCGGGGCCGCCCAGCCGGAAGGTGGTCAGCGGGGCGAGGGGGGCGTCGTGGAGTTCCTGCACGCGCTCAAGACTACGAGACGGCACCGACGGCCCGGGGCAACGGCAAGCGCCCCGGCCGAGCGGCCGGGGCGCTTCTCACCGTTGCGCGTCAGCGTGAGGAGGGCTCACCCGCCGCCGCGAGCGGCTTCGCGGCGGTGGGAGCCGGTTCGGGTGCGGGACCGTCCGTGAGCGCCTCGTCGTTCCGGCGGCGGGCCGGGACCAGCAGGGCCGCGACGCCGCCGAGCGCCACGACCGCGGCGCCCACCGCGACCGCGGGCCGCAGTCCGTCGACGAAGGTCTGCCCGGAGTCGTAGCTGCCCTGCGCCGCGAAGATCGAGGCCATGACCGCGATGCCGAGCGCACCACCCACCTCGCGCAGGGCGTTGTTGGCGCCGGAGGCGATGCCCTGCTCCTTCGGGAGGACGCTGGACATCACCAGGGCGGAGGCGGGAGCGAAGAACAGCGCCATGCCGATGCCGCTGAGGACGAGGCCGGGCAGCTGGGCGGCGTAGGTGGCGTCGGCCGTGACCACGGAGGCGAGGTAGCCCAGGCCGGCCGCCTGGAGGAAGAGTCCGGTGGCGACGACCGGGCGCCCTCCGATCCGGTCCGCGAGGATGCCGGCGATCGGCGCGACCAGCATGGGCATGCCGGTCCAGGGCAGCATGCGCAGGCCGGCCTCGGTCGGCGAGTAGCCGAGCACACCCTGCATGTACTGGCTGAGCAGGAAGATCGATCCGAACATCCCCAGGAACATCAGCAGGCTCGCCGCGTTGATGCCGGCGAAGGCCCGGGAGCGGAACAGCCGCATCGGGAGCATCGGGTTCTCGGCGCGGGTGCTGTAGGCGACGAAGCAGGCCAGCAGCGCGGTTCCGGCGATCAGGGCGGTCAGCACGACGGCGCCGGTCCAGCCGTCCACCGGGCCGCGGACCAGGCCGTAGACGAGGCCGAAGAGTCCACCGCTGGCGAGCAGCGTGCCGGGGAGGTCGAGCGGTGCGCCGGTGCCGTGCGACTCGGCGAGGCGGAGACGGGCGAGCGGCAGCAGGGCCAGGCCGAGGGGAACGTTCAGCCAGAAGATCCACTGCCACGAGATGTGCTCGGTGAGGCTGCCGCCGACCAGGGGTCCGGAGGCCACGGCGAGGCCGTTGACGGCTCCCCAGATGCCGTACGCCATCCCGCGCCGTTCCGCGGGCACGGCGGCCGTCAGCAGGGTCAGTGTCAGCGGCATCATGATCGCCGCGCCCACGCCCTGGACCGCTCGGGCGGCGATGAGGGAGTCGAGGCCGGGCGCCATGGCCGCGGCGGCGGAGGCGCCGGTGAAGACGGTGAGCCCGACCAGGAAGAGCCTGCGGCGGCCGAAGCGGTCGCCGAGGGCCGCGCCGAACATCAGCAGCACCGCGAAGGTGAGCGTGTAGGCGCTGACGGTCCATTCCAGGTCGTGCAGCGCGCCGCCGAGGTCCTCGCGGATGGAGGGCAGGGCGGTGGTGACGACGAGGTTGTCCAGGGCCGCCATGAAACCGGCGACGCTGGTGATGACGAGGGCCCAGCCTGCTGACCCGCGGCGTGCGTTCTGCTGTGACATCTCTCCCCCAGAGGGTGTGCACTGCTTGTCGTGGTCGATTAGTGATTGCTGACTAACTTTCGAGGGCGCGCAGAAGGGCCGTCGCCATACCGCCGTCAGCCCTTACGCGGTCTCCTGCACCGGCGGCCGTCCCTGAGCGCCGGTGCGGTGCGGCTTGGTGTGGAAGCCGCTCCAGACCCGGTGCTCCGGCGGGAAGCCCATGCCGGCCAGGGTGTTGATGAGCATGCCGTACGCCATGAAGTTCGCCGTCTCCTCGACGTCGCCGCCGAGGGGCAGGTGAACGGCGTCCCAGAGCTCCATCCAGCCGTTGCGGACCATCTCGCCGAACTCGTGGTCGCCCTCCGCCTCGGCCGCCGCGACCGTGACGTACACCTGCAACTGCATCTGCAGCCTCTCGGGCTGCTCGCTGATCAGGCGGGTGTAGGCCGCGGCCATGGACGCGAGGGCCTCTTCGCCGTGCAGGCCCTCGGACGCCGACTCGAAGACCCGGCGCATGTCCTGGAGGCAGCGCTCGGCCACCGCCAGGAAGATCGCCTTCTTGCTCGGGAAGAGCCGGAAGAGGTACGGCTGGGAGACGCCCACCCGCTTGGCGATGGCCTCGGTGGACGTGCCGTAATAGCCGCCCCGGGCGAACTCGCTCATCGCCGCGCGGATGACGCTCTCGCGCCGCTCCTCTGCGCTCATCCTGACCATGGGACGTAAGTTAGTACTCAATCACTAACTCCGTCAAGCCCCCGCACGGCGCCCGGCAACGGCGAGGGGCGCCCTCCGTGGAGGACGCCCCTGGCCGGGCACGCGGCGGGCCGCCGCGCCGGGAGCCGTCAGGCCAGCCGTACGACCGCGCGGGACATGCCGAGGACCTTCTGGCCGGCGCTGGTGGCCGTGAGGTCGACGCGGACGGTGTTGTCGTCGAGCTTGGCCGCGACCTTCCCGCTGACCTCGATCACGGCACCCTGGTCGTCGTTCGGGACGACGACGGGCCGGGTGAAGCGGACGCCGTACTCGACGACCGAGCCCGGGTCGCCGGTCCAGTCGGTCACCACGCGGATCGCCTCGGCCATGGTGAACATGCCGTGCGCGATGACGTCGGGCAGACCGACCTCCTTGGCGAACTTCTCGTTCCAGTGGATCGGGTTGAAGTCACCGGAGGCACCCGCGTAGCGCACGAGCGTGGCGCGGGTCACGGGGAAGCTCTGCGCGGGCAGCTCGGTGCCGACCTCGACCTCGCTGTACGCGACCTTCGCCGCCGCGGGATGCGTGTGGGGCTGCGTCATGGTGATGCTCACGCCTCCTCGGCCGCGCGGGCCACGAGCTTGGTCCAGGCGGTCACGACGTGCTCGCCGGCCTCGTCGTGGACCTCGCCGCGGATGTCCAGTATGTCGTTGCCCGCCATCGACTTGATCGCCTCGATGGTGGAGGTGACCGTGAGCCGGTCACCGGCCCGCACCGGGCGGACGTAGGCGAACTTCTGGTCCCCGTGCACCACGCGGCTGTAGTCCAGGCCGAGCTGCGGGTCCTCTATGACCTGGCCCGCCGCCTTGAACGTGATCGAGAACACGAAGGTCGGCGGAGCGATCACATCCGGATGGCCGAGCGCCTTCGCCGCCTCCGCGTCGGTGTACGCCGGATTGGCGTCCCCCACCGCCTCCGCGAACTCGCGGATCTTCTCCCGGCCCACCTCGTAGGGCTCGGTGGGCGGGTAGGTCCGCCCCACGAACGACTGGTCGAGCGCCATCGGCTCGCAACCTCCTGCTGCTGTCTGCGACTACTGCTGCTGTCTCTGCGGCTACCGCCGGACACAACGACGCGAGGCCGTCCCCAAATTACGGGGACGGCCTCGCGTACGAGCCTGATTTATCGCGTTTCGCGGTGCGCGGTGTGCGCGTTGCAACGCGGGCAGTGCTTCTTCATCTCAAGACGGTCCGGGTTGTTACGCCGGTTCTTCTTGGTGATGTAGTTCCGCTCCTTGCACTCCACGCAGGCCAGCGTGATCTTCGGGCGGACGTCGGTGGCAGCCACGTGAGTGCTCCTTGACGAACGGATTGATGGTATTAACGCAGGAAAGAGTAGCCGATTGAAGGACCGACCCCGCAATCGGCTACCAGAAGTAGCGGTGACCGGACTTGAACCGGTGACACAGCGATTATGAGCCGCTTGCTCTACCGACTGAGCTACACCGCTGTGATGCGATCGGGCCCCGCCTCGCGGCGGGAACCTCTCACACCAGAGCCCCAAAACGGAATCGAACCGTTGACCTTCTCCTTACCATGGAGACGCTCTGCCGACTGAGCTATTGGGGCGAGCGATGAAGACATTACACGGTCGCCCGCCGTTCGCCCAAATCCGTTTCGCCGACCCTGCCCCGTCCCGTCCCCGGGGCCCCGCGAAGCCCCACGCGCACCGTCCCGGCGGGGCCGTCGGCACGGATCCGGCCGCCGCGCGCACCACCTCGGGCGGCGCGGCCCGCACCGGTACGACTATTGCGCTCCTCCGCGCCACGGGCAGATCACCGTCCTAGGCTCGACCGCACTCTGCGTGATCTTGCGTTCGCCACTGCGCAGTCCCGAGCCCAGAGGAGTGCGATGCCCGACAGCCAGCCACAGCCGCCCCACTCGCCCGTCCCCCCGGGCCCGGCCGGCCACGGCGCACTCCTGCTGTCCGGGGCACGGCTCACCGACGGCCGGACCGTGGACGTACGGCTGCGCCGCGGGCGCATCGAGGCGGTCGGCACGGCCGGCAGTCTGACGGCGGCCCACCCCTCCGGGCCCTGCGCACGCGTCGACCTCACCGGGTACCTCCTCCTGCCCGCCCCCGCCGAACCCCACGCCCACGGCGACACGGCGCTCACGGCCGACGTCCCCGGCCCGGTCTCGCACGAGCCCGAGGACGTCCAGCGCCGGGTCACCGAGGCCGCCCTGCTCCAGCTGGGGCACGGGGCGACCGCGCTGCGGACCCATGTGCGGGTGGGCGACGTGCCGGGGCTGGGCGCCCTGATCGCCGTCCTGCGGGCGCGGCGCACGCTGCGCGGGCTGGCCGAGCTGACGGCGGTGGCCGTGCCGAGGGTGCTGACCGGGGTGGCCGGGGCCGACGGGCTGGTGATGCTGCGGGACGCGGTCAAGATGGGCGCGGACGTGGTGGGCGGGTGCCCGGACCTGGACCCCGATCCGGCGGGGTACGTGGAGTCCGTCCTGGAGGTCGCCGCCGAACACGGCTGCCCCGTCGACCTGCACACGGACGCCGCCGACCCGGCGCGGCTGGCCCGGCTGGCGGCGATGGCGGGCGGACTGCGTCCCGGGGTGACCGTCGGGCCCTGCGACGCCCTGGGCCGGCTGCCCGCCGACGTGGCCTCCCGGGCCGCGGACCGGCTGGCGGCGGCCGGGGTCGCCGTGCTGTGCCTGCCGCAGGGGCCCTGCGCCCAGGGCGGGGAGGGGGGCGCCGATCGCCGCGAGGGCATCGCCCCGGTGCGGCTGCTGCGGGCCGCGGGGGTGCGGGTGGCCGCCGGGAGCGGGGCGCTGCGCGACGTGTCCAACCCGGTCGGGCGCGGCGACCCGCTGGAGGCGGCGTACCTGCTGGCCTCACGCCACGGGCTGCGCCCCGAGGACGCCTACGACGCCGTGAGCGGCACGGCACGGGCGACGCTGGGCCTGCCCGAGGTGCGGGTGGAGGCGGGCTTCCCGGCCGAGCTGCTCGCGGTGCGCGGGGACGGGCTCGCGGGCGCGCTGTCGCTGGCCTACGGCCGGATCGTGGTGCACCGGGGGCGGGTGGTGGCCCGGACGAGCGCGGTACGGGAGTACGGCGACGCGACGACCTCGACCTCGACCTCGACGGAGCTGGGGCTGCCGCGGCAGGGTCGCGGGCGCGGGGAACGGCCCGAGGGGTGGGGGCCGGAGTGAGGGGCGGGCCGTCGCGAGGAGCCGGCCGAAGGGGAGCCGGGCGCGCGCCGGAGGGGCCTGCGGGGGAGCGTCCGGCCGGGAGCCGGATGGGCGTCGGAGAGGACCCGCGGGGAGCCGCACGGTCGGGAGCCGGGTGCGCGCCGGAGGGACCCACGGGGAGCGTCGCGAGGGACCGGCCGGTCGGAGCCGGATGGGCGTCGGAGAGGACCCGCGGGGAGCCGCACGGTCGGGAGCCGGGTGCGCGCCGGAGGGACCCACGGGGAGCGTCGCGAGGGACCGGCCGGTCGGAGCCGGATGGGCGTCGGAGAGGAGCCGACGGGGGGCGTCGCGAGGGGCCGCACGGTCGGGCCGGATGGGTGTCGGAGAGGACCCGCGGGGAGCCGCACGGTCGGGAGTCGGATGGGCGTCGGAGAGATTCCTGCGGGCGGTCCGACGGGGAGGTGGGGGTGCACCGGTGTGGGGCCCGGGGGCGCGTCGGAAGCGGCTGAAGTCGTGCGGCGCGGGCGGCCGTCGGGGCGTACGGTCGAAGACATGCGCATTGTCATCGCTGGTGGTCATGGTCAGATCGCGCTGCGGCTGGAGCGCCTGCTCGCCGCGCGCGGTGACGAGGTGGCGGGCATCATCCGCAAGGCCGAGCAGGCCGACGATCTGCGCGCGGCCGGTGCCGAACCGGTCGTGCTCGACCTCGAGTCGGCCTCGGTCGAGGAGGTCGCGGAGCGGTTGCGGGGCGCGGACGCGGCGGTCTTCGCGGCGGGCGCGGGCCCGGGCAGCGGGGCGGCCCGCAAGGACACGGTGGACAAGGCGGCGGCGATCCTCTTCGCGGACGCGGCCGTCCGGGCGGGCGTACGGCGCCACGTGATCGTGTCGTCCATGGGCGCCGACCCGGCGCACACGGGGGACGAGATCTTCGACGCGTACCTGCGCGCCAAGGGCGAGGCCGACGCGTACGTGCGCGCGCAGGACGCCCTGGACTGGACGATCCTGCGCCCCGGCCGGCTGACGGACGACGCCGGCACCGGCCTGGTGCGTCTGGAGGCCCACACCGGCCGCGGTCCCGTCCCGCGGGACGACGTGGCCGCCGTACTGGCGGAACTCGTCGACACGCCTGCGACGGCCGGTCTGACCCTCGAGCTGATCAGTGGCTCGGCGCCGGTGTCGGTCGCCGTGAAGTCGGTGGCCGGGAACTGAGCCCCCCTCAGAACAGAGGCAACTGCCCGGGGAAGTCCGGGACGACGTAACCGTCCAGCGTCGGCTGGGCGGCGTCCGACTCGGCGAACCGCCGGGAGCCGGGGCAGGACATGAGCCCCCCGACGGCCCGCGCCCCGGGCGGATCGTGCCGTGCGAAACGCCCGGCGACGACGGCGATCTCCCGACGGCACTCGGGGCAGGTCCTGCGACGCGACGACATGGTCCCAGCGTAGGACGCGCGACCGCCAGGTGACCCTCGAGTCGTCCGGGCGGGCAACCGGCAACTCCGGCGACCGGCCGCACGGTTGCCGCCTCGCGCGTCTGCCGCCTCGCGTCTGCAGACCGGACGCCCGCCGTCCGGGCGCCACCGACGCCTCGCCGGGCCGGCGCCTCCCGCCGTCAGGCGCCGCATGACGCCCGCTCTGCCGCCGATTCACCACCCCGGGAACGCCGAAAGGGTCTGCGATCAGCATTGCTGCTGGTCACAGACCCTTTCGGTCTTGTGGCGGCGCCAGGATTCGAACCTGGGAAGGCTGAGCCGGCAGATTTACAGTCTGCGCGACGATCACGCCCTGACCTGCGCCTATCCCCCCTTGGAGACTCCACTGCCCCACACGTGCCCCATGGGCCATCGGACGACCGGAGGAAGCGTGACCCATCCCCGCTACGCTGGTACGCACCACGTCAGAACGGAGAGTGCTCCGCGGATGGGACCGAAGACGACCAAGGTCTACGAGACGCTTCGCGCGCGACTCGCGGCAGGCGAGTACGCGCCCGGTGACAAGCTCCCCTCAGAACGCACACTCGTGGAAGAACTCGACATCGGCCGGACGGCACTACGGCAGGTCCTCGCCCGTCTCGTCTCCGAAGGACAGTTGGAGGTGCGGGGACGGAGTTCGTACCGGGTACCGGGCGCGGTGAGCGTTCAGCGTCCGGAAGGGCTGGAACCCTGGCGCATCCACGGCGAGCGCGACGTGTATGACAACCGATGGGTCAGACTCCAGCTCTGGGACGTGGAGCCCCCGGGAGTGAAGCGGTTCGAACACCACGTCGTGAGGCTCCACCACGTGGCGGTCACGGCCGTCATCGATGATCAGGACCGCGTCCTGATGATGTGGCGGTACCGCTTCGTTCCGCAGCAATTCGGCTGGGAACTCCCCGGCGGCATCGTCGACGAGGGGGAAGACCCGGCGGACACGGCGCTGCGGGAGACCGTCGAGGAGACGGGATGGCGGCCCAAGGCGCTGGAACACGTCGTGAGCTATCAGCCCATGGTCGGCATGGTCGACTCGCCACACGAGATCTTCGTAGCGCACGGCGCCGAGAAGGTCGGCGAGCCGACCGACCTGGAGGAGGCCGGCCACATCGAGTGGGTACCGCTGGCGGACATCCCTGGGCTCATGGCCCGCGGTGAGCTGCTGGGCTCGGGCACCCTGGTCGCTCTCCTACACATCCTGGCGGCCCGACGCACCCAGGGACTCACAACCGCGCAGTGAGCAGGTCGACGCGACGGCGCTGCCGGACCGAACCGGTCCGGCTCGCCAACAGCCGAGCCTGACGCAGGTGTGTGCTGGCGTCGTCGTACTCGGCTCGTGTGAGGTGCGCTTGGGCAAGGTCGGCGTGGAGGCCAGCGCGTGCGCGAACGAACGTCGGGTCCATCACCTCAAGCGCGGCGTAAAGGCTGGTCACCGCCGACTCCTCCCCGAGCAGGGCGAGCACGTTGCCCTGCCACCGGGCGAGATGGGCGCCGTTCAGGAAGATGCTCAGCATGTCCGGGTCCCGGTCTTCGGGGCCCGGCGGGATGACGGCCATGGCCGCATCCAGTGCGCGCCGACAGTCGTCCGGCATGTCGGCGTGCGCGCACATCTCAGCTTCTGCGGCATACAGCCATGCCCGGAGTCGGGCGGAACCGGCTTGCCCGACGGTGCGCTGAGCATCTCGGACGAGGTCGACGGCGAGCGCCGGCCGTCCCGCTTCGCAGAGCACGTAAGCCTGCTCGCCCATGGCATGGGCCAGGTACATGGGCTCTTCGGCATCACGCGCCGCGCGCTTAGCAAGTTCGTAGTGCCGCCACGCCCGCTCAACGGCCCCCGAGTCGATTGCCTGCCACGCTGCCAGAGTTGAGGCGCCGGCGAGTGCGAGCGCCACGGGCCGACGGGCGGAAGGCAGCACGGCAAAGTTGAGCGCGTCTTCCAGGGCGGACAGATGGCCGGACATCTGATCGACCAAGGCCGCGGCGCCCCTCTGGCGGTCCATCGTCCGCAGTAGTTCGGTCTGGTCGTTGAACATCTTCACCATGGACTCGCTGACACTGCTGGCCGAATCGATCCGGCTCAAGAGGTCGTCGTAGCCGTCGGCGGTCGGTGCCACGGGAGCCGGGTCGAAGTCCCGTAGCTCCCCGTCCGTGACACCGAGGAGCTGCCGCAGGATGCGTGCGTACCGGTCCGAAATGGTGCGCTTGCCGTTCTCCCACTCGGACACGTACACCCGCAGACTCGCGGTTGACGCAACGTCCGTGAGGTTCCGTCGGGCGAACTGCTCGATCTCGCGAACCAGTCGTTCCTGCGACCATCCGCGCGCTGTCCGCGCACTCCGAAGTCCCGCACTCACGGGCCCACCTCCCGGCGTTGGCTTGCCTCACAACACCTTGTCAGCCTGACGCACGTTGCCGCAGGTCAACAGGGGTTAACAGGCCGAAAGTTAAGCCCTGTTGGCTACCGGCGACCCTGCCTCTAGAGGTCTTCTGGAAATGCACCGCGGCGGTTCGACCGCCACCCGAACCAGCGAACCACCTTGACACTGGTGCGCACCAGATGCAGTCTATTGGTGCGCACCAGATGACGGGCGGGTCCCGGAATCACGGTGTGCGAGGCAGCGCCCGGACGCACGGCCCGGAGGACGCGCTGTGGAGAACTCAACAGAGTGCCGACCCAGCCGCATGAACACGTGCGGTCGATGGGTGCGGGTCACCATCCCGACCGTCCATGTCGGGCCGGGTGACCTGCCCTGATCCGCCCCCTCGGGGCGGTGACTGGCATTGCGTGATCTGACATCCGCAGAACTTTCGCGGCATCTGCCGCTTCGAACCTCAGCCCTCCGCCGCGCTGCTCGCGGCGGCCGGTTGCCTCCGCTGTTCGTCTCGTACGAGCAGCGCTGAGGGGAGCCGGAACCGACTCCAACGGCAAGCGGCTCCCGGGGTGCCACCCGGGAGCCGCGTTCGGGCCGTTCCTCGCTGGAAGGAACCACGACCCATGAACCACATCGTCACTGTTCAGGACGCTGTTACCGCGTTCGAGCCGTGGATGGAACCCACGGCCGCCGAGCTGGACGCGATCGAGCAGGAGATGCCCGTGATCCTCGCGGACGTCGACCTGCTGGACGCGCACATCGTCACCCTCGACCGCACGCCGACCGAGGTGGACGAGCGGCGCATCCGCCGGGCCCGCCGCCGCGCGCTGGCCGCCCGGGTCGCGCTGGTCAACCGCGCGGCTGGCGCGTCCGCGCCGGGGGGTGCCGCCTGATGTCCCGCTTCGACCTCACCGAGTTCGACCGCTGGACCATCGTCGCCGCCCGCCAAGCCCTGGCGGCTGCGGGGAGCGTGGACCTGCTGGACGGCAGCGCCATGGCCCGCATGATCGGCCGTCTCGAAGTCGCCGTGGAGCGGCTGATCGAGATGGTCGACGAGACGCCCTCCGGGAACGTCGTCCGGTGCCCGGCCGCGCACCCGGAGGACCCGACGCCGTGCGGTGGCCCGGTCGTCGTGACCATCATCGACAAGGACAACGCCGGCGCCGACGGATGCGAGCACCACGCCACCCGCATGATGGCCTCGATCGCCGACGCTCGCCCGGTCGCCAAGCCCGACGCCCCCGCCGGGGTGGCCCTGCGGATCTTCCGCGCCGCCCACCACATGCACCCCTTCCCGTGGCTGGAGGGGCGGTCATGAACCTTCACCGCAAGGGCCGCACCGCCCTCGTGCTCGCCCTAGTCGCCGTGGTAGGCATGGCTTTCCGTGTGTCGTGGAACGCGCTGCGGGACATCGCCGGCGCGGTCGGCGCGGACGCCACCGCGGCGACGCTCTACCCGTTCGTGGTCGACGGCCTGATGGCGCTCGCCCTGGTCGCCACCCTCGTGCTCGCCGATAACGCCCGCCGCTTCGCCCTGCGGGTGCTCGGGGCCTACACGATCGCTTCGCTCGTCCTGAACTACGTGCACGGGTTGGTCCCGGAGCTGCACGGCCGATCGGTCGACTGGTCGCGGCTGGCGGAGTGGGACCCGGCGAACTGGGCGCTCGTGCTGCTGGCCACGTCGCTGCCGGTCGGGTCGATCTACTTCGGCTCCGATCTGGTCGCCAAGGTGCTGCACCACCGCCCCAACCCGATTGCGGCGCGGGTCGCGAATGCGGAGGAATCGACCGAGACCGACACGAAACGGTCTACGGCTGACCTCCCGGTATCGACCCCGGCACCGATCACCCCGAACATGACGGTGCTGCCCCGGCCGGTGGCCGTCGGCTTCCTGAAGTCGACCCTCCCGGCCAAGCCGCCCCCCTCGATCACCCCGGTCCCCGCGCCGATCGAGCGGCGTGCGGTGGCGGCCGAGTCGACCCGGCCGCGCCGTGCCACGGGCCGTGTCCCGGCGGTGGCGAAGTCGACCCGGCCCAAGCGCACGCCGGAACAGTTGCTCGCCGAAGCACGGCAGGCGACGGCCGACTGGCCGGACGCGAAGGTGACCGCCGAGGGCATCCGGCGGGTGGTGCGCACGTCCCCGGCCAACGCGCGGGCGCTGCGGGACACCCTACGGGCGGAGCGCGCCGGGGCGGCGGCATGAGCGGCCTGCGCATCGGTTCGCTCTGCTCGGGTTACGGCGGTCTGGACATGGCCGTCCAGGCCGTGTTCGGCGGCTCGCTGGCCTGGGTCGCGGACAACGACGCCGGAGCCTGCCGCATCCTCGCCCACCACCACCCGCACGTGCCGAACCTCGGCGACATCACCGCCACTACCTGGGACGAGGTGGAACCGGTCGACATGGTGACGGGCGGCTACCCCTGCCAGCCGTTCAGCTCCGCCGGCAAGAGGAAGGGAACCGCTGATGAGCGGCACATCTGGCCCGACATCGCCCGTGCCCTTGGGGTTCTACGACCCCGACTCGCGGTGTTTGAGAACGTCGCAGGGCACCTTTCTCTCGGATTCGACTCCGTCCTTGGAGACCTTGCCGCCCTCGGGTTCGATGCGCGGTGGTGCACTCTTCGCGCATCTGACGTGGGAGCGGCTCACCAGCGCAAACGCCTCTTCGTCCTCGCCTGGCCTGCCGACTCCGGCAGCACGGGACTGGAGGGGCGGCGGGCAGCGCGGGCAGCTTCCGACCGCCGTCGGCTCGCTCCTGCCGACCCCGTCGACCTCGGAGAACACCGGAGCCGGACACGCGGCCCAGGGCGGGATGAACCTGCGTCACGTCGTCTCGCTGCTGCCCACCCCGCGCGCGTCGGAGAACGAGAACCGGCAGACCAAGCGCAGCCCCTCGCAGGAAGCGGGCACGCACGGCAAGAGCCTGGCAGCCGAGATGGGCTCACTCCTGCCGACCCCGCGGGCGTTGGACGGCGCCAAGGGTGCGGTCTCGCGCACGGAGGCGACGGACCGGCGGGTGCGGTCGGGCAGGGCGAATCTGCCCGAGACGGCGGTGAGTGCGTTCCCGACACAGGCGCCGGGTGGGGCGAGTACGCCGAAGCGGTCGCGCGGTGGGAGGCGGTCCTCCAGCGCCCCGCCCCCGGGCCAGTTGACGCTGTGGGACGGCTGAGCCCCGCTTTCGTCGAATGGCTCATGGGCCTGCCCGCCGGACACGTCACCGACGTCCCCGGCCTGTCCCGCTCCGCACAGCTCAAAGCTCTGGGCAACGGCGTGGTCCCGCAACAGGCCACGGCCGCGCTGCGCTTCCTCGCCCCCGCCGCCCTCCCCGCCCGTGCCGCCTGACCATCCCCAGCCTTCGAGGAGTAGCCAACCGATGCGCAACGCCGACATCCGCCGCCTGGACCGCGCGATCCAAGCGACACAGAAGAAGCTCGAAGCGGTCCGCCGGGGCGAGTGGTGGCCGCTGAACGGCAGTGAACGCCGGGCCATGGCCCGCTCGCTCGCCGTCGGCGGCTACAAGGTCGCCCGGGGCCGCAGTGCGGGCCGCGAGGAACAGCGCATGGACGCCACCGGCAACAGTGCCGAGATGCGGCTGAACGCGGAGCTGACCGCCCTGCACGGCGAGCGCCAGCGCCTCCTCACCGAGGCCGCCCGCGAGAAGGCCGCCAAGAAGTCGTCCGGCTGGTTCTGAACAGCTCTTTCCGTACCGGGGTGACCGCTCTTTCCACGGACCCGGCCACCCCGGCTCACTCCCTCACTCCCGCCCCTCGAAGGGGCAGTCAGGAGCAGTTCCAGCATGTCTGAGAACGTCGTTCACCTCCACAAGGCCACCGACCCCCCGACCCCGGATATGGCACCGACCGTGCTCACGGTCGTGCCCGACGCGCCGCCCGCGCGGCCCGTGCCACTGTGGGTCCGCTCCGGCCGCGCTGTGAAGACGGCCGCCACCCACGAGACGACCCGGGCCACGGTCCGCGCGGCAGCCCGGCACGGCCTCTACACCCTCAACGGCGGGCGGATCGTGGCCCGCCGCGCGTGGGACGGCCGCACCGGCTCGCGCTACGAGCGGATGATCCGCGCGGCGGAAGCCGCCGGGAACCTCGAAGCGGCCGAGGAGTGGGAAGAGCGGCTGCAGCGCTTCCGCGCCGCCCGCCACCACCGCCGCATGGACCTCCTGCACTCCCCGGTCGAGGCCGCCAAGGGCGTCGCCGTCGGCGCCGGCATGAGCATCGGCGTCCTGGTCGCCCTCGGGATCGTCATGGCCATCAACACCGGCCAGGCCGGGGACGTCATCACCCCGCTCGCGGCAACCATCGACTTCATCGCCCTGCTGATCCGGATCGTGCAGGTCGTATGGGGTCCGGCGCTCACGATCGGCCCCTTCCTGGCCCTGCTCGCACTGTGGTCGGTCGGCCGCAAGCAGCAGGCCGCGCCGAACTGGGCCCTCCCGGCGAACGTCCGCAACGGCGAGGGTGAGCCGATCACCCCGTCCATCGTGGTCAAGGCCCTGCGCGACCTCGGCGTGCCCGCCCTGGCCCGGGCCATCAAGGAGATGGGCGACGCCGGCGCCTCGATGCTCGGCCCGATCCGGATCGCCGGATGCGGTGTCGAGGTCGACGTGACCCTTCCCTCCGGGGTGTCGACCAACGAGGTGCAGAACAAGCGGCGCAAGCTTGCCGAAAACCTGACCCGGCACGAGCACGAGGTGTTCATCACCATCCCGCAGGCGGCGCGGACGGTGCGGCTGTGGATCGCCGACTCGGGGGCGCTGGACGAGCCGATCGGCCCGTCTCCGCTGGTCACCGACGAGACGATGACCGCCGACTACACCAAGGGGAAGGCGCCGTGGGGTCAGGACCTGCGCGGGGATGCCGCCGCCCTGTCCCTCTACCAGCGCCACCTCCTTATCACTGGCCTGTCGAACCAGGGCAAGACCGTGGCCCTGCGCTCCCTGGCCCTGTGGCTGTCCCTGGACAAGTCCGTGCAGTTCCTCATGGGCGACCTCAAGGGCGTGGGCGACTGGGCCATGTTCGACGGCCTGGCCACGACGCTGATCCAGGGGCCGACGGATGAGCACGTCATCCAGGTGACCGAGATGGTCGAGGGCGCGGTCGACGAGATGAACCGCCGGATCCAGGCGCCGCCCGGGACGGTGTTCCCACCACTGATCGTGCTGGTCGACGAAGCGCAGGTCGCGTTCATGTGCCCCGCCAAGGGCACGGGCAAGGACAAGCGGCCCTACGGCGGAGCGAAGGCCGATTCCCGGTACTTCATGGCCGTGCGCAAGATTCACAACCAGGGCCGTGCCGTGAACGTGCTGATGTGGCAGGGCACGCAGGACCCGACCAACGAGAACCTCCCCAAGCTCGTGCGCGAGGGCGCCCACACCCGCGCATCCCTCGCCCTCGGCACCGAATCCCAGGCCCGCATGGCCCTCGGGGACAAGGCCGTCGACGGGGGCGCCGCCCCGAACCTGCTCCGGCCCGGGCTGGACCGGGGAACCCTGGTCGTGGCCTCCGACGGGATCAGCATCCCGGCGGGTCAGTCGTCCATCACGGTGCGCACGCACTACATCGACGACGACGCCGCCAAGGCCATCACCGACCGGGCCAAGGCCCTGCGCGACGGCGTCACCACCCTGCACGCCATCGACCGCAGCGCGGAGCACGACCCACTCGCCGACATCGCCGCCGTCATCGGCGACGCCCCGCGGGTGCGGACCAAGGACGTGCTCGCGCGGCTCGCCGCGCGCAACGCGGACGCCTACGGCGGTTGGTCGTTCCTCGACCTCAAGCGCGTCCTCGACGACGCCGGCGCGGAGCCGTACAAGTCCGACGGCGTCATGGTCGTCTCCCGCGACCGGGTGGCCCGCGCGCTCGCCAACCGCGACGACGCGGGTTCCGCTTCCGCCGACTGACGGCAGGGAGCGAACGACCGGCGGGACAGGGAGGCAGGGAGAACTCCCTATCCGCCTCCCTGACCCGCATCCCTGGCCCTGACCTGCGTGAATGATCGCTCAGGGAGTCAGGGAGGCACGCAGGTCACACCCCCCGAACACCCCCCTGCAGAGCACCCCGAAGGGGGTGTCTCTGCCTCCCTGGCCCCCGGCCGGAAGGGATTCCGCATGTACCCCGAGCACACCCCGCACGTGCCCGCACAGCGGGCCGTGGAAGTCCACCAGCCCACCCCGTACCCGCCCGCCGTGCCCGCCCCGGCGCCGGTCGTGCCGGTGCAGCCGAACGCCGTTCCGGCGGTGGCGAGCGTGGTCCTGCCGGACGGCCGCGTCGTCACCGGCTACGCCATCAACCCCGCCCACCCCGAACCGGCCGCCACCGCACCGGCCGTCTCCCGCACGGCCGTGAACATCGCCCTCGGCGGCGCCGGGTTCCTCGCGGTGTGCGGCGGGCTGGTCCTGCTCACCTCGTTCATCGCCGCCCTGACCGCGTTCATCACCCAGCTCATCATCCTGGCCGCCGTGATCTTCGGCGGATGGATCGCCGTGCAGCTCTTCAGCACGCGCGGCCACCAGGGCGGCACCACCGTGAACATCCGCAAGGCCGTGATCAAGCGCAACCACTTCCACGGCTAGCTACGCCAAGGGCGGCCCCCCTTCCGCCAAGAACGCGGGGCCGCCCTTGCTCGCCAGAACCCGTCAAGGAACTGGAGATACCCCAGCATGACGCAACCCACGCCCTACCCGCAGCACACGGCGCTGAGCCTCGCAGCGTCCGGCGTCCCCGTGCTGCCCCTGCGCCGGGGCAAGGTCCCATTCGGCAACTGCACGACGTGCGCCGACAACGCGTGCGGCGGCCGACCGAACATGAAAACCCCGGGCCCCTGCCGGTGCGCGGCCCCCTGCCACGGGTGGGCCGCCGCCACCACCGACCCCGCCGTCATCGTCTCCCCCGAATGGGCGGCAGCCTGGCGGCAGGCCGTGTGCGTCGCCTACCACCCCGGCGGCGCCGGACTGACCGTCCTCGACCTCGACGACGCCGACGCCATCGCCTGGGCCCGCACCGCCCTGCCCGCCACCCGGACCGTGCCCACGACACGCGGCGAACACTGGATCTACCGGGGCGCCATGACCTCCCGCAACGCCGTGCGGCCCGGGGTCGACATCAAGTCCACCATGGCCTACGCCCGTTGGCTCGGGCCGGGCACCGGAACCATCGCCGCTCTGCCGGACGTGGTGCGTGCCCTGGCAGTAAAGGAGCCGTCTCCCGCCCCCAAGTCGCCACAGGCGCTCTCAGGGCTCCTGAGGGGCGGGCAGGGGGAGTGTCCGCACCGCACGCCCGTCTTCCTGGAACGGGGCGTCGCCATGGCGGAGCAGCGCATCACGGAGGCGTCCAGCGCGGTCCACGCGACCGTGTACCGCACGTTCCTCGCGGTGCTGTCCCGGCACGGCCGGTGCGGCTGCCTCACCGACACCCACGTCGCCCGCCTGTTCACCGCCGCGCAGGCCAAGGGCGAGACAGCCCGGCACTGCACGGACGCGTGGACCAACGCCCTGACCGCTTTGGGGATGTGAACCGTGTCCGAGGACGAGAAGACGCCGGGTCGCGAGGTCATCACCGACTACGCGCAGGCCCATTTCCGCTACTTCCGCACCGTCGACGGCACCGTCTACGCCCAGCGCAACGGCCACCCCGTAGCCCGGCCCATCCGCTCCCAGGGCACCACCGGAAGCCACCGCCAGGAACTCATGGTCGGACTCTTCCGCGACGGCATCGGCGTATTCAACGGCACCGCCTTGAAGGAGGCACTGGACTTGATCGAAGCACTCGCTCTCTCCCAGGACGTGCAAGCCACCCACATCCGCGTGGCACCCGGCTCGGACGGGGCCACCTGGCTCGACCTCGGCCGCGACGACGGCCAGTCCGTGCGCATCCACCCCACCGGCTGGACCATCGCCATTCCCGACCCCGCAGAGGTCTGCTGGCGCCGCACCCAGCTCACCGGCGAACTGCCCCTGCCCGCCAAGGACACGGGCGGGCAGGGCATCGACGCCCTGCTGAGGCTGACCAATTTCGCCACCCCGGACACCGAATGCCTGGCGCTGGCCTGGCTCGTCGGCTGCCTGGAACCCGGCGTCCCCGTCCCCGCACCGTTCCTCACCGGCCCCCAGGGCGCCGGCAAGTCCACCGCCGGCCGCATGCTCGTGCGCATCATCGAGGGCATGAGCGGCGACCTGCGCCGCGCCCCCAAGGACGAGGAAAGCCTGATCACCGCCGTGGCGGCAGGCTGGATCACCGCCCTGGACAACCTCTCCCACCTGGCCCCCGACCTGTCCGACCTCATGTGCTGCATCGTCACCGGAGCCGAGTCCATCAAGCGCGCCCTGTTCAGCGACGGCGACGTGTACCGCTCCCGCTACCGCCGCCCCCTCCTGCTGACCGGCATCGACGTGGGCGTGATCCGGCCCGACCTCGCCGAACGCCTCCTGCCCCTGCGCCTGGAACGGCCGACGGTGCGGCGCACCGAAGCGGAACTGTGGGCCGACTTCACCACCGCCCTGCCCGTCATCCTCGGCTCGCTCCTCGACCTCACCGTCAAGGTCCGCGCCGCCACCGCCCCCACGCCCACCGACCTGCGCATGGCTGACTTCGCCCACCTGTGCGCGCAGTTCGACACGGCCACCGGCCTCGCCTCCCTGCCCGCCTACCGGGCCAGCCTCGACGACCTCAACGACGACGTGATCGAGGGCGACCTGCTGGCACAGACCGTCCTGCACCACGCCGCCGGACTCGAACCGGGCGCAGAGCAGCGTATGACCTCTTCCGAATGGCTGGACTGCCTCAGCCGCCTTCACAGCGGCGAGGACTGCCGCCCTCTGCCCAAGGGGTGGCCCACCACCGGCAAAGTCCTCTCCGACCGGCTCAAGCGGCTTCAGCCCACGTTCGCCGCCCGTGGCGTGGTCATCGACTGGGGACGCACCAGCGCCGCCCGCTACATCTCCATGACCCGGCCCCTGCCCGAGCCCCTGCACCAACAGGGCTCCCTGCACTGACCGCGCTCTCGGCCGCACGACAAGCAAGAGGAGCACCCGGCGCCCTGGTGCTCCTCTTGCTGTTCGGCGACAGCCGCCCCAAGAACGCGCCGCGAAGCGGCTCCTTCTTCAACACCGCCGCCGCACCACAAACAGAAACCCCCCCTCTCTTTTGTCCTAAGAGAGAGCCCCTGCGTCACCGCGTCATCCGTCACCCCCATGACGGCCCCTGACCTGCGCGAATGAGCGTGACACAGGCACTCGAAACCCGCGTCACACCGCGTCACCCGCGTCACAGCCCCGTGACACACGCACCCGACGGTGACAGACACCCGACACCGCCGAGTCACGCAAACCCACAGGTCACAGACCCGCATGACGCGTTTGACGCAGTGACGCAGAAATCCGCACCTCGGACACACCACCACCCCGAGACCACCAAACCGAGGAGTAGCAACCATGGCCCGCCCCAAGATGCTCAAGCTCCCCGAAGTCCTCGAAGAGATCGAAATGAGCCGCGCCGCCTTCTACCGCATGCGCGCTCGCGGCAAGGCCCCCAAGCTCATCAAGCTCCCGAACGGGCATATCCGGTGTCGCCGTAGCGACCTGGACGCGTGGTGGGCCACGCATGAAATCGCTGCCTGATCCATGACCGCACCGGAGGGGCCCCACCACGGGGCCCCTTTCGTAGGAAGGCCCTCGATGGGGAAGACGTACGACGTTCGGATCTGGTCCGTCCGCCAGCGGAAGGATCGTGGACAGACCTCCGCAGAGCTGCGCTGGAAAACGGGCGAGACGCCTCACTCGCAGACGTTCCGCACCAAGACCCTGGCAGAGGGCCGCCGCGCCGAGCTGCTGCGGGCGGCTCACGCTGGCGAGCCGTTTGACGAGTCCACCGGGGCGCCGCTCTCCGAGTTGCGCCAGCGCAACGATGTCAGTTGGTACCAGCACGCCCGCGAGTACATCGAGATGAAGTGGCAGCACTCCCCCGGCTCCACACGCCGGACACTCGCTGAAGCCATGGCCACCGTTACGCCCGCCCTCGTCAGGGACACCAAGGGCATGGCTGATGCCCAGACGGTACGGACGGCCCTCTATAGCTGGGCATTCAACGTGGGCCGCCGTGGCCAGGAGCCCCCGGACGACGTGGCCGCCGTGCTGTCATGGTTCGAGCGGAAGTCCCTGCCCACGTCCGCGCTGGCCGACCGCATGCAGGTACGCGCCGCCCTCGACGCCTTGACCAAGAAACTGGACGGCACCACGGCGGCGGCGTCGACCATCCGCCGAAAGCGGGCAATCTTTCACAACGCCCTCGGCTACGCCGTTGACGCCGGACGCCTAACGGACAACCCCCTGCCACAGGTGCAGTGGAAATCCCCGGAGCAGGTAGCGGAGGAACTGGACCCTGCCTCAGTACCGGACCCGCGGCAGGCACTCGCCCTGCTCGATGCCGTGCGTGCGCAGAGCCCTCGCGGGCGGCGCTTGGTCGCGTTCTTCGGCTGTATGTACTACGCGGCGGCACGGCCGGCGGAAGTCATCGGCCTCCGTCTCCAGGACTGCGAACTGCCCCGCCGGGGGTGGGGCACTCTGCGACTCCGGGAAACCCGCCCGCGCTCGGGGTCGGCCTGGACGGACAGCGGGGAGGCGCACGACCGGCGAGGGCTCAAGCACCGGCCCCGGAAGGCAGTCCGCACCGTGCCGATCCCGCCCGATCTCGTGAACCTGCTCCGGTGGCACGTCACCGCATACGGCGTCGCCCCCGACGGGCGGCTGTTCCGGACGCAGCGTGGCGGACTCATCCAGGACACCGGATACGGCGAAGTATGGGCGGAGGCCCGTGCGCGTGCCCTCACGCCCGCTCAGTGCTCCTCACTGCTGGCCAAGCGTCCATATGATCTGCGCCACGCCGCCGTGTCCACGTGGCTCAGTTCCGGCGTGGAGCCACAGGAGGTGGCCGCCCGCGCCGGCCACAGCGTGGCCGTGCTGTTCCGGGTCTACGCCAAGTGCCTGGACGGCGGCGCCGCCACAGCGAACGCCCGGATCGAGCGGGCGCTGAAGAACGGCAGCTAGGACGCCCGGAAGCTGCCCCACGCCTGCCCCACACGGACTGGTCAGCACCCGAATCAGGATGAGACACACTGGGAAAAAGCACCCATAACGATCAGGTCGTGCCCGTCAACGCCGAAAGGGCCTGCGATCAGCATTGCTGCTGGTCACAGACCCTTTCGGTCTTGTGGCGGCGCCAGGATTCGAACCTGGGAAGGCTGAGCCGGCAGATTTACAGTCTGCTCCCTTTGGCCGCTCGGGCACACCGCCAAGGTTTGCTGCCCTTCGTACCGTCTTGCGGCGGTGCTCCGTGGCAACGACGTAAACAATACCCGATACGGAGGGGTGCTTCGCCACCCGATTGATCTCCACCCCTGGCGCGGCGGGTGGCTAGGCTTGTCCGGATGCGGCCGAGAACCCCTGCCGGGCTCGGCGGCCGCCCACGTATGCCGGTACGGACCCGCTACGCGGCCCGACACGCACCCCAGATACAAGGAGCCACAGGACATGGCCGACTCCAGTTTCGACATCGTCTCGAAGGTCGAGCGGCAGGAGGTCGACAACGCCCTCAACCAGGCCGCCAAGGAGATCTCCCAGCGCTACGACTTCAAGGGCGTGGGCGCCTCGATCTCGTGGTCCGGGGACAAGATCCTCATGGAGGCCAACTCCGAGGACCGGGTGAACGCTGTCCTCGACGTCTTCCAGTCCAAGCTGATCAAGCGCGGCATCTCGCTGAAGGCTCTGGACGCGGGTGAGCCCCAGCTCTCCGGCAAGGAGTACAAGATCTTCGCGTCCATCGAGGAGGGCATCTCCCAGGACAACGCCAAGAAGGTGGCGAAGATCATCCGCGACGAGGGCCCCAAGGGCGTGAAGGCCCAGGTGCAGGGCGACGAGCTGCGGGTCAGCTCCAAGAGCCGCGACGACCTCCAGACCGTGATCTCGCTGCTCAAGGGCAAGGACTTCGACTTCGCGCTGCAGTTCGTCAACTACCGGTGACCCACCGGGGTGGGCGCCCCCGGGGTGCCCACCCTTTTCGCTGCCCGCCCGGTCCGGGCGGCGCTCAGTCGCGCGAGTTGCCGAACAGGATGCGGTAGGCGATCAGGAGGACCAGCGAGCCGCCGATCGCCGCCGCCCAGGTGGCGCCGTCGTAGAAGTCCTTGCTGATCGGGTGGTCCAGCCAGCGGGCCGATATCCAGCCGCCGATGAACGCGCCCGCGATGCCGATGAGGGTCGTGCCGACGAAGCCGCCGGGGTCGCGGCCCGGCAGCAGGAGCTTGGCGATGGCTCCGGCCAACAGTCCCAGGATGATCCAGCCGATGACGGTCATGCCGTGACCCTGCCCTTTCTCACTGTGCCCGCGCTGTCCGAGCGCTGTGGGCTCGTACCTCCGCGTGTGTTCATGTCTTCCTGGTCAGGAGGACGTTCCGGGTGCTCCCGGCGGTTGCATCGGTCAGTAGGGTGCGGCGCATGACACCAGCGGGTCCGGAACTTCGGCGCACCCTGGGCGTGGGCGACGCGGTGGTCGTGGGGCTCGGTTCCATGATCGGCGCCGGGATCTTCGCCGCCCTGGCGCCCGCGGCGCGCGCCGCCGGGTCGGGGCTGCTGCCCGCCCTCGCCGTGGCCGCGGTGGTGGCCTACTGCAACGCCATGTCGTCGGCGCGGCTGGCGGCCCGGTATCCGGCCTCCGGCGGCACGTACGTCTACGGACGCGAGCGGCTCGGGGAGTTCTGGGGGTACCTGGCCGGCTGGTCGTTCGTCGTCGGCAAGACGGCGTCCTGTGCCGCCATGGCGCTCACCGTGGGCGCGTACGTCTGGCCCGGGCAGGCGCACGCGGTGGCGGTCGCGGCCGTGGTGGCGCTGACCGCGGTGAACTACGGCGGCATGCGGAAGTCCGCACGGCTGACGCGGGTGATCGTGGCGGTGGTCCTGGCTGTCCTCGCTTCCGTGGTGGTGGTGTGCCTCGGGTCGGGGCGGGCCGGTGCCGGACGGCTGGACGTCGGACTGTCGGGTGGTGCCGACGGCGTGCTGCAGGCGGCCGGGCTGCTGTTCTTCGCCTTCGCGGGGTATGCCCGGATCGCCACTCTCGGCGAGGAGGTGCGGGATGCGGCGCGCACCATTCCGCGCGCTGTTCCGCTGGCTCTGGGCATCACGCTGGCCGTGTACGGGTGTGTCGCGTCTGCTGTCCTCTCCGTGCTGGGGCCGGTGGGTCTCGGCCGGGCGTCCGCGCCGCTCGCCGACGCGGTCCGGGCGGCCGGCGTGCCGGAGCTGGCTCCGGTCGTGCGGGCGGGTGCCGCCGTCGCCGCGCTGGGCTCGCTGCTCGCCCTCGTCCTGGGTGTTTCGCGGACGACCCTGGCCATGGCCCGGGACCGTCACCTGCCCGGAGCGCTGGCCGCGGTGCATCCCAGGTACCGGGTGCCGCACCGGGCCGAACTGGCCGTGGGTGCGGCGGTCGCCGTCCTGGCCGCCACGGTGGACGTGCGGGGAGCGATCGGGTTCTCGTCCTTCGGCGTCCTGGTGTACTACGCGGTGGCCAACGCGTCGGCCTGGACGCTGGACTCGGTGCCGACGGCGCGGGTGGTACCTGCTCTCGGGCTGGTCGGGTGCGCGGTGCTGGCGTTCTCCCTTCCGGTGGTTTCGGTGGGCGTGGGCGTGGGGGTGCTGGCGGTGGGCGTGGTGGCGTACGCGGTGCGGGGGCGGCCGGCTCCGCGGTGAACCGCCGAGGCCCGGTCGGGACCGGCGGCTGCTTCGGTGCGTCTCTGTGGGGTCACGTCCGTCGCCGTGGACCATGCCGCCGTACGTGTGGGCGGTGGGCCCGCGGGGCCGTGTCCCGCCCCGCGGCCGCCTCGGCCTCGCCCTGACGGCGGGCGCGGGGGAAGTCCGGCCCGGTGCGTCGGTGTTGCGGGCCCCGGTGCCCGTTCGGGTCGGCAACTGCTCGTACTCGGTCATGCGTTCATGATGCGAGCCGCGGCCGGTCTTCGCCCGGGCCTGTGGACAACCTCGCGGTTGTGGAGAACCGGCGGCTTCTGCCGGGTCCTTCCCGGGGCTACCAGCCGTTCCTCTGGGTGCCGGCGGTGGCCGTGAACGGCTGGTCCGTGCGCACGATCTCGCGCCCCAGCGGGAGCAGCGAGACCGGGATCAGCTTGAAGTTGGCGATGCCGAGCGGGATCCCGATGATCGTGACGCACAGGGCGATGCCGGTCACGATGTGGCCGATCGCCAGCCACCAGCCGGCGAGGACCAGCCACAGCACGTTGCCGACGCAGGAGGCTGCTCCCGCGTCGCGGCGCTCGACCGCCGTGTACCCGAAGGGCCACAGGGCGTAGACGCCGATGCGGAACGCCGCGATGCCGAACGGGATGCCGATGATGGTGATGCAGAGCAGCACGCCCGCGGCCAGGTAGCCGAGGAACAGCCAGAAGCCGCTGAGGACGAGCCATATGACGTTGAGGATGGTCTTCATTGCTGACGACCTGCCATCTTCTCGAGCCGGGCGATTCGCTCGGCCATCGGCGGGTGGGTGGAGAACATCTTCGACAGCCCCTGACCGGGGCGGAACGGGTTGGCGATCATCATGTGGCCGGCCGTCTCGAGCCGGGGCTCCGGGGGCAGGGGCAGCTGCTTGGTGCCCGCGTCGAGCTTGCGCAGCGCGCCTGCGAGGGCCAGCGGATCGCCGGTGAGCTGGGCCCCGGACGCGTCGGCCTCGTACTCCCTGGAACGGCTGATCGCCAGTTGGATGAGGCCGGCAGCGAGCGGGCCGAGGAGCATGATGAGGAGCATGCCCAGGAGGCCGGGGCCGTCGTCGTCGTCCGACCGCCCGATCGGGATCAGCCAGGCGAAGTTGACCAGGAACATGATCACGGAGGCGAGGGCGCCGGCGACCGACGAGATCAGGATGTCGCGGTTGTACACGTGACTGAGCTCGTGTCCGATGACCCCGCGCAGCTCGCGCTCGTCGAGCAGGCGCAGGATGCCGTCCGTGCAGCACACGGCGGCGTTGCGCGGGTTGCGGCCGGTCGCGAAGGCGTTCGGGGCGTCCGTCGGGGAGATGTACAGGCGGGGCATGGGCTGGCGGGCCTGGGTGGAGAGGTCCCGGACCATGCGGTACAGAGCCGGGGCCTCGAACTCGCTCACCGGGCGGGCGCGCATGGCGCGCAGGGCCAGCTTGTCGCTGTTCCAGTAGGCGTACGCGTTCGTGCCCAGGGCGACGAGGACGGCGACGACGAGGCCCGCTCGGCCGAAGAAACTGCCGATGACGATGATGAGCGCGGACAGTCCCCCGAGGAGTACTGCGGTCCTGAGCCCGTTGTGCCGGCGGTGCACCGTGCGCCCTCCAGATCGTGCAGCAGGGGAACCCTTCGCTTGCTGGTCTCGCTCGCTGTGGTTGCTTCCCGGTCTCCGATGCCCCTGGGGTCGTGCTGTCACGTCCAGTGGACCCTTCCGTACTGGTCAACGCCAGGCGACGGCCACCAGTTCCCCGGCGGGCACGGCCGCGCGCGTGGTCCGTCCGGGTGGCGGCCCGGCATGCGACACGCGCGCGTGGGGGCCGAGTGCCCCACGCGCGCGTGCCGATGCGCGGCCGCCGCTCAGAAGAGTCCGGTGCCGGCGAAGCGCAGGATCAGCTGGGGGGCTCCGGACAGGGCGACGGCGAGGACGGCGGTCGCGGTGATCGCGGCGGTGAGCGGGGTGGGCAGGCGGTGCCGCACGGCCTCGCCCTCGGGTGCGCGGAACAGCAGGGCCGTCCACTGGAGGTAGTAGAACAGCGCGATGACGACGTTGGCGGCCATGACGACGGCCAGCCATCCGAGGCCCGCGTCGACGGCCGCGGAGAAGACGGTGACCTTGGCGAAGAGGCCGATGATGCCGGGCGGCAGCCCGGCGAGGCAGAGCAGGAAGAACGCGAGGAGCAGGGCGGTCAGCGGGTTGGTCGCGTACAGGCCGCGGTAGTCGGCGACGCGGTTGAGGGCCCTGGTACGGCCCACCAGTGCGGCCACCGCGAAGGCGCCGAGGTTCACGGCGGCGTACATCAGGGCGTAGGCGACCGTGGAGCCGATCGACCGCTCGGGGTCGTCCGAGTACCCGGCGGCGGCGATCGGCACCAGGAGGTAGCCGGCCTGGCCGACGGACGACCAGGCGAGCAGCCGTACCGCGCTGTACGCGCGCGTGGCCTGCTGGCGCAGGGCTCCGACGTTGCCGACGGTCATGGTGAGCGCGGCCAGTACGGCGAGGGCCGGTCCCCAGGCATCGGCGTAGGACGGGAGGGCGACGACCGTGACGAGGATCAGGCCGGAGAAGCCGACCGCCTTGCCGACGACGGACAGGTAGGCGGCGATCGGGAGCGGCGCGCCCACGTAGGTGTCGGGCACCCAGAAGTGGAAGGGCACGGCGGCCGTCTTGAAGGCGAAGCCGACGAGGGTGAGGACGACGCCGGTCTGGGTGAGCGTGGTGAGCTGCCCGTCGACGTGCTGGACGCGGTCGGCCACCTGGGTGAGGTAGAGGGTGCCGGTGGAGGCGTACACGAAGCTGATGCCCATGAGGCTGACCGCGGTCGCGGTGACCGAGGACAGGAAGAACTTCAGCGCGGCTTCGGAGGAGCGCCGGTCGCCGTGCCGGAGGCCGACCAGGGCGAAGGCGGGCAGGGAGGCGACCTCGAGTGCGACGACGAGGGTCGCGAGGTCGCGGGAGGCCGGCAGGAGGGCGGCGCCGGCCGCCGAGGAGAGCAGCAGGAACCAGAACTCGCCCTCGGGCAGCCCCCGGTCGGCGTCCTTCACGGCGGTGACCGAGAGCAGGGCGGCGAGGAGCGCGCCGCCGAGGACCAGGAACTGGATGGCGAGGGTGAAGGTGTCCGCTGTGTAGCTGCACACGTCGGCGTCGCCGGTGAGGCAGAAGGTGGAGCGGTCGTCGCCCACGAGGGGCAGCAGCAGGAGCGCGGAGGCGGCGAGTCCGGCGACCGCGATCCAGCCGAGCAGCGCCTTGCGGGCGTCCGCGACGAACAGGTCGGCGACGAGGACGACGAGCCCCACGACCGCGGCGAGGGTGGGCGGCGCGATGGCGAGCCAGTCGACGGACTGGACGAGGTTCTGGGCCAGGGGCTCGGCCAGCGGCTGGGCCAGGGAGCTCATCGGGTGCCTCCTGAGAGGAGCTGCTGCACGGCCGGGTCGGTCAGCCCGAGCAGCGTCTTGGGCCACAGCCCGGCGACGACGGTGAGGGCGACGAGCGGGGTCCAGGCGGCGAACTCGTACGTGCGTACGTCGGTGAGCTTCGGGGCTTCCCGCGGGACGGCGCCCATGCAGACGCGGCGGACCACGATCAGCATGTACGCGGCGGTCAGCAGGGTGCCGAACGCGGCGATCGCCATGAAGGTGAGGAAGGCCGGACGGCTGAGGTCGGCCCGGGGGTCGAAGGCCCCGAACAGGGCGAGCATCTCGCCCCAGAACCCGGCCAGGCCCGGCAGGCCGAGCGAGGCGACCGCGGCGAAGGCGAGCAGGCCGCCGAGGCGCGGCGCCTTGCCGTACAGGGCGGCGCCGGTCTCCTCGGCCAGGGTGTCGAGGTCGGTGGTGCCGGTGCGGTCCTTCAGGGCGCCGACCAGGAAGAAGAGCAGGCCGGTGATGAGGCCGTGGGCGATGTTGGCGAACAGTGCGCCGTTGACGCCGGTCGGGGTCATGGTCGCGATGCCGAGCAGCACGAAGCCCATGTGGCCGACGGAGGAGTACGCGATGAGGCGCTTGAGATCGCCCTTCGCGCCCCGTTTGGCGAGGGCCAGGCAGGCCAGGGAGCCGTAGATGATCCCGACGACGGCGAAGGCGGCGAGGTAGGGCGCGAAGGTGCGGAAACCGTCCGGGGCCACCGGGAGGAGGATGCGGACGAATCCGTACGTGCCCATCTTCAGCAGGACGCCGGCCAGCAGGACCGAGCCGACGGTCGGCGCGGCGGTGTGGGCGTCGGGCAGCCAGCTGTGCAGTGGCCACATCGGTGTCTTCACCGCGAGCCCGACGCCGATCGCCAGAACGGCGATGACCTGCACGGATGTGGTCAGCGACCGGCCGTTGTCAGTGGCGAGTGCCACCATGTCGAAGGTGCCCGCCCTGATTCCGATCAGGAGCAGGCCGAGCAGCATGACGACGGAGCCGAGCAGCGTGTAGAGGATGAACTTCCAGGCGGCCTGGGCCCGTCCCTCGCCGCCCCAGCGGGCGATGAGGAAGTACATCGGGACGAGGACCGTCTCGAAGGCGAGGAAGAACAGGATCAGGTCGAGGACGGCGAAGGTGGCGAGGGTGCCGGACTCGAGGACGAGCAGCAGTGCGACGAAGGCCTTCGGGCTCGGGCCCGCGGGCAGCTTGAAGTACGAGTAGAGCGCGCACAGGAAGGTCAGCAGCGCGGTCAGGACCAGCAGGGGGAGGGAGATGCCGTCGATGCCGAGGTGGATGCGCACGTCGAGTGCGGGGATCCAGCTGATGTCCGTGCCGGCCTGCATCGTCGACGGGCGGTCGTGGTCGAAGCCGAGCACGAGGACGATCGCGGCGAGCAGGACGACGCCGGTCACGGTGACACCGTGCCGCAGCACCGCCTGGTCGGGTGACTTCCCCTTCAGTCCGGGCGGGGCCGGCAGGAGAGCGGCGGCGGCGCCGAGGAGCGGGCCGACGACGACGAACGCCAGAAGGAACTGCATCACGGACTCGTTGATATCGATCACGCCTGCTCACGCTCCCGTGGCGACGAGGACGGCGGCGACCGCGAGGACGACGGTGCCGGCGAGCAGCGCGCTCACATAGGTCTGCACATTGCCGGTCTGGGCCCGGCGTACGGCCGCCCCGAGCCAGCGGGGCAGGGTGCCCGCCCCGCGTACGTAGGTGTCCACGACCTCGCGGTCGAGGAACCGGACGAGGCTCGCGCCGGCCTGGACGGGACGGACGAAGAGGGCCGCGTACACGGCGTCCAGGTGGAAGCCGGCGGCCGCGTGACGGTGGAGGGGACCGAGCAGCAGCCGTCCGGGGTCGGCCGGGTCGGGTGCGGAGGCCACGCTTCCGTAGGCGGGCGTGTGGCTGGCGATGGCCTCGGCCTCGACCTGGCCGGCGTCGGCCTCGGGGTGGGCCGCGACGGCGCCCAGCGGGGTCCGGGCGGCGAGCGCGGTGGTGTGCCGCCAGGCCGCGTAGGTGACGATGCCGCCGACCAGGGCCACACCCGTGCCTAGCACGGAGGTGGTGAGGGCCGGGGTCAGGTCGGTGCCGTCGAACCAGTCGGGCAGCAGGCGGAAGGCGAGTCCGCCTAGGGCGAGGGAGGGGATGGCGAGCACCCAGAGCACGGCGTTCATGACCCACGGCTGCCTGCCGTGGTCGGGGGCCTCGGTGCCCCGGCCGCGGAAGGCCAGCAGCCACAGGCGGGTCGCGTAGGCGGCGGTGAGCAGGGCCGTGAGCAGGCCGGCGACCAGGACGGTCCAGCCCGCGGCGCCGGGCGCGTGCTCGGTGTGGCCGGTGGCGACGTGCTCGGCGGCGCCGAGGACGGACTCCTTGGAGAAGAAGCCGCTGAACGGGGGGATCGCGGCGAGCGCGAGCAGCGCCACGGTCATCGTCCAGTAGGCGTCCGGGACGCGGTTGCGCAGGTCGCGCATGCGGGACATGGCGGCCAGCGAGTTGGTGCCGGCGGCGTGGATGATCACGCCGGCGGCGAGGAACAGCAGCGCCTTGAAGGCGCCGTGCGTGAGGAGGTGGAAGACGGCGGCACCGCGGTCGCCGGCGGCGAGTGCGCCGGTCATGTAGCCGAGCTGCCCGATGGTCGAGTAGGCGAGGACGCGCTTGATGTCGTCCTGGGCGAGCGCGGCGAGCGCCGAGCCGACCATCGTGACGGCGGCCATGACGGCGAGGACGGCCATCGCGGCCTGTGAGGCCTCGAAGAGCGGAAGGAGCCGGGCGATGAAGTAGACACCGGCGGCGACCATCGTCGCGGCGTGGATGAGGGCGGAGACGGGTGTCGGGCCCGCCATCGCGTCGGGGAGCCAGGTGTGCAGCGGGAACTGCGCCGACTTGCCCGCCACGCCGGCCAGGAGCAGCAGGGCGATCAGGGTCGGATGGTCGATGGAGCCGCTCGCCACCGCGCCGAGGATCTCGGTGATGCGGAAGGAGCCGGTCTCGGTGGCCAGCGCGAGCAGGCCGATGAGGAAGGGGACGTCACCGAGCTTGGTCACCAGGAAGGCCTTGAGGGAGGCGGCACGCGCCTCGGGGGTCTCCCAGTAGTGGCCGACCAGGAAGTACGAGCAGATGCCCATGATCTCCCAGCCGACCAGCAGCACCATCAGGTCGCCGGAGTAGACGACGAGGAACATGGCGGAGGTGAACAGGGAGACGAGCGCGGCGTACGAGGGGTAGCGCGGGTCGTCGCGCAGGTAGCCCGTCGAGTAGAGCTGTACGCAGGTGGCGACGCAGCCGACCAGGACGGCCACGAGGGCGGCGAAGCCGTCGATGTCCAGGGCGAGCTCGATGGGGACCGAGCCGGTGGGTGTCAGTTCCGTGGCGGCTTCGACGGCCTGGCCACCGCCCTGGCGAGTGGCGACCACTACGGCGAGGACGACGGCCGCCAGGGTGGGCAGGACGGCGAGCGGGCGGACGAAACCGGGTGCGGTGCGGCCGAGGAGGAGGCCGGCGGCCGCCCCCAGGAAGGGCAGGAGGGGGACGAGTACGGCGAGGGTGGTCGTGGTCACGCGGTGGCCTCAGCCTTCTCGGCCGTCCCGGTCGCGGGGGCGTCGGTGTCGGGGCCGTCCGGCTCGTGGCCCTCGGCGGTGTCGCGGAGCCGGTCGATGTCCGCGGTGCCGCGGTTGCGGTGGACGGCGAGCACGATCGCCAGGCCGATGCCGATCTCGGCGGCGGCGATGGCGATGGTGAACAGGGTGAGGGCCTGTCCGGAGTGCAGGGTCTCCTCGGCGGTTCTGCTGAGCCAGACGTCGAAGGCGACCAGGTTGAGGTTGACGGCGTTGAGCATCAGCTCGACCGACATCAGGACCAGGATCGCGTTGCGGCGGGCGAGGACTCCGTACAGACCCGTGCAGAACAGGAGGGCGGACAGAACGGCGGGATAGGCGAGGTGCATCAGCGGACACCGTCCTTGCCGGCACCGTTCGGGGTGGTTGCCGGGGCGGCGGCGTCGGCCGCTCGCTCCGCCTTGGCCCTGCGGGACAGGACGATGGCGCCGACCAGGGCGGCGAGGAGGAGGACGGAGAGGGCCTCGAAGGGCAGGACCCAGTTCTGGAAGAGGCTCGCTCCCGTCACGGCGGTGGAGCCGGCGGCCGGGCCGTCCAGGTCGATCCACGTGGTCCGGAAGGCGTCGACGACGACCCACACCAGGGCCGCCGCGGCGGCGACGGCCACGGTGAGGGCGGCCCAGCGGTTGCCCGAGTCGGCGTCCGGGGAACGGCCGATGGGGGCCCGGGTGAGCATCAGCCCGAACAGGAGGAGGACGACGACGGAGCCGACGTAGATGAGGACCTGCACCCAGGCGATGAACTCGGCGGTGAGCAGGAGGTACTCGACGGCGAGGCCGCCGAGGGCCACCACCAGCCACAGTGCGGCGTGGACGAGCTGCCGGGTCGTGACGGTGACGACGGCGGCGCCGAAGGTGACGAGGCCGACGAGGAGGAAGGCGATCTCCACGCCGGTCGGGGACAGGAAGCCGTGGGATCCGGCGGCCGTGGTCGTGTGGTCCGTCGCCGCGAGGCGGACGGCGGTCGCTGCGAGGGTCATGCCCGGCCCTCCTGTCCCGGCCCCGGCTGCCCGGGACCCGGCTGCCCGGCACCTGGCTGGTCCGGCTCCTGCCGGTCCGGCCCCCGTCCGGGTGCCGGCTGGTCCGGACTCGGCTGGTCCGGCCTCGGCTGCCCGGGTGCCGGCTGGTCCGGACTCGGCTGGTCCGGCCTCGGCTGCCCGGGTGCCGGCTGGTCCGGACTCGGCTGGTCCGTCTGCTGCTTGGAGTCGCCCATCGGGCGGGTGGGCTGCTCGGCGGCGCGGGCCTGCTCGTCGGCGTGCGCTTCGGTCGGCCGGGGCGCCCCGGCCGCGCCCTGCTGGGCGGCCTCCTGCTCGGCGGCCGGCTGCTGAGCCGCTTCCTGCCGGGCGGCTTCCTGCTGGGCGGCCAGTTTGTCGGCGGTCTTGCGCGCGGCGGCGAGTTCCTTCGGTTCCTCCGCGCCCGGGTCGAGGGCGGGCGGGGCCGGAACCGTCCACATCCACTCGCGCAGCTTGTCCCGCTCGTGGGTGAGGTCGCGGATGTCCGTCTCGGAGTACTCGAACTCCGGGGACCAGAACAGCGCGTCGAAAGGACAGACCTCGATGCAGATACCGCAGTACATGCACAGGGAGAAGTCGATGGCGAAGCGGTCGAGGACGTTGCGGCTGCGCTCGCGGCCGCCGGGCGTGGCCGCCGGCACCGTCTCCTTGTGGGAGTCGATGTAGATGCACCAGTCGGGGCACTCGCGGGCGCACAGCATGCAGACCGTGCAGTTCTCCTCGAACAGGCCGATCACGCCGCGGGTGCGGGGCGGGAGGTCGGGCTGGGTGTCCGGGTACTGCTCGGTGACGGTCTTCCTCGTCATCGTGCGGAGGGTGACGGCCAGGCCCTTGGCCAGGCCGGAGCCGGGGACGGGGGACATGGTTACTGGATCACCACCTTGACGATGCCGGTGAGGGCGATCTGGGCGAGGGAGAGGGGGACGAGGAGGGTCCAGGAGAGTTTCTGGAGCTGGTCCTCGCGCAGGCGGGGGTAGGTCACGCGCAGCCAGATGACGACGAAGGCGAGGACGGCGGTCTTCAGCAGGGTCCACACCCAGCCGAGGCCGTCACCGCCCCAGGGCCCGTGCCAGCCGCCCAGGAACAGGACGGTGGTCAGGCCGCACAGCACGACGATCCCGGCGTACTCGGCGAGGAGGAACAGCGCGAAGCGGAGGCCGGTGTACTCGGTGTAGGCGCCGAAGATGATCTCCGAGTCGGCGACCGGCATGTCGAACGGGGGGCGCTGCAGTTCGGCCAGGCCGGCGACGAAGAAGACGATCGCTCCGACGATCTGCCAGGGCAGCCACCACCACTCGAAGGCGTCGAGGATCCCGACGAGGGAGACGGTGCCGGCCGCCATCGCCACCGAGGCGGCGGTCAGCAGCATCGGGAGTTCGTACGCGAGGAGCTGGGCGGCGGTGCGCAGGCCGCCGAGGAGGGAGAACTTGTTGGCGGAGGCCCAGCCGGCCATGAGCGAGCCGAGGACGCCCACGCCCATGACGGCGAGCACGAAGAAGATCCCCGCGTCGACGACCTGGCCCACCGCGCCCTCCCCGGGACCGATGGGGATGGCGAGGAGGACGAGCAGGTACGGCAGCAGGGCCACGGCGGGGGCGAGCTGGAAGACGCGGCGGTCCGCGTCAGCGGGGACGACGTCCTCCTTCTGCGCGAACTTCACGCCGTCCGCGACGAGCTGTGCCCAGCCGTGGAAGCCGCCGGCGTACATGGGGCCGAGGCGGCCCTGCATGTGGGCCATCACCTTGTGCTCGGTCTGACCGACGATCAGGGGGAAGGTCAGGAAGACGACGAAGACGATCAGGAGGCGCAGGGTGACGTCGAGAGCGTCGTTCACTGCGGGCCTCCTGGGCGGTCGGGTGTTTCGGCGCGGGCGGGGGGCTCCGCATCCTCCCCGGTCTCCGGGGTCTCCGTGGTCTCCGTGGTTTCCGGGGCTTCCGTGGTTTCCGGGGCCTCCCCGGCCTCGGGGGACCCCGGGGCCTGCCCGGCCTCCGGGGACTCCGGAGCCTCCCCGGCCTCCGGGGACTCCGAGGCCTGCCCGGCCTCCGGGGTCTTCGGGGCTTCCCCGGTCTTCGGAGGTTGTGGGGCCTGGGGCCCCTCAGGGTTCCCGCGGCCGTCCGGGCGCTTCGGGGTCTCCGCGCTCCCCCGGCTCTTCCCGTCCTCGCCCTCCGGGCTCTCGGGCTCCTCGGCGCGCTCCGCGGGCTCGTCGAAGGCCGGGCGGGCGTGGTGCCAGGGTGCGTCGGGGCTGCGGGGCGCGGCGGCGGGCTTCGGGGCAGGGGGCGTCTTTGCGGCGGCGCCGGACGGTGCGGTCGCGTCGGACCGGTCCGCGGTGGCGTCGGTCCGCTGCGAGGCCGAGCCCTCGCTCGCGCTGCGCGCACGCCGGGCGGGTGCGCCCCGCCCCGCGACATCCCGGCCCCCCGCACCGGACACGTCCTCCTGTCCCTCCGCAGCCGCCGCACCCGGCCGCTGCGATGCCGAACCCTCGCTCGCGCTGCGCGCACGCCGGGCGGGTGTGCCCCGCCCCGCGACATCCCGGCTCTCCGCGCCGGACACGTCCTCCTGGCCCTCCGCAGCCGCCGCACCCGGCCGCTGCGACGCCGAGCCCTCGCTCGCGCTGCGCGCACGCCGGGGAGCAGACGCCGACGGCGCCGACGGGGACTCCGTGGCCGAAGCCCCCGCGCCCGTGCCCGGCGTTCCGGCAGCCGGGGCAGCCGGGGTACCCGTGGTCGGCGCAGGGGTGCCCGGTGTCTCCGTGGCCGGGGCCGTCTGGCCGGCGGAGCCCTGCGCTGCCGTGCGCATGCGCCGGGCCGGGCGGTCGGCTGCCGCGCGGGTCGGGCGGTCGCCTGCCGCGCGGGCGGCGCCGCGGGCCGGGCGGGCCGGTGCCGGAGGGAGCTGGCCCTTCTGCGGGCCCCATTCGTTGGGGTCGGGCACGCCCGGTGGCAGCATCTGGCGGCGCCGGGGGCCGCCGTGGTCGGACTCGCCGGGTTCCTTCGCGCCCGGCCACGCCTTGGCGACGCGGGCGGCGAGGACGAAGTCCTTGCGCAGGGGGTGGCCCTCGAAGCCCTCGGGCAGCAGCAGGTGGTCCAGCCCCGGGTGGTCCTCGAAGACGACGCCGAACATCTCGTGCGTCTCGCGTTCGTGCCAGGCCGCGCCCGCGTAGACGGCGACGGCGGTGGGCAGGACCGGGGACTCGTGCGCAACCGTGGTGCGCAGCAGCAGCCGGCGGACCGGCGCGAGGGCGGCCACGTGCGCCGCGACGCGGAAGCCGGTGCCCGGCTCGTCGACCGCGCTCAGCCAGTCGAAGTAGGTGCAGCCCAGCCGGTCGCGGGCCGTCTCCAGGGCGGAGATCCAGGCCGCCGGCGGCACGTCCACCGTCAGGAGGTCGTACGACTCCTCGGCGGTGGCGTCCGTGCCGAAGAGCTCCTCGGCATCGGCGGGCAGCCAGCCGACCGCGCTCATCGGGTCTCCCCCGGGCCCGGGGCGGGCGGCTGCACCAGGTCACTCTGCAGCGCGGCCGCCGACGGACGCGGCGAGGTGCCGTACCGCTCCCCCAGCGACTCCCGGGCGATCTTCTCCTGGAGCTTCAGGATCCCCTGGAGCAGCGCCTCGGGGCGGGGCGGGCAGCCGGGGACGTAGACGTCGACGGGGATGATCTGGTCGACGCCCTTCGTCACGGAGTAGGAGTCCCAGTAAGGGCCGCCGCAGTTGGAGCAGGCGCCGAAGGAGATGACGTACTTCGGCTCGGGCATCTGCTCGTAGAGGCGCTTGACGGCGGGGGCCATCTTGTCCGTGACCGTGCCCGACACCACCATCAGGTCGGCCTGACGGGGCCCGGGCGCGAACGGGATGACGCCGAGGCGGATGAAGTCGTGGCGGGCCATCGACGCGGCGATGAACTCGATGGCGCAGCAGGCGAGGCCGAAGTTGAAGACCCAGAGTGAGTAGCGGCGGCCCCAGTTGAGGACGACCTTCATGGGTTCGGGGGCGAGCCGGGCCAGGGCGCCGAGGCGCTTGGGTTCCGGCAGCAGGACGGGCTCGGACTCGGAGGAGGAGCCGGACGGGGAGGCGGAGGGGTTCACGTCCATGACAGGACGCCCTTCTTGTATGCGTAGAGCAGGCCCACGGCGAGGAAGCCGAGGAAGACGAACATCTCCACGAGCGTCGTCGCACCGTATCCAGGGTCGGCGAAGACCGTCGCCCAGGGGAAGAGGAAGATCGAGTCCACTGCGAAGATCACGTACAGGAAGGCGTAGACGTAGTAGCGGACCTGGGTGTGGGCCCAGCCCTCGCCGACGGGGTCGACCCCGCACTCGTACGTCAGGAGCTTCTCGGGCGTCGGGACCACGGGCCGCAGCAGACGTCCCGCGCCGAAGGCGACGGCCACGAAGAGCACGCCGACGACGGCGAGCAGTCCGACGACCGAGTAGGACCGGAAGTAGTCCGCCGCGATGCCGACAGTCGGTTCCGGCACGTCCGTCCCTCACTCCCTGTCCGAGCCCTGCGAGCCCTGCGAACCCTGAACGCTGCTGTCCGACGATCTGTACGCACGGGAGTCTAGGGCCTGATAAAGAGACGGTAAGCAGCCCGTCGCCTCTTGAGACGCCGGGGTGGGGTTTTCCTCAGGGGATGCCCGGCGGTCCGCCTCATGGCGCGGGACCGCGCCGCACGGCACGCTGACCGGTATGACCGAACGCCTCTCGTCCCCGACGTACGCCGGCCCCGTCGGCGAAGTAGACAGCGAAGTGGACAGCGACCGCCTGCCACCGGCCCGTTTCGCCCTCGACCGGCACACCTGGAAGGAGATCGCCCACCTGCTGGCGAACCTTCCGGTGGCGCTGCTCGGCTTCACGTACGTCGTGACGGTGCTGTTCGCCGGTGTCGGGCTGACGGTCACGGTGATCGGGCTGCCGTTGCTGGCGGCCGGGCTGTCGGGGGCGCGGCTGCTGGGCAGGATGGAGCGGTCGCGGGCCAGGGCGCTGCTCGGGGTGCGGGTGGAGGAGCCGAGCCGGCTGCCGTGGCGGGGCCGGGGCGGTTTCTTCGCCCAGATGTGGACGGCGCTGAAGGACCCGGTGGGCTGGCGCACGGTCCTGTACGCGCTCATACGGCTGCCCTGGGGCGTCGTCACCTTCGCCGTGACGCTGACGTCGCTGTTCGTGCTGTGGCCGGTGCTGCCGTTCGTCGCGCGGGGCCTGACCAACGTGGACCGGGCGATGGTGCGCGGGCTGCTGTCGCCGTCCGACGAGCTGGAGCGGCGGATCGCCGAGCTGGAGTCGGACCGGGGGGTAGTGGTCGACACGGCCGCGGCCGACCTGCGGCGCATCGAACGGGACCTGCACGACGGGGCGCAGGCGCGCCTGGTCAACCTGGCCATGGGGCTGGGCTTGGCCAAGGAGAAGCTGCTGGAGGACCCCGACGCGGCGGCGGCGATGGTCGACGAGGCGCACGGCGAGGTGAAGCTGGCGCTGCAGGAACTGCGGGACCTGGCGCGCGGCATCCACCCCGCCGTACTGACCGACCGCGGCCTGGACGCGGCCCTGTCCTCGGTGGCCTCGCGCTGCACGGTCCCGGTGAAGGTGACCGTCGACCTGACGGAGCGGCCGGCGGCGGCGATCGAGGGCATCGCCTACTTCACCGTCTCGGAGCTGCTGCAGAACGTCAGCAAGCACAGCGGGGCGAGGACCGCGTCCGTGGAGGTGTGGCGGACGGCCGACCGGCTGCTCATGCAGGTGGGCGACGACGGGCGCGGGGGTGCGCGCCTGGACGCCGGGACGGGGATGAAGGGTCTCGCCGAGCGGTTGAGCGCCGTCGACGGCCTGTTCGCGATCGATTCGCCGGAGGGCGGCCCGACGACGGTCACGGCCGAGCTGCCGTGGCGCGACCGTACGGACGCCGACGGTTCCGGTGGTGCCGCCCGCGCACGGTAGCGGGCGGCCCGAGCCACGCCCCGGCGTTCGCGCGCCGGGGCGTTTCGTGTGCCGGGGCGTTTCGTGTGCCGGGGCGTTTCGTGTGCCCGGCGTCCCGGTGAGCGGTGGGGTGGGGTGGGGAAAACCCCCCTTCCAGGACGCCGACGGGCCGCATGGCCCGGGGACGTGCGGTCGAGGAGGGTGGAGTCCGACGGCACAGCCACAGGTCGAGGAGAAGGACGGCACCGATGGCCACGGAGTACGGACAGGGTTACGGGCTCGGGAGCGGGTCCGGTCGTTCCGCGGACGCCGGTCCGCGACGGCACCGGCTGCCGGCGGGGCTGCGGGCGCCGTTCGAGGGCCGCAGCTGGCGGGAGTTCGGCTTCGTGCTGCTGAGCCTGCCGATCGGGATCATGCTCTTCACGTACGCCGTCACCATGATGTCGCTCGGTGCCGGGCTGCTGGTGACGTTCCTGGGCGTCCCGGTGCTGGCCGCCGCGCTCGCCGGGTGCCGGGGGATCGGGGCGCTGGAGCGGGCCCGGGCGCGCGCCCTGCTGGGGCTCGACGTGGCCGCGCCCGAGCCGCTGCGGATGAGCAAGCCGGGTGCGATGGCCTGGATGGGTGCCGTCCTGAAGAGCGGCTCGTCCTGGCGGAGCCTGCTGTACGCGGTGCTGCAGTTCCCGTGGTCGGTGTTCTCGTTCGCCGTCGCCGTGAGCTTGTGGTCGACCGGTTGGACGATGCTGACGTATCCCCTGTGGTTCTGGGTGTTCCCGGCGTACGCGGGTCAGGACGGGCTCCAGCTGTACGGCGACGAGACGCACCGGATCTACCTCGACAACCCCTTCGAGATCACCGTGACCGCGCTGGTCGGGCTGCTGGTCACGCTGGCGACGCCGTGGGTCGTGCGGGCCCTGACGACGGTGGACCGGCTGCTGGTGCACGGGCTGCTCGGGCCGTCGCGGCTGGCGACGCGGGTGGTGGAGCTGGAGTCGGACCGGGGGGTCGTGGTCGACACGGCCGCGGCCGACCTGCGGCGCATCGAACGCGATCTGCACGACGGGGCGCAGGCCCGGCTGGTCAACCTGGCCATGGACCTGGGGCTGGCGAAGGAGAAGCTGCGGGAGGACCCGCAGGAGGCGGCGCGCATGGTGGGTGAGGCGCACGGCGAGGTGAAGACGGCGCTGCAGGAACTGCGGGACCTGGCGCGCGGCATCCACCCGGCCGTGCTGACCGACCGCGGCCTGGACGCGGCGCTGTCGGCGGTCGCCTCGCGCTGCACGGTGCCGGTGCGGGTGGAGGTGGACCTGACGGAACGGCCGGCGTCGGCGATCGAGGGCATCGCGTACTTCACCGTCTCGGAGCTGCTGCAGAACATCAGCAAGCACGCGCGGGCTACGGCGGCCGGCGTGGAGGTGTGGCGCGTGGAGGACCGGCTGATGCTCCAGGTCGTGGACAACGGGGTGGGCGGCGCGCACCCGTCCGCCGGTTCCGGTCTGGCGGGGCTGGCCGAGCGGCTCGACGCGGTGGACGGGATCCTCGTGGTGGACTCGCCGGCCGGGGGCCCCACCCGGGTGACGGCGGAGCTGCCGTGGCGGACGGAGCCGGTAGGCCGCTGAGCGGCCGACGCCGCCTGGAACACACCGCCGGCCGGAGCCCCGTACCCCCCGGGCCCCGGCCGGCATGATCGGAATTCGGCCATCGCGTGTCCGGATCCCGGCTCGGCCTCCCCCTCTTCCCGTTTCTTCCCGTTTCTTCCCGGCGCACGAACGCATTCGCACGCCGATGCTGGAATGCTGGACCTGTCGCACGGGCGGTCCGTGGACGCGGCGCGGGCCGCGCGGGCCGTGGGGTGGGCGGAGTGTGGCTGTGGGGGGCCGAGGAACGTGGAGGACAGGGTGCGGGTGGTCATCGCCGAGGATTCGGTGCTTCTCAGGGAGGGGCTGACCCGGTTGCTGACCGACCGCGGGCACGAGGTGGTGGCCGGTGTCGGTGACGCGCAGGCGCTGATCAAGACCATCACGGAGCTGGACGCGCAGGGGGAGCTGCCGGACGTCGTCGTGGCGGATGTACGGATGCCGCCGACGCACACCGACGAGGGCGTGCGGGCGTCGGTGCAGTTGCGCAAGGCGCATCCCGGGCTCGGCGTGCTGGTGCTGTCCCAGTACGTGGAGGAGCGGTACGCCACCGAGCTGCTGGCCGGTTCCAGCCGGGGCGTCGGCTATCTGCTCAAGGACCGCGTGGCCGAGGTGCGGGAGTTCGTGGACGCGGTGGTGCGCGTGGCGCAGGGCGGTACGGCGCTCGACCCCGAGGTGGTCGCGCAGCTGCTCGGACGCAGCCGCAAGCAGGACGTGCTCGCCGGGCTCACCCCGCGGGAGCGGGAGGTCCTGGGGCTCATGGCCGAGGGCCGGACGAACTCCGCGATCGCCAGGCAGCTCGTGGTCAGCGACGGGGCCGTCGAGAAGCACGTCAGCAACATCTTCATGAAGCTGGGCCTGTCCCCGAGCGACGGCGATCACCGGCGCGTCCTCGCCGTGCTCACCTATCTCAAGTCCTGAGACCCGTCTCCGTTCCCGGGATCGCCTGCCCCGTCACCGAGCCCGCCGGGGCTCGTCCGAACGGGGGAGAAACCGCGGCACGGACAGGGGGCGTCCTCAGCGGTGCGGGGGTGAGGAGCCCGTGGACCGACGGGCTCCCGGGCCGCCCGGAGGTCGTGTCCATCATGCGAATGTCCACCGGAAGTCAACACCCGCGGACGTAGGGTTGGTTCCTGGGACGGCCGATGGGAGGCCGGTCCCCGGACAGCCGCCTCGAGGGAGGTCCAGTTCAGTGACCAGCCAGGTCAGCAGCCCAGCGGAGCAGGCCGACGGAACCGACGAGACCGTCGTGGGAGCGCAGCGCAAACCGGTCGGGGCGAAGGACGTCCGCCGGCTGGACCGGGTGATCATCAGGTTCGCCGGGGACTCCGGTGACGGCATGCAGCTCACCGGGGACCGCTTCACCTCCGAGACGGCGTCCTTCGGCAACGACCTGTCGACGCTGCCGAACTTCCCGGCCGAGATCCGGGCGCCCGCCGGCACCCTGCCGGGCGTCTCGTCCTTCCAGCTCCACTTCGCCGACCACGACATCCTCACCCCCGGCGACGCGCCGAACGTGCTGGTCGCGATGAACCCGGCCGCGCTCAAGGCGAACGTCGCCGACCTGCCGCGCGGTGCGGAGATCATCGTCAACACGGACGAGTTCACCCGGCGTGCGATGCAGAAGGTCGGCTACGAGACCTCTCCGCTGGAGGACGGCTCCCTCGACGGGTACCACGTGCACCCGGTGCCGCTGACCACCCTGACGGTGGAGGCGCTCAAGGAGTTCGACCTCAGCCGCAAGGAGGCCGAGCGCAGCAAGAACATGTTCGCACTGGGCCTGCTGAGCTGGATGTACCACCGCCCGACCGAGGGCACGGAGAAGTTCCTGCGGTCGAAGTTCGCGAAGAAGCCCGACATCGCGGAGGCCAACATCGCGGCCTACCGGGCGGGCTGGAACTTCGGCGAGACGACGGAGGACTTCGCGGTCTCCTACGAGGTCGCGCCCGCGGCGAAGGCGTTCCCGCCGGGCGTCTACCGCAACATCTCCGGGAACCTGGCCCTGGCCTACGGCCTGATCGCCGCGTCCCGCCAGGCGGACCTGCCGCTGTTCCTGGGCTCGTACCCGATCACCCCGGCCTCGGACATCCTGCACGAGCTCAGCAGGCACAAGAACTTCGGTGTGCGCACCTTCCAGGCCGAGGACGAGATCGCCGGCATCGGCGCGGCGCTGGGCGCGGCGTTCGGCGGGTCGCTGGCGGTCACCACCACATCTGGTCCGGGCGTCGCGCTGAAGAGCGAGACGATCGGCCTCGCGGTCTCCCTGGAGCTGCCGCTGCTGATCGTGGACATCCAGCGCGGCGGGCCCTCCACCGGTCTGCCGACCAAGACCGAACAGGCGGACCTCCTCCAGGCGATGTACGGCCGCAACGGCGAGGCCCCGGTGCCCGTCGTCGCCCCGCGCACCCCGGCGGACTGCTTCGACGCGGCCCTGGAGGCGGCGCGGATCGCGCTGACCTACCGCACCCCGGTCTTCCTGCTCTCCGACGGCTACCTGGCCAACGGCTCCGAGCCGTGGCGGATCCCGGAGCTCGACGAGCTCCCGGACCTGGCCGTGCGGTTCGCGCAGGGGCCGAATCACACGCTGGACGACGGCACCGAGGTGTTCTGGCCGTACAAGCGCGACCCGCAGACCCTCGCCCGTCCCTGGGCGGTGCCGGGCACGCCCGGCCTGGAGCACCGGATCGGCGGCATCGAGAAGCAGGACGGCACGGGCAACATCTCCTACGACCCGGCCAACCACGACTTCATGGTCCGCACCCGCCAGGCCAAGATCGACGGCGTCGACGTGCCCGACGTGGAGGTCGACGACCCGGACGGCGCGCGCACCCTCGTCCTGGGCTGGGGGTCGACGTACGGGCCGATCACCGCGGCCGTGCGGCGGCTGCGGGCGGCCGGCGAGTCGATCGCGCAGGCCCACCTGCGCCACCTCAACCCCTTCCCGCACAATCTGGGCCCGGTCCTGAAGGGGTACGACAAGGTGGTGGTCCCCGAGATGAACCTCGGGCAGCTCGCCACGCTGATCCGGGCGAAGTACCTGGTCGACGCACGCTCGTACAACCAGGTCAACGGCATGCCGTTCAAGGCGGAGCAGCTCGCCACGGCGCTGAAGGAGGCCATCGATGACTGACGCCAACGCGCTGCTCCAGCTCGTGCCGAAGGCCGAGGGCAAGCAGTCCATGAAGGACTTCAAGTCCGACCAGGAGGTGCGCTGGTGCCCGGGCTGCGGCGACTACGCCATCCTCGCCGCCGTGCAGGGCTTCATGCCGCAGCTGGGCCTGGCGAAGGAGAACATCGTCTTCGTCTCCGGCATCGGCTGCTCCTCCCGCTTCCCGTACTACATGAACACCTACGGGATGCACTCCATCCACGGCCGCGCCCCCGCCATCGCCACGGGCCTGGCCGCCTCCCGCCACGACCTGTCGGTGTGGGTCGTCACCGGTGACGGCGACGCGCTGTCCATCGGCGGCAACCACCTCATCCACGCGCTGCGCCGCAACGTGAACCTCAAGATCCTGCTGTTCAACAACCGGATCTACGGTCTGACCAAGGGCCAGTACTCGCCGACCTCCGAGGTCGGCAAGGTCACCAAGTCGACGCCGATGGGCTCGCTGGACGCGCCGTTCAACCCGGTGTCGCTGGCGCTCGGCGCGGAGGCGTCCTTCGTCGCCCGGACCGTCGACTCCGACCGCAAGCACCTCACCGACGTGCTGCGCCAGGCCGCCGACCACCCGGGCACGGCGCTGGTCGAGATCTACCAGAACTGCAACATCTTCAACGACGGCGCCTTCGACGTCCTCAAGGACCGGGAGCGGGCGGAGGAGGCGGTGATCCGGCTGGAGCACGGGCAGCCGATCCGCTTCGGCGGTGGGGGCACCTCGCGCTCGAGCGAAGCCGAGAGCGGGGGAGGTGCCAAGGGCGTCGTCCGCGACCGGGCCACCGGTGACCTGAAGGTCGTCGCGGTCACCGCGGACAACGAGGCGGACATCCTGGTCCACGACGCCCACGCCGCGTCGCCGACCACCGCCTTCGCGCTGTCCCGTCTCGCCGATCCCGACACGCTGCACCACACCCCGATCGGTGTGCTGCGCTCCGTCGACCGGCCGGTCTACGACACGCTGATGTCGGACCAGCTCGACACCGCGGTCGAGCAGAACGGCAAGGGCGACCTGGCGGCGCTGCTGGCGGGCGGCGACACCTGGACGGTCGTCGGCTGAGAGCCGTACCGCTTCACGAGGCCCGGGACGGGAGCGCCCGGGCCTCTTGCCGTGCGGTCCGGTTCTCGTCGTACGCCTGGCGGGCCCGCTCGACGTCCGTCATCCGCTCGCGCGTCCACTCGGCCAGGCCGCGGATCCGCTCCGCCGCCTCATGGCCGAGGGGGGTCAGGGAGTAGTCGACGCGGGGCGGGATGACGGGCTTGGCGTCGCGGTGGACCAGGCCGTCGCGCTCCAGGGTCTGGAGGGTCTGGGTGAGCATCTTCTCGCTGACGCTCCGGCCGACGCGGCCGACCGCCCGGCGCAGCTCGCTGAACCGGTGCGGCCCCTCCAGGAGCTCGATCAGGACGAGGACGCCCCAGCGGCTGGTCACGTGCTCCAGGACGAGCCGGTAGGGGCACATCGCCTCCGCGGCCCGAGAGTCACTTACGGTCATGCCAGTACCTTACTTCAAAGTGGGTACTTTCTTTTGGTTAGCGCTTCCCTTAGCGTCGGTGACATCACCCCCCGACCCCACAAGGAGTTCCGACGCCATGAGCATCGTCGTCACCGGAGCCACCGGACACCTCGGCCGCCACGTCGTGGAGCAGTTGCTGGAGAAGGTCCCGGCCGGCCAGATCACCGCCGTCGTGCGCGACAGGGCCAGGGCCGCCGATCTCGCGGAGCGCGGCGTGCGGCTCGCCGTGGCCGACTACAACGCGCCCGAGACCTTCGACGGACTGTTCGCGGCGGGCGACAGGGTGCTGCTGATCTCCGGCAACGAGGTCACCAAGGACCGCCCCGGGCAGCACCGGACGGTCATCGACGCTGCCGCCGCGGCGGGCGTGGCGCTGCTGGCGTACACCAGCGCGCCCAGCAGCCTGACCGCCGCCCTCGCCGACGACCACCGCGCGACCGAGAAGGTCCTCCTCGCCTCCGGCCTGCCGTGGGTGATCCTGGGCAACGGCTGGTACCACGAGAACCACACGGAGCACCTCGCCCAGGTGCTGGAGCACGGTGCCGTCGTCCAGGCCGCCCGTGACGGCCGGGTCTCCTCCGCCTCGCGCGCCGACTACGCGGCGGCCGCCGTCGCCGTCCTGACCGGCGAGGGGCACGAGAACAAGCGGTACGAGCTGGGCGGCGACGAGGCGTGGAGCTTCGCCGAGTACGCCGCCGAGGTGAGCCGGCGCGCGGGCCGCGAGATCGCCTACCGGGCCGTGTCCGTCGAGGAGTACGTCCGCGCCCTCGTCGGCGCCGGGGTGCCCGAGCCCATGGCCGGGATCCTCGGCGGCGTGGAGGCGTCCACCGAGCGGGGCGAGCTGGTCGTGACCACCGGCGACCTGTCCCGGCTCATCGGCCGCCCGACCACCCCGGTCGCCGACGCGATCGAGGCCGCGCTGCGCGCGTGAACGCCGGCGCCTGCGGCAGCCCCCGCCTGTCATGACCGTATGACGATACGGGCATGACAGGCGGCCGGGTCCGGCGTTACCTTCGTCCTGGCATGCCTCCGTCCCCGGCATGCCGTAGCGACAAGGAGGTGCCCGTGGCCGGGTCGTCCGGGAACGAACAGCGCATAGGCCTGCTGAACGGCTTCGCGGCGTACGGGATGTGGGGGCTCGTCCCGCTCTTCTGGCCGCTGCTCAAGCCGGCCGGGGCCGGTGAGATCCTCGCCCACCGGATGGTGTGGTCCCTCGCCTTCGTCGCCGTCGCCCTGCTCGTCGTACGGCGCTGGGCCTGGGCCGGCGAGCTGCTGCGGCAACCGCGCAAGCTGGGACTGATCACCGTGGCCGCGGCGGTCATCACCGTCAACTGGGGCGTCTACATCTGGGCCGTGAACAGCGGGCACGTCGTCGAGGCCTCGCTCGGCTACTTCATCAACCCGCTGGTCACCATCGCGATGGGCGTGCTCCTGCTGAAGGAGCGGCTGCGGCCCGTGCAGTGGGCGGCGGTCGGGACCGGCTTCGCGGCCGTGCTCGTCCTCACCGTCGGCTACGGGCGGCCGCCGTGGATCTCCCTCTGCCTCGCCTTCTCCTTCGCCACGTACGGACTGGTGAAGAAGAAGGTCAACCTCGGGGGCGTCGAGTCACTGGCCGCCGAGACGGCGATCCAGTTCCTGCCCGCGCTGGGCTACCTGCTGTGGCTGGGGGCGCACGGCGACTCGACCTTCACCACCGAGGGCGCGGGGCACGGCGCCCTGCTCGCCGCGACCGGCGTGGTCACGGCGATCCCCCTCGTCTGCTTCGGCGCGGCGGCGATCCGCGTGCCGCTGTCCACGCTGGGTCTGCTCCAGTACCTGGCCCCGGTCTTCCAGTTCCTGCTCGGCATCTTCTACTTCGGCGAGGCCATGCCGCCCGAGCGCTGGGCCGGCTTCGCGCTCGTCTGGCTGGCGCTCACGCTGCTCACCTGGGACGCGCTGCGCACCGCCCACCGGACCTCCCGGGCGCTGCGGGCGCAGCTGGACAGGACCGGGGGCGGCGTACCGGCGCGGAAGGAGGACGCGGCGCGCGACTCGGACATCGTGGCCTGCGGAGGGCCGTCCCCCGACTCCGTCTCCGCGGAACCCGCGCCCGCACCCGCACCCGTGGAACCCGCGCCCGCGCGGCTCGACGCCCCGACCGGGAAGCCGTAGCCCGATATGCGCGACGCGGTGGCCGAATAGCGGTCTTGACGCGGTGTCAGCCACGACCACACCATCCAGGCACCCCATTCACCAGGAGTCCTCCCCAGGGACTCCCCAGGAATCCGGAGCCCCCCACATGATGGTTTCCGTTTCCGGGCGTGCGCTGGCGGCCGCTGCCGTCGTCGTCGCCACCGCGATCACCGGCAGTTCCGTGGCCGGTGCGGCACCCGCTCCCGAGGCCGCCACCGCGGCCGCCGCGCCCGACATACCGGTGGCCAACGTCAAGGCCCACCTGTCGCAGCTCCAGTCCATCGCCACGGCCAACGGCGGCAACCGTGCCCACGGCCGCCCCGGCTACCAGGCGTCGATCAACTACGTGAAGGCCAAGCTGGACGCCGCCGGTTTCACCACCACGGTGCAGCAGTTCACGTCCTCCGGCCGCACCGGCTACAACCTCGTCGCGGACTGGCCCGGCGGCGACCTGAACCAGGTTGTCATGTCAGGGTCACACCTGGACAGCGTGACCTCCGGACCCGGCATCAACGACAACGGCTCCGGATCGGCCGCCGTCCTGGAGACCGCGCTCGCCGTGGCCCGCTCCGGCTACCGGCCCACCAAGCACCTGCGCTTCGCCTGGTGGGGCGCGGAGGAGCTGGGGCTGGTCGGCTCCCGCTACTACGTGAACAGCCTCGGGTCGGCCGGCCGCGCGAAGATCAGCGGCTACCTGAACTTCGACATGATCGGCTCGCCCAACCCCGGCTACTTCGTCTACGACGACGACCCCGTGATCGAGAAGACCTTCAAGGACTACTTCGCCGGCCTCGGCGTCTCCACCGAGATCGAGACCGAGGGCGACGGCCGTTCCGACCACGCGCCCTTCAAGAACGCGGGCGTCCCCGTCGGCGGCCTCTTCAGCGGCGCCGACTACCGCAAGACGTCCGCGCAGGCGGCCAAGTGGGGCGGCACCGCGGGCCTGGCGTTCGACCGCTGCTACCACTCGTCGTGCGACACCACCGCCAACATCGACGACACGGCCCTGAACCGCAACAGCGACGCCATCGCGTACGCGGTCTGGCAGCTGTCGCAGTAGCCGGCCCGGCCCGGCCGCCCGGTCAGTCGGCCCGGGCGTGGGCACGGGCGCGTCCGGCGAGGCGGCCCATGCGGGTGCGGGCCGCCTCGAGCTGCTCGGCGTCGTCGGCGGCCGGTCCCGCCTCGGCGGCGAGTTCGCTCCACAGGCCGACCAGATCGCGCCCCAGCTCCAGCCCGCGTTCGGGGTCGCGCACCGCCCGCCAGGCCGTGGCCGCGCTCTGGACGTTGCCGTAGGCGGCCTCCGCGTCGCCTGCCGTGCGGTGGATCCTGGCCAGGTCCACCGACAGCTCGAAGGCGCGCCCCGGGTCACCGGACAGGTAGGCGATGTACGCGGTGAGTTCACGGAGCCGGAGCACCTCCGGGTGCTCCGGTCCCAGCGTCTCCGAGGCCTCGGCCACGGAGCGCTCCGCGAGGCGCGCCGCGTCCTGCGTCCGTCCCTCCTTGACCGCGTCGTTGATCCGCGCCGTGGGCTCGGCGAGGAGGGCGGGAGCGGTGGCGTCACCGGGCGCGGTGATCGGCGCGTCCCCCAGCACGGCCTCGGCCACGGCGTCGAAGCCGCGGGGCGGGGTGGGCGTGGGCCGGGGCGCGGGGTCGGGATCCATGAGGAGACCGGGAACCGGCTCGGGGCGACCGCCGGGAACGGAGGCCGGCTCGGACACCGGGGCCTCACAGGCGCCGGGTATGACGACGGGCGGTGCGGGGGCACCGGCCGCGGTGGCGCGGGGCGCGGACGCGGGGGGCGCGGACGTGGAAGGCGCGGATGCGCGGGGCGCGGATGCGCGGGGCGCGGCTGCGGGGAGTGCCGCTTCGCGCGCGTCGACGCCGCCGCCCGCGGGCGCCGCGTCCATCCGCGGCGGTGGGCCGAACACCCCCGTCGGCGGCACCACCGTGCCCGGCGCCACTCCCCCGGTGGCCTCCGGGAGGGCGCGCAGGACGAACGTGGGCACGGACCCGCCGGACGGCATCCGGGGCGGCTCAGGCACCACCGGCACGCGGGCGGCCGGGGCCACGGCCTTCGGGGTCGCCGGGGACGCCGAGGCCCGGACTGCCAGGGCCGGCGGTGCTGTGGGTGCCGCGAAGGACGGCGGGAACGCCGGGGCAAGCGGGGCCGATGAGGCCGCTGCCGGCGCCGTCGGCAAGGCAGCCGAGGCGGGCGCGGCCTCCGGGGCCGGCGACGCGGGAGGCACCGAAACCGCCGGGACCGCTGCCCGGGCCGTCGGCGAGGCAGCCGAGGCGGGCGCGGCCTCCGGGGCCGGCGACGCGGGAGGCACCGAAACCGCCGGGGCCGCTGCCCGGGCCGTCGGCAAGGCAGCCGAGGCGGGCGCGGCCTCCGGGGTCGGCGGGGTGGCGTCCGCTGCGCGGGGCGTCGGTACCGGCTTTGCGGCGAGGTGGCTGGAGCCGTCCGGGTCGACGCGGAGCTGGACGACGCAGCCGATGCGGTCGTCGTGGATCGTGGCGAGGACGGGCCGGCCCGCGGTGAGGGCGAAGCGGTGGAGGCGGTTCAGGACGGCGTGCCGCACCTCCTCGCCGGGGGCGGGGACGACCAGGACGCCGTCGACCGAGGCGCCGCGCGCGTCGGTGCCGGCCTCCGGCACGCGGACGTCGATCGGCGTCTCCACGGGGACGGGGGCGGGCGGACGCTCGGCGCGTTGCTGGTCCCGCTGCTTGTCGCGGCCGAGTCGAGACATCGTCCCCCCACTCTTGAGGCGGCTTCCGTCGGCGGTTCCACTTCCCTGCCGTCCAGAGCCTGTCATGCCAGTCGTTCACCTACCGTCGAGTCTCTCCGCTCGCTCGCGATTCTCACGTCACCGGGGTGTCACAGGCTCGTTCCAGGAGGTCACGGACGTGCGGTGTGGCGCTCCGGGCGCCGCCGGCCCCATCGCGCGAGCGGCGCCCCGCGCTCCACCCTGGACAGGCGCATGCATGTGCATATACTGCACGTGCTGGTAATTCGCGCACGCCGTACACCCCTGGGGGTCCCATGAGCCGCCGCTTCCTCTTCCTGCTGGGCAGCAGCCGCCCCGACGGCAACACCGAGCTGCTGGCCCGCCGCGCCGCCGAACAGCTGCCCGCGGGCGTCGAGCAGCGGTGGATCAGCCTGGCCGAGCACCCGTTGCCCGAGTTCGAGGACCTGCGGCACGACAGCGACCACACCCGCCCCACCGAGGGCGACGAGGCCCTGCTGCTGGACGCCACGCTCGCCGCCACGGACCTCGTGATCGCCTCGCCGCTGTACTGGTACTCGCTGTCCGCCCCGGTCAAGCGCTACCTCGACCACTGGTCCGGCTGGCTGCGTACCCCCGGCCTCGACTTCAAGGCGACCCTGGCCGGCCGCACCCTGTGGTGCGTCACCGTGCTCGCGCACGAGGAGCAGGAGGTCGCCGACCCGCTGATCGGCAGCCTGAACAACTCGGCGGCGTACATGGGCATGCGGTTCGGCGGGGTCCTGCTCGGCAACGGCAGCAAGCCCGGCGACGTCCTGCGCGACACCGACGCCCTGGCCCGCGCCAAGACCTTCTTCGCCCAGGAAGCGCCCCTCGCCCGTTTCCCGTACGAGCGGGCGCAGGCGCCGTCTACGAGGTGACGTCCTTCGCGGTGAACCGCGCCCAGGCGGCCGAGCCGAACACCGCCGCGTAGAGGGCCTGGAGACCGAGGTTCTTCGCCAGGTCGTCCCAGTAGACCGGCTCGCGCATCAGGTCGGCGAAGGACAGCCAGTGGTGCGAGAAGAAGTACGGCTGGAGGGCGTGCAGCTGGGGGATCTGGTCGAGGATCTGGACCGTGATCAGCAGCCCGACCGTGGTCGCCATCGCCGCGATGCCGCTCCCGGTCAGCGTCGAGACGAACAGGCCGAGCGCCGCCACGCCGACGAGCGAGGCGGCGACGACCAGGGCGATCAGCAGGGCCCGCCCCAGGCCCTCGGCGTACGTGATGTGGGTGCCGGAGATGGTGGTCAGGTCACCGAGCGGGAACAGCAGCGCCCCGACCGCGAGCGCCGAGACGGCGACCACGAGGGTGGCCGCGAGGCAGAAGGCGATCACCGTCGCGAACTTCGTGAGCAGCAGGCGGGTGCGCCCGGCCGGGGCGACCAGGAGGTAGCGCAGCGTGCCCGCGCTCGCCTCGCCCGCGACGGCGTCACCGGCGACGACGCCGACGGCCATGGGCAGGAAGAACGGGAGCGTGGCGGCGAGCGCGGTGAAGACCAGGAACAGCCCGTTGTTGCTGATCTGCGAGATGAACGCCGGACCCTCGCCCCCGCCGCCCCGGCCCTCGCCGAACGACGAGCCGTCGCCCGTCTCGATCCGCACGGCGATCCCCACCAGGACCGGCACCGCGGCCAGCACACCCAGCAGGGCGAGGGTGCGCCAGCGCCGGAAGGTGATCAGCAGCTCGCTGCGGAGCAGCCCGAAGGACCACAGGCGGCTCGGCGGGCGCACGACGCCCGCGTTCCCGGCCCCTTCGACCGCTTCGCCGGCCCGTGCCGTCCCGGCCGGTGACGCCTCAGCCCGCGACATCGAAGCCCTCCCCCGTCAGCGCCACGAACGCGTCCTCCAGCGAGGCCCGTTCGACTCCGAAGCCGCGGACCCGCACCCCGGCCGTGACCAGCGCGGCGTTCAGGTCGGCGAGGTCGCCGCCCGGCGGCTCCGCCGTCACCCGGTCCTCGGCGACGACCACGTCCCCGGCGCCCCGTTCCTTCAGCACCCGTGCCGCCTCTCCCGTGTCCGGCGTGGTCACCACCAGCCGGCCGCGCGCCCCGGCCGCGAGGTCGGTGACCGCGCCCTGGGTGATCAGCCGGCCCCGTGCCATCACGGCCGCGTGCGTGCACACCTGCTCGATCTCGTCCAGCAGGTGCGAGGAGAGGAAGACGGTCGTGCCGTCGGAGGCCAGTTCGCGCACGAGGGTGCGGATCTCGCGCATGCCCTGGGGGTCGAGCCCGTTGGTGGGCTCGTCCAGCACCAGCAGGCGTCGCGGCTGCAGCAGCGCCGCCGCCAGGCCGAGGCGCTGCTTCATGCCGAGCGAGTACGCCTTCGCCTTCTTGCCCGCGGCCGCCGCGAGACCCACCCGCTCGAGCGCCGCCCCGACGCGCGCGCGCCGGGTGCGCGGGTCGGCGGTCGGGTCGGCGGCGTCGTAGCGCAGGAGGTTGTCGCGGCCGGAGAGGAAGCCGTACAGGGCGGGGCCCTCGATGAGGGCGCCGACCTGGGGCAGTACGGCGCGGGCGGCGCGCGGCACGGGCCGGCCCAGCACCCGTGCCGTGCCCGAGGTCGGCTCGATCAGGCCCATCAGCATGCGGATGGTGGTGGTCTTGCCGGAGCCGTTGGGGCCGAGGAAGCCGAAGACGCTGCCCGCCGGAACGGTCAGGTCCAGGCCGTCGACGGCGAGTTGTCCGCCGCGGTAGCGCTTGGTCAGCGCGCGGGTGGCGATGACGGCGTCACCCGTGCTCCCCGGTGCCGGGCCCTCCGGCTCCGCGGCGGACGGTTCACCCATCGGCTCCCTCTCCTCGTCGTGCGCGTACGGGCCGCGCGTCCGGCCCTACTTCGCGGCTTCGGCCGCCTTCACCAGCGCGTCCTTGGTGACCGCACCGGCGTAGACCTTGCCGTCGTCCGTGATCAGGGCGTTGACCAGGCGGGTCTTGAAGACCGTGCCCGAGCCGAAGTCGCCCTTGACCTGGTCGCCGAAGGAGCCGAGGAAGCCGCCCAGGTCACCGCCCGCGGAGGCGGTGGGCAGTCCCTGGCCGCCGGTGTCGAAGGCGGCGATCGCGTTCCAGCCCTCGCCGACGACCTTCAGGCCGCCCAGCTCCTCGGCGAGACCGCCGTCGGACTTCGGCTTCTGCTTCCGCTCCGGCGTCTCGGGCATCTCGTCGCCCTCGGTGACCTTCGCGCCCTTGGGCGGGGTGAAGTCGAACGTCGACGCGTCCGGCTTCGAGAAGCTGACCCGGGTGAAGCCCGCGTCCACGACGGCGGCGCCGCCGCCCGACGGGGTCAGCGTGAACTTCAACGGCATGCCGGTCTTCGCGTCGACGGCCACGCTGATCGCACCGACCGTGGAACCGGACTGCCTGGGCTTGATCACCAGCCGGTACGCGTCCCGGCCGGCCACCTGCGCGGTGCCGTCGACGGTCACGGACGTGGTGTCGTCGACCGCCTTCAGCGCCTGCTCGGTGAAGTCCTTCGGGGTGGCCGGCGCCTTCTCGGCGGGCCGCTCGGCACCGTCCTGCGTGGTGGAGTGGTAGACCTCGTTGGACTTGCTGTCGTAGCCCCAGACGTCCTTGCCGTCGTGGATCAGGCTGTACTCGGCGGCGTCCTCCAGCAGCGACAGCTTCTGCCGGTCGGGGCCGTCGGCCGCTACGCGCAGGGTGTGGGTGCCGGTGACCAGCTCGGTGAGCTTGGCGGACGGGTCCGCGGAGGAGCCCTCGTCGTCACCGCCGCCCGCACCGGGGCCGCCGGACATCCCGGCCATCAGGCCGCTCTCCAGGCCGCCGAGGTCCGGCAGGCCCAGGTCGGTGCTGATCCTGACGGTGCCGGACAGCTGCTGGACGTCCGACCGGGCGATCTTCTCGATGAGCTGCTGGGCCGTCACCTCCGGCAGGTCCGGGTCACCGGAGTCGGCGAGCGCGGGGACGAGCCCGATCGTGGCGGCCGCCACGCCCATCACCGCGACCGGGACGACGTACCGCGCGGCCCTGCGCCGTCCGGCGCGCGGCTCCGCGCCCTGCCCGGCGGTCGTGCTGTCGTCGGAATCGATCGGTGCCATGTGTGCCCTACCTCCGTCGTCGGCGGCGGCTGTCTCGCGACCTCGCACTGTTCACCCGTGAGCCGCCATTCTCACCCGAATCGGTGAGGAGTGGTGTTTTTCCGTGGTGTCCATCTGACCAAACCGGCCAGGGAGAAGCGTCAGACCGCGGGCTCAACTCCGCGTACTCCTGCGGGATGAGACGGAGGAGGTGAACCTCCCCCGCCCGGTAGGGGGAGAGCACCGCGCCGGCCGGGCGCGGTGCGGCCGGGAGGTCAGCCGGCCCGGTGGACCACCGCGTCGCACAGCTCGATCAGCGCGGCCTTGGCGTCGCACTCCCGCAGCGGGGCCAGCGCCGCACGGGCGTCCTTCGCGTACCGGACGGTGTCCCGCCGCGCCTGTTCGAGCGCGGGGTGGGCGCGCAGCAGGCGCAGCGCCTCGGCGTGCCGGGCGTCGTCGCTCAGGTCGGAGTCCAGCAGCTCGCACAGGGCGAGGTCCTCGGCGAGGCCCAGCCGGGCCGCCCTTTCGCGCAGCCGCAGCACCGGGAGGGTCGGGATGCCCTCGCGCAGGTCCGTGCCGGGCGTCTTGCCCGACTCGTGGGAGTCGGAGGCGATGTCCAGGACGTCGTCCGCGAGCTGGAAGGCGACGCCGAGCCGCTCGCCGTACTGGGTCAGCACGTCGACGACCGTCTCGTCGGCGCCGGACATCATCGCGCCGAACCGGCAGGAGACCGCGACCAGCGATCCCGTCTTGCCGCCGAGCACGTCGAGGTAGTGGTCGACGGGGTCCCGTCCGTCCTGCGGTCCGGCCGTCTCCAGGATCTGGCCGGTGACGAGCCGCTCGAACGCGAGGGCCTGCACCCGGACGGCCTCGGGCCCGAGGTCGGCGAGGATCTGGGAGGCACGGGCGAACAGGAAGTCACCGGTGAGGACGGCGACCGAGTTGCCCCAGCGGGTGTTCGCGCTGGGCACCCCGCGGCGCACGGCGGCCTCGTCCATCACGTCGTCGTGGTAGAGCGTGGCGAGGTGGGTCAGCTCCACGACCACGGCCGAGGGCACGATGCCGGGCGCGTAGGGGTCGCCGAACCGGGAGGCGAGCATCACCAGCAGCGGCCGGAACCGCTTGCCGCCGGCCCGCACCAGGTGCTGGGCGGCCTCCGTGATGAAGGGCACCTCGCTTTTGGTTGCCTCAAGCAACCCTTCCTCGACGGCCGCCAATCCGGTCTGGACATCGGCTTCCAGAGCCTGGTCCCGCACGCTCAGCCCGAACGGCCCGACGACGGTCACGAGGGATCTCCTGTCTGCTGGTGTCTACTGGCGATTACCTGGTTTGTCGATAGGTCGCTGCCACCACTCGAGTCAGCGTATCCGGTCACGTTTCGATCACCGCTAGCGCCCACCGTTACAGGCCGGTCGGTATCGGATCATGCACGGTATGTTTTTGATCAGGTGATATGAGCGGATATCGATCGACATCGCCAGAGACGTGCGAAACAGGACACGGCACGCCGAAAGCCGCCACCGAAGATCCCACCACCCCTCCCAACGGACCGCACCCCGAGAACGTCACCCATTCGACATCCGCTCCCCCGCCCCGAACGGGTGCCCGCGCAGGGCGACGGGACACCGGGCCGCGCGGTCGGCGGCGGAGCGCGGCACAGGGCGCGCACACCCGGCGGACAGCCCCGCCCCGGCCGCCCGCCCAAACGGCCCGCCATCGGCGGCCGGTTGGCCACCAGTTGGCCCTAATGCCCGATTTGCCGCCCTTGTTGAGGCCCGTGAGTTGGCTCACGCCGCCGCACCCGCCGGCCCGCGCGCCGCACCCCCGTCACGACCCCCGCCACCCCTTTGCCCCGTAGGCGAGTTGGGCCTTGGCAGTCGCAAAGGATCAAGCACCCCAAATCCCCCAGACCAAGGTCAACAGGCACGTCGGGTGATTCCTGCACTTGTTCCGGACATGTGCTCTCGCATACGTTCCCGGCCTGTCAGGCGGACGCCGAATCCTGCCACCGCCCGGCACACAGTCATCCACTCGAGACACTCGCAGGCAGGAGCGGGGGACCCAGGTAAGTCGCCGCGCCGGACACCACCGGAGCGGCTCGGGGTGAAGCCGTGCCCGTCAGGGCGCGGCCGGGCACCTCCCCGCCCGAACCCGACAGCTCACCTCGCAGGCGTTGGAGAGGGACACACACATGCCTGCCAACGGTCAGAACCGTCACGCCCGGACCAGCCGCCTCGCCCGCAAGCTCGCCGTCGCCGGCACCGGCGCCGCCGTGCTCGCCCTGCCGCTCATCGGCGCCGCCACCGCGTCCGCCGCCACCCCGGCCGCCACGACCACCGCCGCCACCACGGCGACCACGGCGTACCCGGACAACCTCGACGGCTGGATCCGCGAGTCGCTGGACATCATGGCCCAGCACGGGATCCCCGGGACGTACGACGGCATCCACCGCAACATCATGCGCGAGTCGTCCGGCAACCCGCTCGCCATCAACAACTGGGACATCAACGCCATCAACGGCACCCCGTCCAAGGGCCTGCTCCAGGTGATCGACCCGACCTTCCAGGCGTACCACGTCGCCGGCACCTCCTGGGACTCGTACGACCCGGTCGCCAACATCACCGCCGCCTGCAACTACGCGGCCGACCGGTACGGCTCGATCGACAACGTCTTCAGCGCGTACTGAGCCGTACCCGCCATGAGCCGTGACCAGGTCCCCTCGGCGGACGGGATCTAGTCGGCTCCGAAGATCCGCTCGAGGACGACGGCCACGCCGTCGTCCTCGTTCGTCGTGGTGACCTCGTCCGCGACCGCCTTGAGCTCGGGGTGGGCGCCCGCCATGGCGACCCCGCGGGCCGCCCAGTGGAACATGGGGATGTCGTTGGGCATGTCCCCGAAGGCGATCGTCCGCCGCCGGCTCAGCCCCAGGTGCTCGGCGGCGAGCGCCAGACCGGTCGCCTTGGTGACCCCGCACGGCTGGAGCTCCACCGTCCCCGGCCCCGACATGGTGACCGTCGCGAGCGAGCCGACCACCGCGCGCGCCGTCGCCGCCAGCTCGTCGTCGGACAGGTCGGGATGGCGCAGCAGCACCTTGCTGATCGGCGCGCTCCACAGCTCGTCGCGCCGCTCGACGCGCACCGCGGGCAGCGTCGGGTGGGGCATCAGATAGCCCGGCTCGATGAGGGTCAGCCCGTCGACCCCGTCCTGGTCGACCGCGGCGTACACCTCCCCCACCTCGGCCTCGATCTTGCCGAGTGCGGTCTCCGCCAGCTCCCGGTCCAGGGTGACCGACCACAGCATCCGGTGCGCGCCCGCGTCGTACACCTGCGCGCCCTGTCCGCACACCGCGAGCCCCGTGCAGCCGAGGCCGTCGAGCAGGGAGCGCACCCTCGGTGCCGGGCGGCCCGTCACCACCAGGTGCCGGGCTCCGGCCCGGGCCACCCGTGCCAGCGCGGCCAGCGACCGGTCGGAGACGGTGTCGTCGCCGCGCAGCAGCGTTCCGTCGAGGTCGGTGGCGACGAGGGCATATGCGGTGCGGTCCATGATCAGAGAATACGGACACCGCACCTGTCCGACTCACCCACGACCGGATGCGCACGAGGACGTTCGCAGGTGTCCGAAACCTGACACAACATCGTCTAAAGGCGGTTAAAGGCCTGTGCACCAGTTGGCAACAACATGCTCTGCCTTCTACCCTCCGGACGGCCCCGGGGGTACCTTCCTTCTGTCCAGGGGGGACTTGATCGGGGGGTCGGGTTGAACGGCGGACGTGTACGTGTGTTCAGGCCGCAGGAGCTGGGCGAGGGGGAGAGGGAACGCTGGCGTGCGCTGCGCGCCGCGTCGAGGTCGCCGCGCAGTCCGTTCATGGAGCCGGAGTTCACCGAGGCCGTCGGCCGGGTACGGCCCGGGGCGCGGGTGGCGGTGCTGTACGAGGGCGGTGAGGCCGCCGGTTTCCTGCCGCACGAGCGCGGGCCGCTGGGCCAGGGCCGGGCGATCGGACTCGGGGTCTCGGACTGCCAGGGCGCGGTGCTGCGGCCGGGCCTCGCCCCGGACACCCGCCAACTGCTGCGGGCCTGCTCCCTGTCGAGCCTGGCCTTCGACAACCTGGAGGCCGAGCAGGCCCTGTTCGTGCCGTACGCCGCCGAGGAACACACCTCCTACGTCATCGACGTGGAGAAGGGGTACGAGGCGTACGAGAGCGTGCTGCGCGCCCAGTCCCCGAAGTTCCTGAAGACCACGCTCGCCAAGGAGCGCAGGCTGGGCCGCCAGGCCGGGGAGGTGCGCTTCGTGTTCGACGAGCGCGAACCGGCCGCGCTGCGCACGCTGATGGAGTGGAAGTCGGCGCAGTACCGCAGGACGGGCCGCCGGGACCGGTTCGCGCAGGAGTGGATCACCCGGCTCGTCGGACGGCTCGCCGAGACCCGGGCGCCCCAGTGCACGGGCACGCTGTCCGTGCTCTACGCCGGCGGCCGGCCCGTCGCCGCGCACTTCGGACTGCGCTCGGCCTCGGTGCTGGCCTGCTGGTTCCCGGCGTACGACCCGGACTTCGCGAAGTACTCGCCGGGACTGGTGCTGCACCTGCGGATGGCCGAGGCCGCCGCCGCCGAGGGGATCGGCCTGCTCGACATGGGGCGGGGCGCGGCGGAGTACAAGGACTCGCTGAAGACCGGCGAACTGCCCGTGTACGAGGGAACGGTGACGCGTCCGGGAGCGGGCGCCGCGCTGCAGTGGCTCGGCCGCGAGCCGGCCCGACGGGCGCACGGTTTCGTGCGCGGCCGGCCGCGGCTGGCGTCGCTGGCGGCACGCACGCTGAAGGGGGCGGCCCGGCTGCGCCGGTCGTGACGCCAGGGGCAACCACGAGGGGGTGGGGCGCATGGCCGGAGCACGGCGTGCGCGGCAGGAGACACGGCACGAGATCGAGAGGTTCCTGAGCACCGAGCCGGTGCAGGTCGCCGAGCTGGATCTCGGGGACGGGGAGGAGGCCGGCCTCGGGCCGGGCCCGGGCGGTCCGCCGGTGACGTCCGGCGCGGTGTTCGTGCTGGTCCGCAGGAAGGGCCGGCCCGTGGGCACGCTGCTCGGGCGGGTGCCCGAAGGCGCCGACCCGGCGCGGACGCTGGCCGCGCTCGCCCGGCGGGCGCTTCCGGCGGCGCCGCCCGGGCCGGTGTCCGGGCCCGGGCCCGCCGCGCCGGCCGGTGCGCCGTCCGCCCCGCCGTCCGTCAGTGTCGTCGTCGCCACCCGGGAACGTGCCGGGCAGCTCGCCCGCGCGCTGGACTCCCTGCTCGCGCAGGACCATCCGGACGCCGAGATCGTCGTCGTCGACAACGCCCCGGTGACGCACGAGACGCGCGAGCTGGTCGAGCGGAAGTACGCCGAGCGCGTGCGGTACGTGTGCGAGCCGGTGCCCGGGCTCGCCGTCGCCCACAACCGGGGCCTGGCCGACGTGCGGGGCGAGGTGGTCGCCTTCACCGACGACGACGTGGTCGCCGACCCCCGCTGGCTCACCGAGCTGACGGCACCCTTCGCCGCCGACCCGCGCCTGGGCTGCGCCACGGGGCTGATCCTGCCCGCGCGGCTGCGCACCCCGGCCCAGGTCCTGCTGGAGAGCCACGGCGGCTTCGCGAAGGGCTTCACACCGCGCACGTACGACCCGGAGCACCCGCCCGCCGGCGAACCGCTGTTCCCGTTCACCGCGGGGCGCTTCGGCTCCGGTGCCAACATGGCCTTCCGCACGGCGGTCCTGCGCGCGGTCGGCGGCTTCGACCCGGCGACCGGCGCGGGCACCCGCGCACGGGGCGGTGACGACCTCTACGGCTTCGTGCGCGTGCTCGCGGAGGGCGGGCGGCTGCACTACACCCCGACGGCCCTGGTGTGGCACCACCACCGGGAGACCTGGCGGGACCTGGAGACGCAGGCGTACGGCTACGGCGCGGGGCTCACCGCGTACCTCACGGCGATCCTGGTGAACCGGCCGGCGCTGCTGCCGGCGTTCCTGGCCCGGCTGCCGCGCGGCCTGGCCCACGCGCGCCTGCTGACCGCCGTGCGCGACACCGACGGCGGCGGCGCGCCGGGCGACCACGACGAACGGACCCACCCGTGGCCACGGCGGCTGTCGCGGCTGCAGCGGCGGGGGATGGTCTACGGACCGGTGGGCTACCTGCGTGCCCGGTACGCCCTGCGGTCCGCTCTCAGGGGGACGGGATGAGGACGACGGGCAACCGCGGCGAGCACGCACCGGGCGGCAAAGCACGGGCGGGCGGTGACTGCATCCCCGTCTTCCTCTACCACGCCGTGATGGACGATCCGCCCGACTGGATCGCCGAATTCACCGTTGCTCCGAAGGAGTTCGCCGCCCACCTCGACGCGATCGTCGACAGCGGGCGGACTCCCGTCACGATCGGCGCGGTCGCCGACCACTTCGCCGGGCGGGCGTCCCTGCCGCCCCGGCCGGTGGTGCTGACCTTCGACGACGGCTTCGCCGACCTGCCGGGCCCGACCGCCGAGGCGCTGGCCGACCGTTCGCTGCCGGCCACCGCCTACCTCACCACCGGGGCCGTCACCCCGGGCGGCCGCAGCCTGCTGCCGCCCGCCCCGATGATGACCCTGCGCGAGGCCGCCGGGCTGGAACGCGCCGGCATGGAGATCGGCAGCCACACCGTCACCCACGCCCAGCTGGACACCTTGTCCGGCAAGGACCTGGCGTACGAACTGCGCACGTCGAAGGACGTGCTGGAGGACGCCCTCGGCCACCCGGTCCGTCACCTCGCCTACCCGCACGGCTACAACAGCCCGCGGGTGAGGGCCATGTCGGCCCGTGCCGGCTACGAGACGGCCACCGCGGTACGGCACGCGCTCAGCTCCGACCGCGACGAGCGATACCGCATCGCCCGCCTCATCGTGCGCCGCGGCCACACCGTCGCCGACGTCCGGGCCTGGCTGGCCGGCGACGGCGCCCGGATCGCGCCGTACCGGGACGGGCCGAGGACGATCGGCTGGCGCTGGTACCGCCGGGGTCGCGCCCTGTTCCGCGGGCCGGAGTTCGCGGGGTGACGAGGGGCGGTCCCGGTCACCCGTGCGGCTGGTTGAGGTACGGGTCGCCGGCCGCCCCGCGCAGGGCGTCCCACGCCTGATCGCCCGCCACCGACAGGTCGCAGTGCGGTCCCGGGTCGCGGTAGTTCCACTGGAGGGCGGCCTTCACGCCCCCCAGATCCTTGAGCACCCGGGGCACCTGCGCGTACCAGCCGGCCTGGCGGTCCGGCCGGTCCGGATCGGAGGCGGTGCCGAACTCCGACAGCATCAGCGGCTTGTCGCCGGAGATGTGGCGACGGATCCAGTCGTGGCTGTCCTGCTGCGTCTGGGCGAAGGTCAGCCACTTCGCCTTGTGGCACAGGTAGTAGTTGTACTGGTTGTAGCCGATCCAGTCGACGTACGCGTCCCCGGGATACAGGCGCCGGAACAGGTCGGCGTGGTCCAGGTAGCCGGTGATGATCCAGGTCCACAGCACGTTGTCGACGCCCAGGGCGCGGAACCGGTCGTGGATGTGCCGGTAGGCCCTGACGTACTCGGCCGGGCTGCCGTTCTCCGGTGTGCGGGTGTCCATCTCCAGGTCGAAGGAGAGGAAGACCTTCTTGCCCGTGCGCTCGCCGTACTCCTTGATGCGGCGCGCCTGGACATCGATCACCGAGCCGTCCAGCTCGCCGTCGGCTATCTGCTTCCACGTGGGCTGCTGCCGTACGGTGCCGCCCCACCACTTGCTCTCCCAGGACAGCAGCAACATCCTGTCCCTGCCGACGCGTTGCTCCTGGTCGGTGAGCAACTGGCCTTCCAGGCGGGTGCCGGTGACCGCGGACATGTCGTGGTACGTGTACACGATGTCGAGCTTGCGGCCCACGTGCCGCTCGTAGTCCTCGACCTTGTCGGCCAGGTCGGACTTGTCGTGCGGCACGAAGGCGCCGAACCAGGCGCCGCAGGGGGGCACGAGCAGCGCGGTGGGGCGGCACTTCGGGTCGTCGGTGAGGGCCGCCGGTCCCGAGGCCTCGCGCAGGGCGAGCACCGCGACGAGCACCGCGCAGGTGGCCATGGCGGAGGTGAGCAGCAGCCGTCGCCGGCGAGGGCCTCCCGGTCTGCGGTGCTGACCGGTCGTCGACGGTCCGGACGTACGGCGAACGGGTCGGGCGAACCTCACAGAGCGGAACCCTTTCGTGTCCCCGGCACCGTCCCCGGCACCGTGTCCGGTGCCGGGGAGGCGCGCAGGCGCGGGCACAGCGCGGCGAGCGTGGTCAGCACGGTCAGTGCGAGCAGCGTGCGGTCGCCGCTGAAGGCACGCGCCGCGATCAGCACCGTCGCGACGAGGATGGCGGCGCTCACGCTGAGCAGGACGGCCAGCATCAGCCGTTCCAGCAGGTCGGAGTGGCGTTCGAAGTCGGCGTCGCGCCGCCCCACGGGCCCCTCGGCCCGGCGGGCCCGCAGCGCGGGGCCGCAGATCCCGACCAGGGCGGCGCCCGGGCCGAGGGCCAGGAAGAGCCCGACCACCGCCCCGCGCAGGGGCGAACCGTCCGCCAGCGCGAGCGCGGCGAGCGCCGACCAGCCACCGAACGCGGGCAGCATGCGGACCACCAGATCCTGCGGTGTCATGACTCGCTCCCTTCTCGGCACACCGGCTCAGCCCGCCGGCTTCAGGACGTAGAGCACACCGGCGCTGTTCTCCGCCACACGGGCGAACAGCGGCGAGGCCGAGACGGACTCGCGGATACGGGCCAACTGGGCGCTGTCGAGCTGCCCGTTCATCTCCGAGTTCGCCATCTGTCCCTGGGTGAGCAGGAAGTAGGCCCGGGCCGGGCGCTCCAGGCCGGCCATGTCGCGGGCGAGCGTGGCGGCCGGGTCCCGCACGATCTCGTCGACGTGGCCCCGGGCGTCGTCGAGGAACCAGTAGTGGTCGACGCGCCAGTAGTCCTCGTAGGCGAGCGGATAGTTCCGGTTGGCGGCGACGACCAGGGAGCCGTCGGGTGCCTGGTCGAAGAGCTGCTGGACGAGGGCCACCTCCCGGGGCGGGAAGTAGTTGACGCGGTCCTTGCCGGAGTAGCTCGGTACGAACGCGAGCGTCCCCGCGAGCAGGGCGAGGAGCGGCGCCCACACGGCCGGGCGCAGGGCGGACGCGGCGGTCCGGCGCCGGGGGGCGGCCACCCGGCCTGCGCCGGGCTTCCCGGAGGCGGCGTCGGCGGTCTCGGCGGCCAGGGTGCGCACCGTGGGCAGGAGCGCGGCGGCTGCGAAGAAGGCGGCTCCCGGCAGCATGAACATCAGCACCCGGAAGATCATTTCGCTGCCGTAGCTGCTCGCCGCGAACATCGGCAGGGGGGCCGCGGCGAGCAGCAGCAGCGGCAGCGCCCGGCGCCGCAGCACCCGCTGGCGCAGCACCCCGGTCAGCGCCAGCAGCAGGACGGAACCCGACAGCAGCCGGGCCGCCCAGGAGGTCGCCACCGCGCCGGTGCCGGTGGGCGTGGTCCCGTACCCGGTCTCGACGTTGGCGCCGATGTCGCCGACGGAACGGATCATGTCCGGCATCGCGGCGGACAGGAACGGCAGCGCGGCCGTCAGGCACCACGCCAGGAAGATCACGACCGCGGTGGCCATCGGGATCCAGTCGCGGTAACGGCGCGTGCAGGCCAGGGCGACGAGGGAGACGACGAGCATGCCGGGCGTGAGCTGGTGCGAGACGACGACCGCCGTGACCAGCACGGTGATCAGCACCGTCCACACCGCCTGTCCCTGCCGCCCCGGCCGCCCGCCCGACCTGGCGTAGCGGCGCAGGACGACGGCCAGGACACCCAGGTGCAGGGCGAAGGCCACGGACTGCGGGGAGAAGTAGTCCTGGCCCACCCAGTCGGCGACGAAGAACAGCCACACCGCCGTCCAGATCAGCCTGCGGTCCTGGGTGAAGGTGCGGTAGATCAGCAGCAGCGGGAGCAGCAGCAGCACGCTGGAGACCAGCGGCCACCACGCCATGTACATCGCGGCGTTCTCCACGCCGAGCAGCCGCACGAGCGCGGCCTGCGCGGCGAAGAAGCCCGGCCACTGGTCGTAGACGGCCATGTCACCGAGCCGGTCGGCGCCCTGGAGCCCGCCGGAGGTGAGCAGGTGGCCGATCACCGCGTCGTGCTTCCACGCCCAGGCGTACAGCGGGGTCGGATAGAGCACGGCCTGCGTGGCCCGCTCCATCAGCAGCAGCCCGAGGACGTACGCGAACGACCAGGCGTTCCGGCGGCGCGGGTCGCGGACCGTGAGCCAGAAGCCGGTGGTGAGGACCACGAGGCCGGCCCAGAAGGCCGGGTGCAGGGCGGTGACCAGTCCGTAGTCGTCGAGGCGGGACACGTCGGTGCGCCGCACGGCGAAGACCCACAGGGCGAGGGCCGCGAGCAGGGCGACGGCGGGCAGCGCGGCGTGCACCCGCCGGGCGGCGGCCCCCGGTTCGGCGAGGTCCCGCGCGGGAGGTTCCGGCGGCACGGGACCGGCGCCGCGCTCCGGACGCGCGGACGCGTCGTCCGGGGACGTGGCGGCCGGCTCCCGCGTACCGCGGGAGGCCGCCACGGGCTCGGGAACCGCCCCGGTCACCGGCGTGTCCGGGCTCGGCACGTCCGGGGCCTGCTGCCCGGGCACGGGCTCTGGTGCTGATCTCTCCCGTGGAGTTGCTGGCGGACGCACGACGGTTCCCCCCTGGCGGTTCGGCTCTGTGCTCGATCAGTCCCTGGACAGGTCGTTCGGTCTGCTGCGGTGCGCGCGTCGGAACACCACGGCCGGGCGGCGCGGTGGCAGGAGCAGGACGGCGAGGACGAGCAGCAGAAGCAGGGGCGCGGCGGCCGGGGCGATCTCCTGCCGCCAGACCCAGCCCCCCACGGCGGCGAGATACAGCACCCCCCAGCGTCCTTGCCACGACAGCCGCCCGCCGGCCTTCGCGAGCAGCGGCCACAGCGCCACCAGACACAGCAACTGCAGGACGAGCGGCAGCCAGCGCAGAAGGGGCCCAGGACCGGACAGTCCCACCGCTTCCGCCAGAAACCCGGCTGCCTTCCGGTACCACGCGCCCTCGACCGGCCGTGGTTCCCGGCCGAGGGCGACGGGTGCGGCGTACAGGGCGAGCACGGCGGAACCCAGCGCGGCGCCGGGCAGCCGGGGGTCGGGCCGGGCGTACAGCGTCACGGACGCCGCGAACCCCACGAGCAGGGCCGCCCCCGCGACCAGCGCCGCCGGCGGCAGCCCCCGCAGCAGTGCCCGTCCGGTGAGCTCCGTCACCGCGCCGGAGTCGTCCCCCGGCCACGGCAGTCCGCGCAACGCCAGCCAGTAGACCGCCGTGGCGGTGCCGAGCAGCAGCCACAGCGCGGTCCCGAGGCGCCGCTGCGTGCCCGCGTCCTCGTACGCCCCGGCGGGGACGGCGTCGGCGGGGACGGCGTCGGCGGGGACGGCGTCGGCGGGGGCCGCGTCGGAGTCCGGTTCGCCGGCCGGTCCGGGGGCGGGTGCGGCATCGGGCTGCCGGGGCGGCCGCACGATCAGGGCCGGCGTGTCCGCCTGCAACGCCTCCCGTTCGTCACCGGGACGGCCGACGAACAAGGTGGCGCCGTCCCCGTCGCCGTCCTTCTCGCCGTAGGCGGCCCGGCGGGCCCAGTTCGTGCCGTAACCGGCGGTCGCGTTCAGCCGCGCCCAGCTGGTGCCGTAGTCGGGGCCCTCGGAGTCCCGGCCGCCGTCCCGCCCGCCGCCGCGCCGCCCCGTCCCGCCGCGGCGCAGGACCGAACGCAGGCCGGGCGCGCAGCCCGCGGCGACCAGCGTCATGCTCAGCAGCACCGCCCAGCCGGCGCCCGAGATCCCGGCGGGGGTGAACAGCACGGCCGCGCTGCCCAGGACGAGGGTGCACATGGCGCCCTGCACGGCGGCGAGCACACCGGTGCGTCCCTGGACGCGCAGCACGCCGATGTACAGCTCGACGACGATCCTCGGCAGCGCGCCGATCGCGAGCAGCCGCAGCACCGTGGAGCCGTGCTCGGCGTAGTCCGCGTCGAAGGGGGCGAGGATCTGCGGGGCGAAGACGACCAGGACCAGCACGACCGGCACCAGCAGCAGCGTCATCCGGCGCAGCGCCCCGCGGACGCCGTCGGCGAGGCGGCGGGGATCGTGCGAGGCGTGCGCGGTGAGCGAGGAGGCCATGTTGATGGCCATGAACTCCATCGTGCCGCCGACCGTGTACGCCACGTAGAAGTAGCCGTTCTCCGCGGCGCTGAAGCGGACCGCGACCATCACCGGCAGCAGGTTGATCATCGCCAGGCTGAACAGCGCGCCCAGCGAGTCCCCGGCCAGGAAGCGGCCCATCTCGCGGACCTTCGGCGGCTCCACGTCGTGGTCGGCGGCGGCCTGGCGCGGGATGAGCCGGCGGAAGATCAGCCAGCCGAGCGGCAGGGTGGAGAAGGCGATGGCCACGGCCCAGGACACGAAGATGCCGAGCACCGGCAGCGCGGAGGCGAAGACGGCCAGGAGGATCAGCTTCCCGACCGAGAACACCGCGTTCCCGGCCGGCACCCACTCGGCCTTGCGCAGTCCGGTCAGCACCCCGTCCTGCAGGGTGAGCAGCGCCCAGGCCACGCAGGCGGCGACGAACAGGGCGCCGGCCGCGGGGGTGCCGAGCGGCGCGTACGAGGCTCCCCACAGGTCGAGGGTGAGCAGGAAGACCACGGCCGCCACGACCACGACCACCGAACTGGCCACGTACGCGCGCCACACCAGCGGTCCGGTCGCCCGCCCGGCGCGCGGCACGAAGCGTACGACGGCACCGATCATCGTGGTCGCCGTGATGCTGGCGAGCAGCCGCATCGCGGCGATGGCGGCCGAGCCCTGGCCGACGGCCTCCTCGGAGTAGTAGCGGGCGGCCACGAGCCAGAATCCCAGGCCGAGCACGGCGGAGACGCCGGTGCTGAGCATGAGGAAGTAGGCGTTCTTGAACAGCGAGTCGGAGCCGTGCCCGCCGCCGGGCGGCTCCGGGGCACCGCCCGCGGGTGCCGCGGCGGCCTCGTGCACCCGCGTCTCAGCCACGGGACGTTCCCGCCCCCTCCGGCGCCTCGGCAGGCCGCGCCCCGGACGCCTCCAGCACCTCGACGACCGCGCGGGCGCGCAACGGGTCCACGGGCAGCGCGTGCCGCGCGAACCAGCGGGCGCCCTCCGGGCTGGGCGAGAGGTCGGTGAACTCCGCGCCCGCGTAGTCGTCCAGCGGCGGATCGTAGAGGTACCCGACGACGATGCCCCGCCGGGCCAGCGCGGCGATCGCCGCATCCCGGTCGGCCACGAACAGCGGCACCCGGAACAGGGGTTGTACGCGGCGCGCTCCGCCGGGCTGTGTTCCGGTCGCCCCGGTCGCCGGGCGCGCCCAGCGCGTCGACAGCAGCAGTTCCGTGCCCGCCCGGCAGCCCGCGAGGACGTCGTCCAGCCGGTCCAGCCGACGCCCGACGCGCCCGAGCCGGAACCGGCCGGACCGCAGGCGGTAGTCGTGCATGTCGACGCGGACCCACGGGTCGTGCGCCGCGAGGTCCGGGGCCGAGGCGACCGCGCGGGCCAGCTCGCCGGGCCTGAGCGGCATCCGGATCTCCTCGCGCTCCGTCTTCCCCAGGAGCCGCAGCGTGGCCCAGGCCGCCCGTCTCAGCCGCAGACCGCGCACGGCCGCCTCCGCGTACGGCCGTACGGCGTAGGCGGCCTCCGCCGTGGCCCGGCGCGGCAGCAGCAGGTCCTCGCAGGACTTCGCCAGCGCCTCCCGCAGCCCCGGGTCGGCGACGGAGAGGATGCCGCCGGCCTTGGCGCCGACGTGCTTGGACAGGCTGAACACGGACGCGTCGCCCCACGTGCCGACGGGCCGCCCGCCCACCTCGCTGCCGATGGCGTGCGCCGCGTCCTCGAACAGCGGGATGCCGAGCGCGTCGCAGCGCTCCCGCAGCCGGGGTGCCGGGTCCGGGTTGCCGTACAGATTCGTCGTCAGGACGGCGGACAGGGAACCCCACACCTCCTCGGGCACGGCGTCGACGTCGATGGACGCGTCCAGCGGACTCAGCGGCGCCTGCACCGGCCGCAGCCCGGCGGCGAGGACGACGAAGAAGATGACGTCGTCGTCGACCGGCGACATCAGCACCCGGCCGCCCGGCGGGCACCAGTGACGCAGCGCCGCGTACAGCCCGAAACGGCACGACGGTACATACACGCATTCCCGGCCGAGTCGGCTGCGCATGGTCTCTTCGAGCCGCTCTCTCGGCTGCGAACCGGACCGCGCCGGACCCGGACCGGCCTCCCCTGTGGCCATCCGTCCCCCTGAAGTGCCATCGGAACGCCCCCTCCCCGAGGCCTTCCGGCACCCGCCCAGAGTCGCCCCGTTCGCACCGCTCCGTCAAGATTGCGTACCGGCCTGTGGACGACCTCCCGTACACGGACGGTGGCGGAGCGCCACCGTCCGGACCGCTCCCACGGGTCACTCCTCTCGCCGTCCGCACCCGTGCCGCGCCCCCCGCCGCACGTCAGCCCGCCTGTGCCCGCCGTGCCGCGCCGGCCGCCGCCACCTCATCGGGCACTGCCCAAGACCCGGGTGCCACCCGTAACGTGTGGCGCGGCCACGGATCACGTGGCGCACGGCGAGCACGAGAGCGAGGCAGCACCCGATGCCCCCCTTCGATGTCCCCGAGGGCGATCCCTTCGGCCCGCACAACCTTCCGTACGGCGTGTTCTCGATCCGCGGCTCGCAGGAGCGGACGGTGGGCGTCCGGCTCGGCGACCACGTCCTGGACGCGGGCGCCGCGGCCCACGCGCTCGGATCGCCGTACGCGTCCCTGCTCGCGCGGCCCACGCTGAACCCGCTGCTGGCGGCCGGCCGCACCGCCTGGTCGGACGTGCGGCGCGCGCTGACGGCCTGGGTGACGGTCCCGTCCCACCGGGAGGCCCTGGAGCCGCTGTTCCACCCGCTGTCGTCGGTGACCCTGCACCTGCCCTTCGAGGTGGCGGACTACGTCGACTTCTACGCCTCCGAGAACCACGCCCGGAACGTCGGCCGGATCTTCCGCCCCGACGCCGAGGACTCCCTCACCCCGAACTGGAAGCACCTGCCGATCGGCTACCACGGCCGCTCCGGCACGGTCGTCGTCTCGGGCACGGACGTCGTACGGCCCTCCGGCCAGCGCAAGGCCCCCACCGACGCGGCTCCCGTCTTCGGCCCGTCCGTCCGCCTCGACATCGAGGCAGAGGTCGGCTTCGTGGTCGGCACGCCGTCCGAGCCGGGCCGTCCGGTGCCGCTCGGCGACTTCCGCGAGCACGTCTTCGGGCTCTGCCTGCTCAACGACTGGTCCGCACGTGACGTCCAGGCCTGGGAGTACGTCCCCCTCGGCCCGTTCCTCGGCAAGTCCTTCGCCACCTCGGTGTCGGCCTGGATCACGCCGCTGGACGCCCTGGACGAGGCCCGGGTGGCCCCGCCGGAGCGCACCCACGGGCTGCTGCCCTACCTGGACGACGCCGAGGAGGAACCCGGCGGCTACGACCTGCGCATCTCGGTGACGGTCAACGGGCACGTGGTCTCCGAGCCGCCCTTCTCCACCATGTACTGGACCGCCGCCCAGCAGCTGGCCCACATGACCGTCAACGGCGCCTCCCTGCGCACCGGCGACCTCTACGGCTCGGGCACGGTGAGCGGGCCCACCGAGCGGGAGCGCGGATCGCTGCTCGAACTGACCTGGAACGGCCGGGACCCGCTGGAACTCCCCGACGGCAAGCGGACGTTCCTGGAGGACGGCGACGAGGTGACCCTGTCGGCGTGGGCGCCGGGTCCGGGCGGCCTGCGGGTCGGGCTCGGGGAGGTGACCGGGCGGGTGACCGGACGGTGAGAGGCTCCCGGGGGCGGGCCGCTCCGGCCGCCGCGTTCCGTCCCCCGTGCGGGGATCCGATGTCCGCCGGCACCTGACTCGCACCGCCCGTCCCCGTCATACTGGCGTCGGGCGGTGTCCGCCGCCGCGCAGCACCACAGCACCACAGCCAGAGCCGCCTTTCCGACCAGGATCCGGAGCCCGTGGCATGACCGTCTGCCTGCTCCTGCTGTTCGCCGTCGCCGTGACCGCCGCCGTGCCGGTGCCGCGCGCGCTCACCCGGTCCGCGTGGCCCGAGCGGGATCCCGTCGTCGCGCTGTGGGTGTGGCAGTGCCTGGTCGCCACCGTCCTGCTGTGCTGCCTGACGTCCCTCGCCCTCGGTGCCACCGCCGTCTTCGGCACCGTGCGCGCCCAGTTGTTCGCGCCGGCGCCGCCGGCGGTGACCGCCGCCTACAACCTCTCCGCCGGTCCGCCCTGGGCGGCCGTCCTCACCCTGCTGCTGGCCGGGGGTGCCGCGTGGACGACCGCGATGCTCGCCCGCGAGCTGGTGGAGGCCCGCCGGCGCCGCGCCCGGTCCCGGGCGCACCTGCGCGAGCGCGCCCCCGACCTGCCGGCCGGCCTCCCCCGGGCCCGCGGTCCCCTGCTGGTCCTGGAGGACGAGTACCCGGACGCCTGGTGGATGCCCGGCAGCCCGCCCCAGCTGATCGTCACCACGGGCGCCCTGCACCGCCTCACCGACCATCAGCTCGACGCCGTGCTCACCCACGAGCGCGGTCACGCCCGGGCCCGGCACGACTGGCTGCTGCACCTGTCCACCGCCCTGGCCACCGGCTTCCCGCGGGTCCCGCTCTTTGCCCACTTCTGCGACCAGACGCACCGCCTGGTCGAACTCGCCGCCGACGACACCGCCTCCCGCCGCTGCGGCCACCTGACGACGGCGCTGGCGCTGATCGAGCTGAACCAGCACCGGGGCGTCCTGTCCTGCGCCTCCAGCCACCGCCTCCTCGGCGAACGGGTCGACCGCCTCCTGGAGCCCCCGCCCCGCCTGACCCCCCGCGACCGCGCCCTGACCACGGCAACGGCGGCCCTGGTCCCCCTCGTCCCCCTCCTGATCACCTTCGCCCCGGGGCTGACGGCACTGACGTGACCGCCACGGCGGTGGTCGCGGCCCGAACGGCCCCCAGGGCGGCACGGGGTGGGCGCTGCGGCACCCCGCGACGCCGGGCCACACCCCCACGCGACGGCACCGAAGGGGACCTCGAGCAGGCAGGTGCCGGATCACCGCAGCCGACCCCCACCCGGTGGCACATCTCACCCCCCACTCCAGGAAACCCCAGCTCACCCCGCGCACCGGCGAAGCCCCCGGTGGCGCAACAATCCAGCAACACCACGAACCCCACCACATAGGTATGGTTCCAGCCATGCCCCCCGCCGACCGCATCCGAGACCACGCCGGCCAGGGCGCGACCACCGTCGCCGCCCACCGCGCGCGGCGCCGGCTGCGCGCCGACCGGGCCCGCCAACTCGCCGACCTGCTCCGCCGTCAGATCCTCACGGAGGCCTTCCCCGACGCCACGCTCCCCCACGAGGACGCCCTCGCCACCGAGTACGGCGCCTCCCGCAACACCGTCCGCGAGGCACTGGACCTGCTCCGCGCCGAAGGCCTCGTCGCGCGCCAGCCCGGCGTCGGGACCGTGGTCGTGGCCCGCAAGTACGCCCACGGCCTGGACCGCCTGATGGGCCTCGCCGAGACCCTCCACGAGCACGGCCGGGTCACCAACGAGGTCCGCACCACGGTGCCGGTCCGCGCGCCCGCCCCGGTCGCCGAACGCCTCCACGTCCCGCCCGGCACCGACGTCCTCTACATCGAGCGCCTGCGCCGCCTGAACGGCGTCCCGCTCTCCCTCGACCTCACCTACCTGCCCCTCGACATCGGCAGCGCCCTGCTCGGCGCCGACCTCGAGAACACCGACGTCTTCCGCCTCCTGGAGTCCGTCACCGGCCGGCCCCTCGGGCACGCCGAGATCACCCTGGAAGCGGTCACCGCGGACGCGCACTGTTCCGCCGTCCTCGAGGCCCCGCGCGGCACGGCGGTCCTCATGCTGGAACGCCTCACCCACCTCGCGGACGGCCGCCCCGTCGACCTGGAGTTCATCCGCTTCCGCGGTGACCGCATCGCGATGAGCGGCCTCCTGCACCGGTCCCGGTAACCCACCCTCCTTCGCGCACATCCCTGGAGACAGCCATGCCCTTGGCGCCCCAGCGGGCCGACGTGCCCGTGACCATCGACGAGTCGAAGTGCATCGACGGCTGCACGCTCTGCGTGGACATGTGCCCGCTGGACTCCCTCGCCATCGACGAGAGCAACGGCAAGGCGTACATGCACGTCGACGAGTGCTGGTACTGCGGCCCGTGCGCCGCCCGCTGCCCCACCGGGGCCGTCACGGTCAACATGCCCTACCTGCTCCGGTGAGAGGCCGACTCCCATGAAACGCGAACGTTCCGCCGTCCTGGCCACCGCGGCCGCCGCCGCCCTGCTCCTCCCCCTCACCGCCTGCGGCGGCAGCGCGTCGGCCGACGGCGACGGCTCGACGGTCACCGTGACCGTCGGCTACCAGTCCCGGACGATCAACACGGTCACGGCCGGCACCCTCCTGCGCTCCCTCGGCTACTTCGAGAAGCAGCTCGACGCCCTCGGCGACGGCGTCACCTACAAGGTGAACTGGCAGGACTACGCGACCGGCGCCCCCATCACCGCGCAGATGACCGCCGGGAAGATCGACATCGGCTCGATGGGCGACTTCCCGCTGCTCATCAACGCGGCCCGCGGCAAGCAGCTCGGCAAGCCGACCCACCTGGTCTCGGTCACCGGCTACAACCTGCGCGGCGGCCTCAACACCATCGTCACCGCACCGGACTCCTCCCTCACGTCCCTGAAGGACCTCGAGGGCAAGAAGGTCTCGACCAGCGTCGGCTCGGCCGCCGACGGCACCCTCGTACGGGCGCTCCAGCGGGCCGGGCTCGACCCGGACGAGGACATCGAGAAGCTCAACCAGCAGCCCGCCGTGGGCGCTTCGGCCCTGTCCTCGGGCAGCGCGGACGCCCTGTCGCAGTTCGTCGCCTGGCCCGGCCTGCTCGCCCAGCAGGGCAAGGCGAAGGCCCTGTACGACGGTGCGCAGCTGAACCTGCCCACCTTCCACGGGGTCACCGCCCGCGAGGACTTCGCGAAGAAGCGCCCGGCCGTGCTGGAGGCCTTCCTCAAAGCCCAGACGGAAGCCACCGACTACCTCGACGCCCACCCCGTGGACGCCGCCGAGTCGGTCGCGAAGGCCACCGGCCTGCCCGCCGAGGCCGTCTACCTCTACAACGGCGCCCAGGGCATCGCCACCTTCGACCCGGCGATCAAGCCCCAGCTCGTCGCGGCCCTGAAGGAGGACGTGTCGGTCCTCAAGGACGCGAAGCTGACCGGTGACGTGGACGTGGACGCCTTCGTCGACGACCGGTACGTGAAGAAGGCACTCGGCCCCGCCGCCTACGCCGAACGGCTCGCCTCCGCGCCTCCGGCGCCGGCCGGCGAGGTCTGGCCGAAGGGGGCGCGCAGAACGCTCCCCTTCACCTCTCCCACCGCCCTGCTGCGGCACGTCGCCGCGCACCGCGACGACGTGCGGGCCGCCTACGTCCCCGACACCACCACCGGCACCCTGTGGTTCGCCGACCGGTCGGTGTGGGTGGCCGACGGCGACGAGCTGCTGCCCTTCGTCGCACCGGAGACCGCCGAGGCGTACCTCGCCGGGCACGGCGGGGCACGCGTCGTCACGTACGCCGAGGCCCTGGAGCGCGCGTCATGACCCGGTACGCGCTGCGCGTCGCCTCGCTCGCCGCCGCCCTCGGCCTGTGGCAGCTCCTGACCAGCCGGGACATCGACCTCTGGCTGCGCTTCTCGCAGTTCCCCACGGTCACCGACGTGGCCCACGCCTTCGCCGGCCGGCTGGCCGGTCCCGACTACTGGACGGACCTCACCGACAGTCTCACCCGCATCCTCACCGGCTTCCTGCTCGCCGCCGTCCTGGGCGTGGCCACGGGCGTGCTCGTGGCCCGCTCGCGGCTCGCCGAGGACCTCCTCGGCCCGGTGCTGGAAGTGATCCGCCCGATCCCGGCGATCGCCCTGGTCCCCGTCGCGATCATCCTCTTCCCCTCCAACGAGCAGGGCATCGTCTTCATCACCTGCACCGCCGCGTTCTTCCCGGTCCTCGTCTCCACCCGGCACGCGGTCCGCGCGCTGACGCCCGTGTGGGAGGAGGCGGTGCGCACGATGGGCGGCGGCCGGTGGCGGGTGCTCGGCTCGGTCGTCCTGCCGGGCGCGCTGCCCGGCGTCTTCGGCGGCCTGTCGGTCGGGATCGGCGTGTCGTGGATCTGCGTGATCTCCGCCGAGATGATCTCCGGTCAGTACGGCGTCGGGTACCGCACCTGGCAGGACTACACCGTCGTCGACTACCCGGGCGTGTTCGTCGGCATGGTCACCATCGGGGTGCTGGGCTGGCTGACCTCCATGGCCGTGGAGCTGCTGGGCCGCCGCCTGACCCACTGGCTGCCGCGCGCCTCGTACGCCCCGCTCACCGCCCGCCCCAGGTCCGCGCGGGCCGGCACGGCCGCACCCTCCGCCCGCCCGTCCGCACCCTCCGCACCTTCCGCACGCGAGGGCACCCAGCCCGAGGAGGCACGCGATGAGCACCTCGTCCGAGACTGAGACCCGTCCGGCGGCCGGCCCGCGGACCTCCTCCCGAGGCACCCGCCTCGCCCTCCGCGACGCCGTGCTCGGCCACCCGGGCGCCCCCGCGCTGACCGGTGTGGACGTCGACGTCGCCCCGGGCGAGATCCTCACCGTGGTCGGCCCGTCGGGCTGCGGCAAGTCGACGCTGCTGCGCACCCTGGCCGGGCTGCTGCCCCCGCTGGCCGGGACCGCCGAGCAGGACGGCCGGCGCATCGGCGGGCCGGGGGCGGACCGCGCGCTGGTCTTCCAGGAGGACGCCCTCCTGCCCTGGCGCTCGCTGCGCGCCAACGTCGAACTCCCCCTCGCCGTACAGGGCGTGCCCCGCGCCGAGCGCCGGCGACAGGCGGCCGGCTGGCTGGAGCGGGTCGGACTCGCCGCGCACGCCCGGCAGTTGCCGCGCCGCGTCTCCGGGGGCCAGCGCCAGCGCGCCCAGCTGGCCAGGGCCCTCGCCGCGCGACCCCGTGCCGTCCTGATGGACGAGCCCTTCGGCGCCCTGGACGCCCAGACCCGGGCCGGCATGCAGGACCTGCTGGTCGAGGTGCTGCACGGCACGGGCGCGACCGTCGTGTTCGTCACCCACGACGTGGACGAGGCCCTGTTCCTCGGCGACCGCGTCGCCCTGCTCGGCTCCGGCCGGCTCACCGCCGTGCGCGACGTGCCCCGTCCCCGGGACCGCACCGCGCACGACGATCCGGCCCGCGTGGCGCTGCGGCGCGACGTCCTGACATCCCTCGGCACCTGAAAGGTCCCCTGGTGGAGATCCCCGCCCTCACCGACGCCGAAGAACTCTCCTGCGACGTCCTCGTCATCGGCGGCGGCACCGCCGGCACCATGGCCGCACTGACCGCCGCCGAGCACGGCGCGGACGTGCTGCTGCTGGAGAAGGCCCACGTCCGCCACTCCGGCGCCCTCGCCATGGGCATGGACGGCGTCAACAACGCCGTCGTCCCCGGCCGTGCCGAACCCGACGACTACGTCGCCGAGATCACCCGCGCCAACGACGGCATCGTCGACCAGTCCACCGTCCGTCAGACCGCCACCCGCGGCTTCGACATGGTCCGGCGGCTGGAGTCGTACGGGGTCAAGTTCGAGAAGGACGAGCACGGCGACTACGCGGTCCGCCAGGTGCACCGGTCCGGCTCCTACGTGCTGCCGATGCCCGAGGGCAAGGACGTCAAGAAGGTCCTGTACCGGCAGTTGCGGCGGCGCGAGATGCGCGAGCGGATCCGCATCGAGAACCGCGTGATGCCGGTCCGGGTGCTGACGGCGCAAGGGCGGGCGGTGGGCGCGGCCGGCTTCCACACCCGCACCGGGCGGTTCGTGACCGTCCGCGCGGGCGCCGTGATCCTCGCGACCGGCGCCGCCGGCCGGCTCGGCCTGCCCGCCTCCGGCTACCTCTACGGCACCTACGAGAACCCCACCAACGCGGGCGACGGCTACGCCATGGCCTACCACGCGGGCGCCGAACTGACCGGCATCGAGTGCTTCCAGATCAACCCGCTGATCAAGGACTACAACGGCCCCGCCTGCGCCTACGTCGCCAACCCCTTCGGCGGCTACCAGGTCAACCGGCACGGCGAGCGCTTCGTCGACTCCGACTACTGGTCGGGCCAGATGATGGCCGAGTTCGCCGCCGAGGTCGCCAGCGACCGCGGGCCGGTGTACCTGAAGCTCAGCCACCTCCCGGAGGAGTCGGTCTCGGCGCTGGAGTCGATCCTGCACTCCACCGAGCGCCCCACCCGCGGCACCTTCCACGCGGGCCGCGGCCACGACTACCGCACCCACGACGTCGAGATGCACATCTCCGAGATCGGCCTGTGCGGCGGCCACTCCGCCTCCGGCGTCCGCGTCGACGACCAGGCGCGCACCACCGTCCCCCGCCTCTACGCCGCCGGCGACCTGGCCTGCGTGCCGCACAACTACATGATCGGCGCGTTCGTCTTCGGCGACCTCGCGGGCGCGGACGCCGCCCAGTACAGCGCCTACGCCGGCGAGCTGCCTCCCGACCAGCTGCGCGACGCGCACGAACTGGTCTACCGCCCGCTGCGCAACCCCGACGGCCCGCCGCAGCCCCAGGTCGAGTACAAACTGCGCCGCTTCGTGAACGACTACGTGGCCCCGCCGAAGTCCGGTGCGCGGCTGTCGCTCGCCCTGGAGTCGTTCGAGCGGATGCGCGCGGACATCGCGGCGATGGGTGCCCGCACCCCGCACGAGCTGATGCGGTGCGCCGAGGTCACCTTCATCCGCGACTGCGCGGAGATGGCCGCCCGGGCCTCCCTGGCCCGCACGGAGTCCCGCTGGGGCCTCTACCACGAGCGCGTCGACATCCCCGAGCGCGACGACGCCTCCTGGTTCCACCACCTCGACCTGCACAAGTCCCCCTCCGGTGCGATGGAGTTCACGGCCCGTCCCGTGGCTCCCTACTTGGTGCCGGTCGACGAGTTCACGCCGGCCGGCGGCCCTTCCCGGCACCTCGGCGAGGTGCACCCGGAGCAGGTGGCGACGGCCGGCGCGCGCCACGCCGCGCCCCGCGCCACGGGGGCGCTGCCCACGGTGGCCCCGGGCGACGGCGGCCACGCGGCCGACAGGCCGGCCGCGACGGCGTCGCCCCGGCTGCTGGAGCTGCTGGCCCTGGCCGACAGCGAGCCCGAACTCTCCGTCCTCCGCCCGTACCTGTCCGATCCCGAGCCCGCCGTCCGGCGCACGGCGGTCACCGTGCTGACCGAGACCGTGCCCGCCGGCACCGGTCCGGCGCTCGCCGCCGCCCTGTCCGACCCGGACGGCGAGGTGCGCGCCGCCGCCGCGGCCTCCCTGCGCGAACTGGCCGACACGCTGGCCCCCGAGGCGGCGCTGGGCGAGCACCTCGTCCGGGCGCTGGACCGGTCCGACCCCGTGGTCCGCGCCACCGCGCTCGACCTGCTGCGCGTCCTGCGGCTGGGCACCCCCGGCACGTTCACCGAGGCCCTCGCGGACCCGGACACCTCGGTGCGCATCGAGGCCGTGCGCGGGCTGGTCTCCCTGGACGCCGCCCGGTCGCTCTCACCGGCCGCCGGGGACCCGTCCCGCGAGGTCCGGGTCGCCGTCGCCAAGGCGCTGGGCACCCTGCGGGCCGCTCCCGACCCGGGCGGCGCCCTCGACCGGCTCACCGAGGACCCGGACGCCCTCGTGCGGGGCGCGGCCTACGCGGCGCTGGCGGACACGGGCTGCCCGGCCCCGCTGGCGGCCCGGGCGGTCGCCGCGCTGTCCGACCCCGCCTGGCAGGTCCGGGCGGGCGCGGCCACCGCGCTGTCCGCCGCCGCGTCCGACACGGCGGTCCCCGTCCTCGCCAAGGTCCTCGCCGACGCGAACGCCGATGTCCGCAAGGCTGCCGTCCTGGCCCTCACCCGGCACACCGGGGCCACGCCGGACGCCCGGGCGGCGCTCGCGACGGCCACCGGCGACAGCGACGCCGACGTCAGGGCCTACGCGGCCCGGGCCCTGTGACGGGGGCGCACCCTCATCTCCAGTCGTCGGGCTCCGGCTCGGGCTCGTCCTCGGGCCAGTCGTGCGGGCCGGGTCCGGCGTCCGTCGTCGCGGGGGAAGGGGCCGGTGCCGCGTCGCCGGCCAGCCCGGCGAGCACCGCCAGCACCCCCTCCCCGTACGTCGCCAGCTTCTTCTCCCCGACGCCGCTGATCCCGCCGAGCTGCCCGACCGAGGTGGGCCAGGCCGCGGCGATCTCCCGGAGCGTGGCGTCGTGGAAGATCACGTACGCCGGGACGCCCTGCTCTCGGGCCTGCTCCGCGCGCCAGGCGCGCAGTGCCTCGAACGCGGGCAGCAGCTCCGCGGGCAGCTCGGCCGCGGCGGCCCCGGACTTCCGGTCCCCCCGCGAGCCGCCCGCGCCCCGCGCCACCGTCTGCTTCTTGGGCTCCTTGCGCAGCGGCACCTCCCGCTCCCGCCGCAGCACCGCCCCACTGGCGTCGGTCAGCACCAGCGTGCCGTACTCGCCCTCGACCGCGAGCAGCCCCTGGGCCAGCAGCTGCCGGGTGACGCCCCGCCACTCGCCCTCGGACAGCTCCTCGCCGATGCCGAACACGGAGAGCTGGTCGTGGTCGAACTGGATCACCTTGGCCGTGCGCTTGCCCAGCAGGATGTCGATGATCTGCCCGGCGCCGAACTTCTGCCCGCGCTCCCGCTTCAGCCGCACCACCGTCGACAGCACCTTCTGCGCCGCCACCGTGCCGTCCCAGGTCTCGGGCGGGGTGAGGCAGGTGTCGCAGTTGCCGCAGCCGGCCGGGTCCGGGTCCTGTCCGAAGTAGGCGAGGAGCTGGCCGCGGCGGCACCGGACGGTCTCGCACAGGGCGAGCATCGCGTCCAGGTGCGACTGGGCCCGGCGGCGGAACGCCTCGTCGCCCTCGCCGGACTGGATGAGCTTGCGCTGCTGGATGACGTCGTTGAGTCCGTACGCCATCCAGGCCGTCGACGGCAGGCCGTCCCGACCCGCGCGGCCGGTCTCCTGGTAGTACCCCTCGACCGACTTGGGCAGGTCCAGGTGGGCGACGAAGCGGACGTCCGGCTTGTCGATGCCCATGCCGAAAGCGATGGTCGCCACGACCACCAGGCCCTCCTCGCGCAGGAACCTCGACTGGTGCGCCGCACGGGTGCCGGCGTCCAGGCCCGCGTGGTACGGCACGGCCTCGATGCCGTTGCGGGCCAGGAACTCGGCGGTCTTCTCGACGGAATTGCGCGAGAGGCAGTAGACGATGCCCGCGTCCCCGGCGTGCTCCTCGCGCAGGAAGCCCAGGAGCTGCTTCCTGGGGTCGGTCTTCGGCACGATCCGGTACTGGATGTTCGGCCGGTCGAAGCTGGCCACGAAGTGCCGCGCCGCCGGCATGTTCAGCCGCTCGGTGATCTCGCGGTGGGTGGCGTGCGTGGCCGTCGCCGTCAGCGCGAGCCGGGGCACGTCGGGCCAGCGCTCGCCGAGCAGGGACAGGGCGAGGTAGTCGGGCCGGAAGTCGTGGCCCCACTGGGAGACGCAGTGCGCCTCGTCGATCGCGAAGAGGGAGATCTTGCCCCGGGAGAGCAGGTCGAGGGTGCTCTGCAGCCGCAGCCGCTCGGGCGCCAGGTACAGCAGGTCCAGCTCGCCGGCGAGGAACTCGGCCTCCACCAGGCGACGCTCGTCGAAGTCCTGCGTGGAGTTCATGAACCCGGCCCGCACACCGAGGGCGCGCAGCGCGTCGACCTGGTCCTGCATGAGCGCGATCAGCGGCGAGACCACGACACCCGTGCCGGGCCTGACCAGGGCCGGGATCTGGTAGCACAGGGACTTTCCGCCGCCGGTGGGCATCAGCACGACGGCGTCGCCGCCGGCCACCACGTGGTCGACGATCGCCTCCTGCTCACCGCGGAAGGCCTCGTACCCGAAGACCCGGTGCAGGGTGGCCAGCGTCTCGCTGTCCAGCCGCCCCGTCTCTGCCGTCCCTGTCATCTCGCCGATCACGCCCATCGTCCCGTCCCCCGTACGTCCTGCCGCGCCCGTCCTGTCCCGACCACTCCCTCAACGATAGGGGCCCCCGCCGACAGCTCCGCAGTTGTCCACAGGCTCGATTCGTCACTGATCAGACCCGGGTTCCGGCCGCAGCCGTCGTGCTGACCGTGGAGGTCGTCTCGCCGGACTCCGTCTCCCGCGACCGCGAGACCAAGCCCCTGAAGTACGCCCGGGCCGGCATCACCCATTACTGGCGGGTGGAGAACGAGAAGGGTCTCGCCGTCGTCCACGCCTTCGAGCTCGAGCCCACCACCGGCGCCTACACCGGCGTCGGCATCTTCCGCGAGCGCATGAAGGTGAGCGCGCCTTTCCCGATGGATCTGGACCTGAGCGCGATCAAGGCACGTCGCAGCGGCGAGTAGCCCTCCCGGGCGCACGGCGGCGGCCCGGCGCCCCCCGAGGGGGCCGGGCCGCCGCTGTGGCCGGGTGGGCGGGCGTCGGGTCAGCGCACGAAGACGCCCGCCTGTCCCGCCAGGTCCAGGAAGTACTGCGGCGCCACGCCGAGCACCACCGTGACCGCCACCCCGACGCCGATCGCCGTCATGGTCAGCGGGGACGGAACCGCGACCGTCGGCCCCTCGGCACGGGGCTCGCTGAAGAACATGAGCACGATCACGCGGATGTAGAAGAACGCCGCGATCGCCGACGAGATCACACCGATCACGACCAGTGGGGCCGCGCCGCCCTCCGCCGCCGCCTTGAACACGGCGAACTTGCCCGCGAAGCCGGAGGTCAGCGGGATGCCCGCGAAGGCCAGCAGGAACACCGCGAACACGGCCGCCACCAGCGGCGACCTGCGCCCGAGCCCTGCCCACTTCGACAGGTGCGTCGCCTCGCCGCCCGCGTCGCGCACCAGCGTGACCACCGCGAAGGCGCCGATCGTCACGAAGGAGTACGCGGCCAGGTAGAAGAGGACCGACGAGACGCCGTCCGGCGTGGTGGCGATGACACCCGCGAGGATGAAGCCCGCGTGCGCGATCGACGAGTACGCCAGCAGCCGCTTGATGTCCGTCTGGGTGATCGCGACGATCGCGCCGCCCAGCATGGTGACGATCGCCACGGCCCACATCACCGGCCGCCAGTCCCAGCGCAGGCCGGGCAGGACGACGTAGAGGATGCGCAGCAGCGCGCCGAAGGCCGCGACCTTGGTCGCCGCCGCCATGAAGCCGGTCACCGGCGTCGGCGCGCCCTGGTACACGTCCGGGGTCCACATGTGGAACGGCACCGCGCCCACCTTGAACAGCAGGCCCATGACGATCAGCGCCGACCCGACGAGCAGCAGCGCGTCGTTGCCCATGGTCCCGGCGAGCGCCGGGGTCACGTTCTGCACGGTGCCGTCGACGACCTGCGCGATCGTGCCGTACGACATCGAGCCCGAGTAGCCGTAGAGCAGGGCGATGCCGAACAGGGTGAACGCGGAGGCGAACGCGCCGAGCAGGAAGTACTTGACCGCCGCCTCCTGCGACATCAGCCGCTTGCGCCGGGCCAGCGCGCACAGCAGGTACAGCGGGAGGGAGAAGACCTCCAGGGCGACGAAGAGCGTCAGCAGGTCGTTGGCCGCCGGGAAGATCAGCATGCCGGCGACCGCGAAGAGCAGGAGCGGGAAGACCTCGGTGGTGGTGAAGCCCGCCTTGACCGCCTTCTGCTCGCTCTCGCTGCCCGGCACGGCCGCGGCCTGTGCGGCGAAGGAGTCGACGCGGTTGCCGTGCGTCTCGGGGTCGAGCCGCCGCTCGGCGAAGGTGAACACGCCGACCAGGGCCGCCAGCAGGATCGTGCCCTGCAGGAAGAGGGCCGGTCCGTCCACGGCGATGGCGCCCATCGCCGCGATGCCCGCCTTGGTCGTGCCGTATCCGCGCGCCGCCAGCGCGACGACCGCGGCGAACGCGGCGACGAGCGCGACGACGGACACGAACGTCTGTACGTAGTAGCGGGACCTGCGCGGCACGAAGGCCTCGACCAGGATTCCGACGATCGCCGCGCCGATGACGATGAGCGTGGGCGCGAGCTGCCCGTACTCGATCTTCGGCGCGTCGATCTTGGCGATCGGGTCGGCCGCCGTTGCCGCCGTTGTCCACAGGCTGTGGACGGCTGATGCGCTCACTTGGCCGCCTCCACCTCGGGCTGGGGGTCCTTCTTGTGTACGTCTGACATGGTCTGCTGCACCGCCGGGTTGACGATGTCCGTGACGGGCTTCGGGTAGACGCCCAGGAAGATCAGCAGCGCCACCAGCGGCGCCACCACCACCAGCTCCCGCACCCGCAGGTCCGGCAGGGCCGTCACCTCGGGCTTCACCGGGCCGGTCATCGTCCGCTGGTAGAGGACGAGGGTGTAGAGCGCGGCGAGGACGATGCCGAGGGTGGCGACGATGCCGATCACCGGATAGCGCGTGAACGTCCCCACCAGCACCAGGAACTCGCTGACGAAGGGCGCGAGCCCCGGCAGCGACAGGGTGGCCAGGCCGCCGATCAGGAACGTGCCGGCGAGCACCGGGGCGACCTTCTGCACACCGCCGTAGTCGGCGATGAGCCGCGAGCCGCGCCGGGAGATCAGGAAGCCGGCGATCAGCATCAGCACGGCGGTCGAGATGCCGTGGTTGACCATGTACAGGGTCGCGCCGGACTGGCCCTGGCTGGTCATCGCGAAGATGCCCATGATGATGAAGCCGAAGTGCGAGATCGACGCGTAGGCGATCAGGCGCTTGATGTCGCGCTGGCCGACCGCGAGCAGCGCCCCGTAGATGATGCTGATCACCGCGAGGACGAGGATCACGGGCGTCGCCCACTTGCTGGCCTCCGGGAAGAGCTGGAGGCAGAAGCGGAGCATCGCGAAGGTGCCGACCTTGTCGACGACCGCCGTGATCAGCACGGCGACCGGGGCGGTCGACTCCCCCATGGCGTTGGGCAGCCAGGTGTGCAGCGGGAACAGCGGCGCCTTCACCGCGAAGGCGAAGAAGAAGCCGAGGAACAGCCAGCGTTCGGTGTCGGTCGCCATGTCCAGCGACCCGTTGGCCCGCGCCTCGGCGATCTCGGTGAGCGAGAAGTTCCCGGCGACCACGTACAGCCCGATCACCGCGGCCAGCATGATCAGACCGCCGGCCAGGTTGTAGAGGAGGAACTTCACCGCCGCGTACGACCGCTGCGTGGCGGCCGTCTTCTCGCCGTGCTCGTGGGCCCGGTCCCCGAAGCCGCCGATCAGGAAGTACAGCGGGATCAGCATGGCTTCGAAGAAGATGTAGAAGAGGAAGACGTCGGTGGCCTCGAACGAGATGATCACCATCGCCTCGACGGCCAGGATCAGGGCGAAGAAGCCCTGCGTCGGCCGCCACCGCTTGCTGCCGGTCTCCAGCGGGTCGGCGTCGTGCCAGCCCGCGAGGACGATGAAGGGGATCAGGAGCGCGGTCAGCGCGATCAGCGCCACCGCGATGCCGTCCACACCCAGTTCGTACCGGACGCCGAAGTCCGCGATCCAGGAGTGCGACTCGGTCAGCTGGTAGCGGTCGCCGCCGGGGTCGAAGCGGACCAGCACCGCGATCGCCAGGGCGAGGGTGGCCAGCGAGAACAGCAGCGCCAGCCACTTGGCCGCGGTACGTTTCGCGGCCGGTACGGCGGCCGTGGCGATCGCCCCGACGGCCGGGAGGGCCGCCGTGACTGTCAGCAGGGGAAAGGACATCGGTATCAGACCGCCCTCATCAGCAGGGTCGCGGCGACGAGGAGTGCCGCACCGCCGAACATCGAGACCGCGTACGAGCGCGCGAAGCCGTTCTGCAGCTTGCGCATCCGCCCGGACAGGCCGCCGACCGAGGCCGCCGAGCCGTTGACGACCCCGTCGACCAGGGTGTGGTCGACGTAGACCAGCGAGCGCGTGAGGTGCTCGCCGCCGCGGACCAGCACGACGTGGTTGAAGTCGTCCTGGAGCAGGTCGCGCCGGGCGGCCCGGGTGAGCAGCGAGCCGCGCGGGGCGACGGCCGGGACCGGACGGCGTCCGTACTGCGCCCAGGCGATCGCCACGCCGACGACCATGCAGGCCACGGTGGCCCCGGTGATCACCCCGGCACTGAGGGGCGCGTCGCCGTGGCTGTGCCCGGTGACGGGCTCCAGCCAGTGCAGGAAGCGGTCGCCGATGCTGAAGAAGGCACCGCCCGCCACCGACCCGACGGCCAGCACGATCATCGGGATCGTCATGATCTTCGGGGACTCGTGCGGGTGCGGCGGCGTGTACTCGCCGCGCGTCTCGGCGGCCGGCTCCACGTCGGGCTCGGCCGGGGACGGTGTCGGCGCCTTGCGCCAGCGCTCCTCGCCGAAGAACGTCATCAGCATCACGCGCGTCATGTAGTACGCGGTGATGGCCGCGCCCAGCAGGGCGCAGGCGCCGAGGATCCAGCCCTCGGTGCCGCCCTTGGCGAACGCCGCCTCGATGATCTTGTCCTTGGAGAAGAAGCCGGACAGGCCCGGGAAGCCGATGATGGCGAGGTAGCCGAGGCCGAAGGTGACGAAGGTGACGGGCATGTATTTCCGCAGTCCGCCGTAGCGGCGCATGTCGACCTCGTCGTTCATGCCGTGCATGACGGAACCCGCGCCGAGGAACAGCCCGGCCTTGAAGAAGCCGTGCGTCACCAGGTGCATGATCGCGAAGACGTAGCCGATGGGGCCGAGGCCCGCGGCCAGCACCATGTAGCCGATCTGCGACATGGTCGAGCCGGCCAGCGCCTTCTTGATGTCGTCCTTCGCGCAACCGACGATCGCACCGAACAGCAGCGTGACCGCGCCGACGACCGTGACCACCAACTGGGCGTCCGGAGCGCCGTTGAAGACGGCTGCCGAGCGGACGATCAGGTAGACGCCCGCGGTCACCATGGTCGCGGCGTGGATGAGGGCGGAGACCGGGGTCGGGCCCTCCATCGCGTCACCGAGCCAGGACTGCAGCGGCACCTGGGCGGACTTGCCGCACGCGGCGAGCAGCAGCATCAGCGCGATCGCGGTGAGCTTGCCCTCGCCGGCCTGCCCCGCGAGGCCGGGCTCCTCCAGCGAGCCGAGCACCGGCCCGAAGGCGAAGGTGCCGAACCAGAGGAACATCAGCATGATCGCGATCGACAGGCCCATGTCGCCGACGCGGTTGACCAGGAAGGCCTTCTTCGCGGCCGTGGCCGCGCTGGGCTTGTGCTGCCAGAAGCCGATCAGCAGGTAGGAGGCGAGACCGACGCCCTCCCAGCCGACGTACAGCAGCAGGTAGTTGTCGGCGAGGACCAGGATCAGCATCGCCGCGAGGAACAGGTTCAGATAGCCGAAGAAGCGGCGGCGGCGCTCGTCGTGCTCCATGTACGCGACCGAGTACAGGTGGATCAGCGAGCCGACGCCGGTGATCAGCAGGACGAACGTCATCGACAGCTGGTCGAGCCGGAAGGCGACGTCGGCCTGGAAACCCTCCACCGGGATCCAGCTGAACAGGTGCTGCGTCAGGGTGCGGTCCTCGGCGCCGCTGCCGAGCAGGTCGGCGAAGAGGACGACGCCGATCACGAAGGACACGGCGGCGAGCAGGGTGCCGATCCAGTGGCCGACGGCGTCCAGCCGGCGTCCGCCGCACAGCAGGACCACCGCTCCGAGCAGGGGCGCCGCCACGAGCAGCGCAATCAGGTTCTCCACTTTTCTCCCGACCCCTTACAGCTTCATCAGGCTGGCGTCGTCGACCGAGGCCGAGTGGCGGGCACGGAACAGCGACACGATGATCGCGAGCCCGACCACGACCTCGGCGGCGGCGACGACCATCGTGAAGAAGGCGATGATCTGGCCGTCGAGGTTGCCGTGCATCCGGGAGAAGGCGACGAACGCGAGGTTGCAGGCGTTGAGCATCAGCTCGACGCACATGAAGACCACGATCGCGTTGCGCCGGATCAGCACCCCGGTGGCACCGATCGTGAACAACAGGGCCGCGAGGTAGAGATAGTTGACGGGGTTCACTTCGACGCCTCCTCGGACCTCTTGAAGGTGGCCGGGCCGACCGCCCTGCGCTCCAGGCGCTCCTCGGCCCGCTGCTCCAGGGCCTTGAGGTCGTTCAGCGCCTCCATCGAGACGTCGCGCACCTGGCCCCGGTCCCGGAGCGTCTTGCTGACGGTGAGCTCGGACGGGGTGCCGTCGGGCAGCAGGCCCGCGATGTCGACCGCGTTGTGCCGGGCGTAGACGCCGGGCGCCGGCAGCGGCGGCAGGTACTTGCCGTCGCGGACGCGCTGCTCGGACAGCTCGCGCTGCGTCCTGGCCCGCTCGGTGCGCTCGCGGTGGGTGAGCACCATGGCGCCGACGGCGGCCGTGATGAGCAGGGCGCCGGTGATCTCGAAGGCGAAGACGTACTTGGTGAAGATGAGGGACGCGATGCCCTCCACGTTGCCGTTCGCGTTGGCCTGGGCCAGGCCGTCGAACTCCTTGAGGGAGGCGTTGCCGATGCCGGCGATCAGCAGGATGCCGAAGCCGAGCCCGCTGGCCAGGGCCAGCCAGCGCTGGCCCTTGATGGTCTCCTTCAGGGAGTCCGCCGCGGTGACGCCGACGAGCATCACCACGAACAGGAACAGCATCATGACCGCGCCCGTGTAGACGACGATCTGCACGATGCCGAGGAAGTAGGCGCCGTTGGCGAGGTAGAACACCGCCAGCACGATCATGGTCCCGGCGAGGCAGAGCGCGCTGTGCACGGCCTTCTTCATGAAGACGGTGCACAGGGCGCCGATCACCGCGACGGTGCCGAGGATCCAGAACTGGACGGCCTCACCGGTGGAGGTGCCGGCGGCGAGAGTCGCCGTGGCGGCGAGCTGCGCGCTCATCGGCGGATCACCTCCTCGGACGCGGGCTCGGTGCCGCCGAAGGTCGAGTCGCCCTCCTGGACGACCTCTCCCTTGGAGTGGGCGACCTGCTGGACCGTGCCGGGCGCGGCCTCGGTGACCAGGCCCCGGTAGTAGTCCTGCTCGTCCGTGCCCGGGTAGATGGCGTGGGGCGAGTCGACCATGCCCTCCTCCAGGCCGGCCAGGAGCTGCTCCTTGGTGAAGATGAGGTCGGCGCGGGTGGAGTCGGCCAGCTCGAACTCGTTGGTCATCGTCAGCGCGCGCGTGGGGCACGCCTCGATGCACAGGCCGCACAGGATGCAGCGGGCGTAGTTGATCTGGTAGACGCGGCCGTACCGCTCGCCCGGCGAGTAGCGCTCCTCGTCCGTGTTGTCCGCGCCCTCCACGTAGATCGCGTCGGCGGGACACGCCCAGGCGCACAGTTCGCAGCCGACGCACTTCTCCAGGCCGTCCGGATGGCGGTTGAGCTGGTGCCGTCCGTGGAAGCGCGGAGCGGTGGTCTTCTGCTGCTCCGGGTACTGCTCGGTGAGCCGCTTCTTGAACATGGCCTTGAAGGTCACGCCGAAGCCGGCCACGGGGTTCAGGAAACCGGGGTCGGTCCCCTTGGGTTCCTCAGCCATCGGACGCCTCCTTTCCATCCGTAGATCCGCCCAGAGGTCCGTCACTCTGAGTATCGGGTCCGCCACTGACAATCAGCTCCCGGTCCCGGCGCGGGCGGCGCCGCGGCACCGGGGGCAGCTCCTGTCCGGGCATCGGCGGCACGGGGAACCCGCCGGCCATCGGGTCGAAGGCGGCCGGTTCCCCGGCGGGCTCCTCGGCGCCCTTGCCCTTGTCGCGGTAGATGTCGGCGACGAAGGACAACAGCAGCAGGGCCAGGACGGCGCCGCCGATGTAGAGGGCGATGTCGGTGAAGCCGTAGTTCTCGTTCCGCATGGCCCGCACGGTGGCGACGAGCATCAGCCAGACCAGGGAGACCGGGATGAGGACCTTCCAGCCGAGCTTCATCAGCTGGTCGTAGCGCACGCGCGGGAGGGTGCCGCGCAGCCAGATGAAGAAGAACAGCAGCAGCTGGACCTTGACGACGAACCAGAGCAGCGGCCACCAGCCGTGGTTGGCGCCCTCCCAGAAGGTGCTGATCGGCCACGGGGCCCGCCAGCCGCCGAGGAACAGCGTGGTGGCGACCGCCGAGACCGTCACCATGTTCACGTACTCGGCGAGCATGAACATCGCGAACTTGATCGACGAGTACTCGGTGTTGAAGCCGCCCACCAGGTCGCCCTCGGACTCCGGCATGTCGAAGGGGGCGCGGTTGGTCTCGCCGACCATCGTGACGATGTAGAGGATGAAGGAGACCGGCAGCAGCACGATGTACCAGCGGTCGTTCTGCTGGGCGACGATCTCCGAGGTGGACATCGAGCCGGAGTAGAGGAACACCGAGGCGAACGCGGCGCCCATCGCGATCTCGTAGGAGATCATCTGCGCGCAGGACCGCAGGCCGCCGAGGAGCGGGTACGTCGATCCGGAGCTCCAGCCGGCGAGCACGATGCCGTAGATGCCGACCGAGGCGACCGCCAGGATGAACAGCATGGCGATCGGCAGGTCGGTGAGCTGCATGGCGGTGCGGTGACCGAAGATCGAGATCTCGTTGCCGGCCGGCCCGAAGGGGATCACCGCGATCGCCATGAAGGCCGGGACGGCCGCGACGATCGGCGCCAGGACGTACACCGCCTTGTCGGCGCGCTTGACGACGACGTCTTCCTTGAGCATCAGCTTGATGCCGTCGGCGAGCGACTGGAGCATGCCCCAGGGGCCGTGCCGGTTGGGGCCGATGCGCAGCTGCATCCAGGCGACGACCTTGCGCTCCCACACGATGGAGAACAGCACGGTCACCATCAGGAAGGCGAAGCAGAACACCGCCTTGACGACCACCAGCCACCAGGGGTCGGTGCCGAACATCGAGAGGTCTTCAGCGGCGAGGTACGGGCTCATGCCTCCACCTCCTTGGGGGCCTCGCCCGCGAGCGTGGCCGGGCCGATGCGGACGAGGGTTCCGGGCAGTGCTCCGGCGTCGGAGGCGACGCCGGCGCCGGCCGAGTTCAGCGGGAGCCAGACCACCCGGTCGGGCATCTCGGTGACCTCCAGCGGGAGTTCGACGGCTCCGGCCGGTCCGGTCACGGCGAGGACGTCGCCGTCCTTGACGCCCGCCTCGGCTGCCGTGGCGGCCGACAGGCGCGCGCGTGCGGCGTGCCGGGTGCCGGCGAGCGCCTCGTCGCCCTGCTGGAGGACGCCCTGGTCGAGCAGCAGCCGGTGCCCGGCGAGCACGGCCTCCCCGGCGGCGGGCCGGGGCAGCGCGCTCGCGGTGTGCAGCGGTTCACCGGCCCGCGGCCCGTCCCAGGCGCCGAGCCGGTCGATCTCCGCGCGCGTGGTGCGCAGGTCCGGCAGGCCCAGGTGGACGTCCATGGCGTCGGCGAGCATCTGGAGCACGCGCGCGTCGGTGGGCGCGAGACGGCGGGTCATCTGGTCGGGCTTGAGGGCGGCCTCGAAGAAGCGCACCCTGCCCTCCCAGTCGAGGAAGGTCCCGGCCTTCTCGGCGACCGCGGCGACGGGCAGGACCACGTCGGCGTGCCGGGTGACCTCGCTGGGCCGCAGCTCCAGCGACACCACGAAGCCGGCCTCGGCGAGCGCCGCGCGCGCACGCGTCGGGTCGGGCAGGTCGGCGACCTCCACGCCCGCCACGAGCAGCGCCTGGAGCTCGCCGCGCGCGGCGGCCTCGACGATCTCGCCGGTGTCGCGGCCGTAGCGGTGCGGAAGGTCGGCCAGGCCCCAGACCGCGGCGACCTCCTCACGCGCGCGCGGGTCGGTCGCGGGGCGCCCGCCCGGCAGCAGCGACGGCAGCGCACCGGCCTCGATCGCGCCGCGCTCCCCGGCCCGGCGCGGGATCCACACCAGCCGGGCGCCGGTCGCGGTGGCGGTCCGTACCGCGGAGGTGAGGCCCCCGGCCACGGACGCCAGGCGTTCGCCGACGACGATCACGGCACCCTCGGCGCGCAGGGCCTCGGCGGCCTGGGCACCGCCGTCCTCCAGGCCGACGCCGCTCCCGAGCGCGTCCAGCCACTCGGTCTCGGTGCCGGGTGCGGCGGGCAGCAGCGTGCCGCCGGCCTTCTCCAGCCCCCGGGTGGCGTGGGTGGCCAGCGAGAAGACCTTCTGCCCGTGCTTGCGCCAGGCCTTGCGCAGCCGCAGGAAGACGCCGGGCGCCTCCTCCTCCGCCTCGAACCCGACCAGTAGCACGGCCGGCGCCTTCTCCAGCGCCGTGTAGGTGACGCCGGTGCCGTCGAGGTCGCGGCCGCGTCCGGCGACCCGGGCGGCCAGGAAGTCGGCCTCCTCGGCGCTGTGCACGCGCGCGCGGAAGTCGATGTCGTTGGTGTCGAGCGCCACGCGCGCGAACTTGCTGTACGCGTAGGCGTCCTCGACGGTGAGCCGGCCGCCGGTCAGGACACCGGTCCGGCCCCGTGAGGCGAGCAGCCCCTGCGCGGCGATCTGCAGGGCCTCCGGCCAGGAGGCCGGTTCCAGCTCGCCCTCCGCGTTGCGCACCAGGGGTGTCTCCAGCCGGTCGCGCTGCTGCGCGTACCGGAAGGCGAACCGCCCCTTGTCGCAGATCCACTCCTCGTTGACCTCGGGGTCGTTCGCCGCGAGGCGCCGCATGACCTTGCCGCGCCGGTGGTCGGTGCGGGTCGCGCAGCCGCCGGAGCAGTGCTCGCACACGGACGGCGAGGAGATCAGGTCGAACGGGCGGGAGCGGAACCGGTACGCCGCCGAGGTGAGCGCGCCGACCGGGCAGATCTGGATGGTGTTGCCGGAGAAGTACGACTCGAACGGGTCGCCCTCCCCGGTGCCGACCTGCTGGAGCGCGCCGCGCTCGATCAGCTCGATCATCGGGTCGCCCGCGACCTGGTTGGAGAACCGGGTGCAGCGGGCGCACAGCACGCACCGCTCGCGGTCGAGCAGCACCTGCGTGGAGATCGGCACCGGCTTCTCGTAGGTCCGCTTCCTCCCCTCGAAGCGGGACTCGGCCTGACCGTGCGACATGGCCTGGTTCTGCAGGGGGCACTCGCCGCCCTTGTCGCAGACCGGGCAGTCCAGCGGGTGGTTGATGAGCAGCAGCTCCATCACGCCGTGCTGGGCCTTCTCCGCGACGGGCGAGGTGAGCTGGGTCTTCACCACCATGCCGTCGGTGCAGGTGATGGTGCAGGACGCCATGGGCTTGCGCTGGCCCTCGACCTCGACGATGCACTGGCGGCAGGCGCCGGCCGGGTCGAGGAGCGGATGGTCGCAGAACCGGGGGATCTCGATGCCGAGCTGCTCGGCGGCCCGGATGACCAGCGTGCCCTTGGGCACGCTGATCTCGATGCCGTCGATCGTCAGCGAGACGAGGTCCTCCGGCGGGACCGCCGCCTCTCCCCCGCCGGCGGGAGAGCTGGTGGTCACGGTCATGCGTTCACCTCCGTGCGGTCGGCCCAGGCCGTCGACTTGGCCGGGTCGAAGGGGCAGCCGCGGCCCGTGATGTGCTGCTCGTACTCCTCGCGGAAGTACTTGAGCGAGGAGAAGATCGGCGAGGCGGCACCGTCGCCGAGGGCACAGAAGGACTTGCCGTTGATGTTGTCGGCGATGTCGTTGAGCTTGTCGAGGTCGCTCATCGAGCCCTTGCCGGCCTCGATGTCGCGCAGCAGCTGCACGAGCCAGTACGTGCCTTCGCGGCAGGGTGTGCACTTGCCGCAGGACTCGTGGGCGTAGAACTCGGTCCAGCGGGTGACGGCCCGCACCACGCAGGTCGTCTCGTCGAAGCACTGGAGCGCCTTGGTGCCGAGCATGGAACCGGCGGCGCCCACCCCCTCGTAGTCGAGGGGCACGTCGAGGTGCTCGTCGGTGAACATCGGCGTCGAGGAACCGCCGGGCGTCCAGAACTTCAGCCGGTGACCGGGGCGCATCCCGCCGCTCATGTCGAGGAGCTGGCGCAGGGTGATGCCGAGCGGGGCCTCGTACTGGCCGGGGCTCGCGACGTGGCCGCTGAGCGAGTACAGCGTGAAGCCCGGGGACTTCTCGCTGCCCATCGACCTGAACCAGTCCTTGCCCTTGTTCAGGATCGCGGGAACCGACGCGATCGACTCCACGTTGTTCACCACAGTGGGGCACGCGTAGAGACCCGCGACGGCGGGGAAGGGGGGACGGAGCCTCGGCTGACCACGGCGGCCTTCGAGCGAGTCGAGCAGTGCGGTCTCCTCACCGCAGATGTACGCGCCAGCGCCCGCGTGCACGGTGAGTTCCAGGTCGAGCCCGCTGCCCAGGATGTTCTCGCCGAGGAAGCCGGCCGCATAGGCCTCGCGCACGGCCTCGTGCAGCCGCCGCAGCACGGGGACGACCTCGCCGCGCAGGTAGATGAAGGCGTGCGACGACCTGATGGCGTAGCACGCGATGACGATGCCCTCGATGAGGCTGTGCGGGTTGGCGAAGAGGAGCGGGATGTCCTTGCAGGTGCCCGGCTCCGACTCGTCGGCGTTGACGACGAGGTAGTGCGGCTTGCCGTCCCCCTGGGGGATGAACTGCCACTTCATGCCCGTCGGGAAGCCGGCGCCGCCGCGGCCGCGCAGACCGGATTCCTTGACGTACGCGATCAGGTCGTCCGGCGGCATCGCCAGCGCCTTGCGGAGCCCTTCGTACCCCTCGTGCCTGCGGTAGACGTCCAGCGTCCAGGACTCGTTCTCGTCCCAGAAGGCCGACAGCACGGGTGCGAGCAGCTTCTCCGGGCTGTGGTCCTTGATCTCGGCTGCCAAGGTCATCACTCCCCCTCCTCGGCTGCGGGCCCGGCGGGGTGGGCCGGGTCGGAGGCCGATGTGTCCTGCGGCGCGTCGTGCGAGCTGAGGTACTCCTGCGGCGACGGGTCGTGCACGGCACGGTCCTGCGACGTGTCGTGCGGTCCGCCGTCCCGCGGGTGCACCACGCGCGCGGCGGACACCTCGCCCTTGGCCAGCTTCAGCCCGGCCAGGGAGGCGGGCCCCGCGCTGCCGCCGGCCGCGACGGCGCCCTCCCGCTCGTCGGGGAAGCCGGCCAGGATGCGGGCGGTCTCCTTGAAGGTGCACAGCGGAGCACCCCGGGTGGGCGTCACCGGCCGTCCCGCGCGCAGGTCGTCGACGAGGGCGCGGACGCTCGCCGGGGTCTGGTTGTCGAAGAACTCCCAGTTGACCATCACGACCGGGGCGAAGTCGCAGGCCGCGTTGCACTCGATGTGCTCCAGCGTGACCTTGCCGTCGTCGGTGGTCCCGCCGTTGCCGACGCCCAGGTGCTCCTGGAGCGACTCGAAGATCGCGTCGCCGCCCATGACCGCGCACAGCGTGTTGGTGCAGACGCCGACCTGGTAGTCGCCGCTCGGCCCGCGCCGGTACATGGTGTAGAAGGTCGCGACCGCCGTGACCTCGGCCGTGGTCAGGCCCAGCATGTCCGCGCAGAACTGCATGCCGGTGCGGGTGACGTGCCCTTCCTCCGACTGCACGAGGTGCAGCAGCGGCAGGAGGGCGGACCGGGAGTCGGGGTAGCGGGCGATGACCTCGCGCGCGTCGGCCTCCAGCCGGGCCCGGACGTCGTCCGGGTAGGCGGGCGCGGGCAGTTCCGGCATGCCCAGGCTGACGCCCCGCTCCGAAGAAGAGGTGGTCACCGGTCGACGCCTCCCATCACGGGGTCGATGGACGCCACCGCGACGATGACGTCGGCGACCTGGCCGCCTTCGCACATCGCCGCCATGGCCTGCAGGTTGGTGAAGGACGGGTCGCGGAAGTGGACCCGGTAGGGGCGGGTGCCGCCGTCGGACACGACGTGCACCCCGAGCTCGCCCTTGGGCGACTCGACCGCCGCGTAGGTCTGGCCCGGCGGCACGCGGAAGCCCTCGGTGACCAGCTTGAAGTGGTGGATCAGGGCCTCCATGGAGGTGCCCATGATCTTCTTGATGTGGTCCAGCGAGTTGCCGAGCCCGTCCGGGCCGAGCGCGAGCTGGGCGGGCCAGGCGATCTTCTTGTCGGCGACCATGACCGGGCCGGGCTGGAGCCGGTCGAGGCACTGCTCGATGATCCGCAGCGACTGGCGCATCTCCTCCAGCCGGATCAGGAAGCGGCCGTAGGAGTCGCAGGTGTCGGCGGTCGGGATGTCGAAGTCGTACGTCTCGTAGCCGCAGTACGGCTGGGTCTTGCGCAGGTCGTGCGGCAGGCCGGTGGAGCGCAGGATCGGGCCGGTGGCGCCGAGGGCCATGCAGCCGGCCAGGTCGAGGTAGCCGACGTCCTGCATGCGGGCCTTGAAGATGGGGTTCCCGGTGGCGAGCTTGTCGTACTCCGGGAGGTTCTTCTTCATCTTCTTCACGAACTCGCGCATCTGGTCCACCGCGCCCGGCGGCAGGTCCTGGGCGAGTCCGCCGGGGCGGATGTACGCGTGGTTCATCCGCAGGCCGGTGATCAGCTCGTAGAGGTCGAGAATCAGTTCACGATCGCGGAATCCGTAGATCATGATCGTGGTGGCGCCGAGCTCCATGCCGCCGGTGGCGATGCACACCAGGTGCGAGGAGAGCCGGTTCAGCTCCATCAGCAGGACCCGGATGACGGAGGCCCGGTCCGGGATCTGGTCCTCGATGCCGAGGAGCTTCTCGACGCCCAGGCAGTACGCCGTCTCGTTGAAGAACGGCGTCAGGTAGTCCATGCGCGTCACGAACGTCGTGCCCTGCGTCCAGGTCCGGTACTCGAGGTTCTTCTCGATGCCGGTGTGCAGGTAGCCGATGCCGCAGCGGGCCTCGGTGACCGTCTCGCCGTCGATCTCCAGGATCAGGCGGAGCACTCCGTGGGTGGACGGGTGCTGGGGCCCCATGTTGACGACGATGCGCTCGTCGTCGGCGCGGGCCGCGGTCTGGACGACCTCGTCCCAGTCGCCGCCGGTGACCGTGTAGACGGTGCCTTCGGTCGTCTCCCTGGAGGAGGCGTGGGAAGTGCTCACGAGTACGACCTCCGCTGGTCCGGAGCCGGGATCTGGGCGCCCTTGTACTCGACGGGGATGCCGCCGAGGGGGTAGTCCTTGCGCTGCGGATGGCCCTGCCAGTCGTCCGGCATCATGATCCGCGTCAGGGCCGGGTGACCGTCGAAGACGATGCCGAAGAAGTCGTACGCCTCGCGCTCGTGCCAGTCGTTCGTCGGGTAGACGGCGAACAGCGACGGGATGTGCGGGTCGCTGTCGGGAGCGCTGACCTCGAGCCGGATCAGCCGGTTGTGGGTGATCGAGCGCAGGTGGTAGACGGCGTGCAGCTCGCGGCCCTCGTCGTTCGGGTAGTGGACGCCGCTGACGCCGGTGCACAGCTCGAAGCGCAGGGCCGGGTCGTCGCGCAGGGTCCTCGCCACCCGGACCAGGTGCTCGCGCTCGATGTGGAAGGTCAGTTCGTCGCGGTCGACGACCGTCTTCTCAATGGCGTTCTCGGGCAGCAGTCCCTGCTCCTCCAGCGCGCCCTCGAGCTCGTCGGCCACCTCGTCGAACCAGCCGCCGTAGGGCCTGCTCGCCGGTCCCGGGAGGCGGACCGAGCGGACCAGTCCGCCGTAGCCGGAGGTGTCGCCGCCGTTGGCGGCGCCGAACATGCCGCGCTGGACGCGGATCTCCTCGCCGCCCTGGCCGCGCTGGCCGGGGAGGTTCTGCGCGGACAGGTCCTTCTCGGGGTTGGGACCGTTCGCGTCACCCGGGGTGTTGTTCGCGTCGCTCACCGCAGCAGCCCCTTCATCTCGATGGTGGGCAGGGCCTTGAGCGCCGCCTCCTCCGCCTCGCGGGCCGCCTCCTCGGCGTTCACCCCGAGCTTGGAGTTCTGGATCTTGTGGTGGAGCTTGAGGATGGCGTCCATCAGCATCTCGGGCCGCGGCGGGCAGCCGGGGAGGTAGATGTCGACCGGGACGATGTGGTCGACGCCCTGGACGATCGCGTAGTTGTTGAACATGCCGCCCGAGGAGGCGCAGACCCCCATGGAGATCACCCACTTGGGGTTCGGCATCTGGTCGTAGACCTGCCGCAGCACCGGCGCCATCTTCTGGCTGACCCGGCCCGCGACGATCATCAGGTCCGCCTGCCGCGGCGAACCGCGGAAGACCTCCATGCCGAAGCGCGCCAGGTCGTAGCGGCCGGCGCCGGTGGTCATCATCTCGATGGCGCAGCACGCGAGGCCGAACGTGGCGGGGAAGACGGACGACTTGCGCACCCAGCCCGCGGCCTGCTCGACGGTGGTCAGCAGGAAGCCGCTCGGCAGCTTTTCTTCGAGTCCCATGACTAAAGGCCCCTCAGTCCCATTCCAGGCCGCCGCGCCGCCATACGTACGCGTACGCGACGAAGACGGTGAGCACGAAGAGCAGCATCTCCACGAGCCCGAAGATCCCCAGGGCGTCGAAGGTGACGGCCCAGGGGTAGAGGAAGACGATCTCGATGTCGAAGACGATGAAGAGCATCGCCGTCAGGTAGTACTTGATGGGGAAGCGCCCGCCGCCGGCCGGCGTGGGGGTCGGCTCGATGCCGCACTCGTAGGCCTCGAGCTTGGCCCGGTTGTACCGCTTCGGACCGATCAGCGTGGCCATGACCACGGAGAAGATCGCAAAGCCTGCCCCGAGGGCTCCCAGTACGAGGATGGGCGCATACGCGTTCACCGCTCCTCGCTCCTCTCAGTCGGCACTGACTGCTGGCGGTTGCACTGGGCTCACAGCCGCCCCAGCAGCCCCACGAACCCCGCTCGTCCCGGCGAAGATCGCGAACATGTGAAGCAGGTCACAAGCCCAACTGCCTCGCATCTTATGCCCGCCGCTCTGTGATCTGCGACACGGGGTATTGCACAAGCTTTGTGATCTCCACCACCTGACGAAGGATCATGAAGTCGGATGAGCGGTGATCTTCACACAAGAAGCGTTCAGCTGATCACCAGAGGTGACAATTTCGCTCGTCGCCGCTGGCCAGAGGCGGCATACGGCGGACGTCTCCATATCAAGATGCTTCGCGTGCATGCAAATTGGTGCTGGACCGGATCTCTTGATAGTGGCCTCCGTTCACACCTCGGAGGGACGGCGGGGCGCGATGTGGACGCGTGCACGCGTTCACGAGCGCCGCGGGCGGCGATCCGCGCGGGGGACGCGACCGCCGGGGGAACCGTTCCGTGACCTCCGCCACATTCATGAGAGGCGGCTGAGAACCGGGCTTGGCCAACTGCCTCAACCAGTGGTAAGCGAGGGGCAATTCGGGCGAAACGATCAAAGTCCGTGATCACAGGTGGGTCACGGAGGGCCGCAATGTTCGCCAGGACGTCAAAAAAGGGCGACACGCCCGGCATTCGGGCGTCCCGTTGAACAACTGTGGCGCAGCCCACGTTTCTTGAAGGTATGGAGGAGCTCCTGATACCGGTTGTCCCTATGTCCCACACCGCTCACATACGCAGCCACCGGAAGCCCCGCCGCAGCGCGTCGACACTCGCGATGCGGGCCGGAGTTGCCGGTGGCGTCCTCAGCACCCTGGCAGTGGCCGGGGCGTCGGGTTCGGCGAACGCGGCCGAGCCGGTGACGCAGACCCTCGAACTGCCCACCCTGACGGCCGACCTGGCCGCCCAGGTCGCCCAGTCCGCGGACGCCACGCAGCAGGCCGCCGCGAGCTACGAGCTGCGCGCCGAGCGTGACGCGGCCGCGGCCGCCGCGGCCAAGGAGGCCAAGGCGGACCTCGCCGAGGCCAAGAAGAAGGCCGCGGAGGCCAAGAAGAAGGCCGAGGAGGCCGCCCGCAAGGAGGCCGCCGAGCGCGCGTCCCGCGCCGCCGAGCGCGCCACCCTGAGCGCCTCCGTGGACACCGGCTCGTCCTCGTCCTCGTCCTCGTCCTCGGCGGGCGCCTCGGTCAGCGTCAGCTCGTCGGCCACCGGTTCGGCCGCCGCCGTCGTCTCGTTCGTCCAGGCCCAGGTCGGCGACGCCTACGTCTCCGGCGGCACCGGCCCCAACTCCTGGGACTGCTCCGGTCTCGTGCAGGCCGCCTTCAAGCAGGTCGGCGTCGACCTGCCGCGCGTCTCCCAGGACCAGTCGGTCGCCGGCACCCAGGTCTCGCTGGACAACCTCCAGCCGGGCGACATCCTGTACTGGGGCGGCGCGGGCAGCGCGTACCACGTGGGCGTCTACGTCGGCGACGGCATGTTCGTCGGCGCGCAGAACTCGTCGACGGGCGTCGTGATGAAGCCCCTGTCGTACGACCCGCCGAGCGGTGCGGTGCGCGTGCTCTGACGCTCGCGTACCGGTCACCCCGGACACATCCGCACGAAAGGCCGCAGCCGCTCGGGGGCTGCGGCCTTTCGCGCTTCCCCGACGGAGGCGGGGCTCTCCTGGCAGGCTCGGGACGGGCCGGTTCCCACCGGCCGTTCACGAGACCGAAGGAGAGAACAGCATGCCCAGCGTGTTCGTGCAGGGGCGGCACACCGCCTCCTACCCGCCGCTCGCACCGGAGTCCCGGCGCGGGTCGGTCCGGCGCGTCACCGAGGTCGGCGAGGAGGTGCTGCACAGGCCGTGCCGGGACGTCACCGAGTTCGGGCCCGACCTGGCCGCCCTCATCGACGACATGTTCCGCACGATGTACGTCGCGGAAGGGGCCGGACTGGCGGCCAATCAGGTCGGCGTCGGCCTGCGCCTGTTCGTGTACGACTGCCCCGACGACGACGGTGTCCGACATGTCGGACACATCGTCAACCCGGTGCTGGAACCGCTCGCCCCGGGCGCGCGGCGGCTGCTCGACGAGGGCGAGGGCTGCCTGTCGGTGCCGGGCGCCGTCATGGCCGTGCCGCGTCCCGACCGGGCCGTCGTGCGGGGCCTGGACCGGAACGGCGAGCCGCTCCTCGTCGAGGGCACCGGCTACTTCGCCCGCTGCCTCGCCCACGAGACCGACCACGTGAACGGGCACGTCTACCTGGACCGGCTCTCCGCGCGCGACCGGAAGCGGGCGCTGCGGCAGTCGGCGGACCGGCGCGACGAGGTGTTCGCGCGCCGGGCCGCCAACGCCGCGGCCTTCACCGGGGCGTGATCACGCCTTCGGGGCCACCTTGCTCAGTCCGTTGATGATGCGGTCCATCGCGTCGCCGCCCGTCGGGTCCGTCAGGTTGGCGAGCATCTTGAGGGTGAACTTCATCAGGATCGGGTGGGTGAGGCCGCGCTGGGTCGCGATCTGCATGACCTTCGGGTTGCCGATGAGCTTCACGAAGGCGCGGCCCAGCGAGTAGTAGCCGCCGTAGGTGTCCTTCAGGACGCGCGGGTAGCGCTGGAGGGCGATCTCCCGCTGGGCCGGCGTGGCCCGCGCGTGGGCCTGGACGATGACGTCGGCGGCGATCTGGCCGGACTCCATGGCGTAGGCGATGCCCTCGCCGTTGAAGGGGTTCACCAGGCCGCCGGCGTCGCCGACCAGCAGCAGGCCCTTGGTGTAGTGGGGCTGGCGGTTGAAGGCCATGGGCAGGGCGGCGCCGCGGATCGGGCCGGTCATGTTCTCCGGGGTGTAGCCCCAGTCCTCCGGCATGGACGCGCACCAGGCCTTCAGGACCTCCCGCCAGTCCAGCTCCTTGAAGGAGGCGGAGGTGTTCAGCACCCCGAGGCCGACGTTCGACGTGCCGTCGCCCATGCCGAAGATCCAGCCGTAGCCCGGCAGGAGGCGGTCCTGCGCGCCGCGGCGGTCCCACAGCTCCAGCCAGGACTCCAGGTAGTCGTCGTCGTGGCGCGGCGAGGTGAAGTACGTGCGGACCGCGACGCCCATCGGGCGGTCCTCGCGGCGGTGCAGGCCCATCGCCAGGGACAGCCGGGTGGAGTTGCCGTCGGCGGCCACGACCAGCGGCGCGTGGAAGGTGACCTCGCGCTTGTCCTCCCCCAGCTTCGCGTGCACGCCGGTGATGCGGCCCGTGCGGTCGTCGACGACGGGGGCGCCGACGTTGCAGCGCTCGTAGAGGCGGGCGCCCGCCTTCTGCGCCTGGCGGGCGAGCTGCTCGTCGAAGTCGTCGCGCTTGCGGACGAGTCCGTAGTCGGGGAAGGAGGCCAGATCCGGCCAGTCCAGCTGGAGCCGCGAGCCGCCGCCGATGATGCGCAGGCCCTTGTTGCGCAGCCAGCCGGCCTCCTCGGAGATGTCGATGCCCATCGCCACGAGCTGCTTGGTCGCGCGCGGGGTGAGGCCGTCGCCGCAGACCTTCTCCCGCGGGAACGCGGTCTTCTCCAGCAGGAGGACGTCGAGTCCGGCCTTGGCCAGGTAGTACGCGGTCGTGGAGCCGGCTGGCCCCGCGCCCACGACGATCACATCGGCGGTGTTGTCGGAGAGGGGCTCGGTCACGGCGGGATCTCCCCAGAGTTTCGAGAATCTGCGTGCCGACGGGCACTGGACATGGGCAGTCTATTCAGCGTCACCGATCACCCGGCTGAAGGGCTGCCCCGTGAACCGAGCTCTGCCTGTCGTACGGCTGCGCGTCCCCACCGACGAGGACGCCGTCGCCTGGCACCGGGTCTTCGACGACCCGGACGTCATGGAGTTCCACGGCGGACGGTCCGCGGAACTCTCCGTCTACGAGGAGCTCACCGCCCGCCAGCGCCGGCACGACGCCGAGCACGGCTTCTGCCTGTGGACCATGGTGGACGAGTCCGGGCGGGTCATCGGCTTCACCGGTGCCCAGCCGTGGCCGGGCGACTGGGGCCCCGCGGGCGAGATCGAGATCGGCTGGCGCCTGGGCCGGGAGCACTGGGGCAAGGGGTACGTCACGGCGGCGGCCCGGCAGACCCTGGAACGGGTGCGCTCGGCGGGCGTGGCCGGGGTGGTGGCGATGGTCAACGCCCGCAACGCGCGTTCCATCGCGGTCACGGAGCGGCTGGGCATGCGGCTCGCCGAGGTCTTCACCTCCCCGGAGACCGAGCAGCAGGGGCACTGCTACCGGCTCCGGCTCTGACACCGGGGACCGGACCGTCGCAGTCGACGACGGGACGCTTCCGGGGAGTGCGCGGCGGAGTTACTGTGCCCGTACCGCTGGGGGTGACGCCCGTGCGCCTGATATCGAAGACACCCGACGTGTGCGTGCCGCGCCTGGTCGGCCTGATGGCCGTGGACGCGGACGAGATCGTGCGGGGGGAGGGCCTGTCCCTCACCTCGCCGAACCGGCCCGACCTGCGCCTCGCCGTCGTCGACCACGTCGTACGCCAGTATCCGCCGCCCGGAGCCCGGGTGCCGCGGGAGTCGAGGGTGTACGTGTGGTTCGACTTCGGGGAGGGCGAGGGCGGCGGGGGCATCCGCGAGCCGCGCGAGCCGGACCCGCCCCGCGGCGGGCTGCGGCGGGAGCTGACCGAGCCGGGCGGGACACCCCCCTCCGTACTGCTCGGCCGCCCCTGAGGCACGTGCCGCTCAGCTCTCCTTGAAGCCCCGGTGCAGCGCCACGACGCCGCCGGTCAGGTTCCGGTGCGCCACCTTCGACCAGCCGGCCTTGCGCAGCCGCTCCGCGAGGGCCGCCTGGTCGGGCCAGGCGCGGATGGACTCGGCGAGGTAGACGTAGGCGTCCGGGTTGGACGACACCGCGCGGGCCACCGGCGGCAGGGCGCGCATCAGGTACTCGGTGTACACGGTGCGGAACGGGGCCCAGGTCGGGTGCGAGAACTCGCAGATCACGACCCGGCCGCCGGGGCGTGTCACCCGGTACATCTCGCGCAGCGCCGCGTCCGTGTCCTGCACGTTGCGCAGCCCGAAGGAGATGGTGACCGCGTCGAACACGTCGTCCCGGAACGGCAGCCGTGTCGCGTCGCCCGCGGTGAACGGCATCCAGGGGTGCCGCTGGTTGCCCACCTGAAGCATGCCGAGGGAGAAGTCGCAGGGGACGACGTAGGCACCGGCGCGGGCGAAGGGCTGGGACGACGTCGCCGTGCCGGCGGCGAGGTCGAGGACCTTCTGCGCGGGCCGGGCGTCGACGGCTCTGGCGACCTCCTTGCGCCACGCCCGGTCCTGGCCGAGCGAGAGCACGGTGTTCGTCAGGTCGTACCGTTCCGCGACGTGGTCGAACATCGAGGCGACTTCGTGCGGCTGCTTGTTCAGGGAAGCGCGGGTCACGGGCCCATTGTTGCAGGGCCGGGTCACGGCACGAGCCTCGGCCTCTTCCGCGCGGCGACGTCCTCCACCCAGCCGAAGAGGACGACGAACACCGCGATCAGCACCCAGCCGACCCCCAGCAGGAACCACTGGCTGTCCAGCGGCAGATGCGCCTCGAACGCCGGTACGTCCCAGAAGCGGTCGATCAGCGGCACCGCGAGGACGAGGGCGAGTTCGTGCCAGAGGTAGATCGTCACCGCGCGGGCGTTGAAGACGGTCACCAGCCGGTCCAGGCGCCGGAAGCGGGCCAGTGGGGCGAAGCCGGTCCCGAGCCGTGCCTTCGCGTACATCAGCAGCGTCACGAACCCGGCCGACCAGAAGGCCTGTGCGAGGGGGATGTCGTCGAGGTCGTAGGTGCCGTACTCGCCCTGGTGCGCGAACGCGTACCACCCGCCGTACGCCAGCGCGGCGAGCGCGGGCAGGGCGACGGCGGCCGGTCTCAGCCGCCCCAGCACCCCTTCGTGGTGCGCGAAGCCGAGCAGCCAGCAGAACAGGAACGTGGCGAGGTCGGTGAGGGCGCTGCCGAACCGGTCGTCCGGCGGCTGCCAGACGTACCGGAGCGCGACGGCGGGGAGCAGCGACAGCACCAGGACGGGCACGGGTGCCGCCCGGAACACCCGCAGCAGCGGCGGCGAGAGGAGGACGAACCACAGGTAGGTCCGCAGGTACCAGAGGATCTCCCAGGCCTGCTCGCCCCAGGCGTCGCCCGGCGGGTCGCCGAGCGGCACGATCCAGTAGACGGCCTGCCACCCCGGCATCCAGCCGTGCACCAGCATCGCGCCGGTCACGAACAGGCCCCAGCACCAGAACGGCGGCAGCAGGCGCCGCAGCCGGCCGCGGATCACCGCCGGGGCCGGGCGCCGCAGCGACCGGGCCATCAGGGTGCCGGCCAGGCCGAACATGATGCCCATGGAGGGGAGGGCCAGCCCGGCCCAGGGCCAGCCGAAGGCGTGGTACGCGACGACCCGGACGAGGGCGACGGCGCGCAGGGTGTCGAAGTAGCGGTCCCGGCCCGAGGCCCCCTCGACACGCGCGGCGCGCACGGCGCCTCTGCTGTGCGCCCCCATCACCCGTTCCCCGCCGGTGTACCCACCTCGCCCGTCCGCTTGAGCTTCTGCCAGCGCAGCCGGCCGCCGGTGAGCGCGGTGACGCAGGAGTGGATGAGGACCAGGTACATCATCTGCCGGTACGCCAGCTGCTGGAGCGGCATCATCAGCAGGTACCGGTATTTCTCCCGGTCGAGCCGGAAGGCGTAGGCCGCGCACAGGAGCTGCACGCCCAGCACCGCCAGCCACGCGAGGAGCGCCGCCCGGAAGTCGACGAAGATCATCGAGTAGACGGTGAAGACGTCGATGAGCGGGGCGAAGACGGGCGTGACGATCTGGAAGAGCACGACCAGCGGCATGCCGACCCGCCCGAAGCGCCCCGAGGGCCCCCGGTCCGTCAGCGACCCGCGATGCTTCCACAGGGCCTGCATGGTGCCGTAGGACCAGCGGTAGCGCTGCGACCAGAGCTGCTTCAGGGAGCCCGGCGCCTCGGTCCAGGCCCGCGCGTGCTCCTGGTAGACGACCCGCCATCCGGCACGGTGCAGGGCGATCGTGATGTCGGTGTCCTCGGCGAGGGTGTCCTCGCTCATGCCGCCGGCCTCCAGCACCGCGTCCCGCCGGAAGGCCCCGATCGCGCCGGGGATGGTCGGCATGCAGCGCAGCAGGTCGTACATGCGCCGGTCGAGGTTGAAGCCCATCACGTACTCGATGTGCTGCCAGGCCCCGATGAGGGTGCGCCGGTTGCCGACCTTGGCGTTGCCCGCGACCGCGCCGACGCCGGGGTCGGCGAAGGGCTGCACCAGGTGCCGCACGGTGTCCGGTTCGAAGACGGTGTCGCCGTCCATCATCACGACGATGTCGTGGCGGGCGTTGCGGACGCCGTTGTTGAGGGCGGCGGGCTTGCCGGCGTTGGCCTGCCTCACGACCCGGACGTTGGGCAGGCCGAGGGACTCGGCGATCTCGGCCGTGCCGTCGGTCGACCCGTCGTCCACGACGACGATCTCGATGGGGTGGGTGCTCGCCGCCAGCGACCGCAGGGTGTTCTCGATGCACTCCTTCTCGTTGTACGCCGGGACGATCACGCTCACCGGCCCGGTGACGGGCGGCCCCCAGCTGAAGCGGCGTCTGTTGCGTCGGCGGTAGTGGCGGCGGGCGAGGATCAGCATCATCCCGAAGCGGCCCATCACGGCGACGCCCACGACCATGAGCCCCACCGACAGCGCCGGCACGGTCCACTCGGCGACCGCGACGGCCGCGACGAGCGCCTTGCCCTCGTACAGGGTCGTGCCGGTGGCCCGGTGGTGGGCGGCCTGGAGACCGCCGCCCTCGCTGCCGGTCGCCTGGGCGGCGGGCCCGCCGGAGAGCTGCTCCCCGGCCTGCCGACCGGTCTGCTGACCCGCCTGCCGACCGGTCTGCTGATCGGCCATGACGCCGCTGATGGTGGTGAAGGTGTAGCCCTTCGCCTTCATCTTCTCGATGTACTTCGGCAGCGCCTCGATCGTCTGCGACCGCTCGCCGCCGGCGTCGTGGAAGAGCACGGAGGCGCCCTCGTCGTCCTCCGGCGTGGCCCAGTCGACGATCTTCGAGACGCCGGGCCGTTTCCAGTCGTCGCTGTCGGTGTCGACGAAGACGCTGGTGTAGCCGTCCTCGCCGAGCTTCTCGTAGACGGGCCAGCTGTAGTCGTCGATGGCGTCGGTCCGGGAGGAGTACGGCGCGCGGAACAGGGTGGTGGTGATGCCGGCCGCGCCCGCGAGGGCGAGCTGGGTCTGTTCGATCTCGCGCGTGACCCGGGCGTCGCTCTGGTAGGAGAGGTCGATGTGGGTGAAGGTGTGGACGCCCACCTCGTTGCCCTGCTCGACCATGTCCTCCACGATGTCCGGGTAGCGCGAGACCATGGAGCCGACCAGGAAGAACGTGCCGGGCACGTCGTACTTCTCGAGGATCTCCAGCACCTGCGGGGTCCAGGTCGGGTCCGGGCCGTCGTCGAAGGTCAGCGCGATCGTCTTGTCCGGGACGGAGACCGTGGTGGCCTGTCCGCCGCGGAAGGTGAGGATCGGCCCGCCGTCGAGGATGTCGTCCGGCACGTCGCTCGCGCTCGCCCCGGTGCGCACACGCTGGTCACCGCCGACCTCCGCGCGCAGATAGCCGTCGAGGAGCATCACACAGGTCAGCGCGAGCAGGAGCAGCAGGGCGAGGAGCACCCGCGGCCGTTGCAGGGCGGCGGCGCGGCCGGCGGCCCGCTCGATCCGGCCGGGGGCCCGTCGGCGGCCCCGGGAGGACGGGGGCGAGGACGGGGAGGAAGGTGTGGTCGTGGTCATGGCTGTGGCGGCGTCCCGGTCAGTCGGTGGCGGCAGAGGCGCCGGCCGTGGGCGTGGCGGTGGGCGCCTGGCCGCCGGGGGCACCGGTGCGGGCGCCGACGGGTGGGACACCCGTGGGGGCGAGGCCGTCCTGCGGACGCGCACCGCCTGCCGGGCCGCCACCGTCCTGGCCGCCTCCGAAGGGCAGCAGCGAGGAGGGGTTGACCGAGGTGCCGATGCCCAGGAAGGCCAGGCCCAGGACGGCCGCGTAGCCGACGCAGACGGCTCCGACGAGGAGCCCCAGCCGGCGCAGCAGCCTGGCCCGGCGTCCGGAGTTGTCGACGAACACGGGCCCTTCGGCGGACCCGTTGCCGCGTTTGCGGCGGCGACCGCGCGCGGGCCCCTCGCCCAGGGCGACGCGGCTTTCGAAGGCAGGCTCGGAATGCATTCCCCGGACGTTAGGGAGCCTTGTCTGTCGCGAACTGGGCCTTCGTTGTGAGTTCACGGTGAAACGCGACGCAGCCTGTCCGTTCCCTGGGAGATTCCGGCGCACCCCGCACTTCTCTCAGCAAAGGCTCAGCCACCCGTGGGACATTCACTCGTCCGACGACGAGAACGGGAGCGTGCGCACATGAGGGCTTACCGGAAGGCGGCCGCCGGGTGCGCCCTGTTGCTGGCCCTGGCCACCGCCGGCTGTTCCGGGCAGGACGGCACGGCCGACGCGGCCGGTGCGGCACCGTCCGGCTCCGCCGCACCGTCCGCCGCCGCGGAGGGCACCTCCTACGCCCCCTACGTCAGCGCCACCACGGCCTCCGCGACCGACGCTGCGGGCGCCCCCGGGACGTACAACCTGGCGTTCGTGATCTCCGCGGGCGACGACTGCGACCCCCGCTGGAACGGCGTCCAGGAGATCGGTGACACCGCGGTCGCCTCCCGCGTCGCGAAGCTGACGGAGTCCGGCGCCGCCGTCCGCGTCTCCTTCGGCGGCGCCTCCGGCAAGGAACTGGCCGCCACCTGCGACAGCGCCTCCGCGCTGGCGGCGGCGTACGGCGAGGCCCTGGACGCGGCGGGTGCCGCACGGGCCGACTTCGACGTCGAGGGCGACGAACTGACCGATGCCGGCTCGGTCGCCCTGCGCTCGGAGGCGATCGCGCTGCTCCAGGAGGAGCGGAGCGACCTGGAGGTCTCCTTCACCCTGCCGGTGATGCCCTCGGGCCTGGACTCCGACTCCCTCGCGCTGCTGGCATCCGCCAACGACCACGGCGTGCGGGTCTCCACGGTCAACCTCATGACCATGAACTACGGCGAGTCGTACGGCGGCGACATGGGCGCGTACGCGCTCACCGCGGCAAAGGCCGCCCACTCGCAGCTGAAGGAGGTCTTCGGGACGTCGGACGCGGACGCCTGGCGGGGCATGGCGCTCACCTCGATGCTGGGCGTCAACGACGTCGCCGGGGAGACGTTCACCCTGGACGACGCCGCGGAGGTCCGCTCCTTCGCCGAGGAGAGGGGCATCGCCTGGGTGTCGATGTGGGCGACGTTCCGGGACCGGCAGTGCGCGGACGACGCCTCCGCGGACGACGCGCTGACCAGCTGCAGCGGCGTGGAGCAGGAGAGCGGCGACTTCGCGGAGGCGTTCGCGGGGTAGCGCGCGGTCAGCGGCGCCGGTACACGATCCGGCCCGCGACGACGGTCGCCACGCAGGTGGACGCGCCGTCCCGCACGAGCGCGGCCCGGTCGGGCACGTCGAACACCGCGAACCGCGCGGGTTTCCCGGCGGCGAGCGCAGGAAGCAGCACGAGCGGCACCGGTGAGAACGACGCCGGCCCGGGCAGGCCGGCCGGACGCCCCGCCAGGGCGAGCCCCGCTCCGCGCACCGCGTCCAGGGCCGCGCGGCCCCGCAGTTCACCGGCGACGGCGACCGTCCCGTGCGCCAGCATGCGCTGCACTCCGCGGCGCGCGCTGGCGCCCCGCGCGGACGGGTCGGCGGCGAGGAGGGCGAGCGCACGCCGGCCGAAGACCGGCTCGGTGCCGAGGCGGTCCGCTTCGCGCGGGTCGGGGTGGTAGGCCTGCTCCAGCAGTTCCGGACCGTACGGGTTGAGCAGTCCGGGCGTCAGGATTCCGGGCCACCGGCGCACCCGTGCCCGCGGGTGTCCGGCGGCCAGGGCCTCGTACGGGCCGACGGCGGCGAGAAGCGTGCCGTCGACCACGACGGCCGCCTCGGGCGAGGCTTCGGCGACGTGGAGTGTCAGCACGGCGGCGTCAGTTGGAAGCGAGCAGCTTCAGCTCGGGGTGGGCCGTGCCGCCCTCGATGGCCGTGGACGAGATGTGGGAGACGACCCGCTCGTCGACGGGGTCGTTCGCCGGGTCGTCGTGCACGACGAGGTGCTCGTACGTCGTGGAACGCTGCGCCGGGACGCGGCCCGCCTTGCGGATCAGGTCGATGATCTCGAGCCGGTTGGAGCGGTGCTTGGCGCCGGCCGACGACACCACGTTCTCCTCCAGCATGATCGACCCGAGGTCGTCGGCGCCGTAGTGCAGGGAGAGCTGGCCGACCTCCTTGCCGGTGGTCAGCCACGAGCCCTGGATGTGGGCGACGTTGTCGAGGAAGACGCGGGCGATGGCGATCATCCGCAGGTACTCGAAGAGCGTGGCCTGCGTGCGGCCCTTCAGGTGGTTGTTCTCGGGCTGGTAGGTGTACGGGATGAAGGCGCGGAAGCCGCCGGTGCGGTCCTGCACGTCCCGGATCATGCGCAGGTGCTCGATGCGCTCGGCGTTGGTCTCGCCGGTGCCCATCAGCATGGTGGACGTCGACTCGACGCCCAGTCCGTGCGCGATCTCCATGATCTCCAGCCAGCGCTCGCCGGACTCCTTCAGCGGCGCGATCGCCTTGCGGGGGCGTTCGGGCAGCAGCTCGGCACCGGCGCCCGCGAAGGAATCGAGCCCGGCCGCGTGGATCCGGGTGATGGCCTCCTCGACCGACACCCCGGAGATCCGGGCCATGTGCTCGACCTCGCTCGCCCCCAGGCTGTGGATGACGAGTTCGGGGAACTCCTTCTTGATGGCGGCGAAGTGCTTCTCGTAGTACTCGACGCCGTAGTCCGGGTGGTGGCCGCCCTGGAACATGATCTGCGTGCCGCCCAGCTCCACGGTCTCCGCGCAGCGGCGCAGGATGTCGTCGAGGTCGCGGGTCCAGCCCTTCTTCGTGTCCTTGGGGGCCGCGTAGAACGCGCAGAACTTGCACGCCGTGACGCACACGTTCGTGTAGTTGATGTTGCGCTCGATGATGTACGTCGCGATGTGCTCGGTGCCCGCGTACCGGCGGCGGCGGACGGCGTCGGCGGCGGCGCCCAGCGCGTGCAGGGGAGCGTCGCGGTAGAGGACGAGGGCCTCTTCGGGGGTGATCCGCCCACCGGCGGCGGCACGGTCGAGGACGGTCTGAAGGTCGGCCTTCTCGGTCACCGGCGTCCCTTTCGCAAGGTTCGTATGGGTTGTGGACGGACCCCGCCAGCCTACGCCAGCCCTTTTGCCGGGCCGCGTTCAGGCCGCGTACGCGCCCGCGAGGACGCCGAGGAAGGCGCCCGTGAGCAGGAACGGACCGAAGGCGATGGCCGTCCGGCGCCCCGCCCGCCCCGCGAGGACGAGGACGCCCCCGTACACCGCACCGAGCAGGAACCCGGCGAAGGTGCCCAGCATCAGCGTCGGCCAGCCGTACCAGCCGAGGGCGGCGCCGGCGCCCAGCGCGAGCTTGACGTCACCGAAGGCCATGCCCGCGGGGTTGATGAGGTGCAGCACGAAGTAGCCGGCGCCGAGCGCGAGGGTGCCCAGCAGGGCGGTGGTCCACTCCCCGGCGTGCTCGAGCACGAGCGCGGTGACCCCGAGCAGGGCGAGCGCGGCGCCCGCGAGCGGGAGGGTCAGGGGGTCGGGCAGCCGCCGTACCCGCAGGTCGACGAGGGCCAGCAGCACGCCGGCCGGCGCCAGCAGCAGCCAGACGGCCAGCTCGGGCCGGGTCCCGGTGGCGGCGGCGAGGGCGGCGCAGACCAGGGCGGTGACGACGGCGGGCACGGCGGCGCCGGGACCGTACGACGCGGAGGCGGGCCCTTCCGCCGCCGTACGGTCCCGGCGCCGCACCGCTCCGGCCGGTACCGCGCCGTCCGCGCACCGCCCGCACCGCGCCGGCCCGAGCCATCCGCGGACCGGGTGTGCGGCGGGGCAGGCGTCGCGCCACGGCTCCCCCGCGGGGGCGGAGAAACGGTAGGTCGCCCGCGGCAGCAGCGCCCCGGCCGCGGCGCCCCAGAGCACGGCGACGAGGAGGACCAGCACATCGACGCTCAGCACGCGGACACCCTATGGGGGCGGGCCGCACGGCCGGGGCCCTTCGCGGCTGCTCGGCCTTCCTACCCGACCTTCGACAGCCGGGCCTCCGGCTTCCCCGACGCGGCGCTCTCGGAGGCGTAGGCGAGGTCGTCACCGACCGGCGTGAAGCGGACGGTCGTCGGCGACTGGTTGCACCCGCTGTGATTGCCCTCGGCACCGGCCGACGCGGCGACGAGCTGCTTCTCCGTCACCTGCTTCAGCGTCAGGACGTCGACGCAGACGCCACCGAGCTGGTCGGTCTGGCGCAGCCGTCCCAGCTCCTGCCCGACACTCACCTCTTTCAGGGTGACGCGGAAGGTGCCCGCCGGCAGGGTGCCGCCGAGGGCGGTGCCCTCGCCCTCCCAGGTGCCGAGGTAGGCGGCCGGGACGGTGCCCTGCCCGTCCGCGGGGGCCGAGGCGGACGGCGCGTGGGTGCCCTGGTCGGCGTCGCCGCCGGCGGTGTCCCGGCGTTCGCCCGGCAGCAGGTCGAACAGGAACACCGAGCCGACCGTCACCGCGGCCAGCGCCCCCGCCACGGCGATGGCCACCGTGCAGCTGAGCCTGCGCCCGCGTCCGTCACCGCCCCGCGTCGAGGCCGCCGCCACCTGCACGGACAACTTCCCGGCCCCCCGGCCCGCGTCACGCGCCCCGGGCACGGCGGCGGGGGGGAGCCCCGGGGTACGAGGGAGCCCCGGCGGACCCGTAAATCCCGGCGGGCGCGGGCGAGTCGGTGGGCGGGGGAGTCCCGGGGTACGCGGGAGCCCCCGCGGACCCATAAGACCCCGCAGGCACGGGAAAGTCGGCCGGGGCGGAAGTCCCGGGATGCACGGGAGCCCCCGCGGACCCGTAAGACCCGGCAGGCGCGGGCGAGTCGGCGGGCGGGGGATTCCCGGGGTACGCGGGAGCCCCCGCGGACCCATGAGACCCGGCAGGTGCGGGCGAATCGGCGGGCCCGGGAGGTCCGGGCATCACCGGCGGAGGCCCGAAGGCACCGGTGGTGGGTGCGACCGGCGCCTCCGCTCCTGTCGGCCCCGTCCCCGCCTGCACCGACGACCGGCTGAAGTCCACCGGCCCCGACCCCCGCGCGGACACCGGCCCGCCCTCCCCCGCCGCCTCCAGGTTGAGCAGCTGTACGGCGCCCCGGCTGACCTGCTCCACCAGCGTCCCCGGCAGCCAGCCGCCCGCGACCAGCCGGGCGGCGCCGTCCGGGGCGAGCCGCCGGGCCACCTCGCCGGGCGCGGGCCGGGGGCCGGCGTCCTTGGCCAGGCACTGGCGGACCAGTTCCCGCACCTCGCCGTCCAGGGTGCCGAGTTCCGGCTCCTCGTGGACGACCTTGTAGAGCAGCGCGGCCGAGGAGTCCCCGGGGAAGGGCGGCCGGCCGGTCGCCGCGAAGGCGAGGACCGCGCCGAGGGAGAAGACGTCGGCGGCGCCGGTGACGCCCTTGCCGAGGATCTGCTCGGGCGACATGTAGCCGGGCGAGCCGATCGAGACGCCCGTCGAGGTCAGCGAGGCCGTCCCGTCCGTCGCGCGGGCGATGCCGAAGTCGATCAGAAGGGGGCCGTCGAGGGTGAGCAGCACGTTGGACGGCTTCACGTCCCGGTGCACCAGGCCCAGCTCGTGCACCGCGGCCAGCGCCTCGCCGAGGCCCGCGCCGAGGGCCCGTACGGAGTGGGCCGGCAGCGGACCGCCGTCCGCGACCGCCGCCGTCAGGGACGGTCCGGCCGCGTAGGCGGTGGCGACCCAGGGCACGCGCGCCTCCGGGTCGGCGTCGAGCACGGGTGCCGTCCAGGCACCGCCCACCCGGCGGGCGGCCTCCACCTCGCGGCGGAACCGGGCCCGGAACTCCTCGTCGAGCGCGAAGTGCGGGTGCACGATCTTCACGGCGACCGTCCGGCCTCCGGCGCTGCGGCCGAGGTAGACCCGGCCCATACCACCGGAGCCCAGCCGGCCGAGCAGCCGGTAGGGCCCCATGACGGTGGGTTCGTCGACATCGAGCGGCCGCATCGGTCCACCCCTCCCCCGTACGCCGGAACCTTCCAGCAGGGTAGTGGGCCGACGGCGCGGCGCTCAGGGCTCGAGCAGGTCCACCTTCACGTCCGCCGGGAAACCCGTCGTCGGGCCGACCCGGCGGGCGAACTCCGCGACCGCCTCGAGCTGCGGGGCGCCGAAGCGGAAGTCCAGCGTGGTGAAGTACCGCGCGAGGGTCTCCTCGTCGAAGGCCTCCCACCGCGCCGCCTGCTCGGCGACCTTGCCGACCTCCTCCAGGGAGAGGTTGCGGGAGGCGAGGAAGGCCTCGTGCACCTTGCGGGCGATGACCGGCTCGCGTTCCACGTAGTCGCGCCGGGCCGCCCAGACGGCGAAGACGAACGGCAGGCCCGTCCACTCCTTCCAGAGCGCGCCGAGGTCGTGCACGTCGAGGCCGTAGCGCGGGCCGTCGATCATGTTGGCGCGCAGTGCGGCGTCACCGATGAGGACGGCCGCGTCGGCCTCCTGCATCATCACGCTCAGGTCCGGCGGGCAGGTGTAGTAGTCGGGCCGCACACCGAAGCGCTCGGCCAGCAGGAGCTGGGCGAGCCGGACCGAGGTGCGCGAGGTCGACCCGAGGGCGACGCGGGCGCCGTCCAGCTTGTCCAGCGGGACCTGCGAGACGATCACACAGGACATCACCGGGCCGTCGCAGCCGACGGCGATGTCGGGGAAGGCGACCAGTTGGTCCGCGTGCTTGAGGAACTCGACCAGGGTGACCGGACCGATGTCGAGATCGCCCTGCACCAGCTGCTCGCTGAGCTTCTCCGGGGTGTCCTTCGTCAGCTCGAAATCGAGGAGCGTTCCCGTTCTCGCGAGCCCCCAGTACAGAGGCATGCAGTTCAGGAACTGAATGTGGCCGACGCGCGGCCGGGTGCGAGAATTGTCCACATCGCGAGGCTAGCCCTCCCCCGGCGGCCGCCCGGCGGCACCCCCCGCTGTCAGCCGAATGGCACGTGCGTTCAAACATTCGGGTGAAGTGATCTTGGCCTCTGTTGCGCTCGGGGGCCCGCGTGCTAGGCTCACAGCAAGTTGCAGTTTGGTTTCCCTTGCAGTACAGAGCCTGCGGAGCATGTGACCGCGGGCTCTCGTCATTCTCAGACATATGCAGTTGTGCGGATCGGTCTTCACACTTGCTGGTTCTGGAGCAGGGCAACCCTTTGGGCCCAAGGAGGGCTTATGGCTACCGGAACCGTGAAGTGGTTCAACGCCGAAAAGGGCTTTGGTTTCATCGCCCAGGAAGGCGGCGGCCCGGACGTCTTCGTCCACTACTCCGCGATCAACGCTCAGGGATTCCGTTCCCTCGAGGAGAACCAGCAGGTGTCCTTCGACGTCACGCAGGGCCCGAAGGGTCCGCAGGCGGAGAACGTCACTCCTGTCTGATCGACAGCAGTACCCAAGGAGCCCCGCGCCTTCCCGGCGACGGGGCTCCTGCCCTTTCCGGCACCTGCATGAATTCCCGGTGAATTCCCACGTCCGCCGGTGGCTGTCGGTGGCAGGCCCTAGGGTCCCGCCATGACCCACGACACCGGCTTCCTGGACACCACCCGGACCTTCTACGACACCATCGCCGAGGACTACGCCGACTTCTACCGCTCCCTCGCCGCCGGCACACCGCTGGACCGGGCCCTGATGGGGGCCTTCGCCGAGCTGGTGGGACCGGAGGGGGAGGTGGCCGACCTCGGCTGCGGGCCCGGCCGGGTCACCGCCCACCTCGCCTCGCTCGGCCTGCGGGTCTTCGGCCTCGACCTGTCCGCCGCCATGCTGGCGATCGCGCGCCGCGAGCACCCGGGCCTGCGGTTCGAGCAGGGCTCCATGCTGGAGCTGGACCTGCCCGACGGCGCCCTCGCGGGCGCGGTCTCCTGGTACTCGTCGATCCACACGCCGTGGGACCGGCTGCCGGACCTCTTCGCGGAGGTGCGGCGCGTGCTGGCGCCGGGCGGGCACTTCCTCCTCGCCTTCCAGGTCGGCGACGAGCCCTTCCGCCCCGACCGCCCCTTCGGCCACCCGGTCGCCCTGGACTTCGAGCGGCGGCACCCCGAACCGATGGCGGAGCTGCTCGAGGCGGCCGGCTTCACCGTGCTGTCGCGGACGGTGCGCGTGCAGGAGGAGGACACCTCCACGAAGGTCCCGCAGGCCTGTCTGATCGCCCGCCGCTGAGTCCGGCGGCCCGCTACCCCTGGTACAGCGCCTCCACGGCCCCCGCGAAGTCCCGCATGATCGCGTCGCGCCGCAGCTTCAGCGAGGGGGTCAGATGGCCCTCCCACTCGGTGAAGTCCCTCGGCAGGACGGCGAAGCGGCGGATGGACTCCGGGCGGGAGACCAGCTTGTTCGCCTCGTCGACCGCGCGCTGGAGGACCGCGCGGACGTCCTCGTCGTCGGTCAGCAGCTCCGGCGGCACGGGGTGCTTGCCGTTCATGCGGCGCCAGTGGGTGATGCCGTCGGGGTCGAGGGTGAACAGGGCCGAGACGTAGGGGCGGCGGTCGCCGAGGACGATGCACTGGGAGACCAGGGGGTGGGAGCGCAGCCAGTCCTCCAGCGGGGCCGGGGCCACGCTCTTGCCGCCCGCCGTGATCAGCAGCTCCTTCTTGCGGCCGGTGATCGTCAGGTAGCCCTCGTCGTCCAGGCTGCCGAGGTCCCCGGTGGCGAACCAGCCGTCGGGGGCGGCCGGGACGACGCCGCCCGCCTGGGGGTCCCAGTAGCCGTGCAGGACCTGGTCGCCGGCGACGAGGATCTCGCCGTCGGCGGCTATCCGGATCCGGGTGCCGGGCAGCGGCCAGCCCACCGTGCCCAGGCGCGGCTTCAGCGGAGGCGTCACGGTCGCCGCGGCCGTCGTCTCGGTGAGCCCGTAGCCCTCGTAGATCTCGATGCCGGCGCCGGCGTAGAAGGCGGCCAGGCGGCGGCCGAGGGGGGAGCCGCCGCAGATGACGTGCCGGACCCGGCCGCCCATGGCGTTGCGGATCTTGCGGTAGACGAGGGGGTCGTAGAAGGAGCGGGCGGTCTTCAGGGCGCGGCCCGGGCCGCCGCCCGAGCCGGTCTGGCGGGCCTCCATGGCCTCGCCGTAGCGCACCGCCACCGAGACCGCGCGGTCGAAGACCGTGGCCCGGCCGCCCGACTCGGCCTTGGCGCGCGCCCCGTTGAAGACCTTCTCCAGCATGTACGGGATGGTCAGCAGGCAGGTCGGCCGGAAGGCCGCCAGGTCCGGCAGCAGGTCCTCGGCGGCCAGGCTCGGCGCGTGCCCGAGCCGGACCCGGGCGCGGACGCAGGCCACGGCGACCATGCGGCCGAAGACGTGGGACATGGGGAGGAACAGCAGGATCGACGGTTCCTCCGTCTGCGCCTTGAAGACGGGGTAGAGCAGCTCGATGGCGTTGTCCACCTCGGCGAAGAAGTTGCCGTGCGTGAGCACGCAGCCCTTGGGGCGGCCGGTGGTGCCGGAGGTGTAGATCAGGGTGGCGAGTGTGCTCGGGCTCAGCATGCCCCGGCGTACGTCCACCTCCGCGTCCGGGACCCTCGTGCCCAGTTCGGCGAGCTGCTCCACGTGCCCCTTCTCCATGACCCACAGGTGCCGCAGGTCCGGGAGGCGGTCCAGCTCGGGTCCGAGGGCCGCCGCCTGCGCGGCCGTCTCGGTGATCAGGGTGACCGCCCCCGAGTCCTGGAGGATCCAGCGGACCTGGAAGAGCGAGGAGGTCGGGTAGACCGGGACGGTGACGAGGCCCGCGGCCCAGGCGGCGAAGTCCAGCAGCGTCCACTCGTACGTCGTCCGGGCCATGATCGCTATCCGGTCGCCCGGCATCAGGCCCTCGGAGATCAGGCCCTTCGCCACCGCAAGCACCTGCGCGGCGAACTCGTCCGCCGTCACGTCGCTCCAGCGCCCGTCCCCGGACCTGCGGCTGAGGACCACCGCGCCGGGGACGGCGGCGGCGTTGTCGAAGGGCAGGTCGGCGAGGGAGCCGTGCCGCACCGGCGGGGCGAACGGCGGTACGTACGCTTCCCGCACGGCCCCGTCCAGGCGTCGCGTGTCGGGTGCCACCAGGGTGGGACCGGGCGAGTCGGCGAACGCGGCGGAGGGGGCGAAGGAGGGAAGCGGGGTGGACACGGGCGGCTCCTGGGACGTGCAGCGGCGGCACTGCTCAGCTGCATGACGTACGTGCCTCGCGCGCGGAGGCGTTCATCGCCTGGCCCGGTGGACGAGGTCCTGCCGGGGGTTACCGGCGGTCAGGTTCGGGATCGTACGGGGCCGGCGTGGGGAGTTGGTGCGGGTTCGGGGATGGTCCGGCGCCGGGGCTGTGCAGTCTCGGGGGTTACCTGCGGGTAGGTCACGTTCCGTCCGCAATGGGCGTCACACCGCACCTCCCATGCCGACGCGACCGGAGCTTACCTTCGGTAACCTCACTTCAGAGTAAGTGCCGTACGGGTCTGTGCACAGAGCTGGAGTCACCCATGGCCGACGACCGTCCGCTGACCGGCCTCCCCGCCCTCGCCCCGCTCCTCGCCCGCGGCGCCCTGCTGTCGCCCCTCAAACGGCCCCGCCCCGACGCGGACTTCCCGCGCACCCGCCTGGTGGTCCCGGGCCTGCGCGTGGACCCCGCACGGCTGGCCGCCTACGAGCGGGTGTGCGGCTTCCCGGCCGGTGCGGACACGCTTCCGCCGACCTATCCGCACGTACTGGGCTTTCCGCCGGCCATGCGGCTGATGAGCGGCCGGGACTTCCCGCTGCCGCTGCTCGGGCTCGTCCACACGTCGATCGGCCTCACCCGGCGGGCACCCCTGCCGGTGACCGGGACCTACGAACTCGCCGTGCACGTCGAGGCCCTGTCGCCACACCGGCGCGGCACCGAGGCCGCGGTCGTGACGGAGCTGCGGTCCGGCGGGGACCTGGTGTGGGAGTCGCGCAGCACCTACCTGGCGCGCCACCGCACCGAGGGGCCGGACTCCCCCGGCGCCCCGCGGCGGACGCAGGCGCCGCTGCCCGTGCGCGCCGGGTGGCGGCTCGCCGGTGACCTCGGGCGGCGCTACGGTGCCGCCTCCGGCGACCGCAACCCGATCCACCTGCACCCGCTCTCCGCCCGCCTGTTCGGCTTCCCCCGGCCCATCGCGCACGGCATGTGGACGCTGGCCCGGTGCCTCGCCGAGCACGGCACACCGGAGGCGGTGACGGTGCGGGCCGCCTTCCGGGCACCGGTACCGCTGCCGGGGACGGTGACGTACGGGGCCGGGGACGGGCGGTTCGAACTGCGCGGCGACGAGGGCCGGCCGCACCTGTCCGGCGAGGTCGGGCCCTATCCGGCGGCGTGAGCCACCGCTTCGGCCCCGGACTCCTCGGGCGGGGTCCAGGGCCGGTCCGTCATCAGGTTGCCCAGGCCCGCCCAGGCGAAGTTCATCAGGGTCGCCGCCGCCTGCTTCGCGCCGACGCCCTCGGTGGCGTTGGCCCAGTCGGCGAGCGACTCGGCGGCGCCGACCAGGGCCTCGGCGAGCCCGGCGACCTCGCGCTCGGGCAGGTGCGGGTCACGGTGGGCGTCCCGCGCGGCGGCGGCGATCAGCTGCGTCACGAACGCGACGATCTCCTCGCGCATCACCGCCACCTCGGCGGCGAACGGCTCACCGTGGGTACGGGCCTGAAGGTGCAGCACCGTCCAGGCGTCCGGGTTGCGCGCGGTGTGGGTGAAGAAGGCCCGCAGTCCGGACCAGAGTTGGGCGTCGGCCGGCAGACCCGGGTGGACGCCGGCACGTACGGCCTCGGTCAGCGCCCGCGCCTCACGGCGGATGCAGGCGGTGAAGAGGTCCTCCTTCGAGTTCAGGTAGAGGTACACCAGCGGCTTGGAGACGCCCGCGAGTTCGGCGATCTCGTCCATCGACGCCGCCATGTACCCGCGCTGCCCGAAGGTGCGCACGGCGGCGTCCAGCATCTGCTGCTCCCGGACCGCACGCGGCATCCGCTTGGTCTTCCCCACACCCATGCGCATCAGCCTACGGTCCGTGCGGCGGCGATCAGGACGTCCGCGCTCCGGTGGCCGCCCAGGCCGCCTCGATCATCCGGAAGATGTCGTCCACCGCCGCCCGGGGGTCGTCCGCCGTACGGGCCAGCGCGTGGGCGTCGACCACGAACCGCGCGATCGCCCGGCAGGTTGTGGTGGCCCGCGGCAGGCCCAGGTCGGCGGCGACGGCGGCCGCCAGCGAGTCAGCGTGCCGCAGCCTCATCGACTCCTCGTACTGCCGCAGGGCGGGGGACGCGTCGATCATGCGCCAGACCGGGGCGGCGCCGGGCGCCGCGCAGTGCGCCACCAGGGCCTGGACCTCGCGGCGCAGCGCGGCCATGAGCGGCTCGTCCTGCCCCCGGTCGGTGACGGCCTCCGTCAGGCGCCGCTCGAAGTCCGTGTCCCGCTCGAACACCAGGGCCTCTTTGGAGGCGAAGTGGGAGAAGAGCGTGGTGACGGCCACATCGGCCTCCGCGGCCACGTCACGGATGCCCACCTCGTCGTAGCCGCGCTCCAGGAAGAGCCGCATGGCGGTGTCGGCGATCTTCTGTCGGGTCGCGGCCTTCTTGCGCTCGCGACGTCCCGTCGGCACGGTCATGCCCCGACCCTACCAGCTACAAAACAACAACGACTTCAAAACACTAACCGTTAGTGTTACGGTCCTCGGCATGAAGAAGGTGAGCTTCGCCGAGTTCGGCGGCCCGGACGTGTTGCGACTGCTGGATGCCCCGGAGCCCCATGCGGGCCCCGGCCACATACGCATCGCCGTGCGGGCGGCGGGGGTCAATCCCGCCGACTGGAGAATCCGTGAGGGCCAGGTACTGGCGGCCCATCCGGTCGAGCTGCCCGCGGGGGTCGGGCTGGACGCCGCCGGGGTGGTGGACGAGGTCGGCGACGGGGTCGACGGGGTCGCGGTCGGCGATCCGGTGTTCGGCGAGGGCACCGACACCTATGCCGAGTTCGCCGTGCTGTCGGCCTGGGCCCTGATGCCCGGGGGCCTGTCGTTCGAGGAGGCGGCCGGGTACCCGTCCGTGGTGGAGACCGCGCTGCGCGTCATCCGCGAGGTCGGGGTACGGCCCGGGCAGACGCTGCTGGTGAGCGGGGCTTCCGGGGGTGTCGGATCGGCGGTGCTGCAGATCGCCCGGGACCGCGGCATCGCGGTGATCGGCACGGCCGGCGCCCGGAACCAGGACTACCTGCGGGAACTGGGCGCCGTCCCCACGACCTACGGCGAGGGATGGGTCGAGCGGGTGCGCGGGCTCGGCCAGGTCGACGCGGCCCTCGATCTGGCCGGCTCGGGGGTGATCCGCGAACTCGTCGAGCTGACCGGGGATCCGCGGCGGGTGCTCACCATCGCCGACCTCGGGGCGCCGGAGGCCGGTGTCCGGTTCTCCGGGGCGGCCGGGAGCATGCCGGAAGCGCTCGCCGAGGCCGTCGACCTGATCGGGCGGGGCAGGCTCCGCATCCCGGTCGAGCGGGCGTACCCGCTCGCCGACGCCGCGGCGGCGCACGTCGACAGCCAGGCGGGACACACGCGCGGGCGCCGGGTCCTGCTCGTCTGACCGCGGCCGGCGCACGGCCACGGCGGCAGGCGTGGACGTGAGAACGGGCCGGCCCCCTCCCGATGCGGTCCGCGTCGGAGAGGGGGCCGGCCCGTGAGGTGCCGGGCGGCGGTCAGGCCGCGACCGGGACGGGCTCCGCGTCCTGCTTCTGCGGCTCCGGCTCGTCCAGCGGCGAGCTGTGCGCCTCGTCGTAGGCCTTGCGGTCGAGCAGGCCCTCGCGGGCGGCGACGATGACCGGGACGAGCGCCTGGCCGGCGACGTTGGTCGCGGTGCGCATCATGTCCAGGATCGGGTCGATCGCGAGGAGGAGGCCGACGCCCTCCATGGGCAGGCCCAGCGTGGACAGGGTCAGCGTCAGCATGACCGTGGCGCCGGTGAGGCCGGCCGTGGCGGCGGAGCCGACCACCGAGACGAAGGCGATGAGCAGGTAGTCGCCGACGCCGAGGTGGATGTCGAAGATCTGCGCGACGAAGATCGCGGCGATCGCCGGGTAGATCGCGGCGCAGCCGTCCATCTTGGTCGTCGCGCCGAACGGCACGGCGAAGGACGCGTACTCCTTCGGCACGCCGAGGCGCTCGGTGACCTTCTGGGTCAGCGGCATGGTGCCCACGGACGACCGGGAGACGAAGGCCAGCTGGATGGCGGGCCAGGCACCCTTGAAGAACTGGAGCGGGCTGGCCTTGGCGACGGTGGCGAGCAGCGTCGGGTAGACCACGAACAGGACGATCGCGCAGCCGACGTAGATGTCGGCGGTGAAGGTCGCGTACTTGCCGATGAGGTCCCAGCCGTAGGTGGCGATGGCGCGGCCGATGAGGCCGACGGTGCCGAGCGGGGCCAGGCGGATGACCCACCACAGGGCCTTCTGGAGGAGTTCGAGGACGGACTCGCTCAGGTTCAGGATCGGCTGGGCCTTCTCGCCGAGCTGGAGGGCGGCGATACCGGCGACGGCGGCCATGAAGACGATCTGGAGCACGTTCAGCTCGGTGAACGGCGTGATGACGTCGGTCGGCACGATGCCGGTCAGGAAGTCGATCCAGGAGCCGGTGTGCTCGGGCTTGCCGCCGTCGGCCGGGGTGAGCCCGGTGCCCGCGCCGGGGTTGGTGACCAGGCCGATGACGAGGCCGATGGCCACCGCGATCAGGGACGTGATCATGAACCAGAGGAGGGTGCGGGACGCCAGGCGCGCGGCGTTGTTGACCTTCCGCAGGTTGGTGATCGAGACCAGGATCGCGAAGAAGACGAGCGGGGCGACGGCCAGCTTCAGCAGGCCGATGAAGGTGCCACCGATCTTGTCCAGGGTGGTGACCAGCCAGGAGACGTCCTGGCTGCGGGCCACCCAGCCCAGCAGGACGCCGAGGACGAGACCGGCGATTATCTGGGCCCAGAAGGGCACCTTGAAGGACTTCGTGAGGGAGGACACGGACGGGCTCCGTAAGGGGACGGGACGCGGGGACGGACGCGCGGTGCTGACGTGGAGAACGACGGGATGGAGGGGGAACGTCAGGGGCGACAGTTCGCGGACGCGCACCGACAGAGGTCCACGTGCAGGCGCGCCACGAGCCCGAGGCTCGGCGGTGTGGCGGGCGCGGCTGCTGACATCATGCGTACGACTTTAACACCTATGCTTTGAGACCCCCAAAGCCTCGCTTTGAGAGGCTGAAGTGGACTACTGCCCGTAAAACGCAAAGCGCCCCGGTTTCCTGTGATTCAGGAACCGGGGCGCTCGGGCGCGAGAGGGGGTTACGAGGCTCGGCCCTGTGCGCGGGCCGCCTCGTCGGCGAGGTCCTCCTGGCCGCGGCTGGCCTCCAGGTTGGCCTTCATGCGGTCCACCCGCTGCACGACCTGCACGGAGGCCCGGTCGCGCTCCTTGCGCAGCACCACGAAGCTGATGGGGGCCGAGAGGACCAGGGACAGCAGGACGATCCACATGCCGTTGGAGTCGCCGAGGCCGCGCGGGAACACGCCGGCGTAGACGAGGCCCCAGACGGCCACGAGGCAGGCCACGAAGACACCGAGGCGCATCAGCGTGTAGCGGAGCATCTCAATCCACTCTTCCGTTTGGGGGAGGCCAGAACGTACCCAAAAGGGCACCGTCCAGTGAAGCACGCCGGGGCCCGTCCGCCACAGCCGGGGTCCCGCGCTCAGGGCAGCGGCAGCAGCATCGTGATGTCGTCCCGTTCGTCGCCGGGCGCCACCCGGATCGCGCCGGGCACCCGGCCGACCTCCTTGTACCCGCAGGACGCGTAGAACCGCTCGAGGCCGAGGCCGCCCCGGCAGGTGAGCCGGATCGCCTCGATGCCGTCGATCGAGCGGGCCGCGTCGGCGGCGGCGGCCATCAGGTCCCGGCCGTATCCCCGGCCCTGGTGGCGCGGGTGGACCATCACCGTGTAGAGCCACAGCCAGTGGGTCATCAGCCGGTGCGTGTTGAGGGCGAGGAACGCGGTGGCGGCCACCCGCCCCTCCTCGTCGTGGCCGACGAGGAGCCGGGTGCGGCCCTCGGCCATGGCCACCATGTGCTTGACCAGCTCGGGACGGACGTCCTCCCGGGTCACCGGCGGTACGAAGCCGACGGAGCCGCCGGCGTTGGACACGTCGGTCCACAGGCCGAGGACGCCGTCGCGCAGCTCGGGGGTCAGGGCGGGGTCGAGCGTGAAAGTAAGGGACACGACCCCATGCTAACCATTACGTCCCGCGTGCCGGAACGTGTTTCACGACAAGGCCCGCGCCGCCACCTCCAGGTCGGAGACCAGGCCCCGGTAGGCGCCCTCCCGGTCGTCCGCGCGCAGCACCGCCGACGGGTGCACCGTGGGCACCAGCGTCTCGGGCCGGCCGTGGATCTCCTCCTGGAGGACGGTGCCGCGCACCTGCGTGACCCGGAACGACGAGCCGAGCAGCGCCTTTCCGGCCGTGGCGCCGAGCACCACGATCAGCTCGGGCTCCACCCGGGCCAGCTCGGCGGCCAGCCACGGCCCGCACGCCGTCGTCTCGCGCAGGGTGGGCGCCTTGTGGATACGGCGCTTGCGCGGCTCGGCCCGGGTGAACTTGAAGTGCTTGACGGCGTTGGTGACGTACGCGTCCGCCGGGTCCAGGCCGGCCTCGGCCATGGCCCGGTCGAGGAGTTGGCCGGCGGGGCCGACGAAGGGCTTGCCCTGCCGGTCCTCCTGGTCGCCGGGCTGCTCGCCGACGAGCATGACGCGGGCGGTCGCCTTCCCGGCGCCGAAGACGGTCTGGGTCGCGTCCCGGTGCAGGGGACAGCCGCGGCAGTCGGCGGCGGCCTTGCGCAGGGCGGTCAGGCCGCCGCCCTTCGGGACGAAGGGTTCGGCGGTGTAGTCGTCCTCGGGTGCCATGCGGTCCGGGTACCCGCCGTGGGCGGTTCGGATCCGGTGCCGGTGCGGGTGGTGGGTGGTTGCTCGCGCAGTTCCACCGCGCCCCTTTCAGGGGCGTTCGGTGGACGTGCCCCGAAGGGGGGCGGGGAACTGCGCGACCAGCCCCCACCGGCCCGCGGCCGCAGAGCTACCGCGGGATCACACCCGCATCGGCTGCGGCGACTCCCGACGCGCCGGGTCGGGCCCCTCGAACTCCCGGATGATCTCGTAGCGCGTGTTCCGCTCGACCGGGCGGAAGCCCGCGTCGCGGATCAGGTCGAGCAGGTCCTCGCGCGTCAGCTTGTTCGGCGTGCCGAAGTCGTCCGCGTCGTGCGTGATCTTGTACTCGACGACCGAGCCGTCCATGTCGTCGGCGCCGTGCTGGAGCGCGAGCTGCGCCGTCTGCACGCCGTGCATGACCCAGAAGACCTTGACGTGCGGGACGTTGTCGAACAGCAGCCGCGACACCGCGAAGGTCTTCAGCGCCTCCGCGCCGGTCGCCATCTGCGTCCGCGCCTGGAGCCGGTTGCGGATCTTCCCGTCCTTCATGTCCACGAAGTCGTGCTGGTAGCGCAGCGGGATGAAGACCTGGAAGCCGTTCGTCTCGTCCTGGAGCTCGCGCAGGCGCAGCACGTGGTCCACGCGGTGGCGGGGCTCCTCGATGTGGCCGTAGAGCATGGTGCACGGGGTCTTGAGCCCCTTCTCGTGCGCCAGGCGGTGGATGCGCGACCAGTCCTCCCAGTGGGTGCGGTGGTCGACGATGTGCTGCCGCACCTCCCAGTCGAAGATCTCGGCACCGCCGCCGGTGAGGGACTCCAGGCCGGCGTCGATCAGCTCGTCGAGGATGTCGGAGGCGGACATCCCGGAGATCGTCTCGAAGTGGTGGATCTCGGTGGCCGTGAACGCCTTCAGCGACACGTTCGGCAGGGCGGCCTTGAGCTCCCTGAGCGAGCGCGGGTAGTAGCGCCACGGCAGGTTCGGGTGCAGCCCGTTGACGATGTGCAGCTCGGTGAGGTTCTCGCCCTCCATCGCCTTGGCGAGCTTCACCGCCTCCTCGATGCGCATCGTGTACGCGTCCTTCTCCCCCGGCTTGCGCTGGAAGGAGCAGTAGGCGCAGGACGCCGTGCACACGTTGGTCATGTTGAGGTGCCGGTTGACGTTGAAGTGGACGACGTCGCCGTTCTTCCGCGTCCGCACCTCGTGCGCGAGGCCACCGAGCCAGGCCAGGTCGTCCGACTCGTACAGCGCGATGCCGTCCTCGCGGGTCAGCCGCTCACCGGAGCGGACCTTCTGCTCCAGCTCCCGCTTGAGCCCGGCGTCCATGCGTTACCTCTTTCTCCGACAGGGTCCGTCAGACCCCGTAAACCGTACGCCCCGGGCCCTACACCTCTTCGGGCAGCTCGCCCACCCGGTTCTCCCACTTGGTGGAGAGCACGATGGTGGTGCGGGTCCGGGAGACGCCCTTCGTGCCGGACAGCCGGCGGATGATGCTCTCCAGCCCGTCCACGTCGGCCGCGCGCACCTTGAGCATGTAGGAGTCGTCGCCGGCGATGAACCAGCAGTCCTCGATCTCCTGGAGGTCGCGCAGCCGCTGCGCGACGTCCTCGTGGTCGGCGGCGTCGGAGAGCGAGACGCCGACCAGGGCGGTGACGCCGAGGCCGAGCGACGCGGAGTCGACGGTGGCCCGGTAGCCGGTGATGACACCGGCCGCCTCCAGCCGGTTGATGCGGTCGGTGACGCTGGGTCCCGACAGTCCGACGAGGCGTCCCAGCTCCGCGTAGGAGGCCCGGCCGTTCTCCCTCAGGGCCTGGATGAGCTGCCTGTCCACCGCGTCCATGCGATCGAAGCCTTCCACTGAAGAGGTCTGAAGATACGTGTGGGGGGAGATGGTGCTCATGTGGTGCTCGTGCTCAGCCGGTGGGGCGCGACCCTCCGCCGAGCTCGCCGCGCCAGCGGCGGTACAGGCCGTGTTCGACGCCCGCCGCGTCGAGGACGCGTCCGGCGACGAAGTCCACCAGGTCCTGGATGTGCGTCGCCCCCGCGTAGAAGGCCGGGGACGCGGGCACCACGCTCGCACCCGCGTCGTCCAGCGTCACCAGGTGCCGCAGGGTCCGGCCGTCCAGCGGGGTCTCGCGCACGGCCACGACCAGCTTGCGCCCTTCCTTCAGGGTCACGCTCGCCGCCCGCTGCAGCAGGTCCTTGGACAGCCCCAGCGCGACCCCCGCCACGCAGGCCGTGGACGCGGGCACGATCAGCATGCCCTTGGCGGGGTACGACCCCGAGGACGGCCCGGCCGCGAGGTCGCCCGCGCTCCAGTGCCGTACCCGGTCGCCGCCGAGGTCGACGTCGAAGGTGCCCGGCTTGCCGTCGGCTCCGCGGGCCAGCCACTCGCGCAGGTCCTGCTGCCAGTGGGCGTCGCGGAAGGAGATGCCGGTCTCGTCGAGCAGGGTGAGCCGCGAGGCCCGGCTGACCACCAGGTCGACGCTCTCGCCGGCCGCGAGCAGTGCCCGCAGCACGGACGCCGCGTACGGCGTACCGGATGCCCCCGACACCCCCACGATCCAAGGCGCGCGCTGCGTCTGTCCTGGCTTCATGATGTCGAGCCTAGCCGCAGGCTCCGAGTATTCAGACGGTGAGGCCCCGAACCAGCAGGTCGAGCAGGGCGCACACGAACAGGGCGATGCCGATGAAGCCGTTGACGCTGAAGAACGCCCTGTTCAGACGGGACAGGTCGTGCGGCTTGACGATCGTGTGCTCGTAGACGAAGGCACCCGCGACGATCAGCAGGCCGAGCCAGAAGAAGACACCGGCGCCGGTGGCGACGGCGTACCAGGCGAACAGGGCCGTGGTGACGGTGTGGCAGGCGCGGGCGCCCCAGATCGCCGCCGGGATGCCGAAGCGGGCCGGGACCGACTTCACGCCGACCCGCCGGTCGGTCTCGACGTCCTGGCAGGCGTAGATCAGGTCGAAGCCGCCGATCCAGATGCCCACCGCGAGGCCGAGGATCACGGCCTCCCAGGACCACTCGCCGCTGATCGCCAGCCAGCCGCCGACCGGGCCCATGGCCTGGGCGAGCCCGAGGATGGCCTGCGGGAAGTTGGTGAACCGCTTGCCGTACGGGTACACCACCATCGGGATCACCGCGACGGGCGCCAGGGCGAGGCAGAGCGGGTTGAGCAGGGCCGCCGCGCCGAGGAAGACGACGAGGGCGACGAGCGCGCCGGTCCAGGCGTGCCGGACCGACATCGCGCCGGTGACCAGCTCCCGGTGGGCGGTGCGCGGGTTACGGGCGTCGATCTCGCGGTCGATGATCCGGTTGACGGCCATCGCGAAGGTGCGCAGGCCGACCATGGCGACGGTGACCAGGAGCAGCCGGCCCCAGTGGATGTTCTTGTCCCACGCGTACATCGCGCTGAGGGCGGCGATGTAGGCGAAGGGCAGGGCGAAGACCGAGTGCTCGATCATCACCAGGCGCAGGAACGCCTTGGTACGCCCCGGCTGCTGCGGCAGCGCGGCGGAAGCCGACGTCACAGTCCGTACTCCTTCCAGCGGCGGTCGACCTTCGCCGCCGTATCCGGGTCGGACAGCACCATGTCCGGCCAGCCCCCGTCGCGCGTGTACCCCTCCTCGGGCAGCTTCCTCGTCGCGTCGATGCCCGCCTTGCCGCCCCAGAACTGCTGGTAGGAGGCGTGGTCGAGATGGTCGACGGGGCCCTCGACGACGGTGAGGTCGCGGGCGTAGTCGGTGTTGCCGAGCGCGCGCCAGGCGACCTCGTGCAGGTCGTGGACGTCGCAGTCGGCGTCGACGACCACGATCAGCTTGGTCAGGGACATCATGTGCGCCCCCCAGATGGCATGCATCACCTTCTGGGCGTGTTTGGGGTACTTCTTGTCGATCGACACGATCGCACAGTTGTGGAAGCCGCCAGCCTCCGGGAGGTGGTAGTCCACGATGTCCGGGACGATGATCTTGAGGAGCGGGAGGAAGAACCGCTCCGTCGCCCGCCCCAGCGGGCCGTCCTCCGTCGGCGGGCGGCCGACGACGATCGACTGGAGCAACGGGCGCTTCCGCATCGTCACGCAGTCGATCGTCAGGGCCGGGAAGGGCTCCTGGGGCGTGTAGAAACCGGTGTGGTCGCCGAAGGGGCCCTCGGGCAGCATCTCGCCGGGCTCCAGCCAGCCCTCCAGCACGACCTCGGCGTTGGCCGGGACCTGGAGCGGCACGGTCTTGCAGTCGACCATCTCGATCCGCTTGCCCTGCACGAAGCCGGCGAAGAGGTACTCGTCGATGTCGCCGGGCAGCGGCGCGGTGGAGGAGTAGGTCACGGCGGGCGGGCAGCCGAAGGCGATGGCGACCGGGAGGCGTTCGCCGCGCCGGGCCGCCACCTGGTAGTGGTTGCGGCTGTCCTTGTGGATCTGCCAGTGCATGCCGATGGTGCGCTTGTCGTGGCGCTGCAGCCGGTACAGGCCGAGGTTGCGGATGCCCGTCTCGGGGTCCTTGGTGTGGGTGAGCCCCAGGTTGAAGAAGGAGCCGCCGTCGTCGGGCCACGTGAACAGTGCGGGCAGCCGCTCCAGGTCCACGTCGTCGCCGTGCAGGACGACCTCCTGCACGGGCGCGCTGTCGGACTTCACCTTCTTCGGCGGCACGTGCGCCATCGCGCCGAGCTTGCCGAACGCCTCGCGCATCCCGACGAAGCCCTGCGGCAGCTCGGGGCGCAGCAGTCCGCCGATCTTGTCGGAGATGTCGCCGTACGACTTCAGGCCGAGGGCCTTGAGCAGGCGCCGGTCGGTCCCGAAGACGTTCATCGCGAGGGGCATGTCGGAGCCCTTCACGTTCTCGAAGAGCAGGGCGGGGCCGCCGGCCTTGTTCACCCGGTCGACGATCTCCCCGACTTCCAGGTACGGGTCCACCTCGGCCTTGATGCGCTTGAGGTCGCCCTCGCGCTCCAGCGCCCTGAGCAGGGAGCGAAGATCGTCGTAAGCCATGCGGTCCAGTATCCCCGAGCGGCTACGCTGGCCCTGTACCTGGGGGCCGTGACGCGTCCCCGCCCACCGCTTGAGCTGGAGAGGCCCCATGCTCCGGGTGCTGATGTTCCTCGTGCCACTGGCGTTGAGCGTCTACGCGTTCATCGACTGCATCAGCACCAAGGACGAGGACGTCCGCCACATGCCGAAGCCGCTGTGGGCGATCCTCGTGCTGCTGTTCCCGATGGTCGGGTCGATCTCCTGGATCATCGCGGGCAAGAAGCGGCAGGCCGCCGACGCGGCGTCCCGGCAGGGCGGAGGACGCCGCCAGTGGGTGGCGCCGGACGACAACCCCGACTTCCTGAAGTCCCTCGGCGACCGGTCCGGTGGCGCGGACGAGGGCCGGGACGCGGGCGGTTCGCAGGACGGCGGCCCCGAGGACGACGAGGACCGGGGCAGGGGCGGCAGGCGGGACGGGGCCTGAGGTTCCTCTCCGTCAGATCCGGGTCCAGCGCTGGGAGGCGGAACCGGTGCACGTGGTGGTCGTCAGGCCGATCATGGACGCGCGGCGGTTGAGATCGAGGCAGCCGCCCGTGGTGAGGTTCCTGAGCGAGCCGTTCGCCCCCTCCTTCCACTCTCCTCCCGCCTGACCGCAGGCGGCCCTGACGAGCCAGGCGTTCGCGCTCCTGGCGTGGATGCACTGGGCGGTTCCCACGTTGAGGATCCTGAAGGCCCCGTCCGCGGTGCTCTGGAAGCGGAAGACGGCGATGTCGCCCGAGCAGTCACCGTCGTCGATGGGCATCCCGACGTACATGCACCTGCCGCTCGAACCGTTCTTCAGCATGAAGCTGTCCGCCGTGGACCCGCCGCCCTGCGAGCCACCGCCGGCCGGGCCGCTCCCGGCCCCTTCCCCGGAGCCGGAGGACCCGCCCGAGCCGGACGATCCCGTCGAACCGGACGCCCCTCCCGCTCCGGAGGATCCACCCGCCGCGGCGGAGCCGCCGGAGCCCTGGCCACCGCCGGACGCTCCTGCGGCGACGGCCGCGTCCCCGCCCGCACCGGGCGCGGTGCCGTCACCGTCCTGCCCGCCGTCCTTCTCCCCCTCCTCGCCGCGGTCCTTGCCGTCCTTGCCGTCCTTCTTCCCGTCCTCCGGACTGCCGGAAGCCGCGGCGCTCGGGCCGGCCGGGCCGGCGGCGGAGTCCGCCGGGCCCGGGGTGGCGGTTCCGGTGGCCGCGGGCGGCGCGCCCGCGGCCCCGTCCTTGTCCTTGTCCGCATCGCTCATCGCGTACGGCAGCAGCGTGAAGCCGAGCGTCGCCCCCGTCACGACGACCGGGATCACGAACGCCAGCATCTTCGTACGGCCCCGCCGCTCGCGCTTCTGCGGCTCTCCGCCCGGGCCGACCACGGGGACGGACGGCGGGGACGGGGCCGTCCCCTCCGGCTCGGGTTGGTGCACGGGCTCCGGGGCCCTCGCGGCGAAAGCCGCCCGCTCGGCCAGCGGACCGCTCACCGCCTCGGGCCACAGGGGCGCGGTGAACGGCCCGTGCCGCCGCGCGGTCCCGACCAGCTCGGCCGCCGTCGGCCGGCCCTCGTGGTCCTTGTCCAGGCAGGCGGCGACGATCTCGGCGAGTTCGGCGTCCACTGCACGCAACGGCCCGAGGTCGGGCTCCTCATGCACGATGCGGTACAGCACGGCGTGCCCGGACTCGTCGCCGAAGGGCGGCCGGCCGCTCGCCGCGTACGCGATCACGGAACCCAGGGCGAAGACGTCGACCACACCGCTCGACGCCCGCTTGCCGGAGGCCTGTTCGGGCGACATGTAGGCGGGGGTGCCCACCACCATGCCGCTCACGGTCAGCCGGCTCTGGTCGGCGGCGCGGGCGACGCCGAAGTCGATGAGGGTGAGGCCGTCGAGGGTCAGCATGACGTTGGACGGTTTGAGGTCGCGGTGGACCATGTCCAGCGCGTGCACCGACGCCAGGGCGGTGGCGGCCTCCCGCAGAATGAGCCACAGCGCCTCGGCGGGCAGGGGTCCGTGCAGGTCGACGGCCTCGCGCAGGGTGATGCCGGGCACGTAGGCGGTGGCGAACCACGGGGGGCGGGCGTCCCGGTCCCCCGCGAGCAGCGGCGCGGTGGCCCCGGCGGGCAGCCGGGAGAGGTTGTCCAGCTCGTGCCCGAAGCGGCGCAGGAAGCCCTGGTCCTCGGCGGCGACCGAGGGCAGCACCTGTTTGACCGCGGCGTACGCGCCCTCGTGGACACCGAGATAGACGCGTCCCATGCCGCCGGCGCCGAGCCGTCCCAGCAGCGGGACCGGTCCGATCCGGCGCGGGTCGTCGTCCCTCAACGGCTCGGCGCCACTGCCCTCGAGGCCGAATCCGGCGTCCCCGTTCACTCTCTCCCCGTTCACCGACCGGCCGGACCGGACCCGTGGCCGTACGTTCCCCCCCGGGTCGCACGGACGGACACAGGCCCGGTCGAGAGGCCAGTCTGTACCATCGCGGCCTCGGATTGAAAGGTGCTTCTAGAAACTGGTTTCAGCTGCGTGCGTACGAACCGAGACCGACCAGGCAGTAGACGTACTCGTTGATGGCCGCTCCGTTGAGGGTGTAGCGGTAGGAAAACGCGTACTCGGTGCGCGAGTTGCTGTTGCACTGGCTCAGGTCGGAGGTCATCGGGAACGTCTGGATCACCTGGTAGTGGGCGTCGGACGCCGAGCAGTCGACCTCCTCCACGTCGTCGACCTCCTGCGCGGTCGTGGAGTCCGGCAGCGTTCCGTTGAGACAGGTGCCCGAGTCGTACGGGTCGGGGGCCTCGGTCTCGGGCGCGTAGGGGTCCTCGGTGAACGGATCCTCGTCGGCCGGTTCGTCGTCGGCCGGTTCGTCGTCGGCCGGTTCGTCGGCCGGTTCCTCGGTGGACGTGTCCTCGGTGTACGCGTCCTCCGTGCCGGGGTCTTCGGTGTACAGGTCCTCGCCGTACGGGTCCTCGGTGGCGGTTTCGTAGGAGGAGTCGGTCGATCCGGCGGACGCGCTGCTGCCGCCGCTGTCGCACCCGGCGACCGAGAGGGCTGCCAGCGCGACCACGGCGGCCACCACCGCCCCTCTCGCCCGGGTGGCACCGCGTGCCCTGCGCATGGTGGGGGTCTCTTCTCCAGACATGCGCACAGTGTGCTGGCGGCAAGCCCGAACCGGAGCGCGTTTCTAGAAATGTGCTCTAGAATTTCACAGGTGGAGAACCAGCCAGAACGTTGGTTTACCCTGGTCGTTCACGGTCCCAGGAGAGAACGGTCGCCTCATGAGTCATAAGCAACAACGAGGTGAGGCCACCGTCGAGCTGCTCCTCGACGCCGCCCTGCGGGTGTACGGCGAGGAGGGCGAGCAGGGGCTGACCGTCAGCGCCGTGACCAAGGCCAGCGGCGTCAGCCTGGGCAGCCTCTACCACCACTTCGGCAGCATCGACGGCCTCGTCGACGCGCTGCTGATGCGGTGGCTGGAACGGCTGCTGGGCGAGATGGTCACCACGCTGGAACGTTCCCGCACCGCCCGGACCGGCGTCCGTGCCCTCGTCCGCGCCTACCTGTCCTTCGTCCGGGAGCACCCGGAGGCGGGCCGGCTCCTGCACTCCTCCCGCGCCGACCGCCTCGGCATGGCCCAGGCCAAGCAGCTCCGCGATACCCAGGAGGCCAGGCTGACACCGCTGGCCGACTGGCTACAGCGGTACGTCGACAAGGGGGAGCTCGCCCCCCTGCCCCCCGCGCTCATCGAGACCCTCGTCCTCGGCCCCGTCATCGGCGCGTCCCGCCGGTGGCTGACCGTCGGCGACATCGACCTGGACGAGGCCGCGCGCGTCCTGCCGGAACGGATCTGGCGGTCGGTGAGCGCGGAGGGGACGTGACCGGCGGCCGGAGTCAGCCCACGCTCTGCGTGCCGATGACGGAGAGCAGGCGCAGCTTGTCGTGGCTCTCGGAGCCGGGGGTGGCCGTGTGGACGAGCAGGTGGTGCGACTGGCCGGGACGGACGCCCACCTCGTGTGTCTCCCACAGACTCCGGAACTCCTCGCTGCGCTCCAGGAGGAGGCCGGCGTAGCGGCCCGACCGGGGGTCCGGGCCCCGCAGCGTGACGATCTGGCGGAGCCCGGACGTGAACATGCGGGAGAGCAGGTCATGGTCCTCCGGCGCGTACAGAGCGTTCTACAGTCCCGGCGGCCCGGGCCGGCTGGGCGTTCCACCCGCGCGGCAGGAGCTCTACGGCCGGCTGCGCGACGCCGACGACGCGGCTCGTGTCTGGCCCCGCTCCGAGGAGCTGACGGGAGTCCGCTGCGCGTGACACCGTGCGGAAGCCCTTGAGGACGCGGAGCCGAACGGACAAGCTGAGGGCCCAGGGGGCGGCAGGGGCCGCGTCGGGAGAGCAAGCGGGGGCCTGGATGAAGCATGTGCCGTTCTTCCGGTGGGTCGTCGCGGTCGGCCTGGTACTGATCGGTTGTGCCGTGGGCCTGTACATGGCGGCGCCGGACCATCCGGAGCTGAAGCAGGTCGATCTGACCGTGCTGGAGGAGGCACCTGACGGGGCGTGCACGGTTCGCTGGACGGATCCGTTCGGGGGTGGCGAGCGCGAGGGACCCTACCTCTGTGACGCAGAGCGGGACCCGCTGCTGAAGGCGCCGGACCACGCACCGGGCACCGACGTCGGCTGGGACACGGGCTTCGTCATCGCCGAGGGACCGGACAAGGGCGATCTGTACTCCCTGGAGCAAGAGACCTCCGACGGGTCGATCGAGCTGAGCGACACGCTGCTGGTCGGGGGCCTGCTCATGACGATCGCCGGTGTCGTCGGCGGAAACATCCGCTCCCTGGTCCGCCTGAGCGGCGTGAGTCCGGCGGTGGTCCGCCGGGCGGAACGGCTGAGGGAGGCCGCCCTCCAGGTGACGCGGGACCACGCCCGAGCTGTGGAAGCCGTGCGGGACGCGTGGGAACCGCTGTGCCAGGACCTGGTGCGTGAGCGGCTGGGCCGGGTTCCGGTCGCGCACCTGCGGAGTACCGCCGGGAAGCGCCTGGCGACGAAGGAGCTGGAGAGGCACGGCGTCCGCAGTGTGCTGGACGTGCTCGACACCGGGGCGTGGGGTGTGGCGCAGCACTGCGGTGTGGGCCGGCGTTCGGCGGAGACGGTGTGGGACGCCGCGCGACGGACCGCGGACGACATGGCCGAGGACACGACGGTACGGCTGGACGCCGACCCGCCCGGTCCTCGGACCGTGGCGCTGCTGAACGCTCTGCGGGTCCTGGTGGAGGCCGGGCCGGCGGCGCGTGAGGCCGCGCGGGCGGGCGGCGCTCTGGCCGGGGAACTGGACCAACGGCTGATCGAGGCCGCGCCCGCGTCCGGGTGGAGGCGGATGCTGGACGCGGGCGGCGAGGAGCGCAGGCGTGCGGTGACGGCCGTGACCGGGCTCCGCACGCTGCTGGACGACGCCGAACGGGACGGCCTTCGCGAGCAGTTCGCGCAGGTGTCGGTCGACCTGTTGAGAGGGGCGGACGGCGATACGGCGGGACTCGTGGCGCGGTCCGACTTCGAGACCCGCCCCGCCGCGTACTACGACCTCCTCGCGGAGATCGCGGTGTCCCCCGTACGGGTATGACGAAGGCCGGCCCCATGACCTGGGTCACGGGAACCGGCCTTCGGTGAGGGCTCAGAAGCCGGCCGACTGGAGCACTCCCAGGCCGACGTCGGCGTAGGAGTGCTTGCCGGAGACGAAGATGTTCACGCCGTAGTAGTTGAACAGCCAGCAGGTGAACGCGGCCAGGGCCAGGTAGGCGGCCTTGCGGCCCTTCCAGCCGGCCGTCGCGCGGGCGTGCAGGTAGCAGGCGTACCCGACCCACGTGATGAACGACCAGGTCTCCTTGGGGTCCCAGCCCCAGTAGCGGCCCCAGGCGTCGCCCGCCCAGATCGCGCCCGCGATGATCGTGAACGTCCACAGCGGGAAGACGGCCGCGTTGACGCGGTAGGCGAACTTGTCGAGGGACGCGGCGGAGGGCAGGCGGTCCAGGACCGAGTTGGCGAAGCGGCCGGGGGTGCCGCCGGCGGCGAGCTTGTTCTCGAACGAGTCCTTGAACAGGTACAGGACCGTGGCGACCGCGCCGACGTAGAAGACCGCGCCGCAGAAGATCGCCGTCGAGACGTGGATGTACAGCCAGTACGAGTGCAGCGCCGGGACGAGCTGGTCGCTCGCGGTGTAGAGGACCGTGACGGCGAGGCCCAGGTCCAGCAGGACCGTGGTGGCCAGGGGCAGGCCGAGCCAGCGGATGTTCTTCTTCAGCGCGAGCAGGACGAGATACACACCGGCGGCGACCGTCGTCAGCGTGAGGTTGAACTCGTACATGTTGCCCCACGGCGCCCGCTGCACCGACAGGGCACGCGCGACCACGCCGCAGGCCTCGATGGCGAAGGCGAGCACGGTGAGGGAGATGGCGATCCGCCCGTAGAGGTCGCCCTTCTCGGTGCCGCCGTGGGCGCCCGGCCCGTCCGGCACGTCGCGGGAGCCGGCCGCCGAGCGCACGACGACCTTCGGCCGCTCCAGGACGGTGGTGCCACCGGCCTTGTTCACGGTGACCGCCGGGGCGGCGGCCTTGGCCTTCGCCCCGGCGTCCGTGTCCGCGGTGAGCGCGGCGGCGGTGCGGCCGACCTTGCTGCGGCTGCCGAAGAGCCACTCGGCGATGTACGCGAAGAACGCCAGGGTGTAGACGGCCATCGCGGAGTAGATCAGCGTGTTGCTGAGGTTCGCGAGATGCTCGTTGGTCGCGACGGCCAACTCTGTTGCGGCGGCGAGAGTCACTTCTCAGCCCCTTCGGCAGGTACGACTCGGGGATCGGGGGTTTCGGGATCGGCTTCGGCGTCCGGGGCACCGGGCGCCTGCTCGTACAGGACCCCGGCCAGGTCGCCGAGCTCCTCGGGCACCTTCGCGGACTCGCTGCGGCCGAGCCCGGCCATCTCGACGACCGTGACGCCGTCGGCGCCCTTGACGGCCCGCACCCACACGCGGCGGCGCTGGATGAACAGCGAGCCGGCCAGGCCCAGGATGGCGGCGACGGCGCCGGCGAGCGCCCAGCCGCTGGCGGGCTGCCGGGTGACCTGGAAGTTGGCCCATTCCTGGACGCCGTCGAAGGTCACGGTGCCGGCGCCGTCGGGCAGGGTCATCGTGTCGCCGATGGAGAGCCGCTGCGCGAACGGCTTGCCGTCGGCGTCCTTGTACTGCGTCAGCTTGCGGGTGTCGAGCTGGTAGATGCTCTTGGGGATGCCCGCGTCCACGCCCAGGTCGCCGTGGTACGCGTTCAGCGCGAGCCGCGGGTTCAGCAGGCCCGGGAACTGGGAGAACATCGTGCCCTGGCCCTCCCCGGCGAAGGTCGGCACGAACACCGCGGAGAAGCCGAGCTGGGTCTTGACGCCCTTGGCATCGGTGTAGCCGTCGCGGACCATGATGGCGCCGGAGGAGGTGACGTTGGAGTCCTGCGGCAGCAGCGCGGTCGCCTCGTGGTCCATGACGACCTTGCCCTGGCCGTCCTTGACGGTGACGATCGGCGCGTAGCCGTGGGCGGTGAGGTAGACCTTCGAGCCGTCGATCTCCAGGGGCTCGTTGACCTTGATGGTGGTCGGCTCGTCCTTGCCGTAGGCGCCCTCGCTGTACTCGACCTTCGCCTCGTAGACGCGGGGGGTGCCGCGGTTGGGGCCGGTCGCCTCGTAGGTGCCGTGGAAGTCCTTGAGCGTGAAGCTGAAGGGGGCGAGGTCGTGGTCCGGGTCGAACAGGTTGCCGGACTTGAAGTCGTCGTACTGGGTGAGCGTGTTGGAGAAGCCGTCGCCCTCCAGGATCAGCTTGTTGCCCTCGTACTTGAACAACTGGCCCCAGGCGAACGCGATCAGCATCACGATCAGCGCGACGTGGAAGGCCAGGTTGCCGGCCTCGCGCACGTAGCCCTTCTCGGCGGCCACCGCGTCGCCGACGACGTGGGCGCGGAAGCGGCGCTTCTTCAGCAGCGCGAGCGCGGCCTCGCGGACCTCGTCGGGCTCGGCGCCGGTGCGCCAGGTGGTGTGGGCGGGCAGCCGGTCCAGGCGCCGGGGGGCGCCGGGCGGACGGCCGCGCAGCTGGCCCACGAACTGCCAGGTGCGCGGGACGATGCAGCCGATGAGGGAGACGAACAGCAGGATGTAGACCGCGGAGAACCACACCGAGCTGTAGACGTGGAAGAGGCCGAGCTTGTCGTAGACGGGCCCCAGGATGTCGTGGCTGTCGCGGAACGCCTGGGCCTTCATGGCGTCGACGCCGTCCTGCGGGATCAGCGACCCCGGGATGGCGCCCAGCGACAGCAGCAGGAGCAGCAGCAGGGCCACCCGCATCGAGGTGAGCTGCCGCCAGAACCAGCGCAGCCAGCCGGTCACCCCGAGCGAGGGGAGGTTCGGGGCGTCCTCCTGGGGGGCGGTGGAGAGCTGGGAGCCGGCGGCGCCGAGTTCCTGGTCCTCGCCGCCCGGCGTCGTGGGCGTGTCCGTCGTGGTGTTGCTCATCGGTCAGATCCCCACAGTGAAGCCGTTGGACCAGGTCTGCATGTCCTGCACGATGCTGTCCCACGCACCTGTGAGCAGGAGCAGACCGGTGGCGATCATCATGACGCCGCCGATCCGCATCACCCACACATAGTGGCGCTTGATCCAGCCGAACGCGCCGAGCGCCTTGCGGAAGGCCACGGCGGCGAGGACGAAGGGGACGCCGAGGCCGAGGCAGTAGGCGACGGTCAGTATGGCGCCGCGGCCCGCGGTGCCCTGCTGGGAGGAGAGGATCAGCACGGAGGAGAGGGTCGGGCCGATGCAGGGCGTCCAGCCGATGCCGAACAGGGCGCCGAGTACCGGGGCGCCGACCAGGCCGTTCACCGGCTTCTTGTGGAAGCGGAACTCGCGCTGGGTGAGCCAGGGCATCAGGCCCATGAAGAACACGCCCATGAGGATCATGAACGCGCCCAGGACGGTGGTGAGCACGCCCCGGTTCTCCTGGAGCGTCTGGCCGAAGTAGCCGAACAGCGCGCCGCTGGAGACGAAGACGGCGGTGAAGCCGAGGATGAAGAGGGAGGCGCCGGTCACCATGCGCCCGCGCCGGGCGTCGCCGAGGTCGGTGCCGGTGACACCGGTCACGTAGGAGAGGTAACCGGGGACGAGGGGCAGGACGCAGGGGGAGAAGAAGGAGACGAGCCCGCCGAGCAGGGCGATGGGCAGGGCCACCAGCAGGGCGCCGTTGAGCACGGTGCCGTTGTTGCCCGCCGCCTCGGCGAGGGTGATCGCTGCCGACACGTCACTTCTCCGGCTTGGCGTCGGTGGATCCTTCGGCGAGGTACGGGGCGAGCATCGCGCGCAGCTTCTCCTCGCTGAGTGCCTGGAGGGTGCGCGCGGCGACCTTGCCGTCCCGGTCGATGATGAGCGTGGAGGGCACGGCCTGGGGGTTGAGGGTGCCCTTCTCGAAGCGGAGCATCAGCCGGCCGGCCGGGTCGTACAGGCTCGGGTAGCTGACGCCGAACTCCTTCTCGAAGGCGCGGGCCGGGCCGGGCGAGGTGTCCCGGGTGTTGATGCCGACGAACTGGACGCCCTGGCCCTTGACGTCCTGGTAGACCTTCTCGAAGTTCTTGGCCTCGGCCCGGCAGGGCGGGCACCACGAGCCCCAGACGTTGAGGACGACGACCTTGCCCCGGTAGTCGGCGACGTCGGCCTGTCCGCCGTCGACGGTCTTGCCGGACAGCTCGGGGGCGTCCGCCCGCTCACCCTTCTTGGCGGTGGAGATGCCGTCCGAACCGGTGATGAAGCCGGTCTGACCGCCACCGCCGGACGTCCCTCCCGAGCTGCACGCGGACACGAGCAGCGCGGCCACGGCTGCGCCGGTGGTCAGGGCGGCGCGACGGCGGACGCGGGCGGCGGTGCGGTTCGAGCGCAGGGGGGCGCGACTGGCGGCACTCATGTGAAAAGTTTCGCATGTCCGTTCCGGGGATCTTGCGCACCCCCCTCACGGGCGGAAACCCGCATTTCAGGCGGCGTTCCCGGGAGGCGTGGACCCGCCCGCGGAGGTGTCCTTGAGGAAGGCGTTCCAGCCACCGGCCGGCCGCTGTCCCACCTCGACCGTGCGGAGCTTGGCGAGCACCTCGGGCTGCTGCACGTCCAGCCAGTCGGTGAACTGGCGGAACGAGACGAGCCGTATGTCGCCGCCCTTCTCCTTCTCCCGCGCGATGTGCTCGAGCGCGTTCTCGACGGCGTCCATGTAGATGCCGCCGTTCCACTCCTCGAAGTGGTTGCCGATGAAGAAGGGTGCCCGGTTCGACTCGTATGCCCGCTTGAAGCCTGATATGTACGACTCGGTGGCCTGGTCGCGCCAGCCCGGGTAGTTGTGGGCGGGGGCCTTGGTCGAGTTGACCGACTGGTTGGCGAGGATGTTGTAGTCCATCGAGAGCACCTCGAAGGAGTGGCCGGGGAAAGGTATCTGCTGCAACGGCAGATCCCAGATCCCGTCCTTCTTCGCCGGCCACACCTGCCGGCCGCCGGGCGAGGAGGCGTCGTAGCGCCAGCCGAGCTCGCGGGCGGTGGGCAGCAGGTTGTCCTGGCCGAGCAGACAGGGCGTGCGGCCGCCGACGAGTTCCTTGTCGTAGTCGAAGGGCAGTGACGGCAGGTCGGTCCAGCCGCTGTTGGTCCGCCACTCCTTCACGAAGGACGTGGCCTGGTCGATCTCGCTGCGCCACTGCGCCGGGGTCCAGTTGCCCACCGTGCCGCTGCCGCCGCAGAAGTGGCCGTTGAAGTGGGTGCCGATCTCGTGGCCGTCCAGCCAGGCGCGGCGGACGTTCTTCAGCGTCTCCTTGATGTGGGCGTCGGTGAGGTAGCCGATGTCCGAGGCGCCGCGCGGGTTGTTCGGCGGGTCGTAGAGGCGCTTCTTCGACTCGGGGAGCAGGTACAGGCCCGAGAGGAAGAACGTCATGTGCGCACCGTGTTCCTGGGCGAGGTCCAGGAAGCGGGGGAAGAGCCCGTTGCCGACCTCCCCCGCACCGTCCCAGGAGAAGACGACGAACTGCGGCGGGGTCTCACCCGGCTCCAGCGGCACGGGCGCGTCCGGCTGGTGCGGCTGCTTGCCGGTGTACGACGTGGAGCCGTCGCCGATGGGGCGGGCGGGCGGTGCCGTACTGCCGGACGGCGAGGGCCGCTCGGCGGAACCGCCGGCCTGGTGCGAGCCGTCCGTCGATGAGTGGGAGCCGCAGCCCGCGAGCCCGACGGCCGCCGCGGCGCCCGCGCCGAGTCCGAGCATCCCCCTGCGGGTGAGAGTGCGGGTGGAAGTGCGCATCGCAACCTCGTTCGTCACGTCCTTGGTGGTCACTGGGTGAGAGGACGTGACGAACGGGCGGGTTCCGGATATGTGTGCGGATTCCGTAACGAGGTTCGCGAACGGCGGCGCGCCGACGGTGGCCGGCGGTCCGTCAGGCCCCGAAGGCCTTGCCCTGTCCCTTCACCGGCCTGGCCCCCGCGAGGAGGTGGGCCGGGACGAGGTCACGGGCGGGCTCGGTGTAGCCCACGGAGACGATCCGGTCGCCCTGGAAGGTGAACGTCGTCAGGGAGGCGAGCGTGCACTGCCGCTTGCGCGGGTCGTGCCACAGCCGCCGCCGCTCGGCGTACGACCGCAGGATCCAGATCGGCAGCTGGTGGCTGACGACGACGGCCTCGTGCCCGCGCGCCTTGTCCTTGGCCGCGTTCAGCGCGCCCATCATCCGCACCACCTGGTCGACGTACGGCTCGCCCCAGGACGGCTTGAACGGGTTGACGACGTGCTTCCAGTTGGCGGGCCGGCGCAGCGCGCCGTCGCCGATGCCGAAGGTCTTGCCCTGGAAGACGTTCTCGGCCTCGATGAGCCGCTCGTCGGTGTCCAGGTCCAGACCGTGCGCCTTGGCGATCGGCGTCGCCGTCTCCTGCGCCCGCTCCAGCGGGGAGGCCACGACGTACGTCACATCGCGCGGGGCGAGGTGCTCGGCGACCCGGTCGGCCATGCGCCGGCCCAGGTCCGAGAGGTGGTAGCCGGGCAGCCGGCCGTAGAGCACGCCGGTCGGGTTCTCGACCTCGCCGTGCCGCATCACGTGGACGACGGTCAGGTCGTCCCTCTTGTCCCCGGCGCTCACGCGGTCGCCTCCGCAGCCGCGCGGGCCGCCGCCGGAAGGGCGTCGGCGATGCGCTGGACGGCCCGCTCGTCGTGGGCGGTGGACACGAACCACGACTCGAAGGAGGACGGCGGCAGGTAGACGCCGTTCGCGAGCAGGGAGTGGAAGAACGCGGTGAACCGGAAGGACTCCTGCGCCTTGGCGTCCTCGTAGTCGCGCACCGGCCGGTCCGTGAAGAACACCGAGAACATGTTGGAGGCGGTCTGCAGGGTGTGCGCCACGCCCTCCTTGGTGAGCGCCTCGGTGACCAGGCCCTGGATCTGCTCCGAGACGGCGTTGACCTTCGCGTACGCCGCGTCGTCCAGGAGCCGCAGCTGGGCGAGCCCGGCGGCGGTGGCGACCGGGTTCCCGGACAGGGTGCCGGCCTGGTAGACCGGCCCGGCCGGGGCGAGGTGCGCCATGACGTCCGCGCGTCCGCCGAACGCGGCGGCGGGGAACCCGCCGCCCATGACCTTGCCGAAGGTCATCAGGTCGGGGACGACGCCCTCGACGCCGTACCAGCCGGCCCTGCTGGTGCGGAAGCCGGTCATCACCTCGTCGGAGACGAACAGCGCACCGTTCGCGGCGCAGGCGTCCTTGAGGCCCTGGTTGAACCCGGGCAGCGGCGGCACGACGCCCATGTTGCCGGGGGACGCCTCGGTGATCACACAGGCGATCTCACCCGGGTGGGCGGCGAAGGCGGCGTGCACGGCGTCGAGGTCGTTGTACGGCAGGACGATCGTGTCGCTCGCCTGGGCCCCCGTGACACCCGGGGTGTCGGGCAGCGCGAACGTGGCGACACCGGACCCGGCGGCGGCGAGGAGGGAGTCGACGTGACCGTGGTAGCAGCCGGCGAACTTGATCACCTTGGTGCGCTGCGTGAACCCGCGGGCGAGCCGGATGGCCGACATCGTGGCCTCGGTCCCGCTGGACACGAGCCGCACCTGCTCCAGCGGCGCGACCCGCTCGGTCATCGCCTCCGCGAGGGCGACCTCGCCCTCGGCGGGCGTGCCGAACGACGTGCCGCGCGCGACCGCCTCCTGCACGGCGGCGATCACCTCGGGGTGCGCGTGCCCGAGGATCATCGGACCCCAGGAGCAGACGAGGTCGACGTACTCCCGCCCGTCCGCGTCCGTCAGGTACGGCCCGGTGCCGGACACCATGAACCGGGGCGTGCCGCCGACGGCGCGGAACGCCCGCACCGGGGAGTTCACGCCGCCCGGCGTGACGGCCGCCGCACGGTCGAACAGAGCCTGCGAGGCCGGTGCTTCGTATGGATATGCCAGTTCGCTCATGACCTGCGACTTCTCCGACCTTCTCGACCTTCTCCGACTTCTCGGACCCTGCTGCGGCTCTGGTTGCCCAGGGTGACCTCGTTCAGGGTAGACAACCCGCCCGAACGCCGTGCCGTCTGCCAGACTGGAGCCCGTCCACGCAGCTCATACGGGCGGCGCGGACGGGGGCCGCCGGCTCCCGCGGGCACGTGACGGCCGTGCGACGGCCAGATGTCCGCCGCACGTTTCGGCGGGCGGCCGTGGGGGAGGTCACTGACACGATGATCGGGTTGCGCGGCGGGGGTCACGCGTCCTAGAAAAGCAGTCGGGTGGAGATATGCATCGCGGTGGCGGACTGGGCGAGGGGACCGACGACCTGGGTCCTCGACGTGCCCGGCGGGGAAGGCACCGACGCGACGCGGAGGACACCGCCGAAACACGCGAGACACGTCAGGCACACGGTGCGCCGAACGAGCCCGAGCGGACCGACCGACGGATCGGCCGGCTGAGGGCGGGGAGCGGGAATGGTGGTCGGGTGGGGGTGACGTACAAGTACTTCGGCGCGCCCGACGGCGCGACCGCGGCCCGCGTCCCGATCTCGATGCGCCCCGAGGAACTCGGCGGCGACGAGCTCGGGATGAACGGCATGTTCACCAAGATCAAGCCGGAGACCATGGCGGCCATGGTCCTCACCGGCATCGAGGGCGTGCCCCTGCACAAGGTGCCCCCGCTGGAACTGGTCGTCCTGCACCCGGACTACGCGGTCGTGAAACTCCCGATGACGGTCGTCGACCCGCTGCGCGGCATCGGCGAGGAGGCGGTCGGCGCGGCGGCCTTCATCTGGTCGACGGTCCCGGACCGGGGCGGCCCGCGGGACGCGTTCAACGTGTACCAGCTGCTGCACGAGTGGCAGGACTTCTCCCACCGGCTGCACGAGGCGGGGCACCAGCCGTACTGCCTGGTCTGGCCCTGAGCCGGGGCGTCCGGGAAACGCCCCGTTTGTCCCCGGCGCCCCGGGAAACCCAGCACTCATGAGAAAAAGGCCGGCCCGCCGCGTCGCCGGGCAGAACCGCATGCTGTCGCTGCTGGACCACCTGGAACGGGATTCCCGGGCGGATTCGGTGATCGACGTGCTGACCAAGGGCGTACGGGCCCTGCCGCTCGGCCGGGCGCGGGACATGCTGCACGGCAAGCCGCTGGGTCATCCCGCACACCCCTTGATGGTGCAGGTGCCCATCGGCAGCTGGATGTCGGCCGCCGTGCTCGACCTGTGGCCCGGCCGCTCCCGTGAGGCCGGGTTCCTCGTGGGCGTCGGGCTCGCGACGGCCGGTCCCGCGGCGCTTGCGGGCGCGGTCGACTGGGCCGAACTGCACCGTGAGCAGACCCGGGTGGGGCTGGTGCACGCCCTGGCCAACACGACGGCCCTGGGCCTGTACGGCGCCTCGCTCGTCTGCCGCCTCACCGGGCGGACCGGCGCGGGCCGGGCCTACGGCTTCCTCGGGCTGACGGCGGTCGGCGTGGGAGGCATGCTCGGTGGCCACCTGGCCTACCGGCAGGCTTCGGGCGCCAACCACGCCGAGGAGGTCCCGCACGTCCTCCGGGAGGGCTGGCACCGGATCGGCGGCGTGGACGAGTTCCCCGCAGGCCGGGCCGTGCGGCGGACCGTGGACGACGTGCCGGTCATGGTGGTGCGCGAGGCGGGCGGCACCTTCCACGCGCTGGCCGACCGGTGCAGCCACCTCGCCGGGCCCCTGTCCGAGGGCACGATCGCCGACGGGTGCGTCCAGTGCCCCTGGCACGGCAGCACCTTCCGGCTCTCGGACGGCTGGAACGTCCGCGGCCCCGCCACCGCACCGCAGCCCGCCTTCGACACGCGCGTGGTCGACGGGCACGTGGAGATCAGCCTGCGCCGGCCGGACACGGCGACGGCGCGCTCCGAAGCGGACGGCGTGCCGACGAGGACGCGGGAGGACCGGCTGCACGGGCACGGCGCCTGACGGCCGCCCCCGGCGAGCCGTCCGGCCGTCCGGTCCCCCGGGTCGCCCGTCGGGTCGGCATGCCGCCGCGGCGGCCCGTTCGTACGATGGGCGCGTGACCAGGAGCACCCGATCGAGCGACCGCCCGGCCGGGCGGTCGCTCGTGCTGCTGGTGGCGGCGGTGCTGGCCGGCCTGCTCGGCATGCACGGCCTGGCTCCCGGGGTCGTGCCGACGGCGCACTCCGACACCCGCCACGCCACGGTGACGACCGCGGCGGACGGCATGCCCCACGCGGGCGGGGCCTGCGCGCACTCGGACGGCGGAACGAGTCACCTCGATCACGCGGACGGGACGTGTGCGGCTGCCGGTGTCGGTTCGGCGTACGCGCCGCCTGCCCTGGCCGGCGCTCTGCCCGACGCGCCCCCGGCCCCCGCGCCGGCCGCGGCGTCGTCGGGGTCGCCCCAGGACGGACGGGCACCGCCCGACCTCTCCGAACTCCAGCTCCTGCGGATATAGAGCGGCCCGCTCGGCACCCCGCGCCCGGTGACCCCCGGCGACGGGTGCCGAGCCTGCACACGCCCTCATCCGTTTCCACCGCGTGCCGCTAACGGCGCGCGTGAAGGAGTTGCACCACCATGAACCGCAAGCGTTCTCTCGTCCGCCGCAGTGCCGCCCTGGTCGCCGCCGGTGCGGCAGCGCTCGTCCTGTCCGCCTGTGGCAGTGACGGCGACAGCGACGGCGGCAGCCCGGCCGGGCACGGCGGCCACAACGCCGCCTCCCCCTCCGCCCCGCAGGGGCGGCACAACGCCGCCGACGTGGCGTTCGCGAAGGGGATGATCCCCCACCACCGTCAGGCCGTCGAGATGGCCGGCCTCGCGCCCGGCCGGGCCCGGTCGGCCGAGGTGAAGAAGCTCGCCGCGGACATCAAGAAGGCCCAGGACCCGGAGATCAGGACGCTCTCCGGCTGGCTCACCTCCTGGGGCGAGGAGGTGCCCGCCGAGGGCGCCATGGACCACTCCGTGCACGGCATGGCCGGTACGGGCGGCATGGGCGGCATGATGACGGCCCAGGAGATGACCGAGCTGGAGAGCGCCTCGGGCACGGCGTTCGACACCGCCTTCATGGAAATGATGATCAAGCACCACGAGGGCGCGGTCGAGATGGCCAGGACCGAGCAGGCCGACGGCGCCCACGAGCCCGCCGTGAAGATGGCCGGAGAGATCATCACCTCGCAGGGCGCGGAGATCGAGCGGATGAACACGCTGCTCGGCAAGGACTGACCGCACCGTCCCTCGTGCGGGAGGGGCGGGCACCGCGAGGTGCCCGCCCCGTCTCCCCCTCGTCCCCGGCCATCGACCGCACATCCTTGTCGCATACCCCCTGGGGGTATACAGTCGGGTGCAGTGGGGGCGGGTCGCCAGAGGCCTGCGGGACAGCGAACGGGGACGAAGCCATGGACCACAGCACGCACCACCACGGTGACGACCACGGCCACGGGCACCACCACGGCCACGGCCCGGCGTCCTGGGCCATGGCGGCCAAGGCGACGCTGCACTGCCTCACCGGGTGCGCCGTCGGAGAGATCCTCGGAATGGTCATCGGCACCGCCCTGCTGTGGGGCAACGTCCCGACGATGATCCTCGCCATCGCGCTCGCGTTCGTCTTCGGCTACTCGTTCACGCTCTTCGCGGTGCGCCGGGCCGGGCTGGACCTCAAGGCCGCGGTCAAGGTCGCGCTGGCCGCCGACACCGTGTCCATCGCGGTGATGGAACTCGTCGACAACGGGATCGTCGCCCTCGTGCCGGGCGCGATGGACGCCCAGCTGTCGGACGGACTGTTCTGGTACGCGCTGCTCGGCGGGCTCGCCGTGGCCTTCCTGCTCACCACGCCGGTCAACAAGTGGATGATCGGCCGCGGCAAGGGCCACGCCGTCGTCCACGCCTACCACTGACCGGCGCCGTCACCCCGCCGGCCGGGACGACGGCGGGGCGGCGCGGGTGATCGCCGACTCGACGGCACCGACCCGGTCGGCGAGGAGACCGAGGGCGGCCACGGCCCGCGCCAGGGGGTCGCCCTCCGGACCGCCGAGCACCCGGCCGCGCACGTGGGCGGCCTTCACCTCGGCCCAGCGCGCCGCCTGCCCGACGGTGAGCGTGCCGCGCAGCTCGGCCAGCTTCAACAGGTTCGCCTCGGCTCCCGTGGTGAGGGTCTGGGCCTCGGCCCGGTAGTGGTCCTCGATCAGCGCCGACAGTTCGGCGTCGTTCATGACCGGCTGGATCCGCTGGGCGATCTTGCGCATGTTGCGGTACGACCCCTGCAGCCGGAAGGGCGGTTCCGTGCGGGCGTCGTCCTCCTGGGCGGCGGAGGCGATGTACGCGGCGTTCACGGCCAGGACCGTGGTGCGAGCCGTGAGCAGATGGCGCAGCACGGCCAGGACGCGCTCCAGTTCGGCGGGCGCGTAGGGGTGGGCGAGCCGGTCCACGCGCGCCGTGCCGTCGCCCTCGGCCAGGCGGAGCAGCAGATCGAGGTCGGCGCGGTCGCGGCCGGCGAGCGGGGCGAGCACCGGGTTGGCGGTCAGGGCGTTCTCGACGAAGCTCAGCGCGAAGACCCGCTCCTTGCCGGTGAGGACGTCACCGAGGTTCCAGACGTCGGCGCGGTTGGCGAGCATGTCGGGGATCCGGAAACGGCTGCCGGACTCGGTGTAGGGGTTGCCGGCCATGCACACGGCGAAACGCTTTCCGCGCAGGTCGTAGGTGTGCGGTTCGCCGTCGCGCACGCCGTCGACGCGGCGGGTGGCGTCGCACAGCGGGATGAACGTCTGGAGCAGCTCGGGCGAGGTGTGCTGGATGTCGTCCAGGTACAGGAGGGTGTTGTTGCCCGCCTCCAGCGCGAAGTTGATCTTCTCGACCTCCTGGCGGGCGGTGGCGTTCGGCGCCTCCGCGGGGTCGAGGGAGGTCACGGCGTGGCCCAGCGCGGGACCGCTGATCTTCACCAGCATCAGGCCGAGGCGGTCGGCGACGTACTCCACGAGTGTCGTCTTGCCGTAGCCGGGCGGGGAGACGAGCAGGAGGAGCCCGCCGGCGGCGGTCCGGTGCGCCGGGTCCGCGGTGCCGAGCTGCTTGGCGAGGCTGTCGCCGATCAGCGGGAGGTACACCTCGTCGATGAGCCGGTTGCGGACGAAGGCCGGCAGCACGCGCGGGCGGTGGTCGTCCAGGCGCAGCCGGGCCCGCTCGGCTGCCAGCAGGCCGGCCCGGCGCTGCTGGTAGGCACGGTGGCCCGGCAGGTCGTGCGTGCGGAACGCGCGGGTGCGGGCGAGGAGTTCGTCGACGCGGACCGCGAGGGCGCCGTCGGTGATGCGCGGGTGGGTGCCGAGCAGGCCCCGCACGGTCTCCTCGAGCGGGGCGTCGTACGGGTAGCGCGGCAGGTCCGGGCAGAGCTCGGCGGCCACCGCCTCGGCCAGGTCGCCCGGCGTGGTCTCCGCGCCCGTGGACGCCGTGTACGCGGTGAGCCACGCCTCGACCAGCTGGCGGCGCGCGGCGAGGTCGTCGAGGGCGGCGATGTCCTCGTCGTAGGCCGGAGCGCCCACCGTGCGGCGGAACTTGTCCAGCAGCGTGCGGGTGCCGGCGCCGAGGACGAAACCGTCGGGGCCGCAGGTCAGCTCGTCGAAGAGGTACTCCGCGGCGGCCTCCCCCGTCTCCGCCGTCTCCCCGGTCCCCTCGGTGACGGCCCGCGCCAGCTCCCGCCGCAGGTCGGTGATGGCGGGCGCGAGCCCGAAGGTGTCCCGGGCGCGGGCCAGGGAGACCGCGCGCCGCCGCCAGTCCTGCCGGGCCCGGTCCGTCGTGCCGTGCGCCCAGAAGAGCTGGGCGGCGGCGCGGGCGGCGGGCTCGTGGCGCAGCAGGCCGGCGCCGTCGTGCAGGCGCAGCAGCGCGGTGAGGATCACCGTGGCGTCGTGGTCGTGGACGCCCCGCTCGTACCCCTCGTCGTACGCCGCCCGGGCCGCGCTCCGCACGAGGGCGGGCAGGTCGTCGCTCTGGGCGAGGACGGCCGGGCCGTGTTCGTCGAGCAGGCGCGCGGCGAGGTGTTCGGCGCGGTAGACCCCGGGCGACTCGGAGGGCAGCAGCCGGTCCCAGTAGGGGCGGGTGGCCGCGAAGTCCGGGTCGGTGACCGGGGCGCGGTAGTCGGTGCCGGTGAGGGCGAGGGCCAGGCCGTCGCCGTGCGGGACCAGGGTGAGGTCGAGGGGCTGGGTGCCGACGGCGAAGCGGTGGCCGCCCAGCCGCAGCGTGCGGCCGTCGTCGGCGTACAGGTCGGTGCGGTCGCGCAGGGCGCGGGACGCCTCCTGGCGGGCGGCCTCCAGGCGGCCGTCGAGTTCCTCCGCGCGTACCGGGTCGCCCAGTTCGCGCAGTTCCGCGGCGGTGCGGCGGACCTTGACGGGCATCGGGTCGGAGGCGAAGTACGTGGTGACGGCGTCCGCGTCGGCGAGTGTCGCGGCGCGGCGCGCGACCGTCCGCAGGACGCGGGCCGCCGAGTCGGCGAGGCGCTCGGCGCGGCGGGCGCGGGCGTCGGCGAGGGACTGCTTGCGGGCGGAGAGCGCCTCGTGGATCTCGTCGCGCTTGTCCGCCAGCTCGCCGAGGAAGTCGTCGAACTCGGCGAACCGGGACTCCAGGTTCTCCACCTGGACCAGCAGGCGGGCGAGTTGCTCGTCGCACGCCTCGGGGCTGTCGGCCACGGCGAGGGCCCCGGTGACCGTCTGGCCGAGCAGCGCCAGTTCGGCGGCGAACCCGGCGCGGCCCTCCTGGTCGAGCAGGGCGCGGCGGCGGGCGCCGAGGACGGCACGGGCGCGGTTGACCCCGGCGAGGGCCTCGGCGACGCGCTCCAGGACGGCGGTGCGGACGGTGGCGTCGCCGATGTCGAGTCCGGCGACGACCTCGGTCACCGTGCCGAGCTGCTCGGCGAGTTCGTCGAGGCGGGCGGCGAGGGGCGCGGCCTCGGCGGCGGTGCCGATCGCCCCGGCGTCCGCGACGAGCCGCTCCACGTCGGCGTGGTGCGCGGCGAAGGCGTCCTCGCGGGCCAGGTGGGTGACGGCCCGCTGCCCGAAGGCCGCCAGATCGGCTCCGGCGCCGGTGGCGAGCTCGTCGATGCGCGCGGTGTCCGCATGGCGCATGTCCTTCAGGGTCAGCAGGTGCCCCTGCGCGCGGCGCAGTTCGGACAGCCCGGTCACCCAGGCGGCGGCACCCCGCGGTGCCTCGCCGCGCAGCCGGCGTACGACGGCGGCGAGCCGGGCGGCGGCCTCCTCCAGCGCGTCGCCCGCCTGCCGGGTCAGGGCCTGCACGTTCTCGAACTCGGCGAGCACCTGCTCCGCGGTGGCCCGCACCTGCTCCAGCGGGTCGGCGAGGTCGCCCGCCTCGGGGTCGCCGAGCCAGTGGTGGGCGTCGGCCGCCCGGACGCAGGCCGCGGCGAGTTCCGCGTACACCCCGCCGGTCGGAGTGGTCTCCGTGGCGGCACGGCTCACGGACAGGCAGGCGGAGATGCCCCGCACGAGGTCGGCGTTGCCGATGCGGGCCAGCGGGCCGTCGCCGGCCGGGCGGGCGGCCGCGTAGGTGTCGGACACGTACGGGGAGGTCCACCGCTGCACCGGGTGCACCCGGGCCGGATCGCCGCCGTCCTCGGTGCGCAGCAGGGTGAGCGTGCCGTCGTCGAACAGCGCCCAGCCCCGGCAGGACAGCGGAGCCGCGACCTCCTTGCGGATGAGGTTGTACGGCAGCAGCAGGGAGCGGCCGTGCGCGGGGGCGTGGAAGGCGTACAGCACGTCCTCGCCGTTCGGTGAGCGCACCTCGCGCTCGAACTCCAGGCCGGACGTGTCGAGTTCGTACGTCCGGTGGGTGCCGGTGGCCAGGCAGTGGCCGCCGGGGAAGATGATGCCCTGGTCGTCGGGGAGGCGGCGGCAGGCCCGGCCGATGCCGTCGAGCCGGACCACCGTCCTGGTGAGGGTGTTGAACACCAGGTACCGGTCGGTGTCCTCCTTGTAGGGGCGTACGCGCAGCAGGACCAGCGCGCCCACCCGTGCGTGGGCGATGTCCGCGTCGGCGAGGGCCTGGAGCGGTTCGGCGACCGGCTCGCTGTGGATGCCCCGCGCCGTCTCGGTGTCGTTCTCCGCCTTGACGGTGAGCGTCCCGCCGACGGTGGCGACGTAGACCTCGCCCGCGACGGAGACGTGCGGGTGGCGGCCGAGGACGTGGTCCTCGCGGGTCGTCCCGGTCCAGGTGAAGTCGTGGGCGGGCGGCAGGACGTGGTCGCGGTCACCGCGTGCGTCCAGGAACGACGCCTGCCCGTCGTCGGTGAGGGCCCAGCGCAGCACGCGGATGTCGTCGGCCTTCTCGCCGGTGCGGAACACGGCGAGCAGCCTGCCGTCGACGCGGCGCAGCCGCAGCAGGGTGGCCTCGCGGTAGTAGCGGTACAGGGCCGCGAACTCGCGCACGAACGCGGGGTCGTCGAGCAGGCCCGGCACCGCGTCCTCGGGCAGCCGGTTCAGGTCCCGGTCGTGCAGCGCGAGGACGTCGCCCACCGCGACCTCGGTGCGGGTCGCGAAGGCCGTGTCGTACCCGAGGAGCAGCGCTCCGCCGACGGCCACGACGTCCTGGGGGACGCAGGGCTTCTCGGTCCGCAGCCGCTCGGTGCCGGCGAGTTCCAGTCCCGCCGAGCCGAACTCCTCGGCACGGCGCGCGTTCAGCGCCTCGGCCCGCCGGGCCAGTTCGGCGGCCTGCGCGGCGAGCCGGTCACGGAGCACCTCGTAGGTACCGGTGTCCAGCGCCTGCTGCGCGCCCTGGTGAGAGCCGGTGTCCGGTGCCCGGTGCGCGCCGGTGTCCGTGTCCGCCCCGGTTGCCATGGGGCTCCTTTCCGCGAGTGGGCCCCGCGGCCGCCGCTCGCTGTGCGGCGGCGGCCGCGGAGGACGACGTGGTCGGGCGGCCGTCAGGCCCTGGCGCTGCCGTTGAGGGACGTCAGCGGGGCGTCCGCGAGGCCCAGCTCCCCCGCCTTGTCGAGCAGCTTCTGCACCTGACCGGCGTGCACGTCGCCCGTCTTCATCAGCTTCATCAGCAGGGCGGAGACGGTCAGGTTCTGCACGTCGGCCGTGGAGACCGAGCCGAGGATCCGGCCGAGGTCGTCGGCGAGGTTCGACGTGCCGTCCAGCCACGGCTTGGCGAGGGCCTGGGCGGTCCCGGAGTGCTGGACGAAGCCGTCGACCCCCTTGCCGAGGGCGATAGAGGACATCAGACGGTCGAAGAACACCGACTCGCCGCCGACGATGTCGATGTCGGCGTTCTCCAGGCCGGTGGCGAGGACGGTGGCCTGCGCCTCGGCGACCTGCCGCTGGACGTCCAGTCCGGCGAGCCGGATCTCCTTCTCCGCCGCCAGCCGCAGCCGGTACTCCTCGTGCTCGCGCGACGCCTGGTCGAGCGCGGCCATCGCCGCCGCCTTCTCGGTCAGGCCGGCCGCCTCGGCCTTGAGCTTCTCGCCGATGCCCTCGGCCTCCGCGAGCGCCTTCGCCCGGGCGCCCTCGGCCTCGGCACGCATCCGGGCCTCGGCCGCCTCGGCCTCCGCGCGGCCGGACTTCTCGATGACCTCGGCCTCCTTGTCGCGGACCGCGACGGCGGCCAGTCCCTCCGCCGCGCTCTCCGCCCGGACGGCCTCGGCGAGCCGCAGCTTGGCCTGTGCGTCGAGGTCGGCGCTCTTCAGCCGTGCCTCGGCCATCGTCAGCTCCTCGGCCGCACGGTGCGTGGCGGCCTGCTCGGCGGCCTCCGCCGCCTTGATGTCCTTGACCAGCCTCTCCTGGGCCTCCGCCTCCGCGGCGATGATCACGGCCTGCCGCTGCCGCTCCGCCTCCTCCACGGCGCGGAGCTTCTTGATCGACTCCTCCTGCTCGGCGACCGTACGGTCCACCGCGACCCGCTCGCGGATGACCTCGGCGATCTCCCGTTTCTCGGCCTCGACCTCCTTCTCGGCCGCGATCCGGGTCAGCTCGGTCTCCCGCTCCCGCGCGATGACCTCCAGCAGCCGGTCCTTCTCGATGCGCTCGTTCTCGATGGCGATGACCCGTTCCCGGTTCTTCGCGGCGACGGCGACCTCACGGGCCTGGTTCTCGCGCTGGACGCCGAGCTGCTCCTCGGTGCGCAGGAAGGCGGCCTGGGCGCGCAGCCGCTCCTCCTCCACCACGCGGGCGGTCTCGGCCTCCTCGCGGGCCCGCACGGTCTCGATCTCGCGCCGCTGCTTGATCTCGGCGTCCGTCTGGCGGCGCTCCAGCTCCAGGATCGCCTCCCGGGCGTCGACGTTCTGCCGGGTGATCTCCTTCTCCTCGGTGCGCTGGGCCTCGTTGGTCCGCACGTGCTCCACGGCCGTCAGTTCCGTGATCTTGCGGATGCCCTGCGCGTCGAGGACGTTGGCCGGGTCGAGCTGGGTCAGCGGCGTCTGCTCCAGGTAGTCGATCGCCGCGTCCTCCAGGTGGTAGCCGTTGAGGTCGACGCCGATGACCTCGATGATCCGGTACCGCAGTTCCTCGCGCTTGGTGTAGAGGTCGGTGAAGTCCAGCTGCTTGCCGACGGTCTTCAGCGCCTCGGAGAACTTCGCGTGGAACAGCTCCTGCAGGGTGTCCCGGTCGCTCGCCCGCGCCGTACCGACCGCCTGGGCGACCTTGACGACGTCCTCGACGGTCTTGTTGACCTTGACGAAGAACGAGATGCGGATGTCCGCGCGGATGTTGTCCCGGCAGATCAGGCCCTCCTTGCCGGCCCGGGTGATCTCGATGGTCTTGACCGAGATGTCCATCACCTCGGCCCGGTGCAGCACCGGCAGGACGATCTGCCCGGTGAAGGTCACGTCGACCTTGCGCATCTTGGAGACGATGAGCGCCTTGCCCTGCTCCACCTTGCGGAACAGCCGGGAGACGAGGAGTACGGCGAGCAGGAGGAGGACGACGAGCGCGCCGGCGCCCACGGTCATGGCATTCATCAGCACGTCCTTGGCGGCTAGGAAGGGCGAGCCCGCTCAGGGCTCGGCGGCGTCACAGCGGCGGCCGGTGCGGGCCGGTACGGCACGGGCCGGTACGGCACGGGGCCGTGGAGTTCAGGGGGCCGTCCGGGACGGCCGGCGTTCGTCGGGGGAGAGCCGGCGCCACGGCCGTACGACGGACCGGGGTGCACGCCGTGCGGCGACGGGCGCGGCGGCGACCGCGGGAGCGGCCGGGGCGTGCGCGGGCACCGCGGGAGCGACGGGACCGGGCCGGGCGCCGGCAGCGGCCGCACCGGACCGGACCGGTGCCGCCGGCAGCGGGAACCGGGCCGCGTCACCGCCGCCCACGACGCGGCCGGGGCGGCGGAAGCCCTCGGTGCCGGCTCGCGGGGACGCGGCGCGGGGCCCGGCGGAGGATCCCGTGGCGGCTGCTTCGACGAACGCCCGCATGCCGTACCCCCCGTGATCCCGCTCGTGTCCCACCCGTGACAGCGGGGGCACGTCGGAGCTCCGGCGGACCACCTGCCGGTGCCCGGCACCGGAGCCGTCCCACGCGCTCCCCCCGGGCCTCATCCTGCCGACCGGCGCGTCCGGCCGCATTGCCGACTTCCGGCAGTCTTCCGCCCCGCCTCCATGCCGGACCGCGTCACCGCGTTCACCCGGACGGCCCACACCCGGTCGCCGCCTCCCGGTGGCGGGCGAACACTCGAAGTCCCCCCTGCACCGTGGATTCCGAGGGACGGAGAACCACCATGGCCAACGCCACCCGCAGCACCGGCCGGCCCGGAGACAGCAGGAGCGCCTGGGCCTCCGGCGGCGTCGTCTTCGCCGGCGTGCTGATGCTGATCGAAGGCATCTTCGGCATCTTCGGCGGCATCGCCGCCATCGCGGAGGACGACGTGTACGCGTCCGTCGGCGACTACGTCTTCAAGTTCAGCCTCACGTCCTGGGGCTGGATCCACCTGATCCTCGGTGCCCTGCTCGCCGTCACCGGACTGGGCGTGCTCAGGGGCGCCGCCTGGGCGCGGGGCCTCGGCGTCGGGCTCACCGCTCTCTTCGTGATCCTGCAGTTCATGTGGCTGCCCTACACCCCGCTCTGGGCGATCATCTCGATCGCCGTCGGCGTCTTCGTCATCTGGGCGCTGTGCACCGACCGCGGCCACGCGTCGTCGGTCTGACACCCGGGAGTCACCCTCGACGTATACCCCCTAGGGGTATACAGTGGGCGGTGTCGGGAGGCGCTGCGGGAAGCGCGCCTCCAGACACCGCCCACCCGCCGACGACCCCGAGGGGGACACTCCATGACCGCCGACCAGAAGAACTCCGGCTCCTGCTGCACCGCGGACGGCTCCTGCCACTCCGGCACCCCGGCGGACGGCGGCCGGGAGACCGGCACCATCACCGTCTACCGGGTGACCGGCATGACGTGCGGTCACTGCGAGGGCGCCGTGTCCGAGGAGATCTCCGCGCTGGCGGGCGTCACCGCGGTCAGGGCCGTCGCCGCCACCGGAGAGGTGACCGTCACCTCCACCGCTCCACTCGACGAGGAGGCCGTCCGCGCCGCGGTCGACGAGGCGGGGTACGAGCTCGCCGGCACGGCCTGACTGCCCCCCCCCCCCCCCCCCCCCCCCGGGGGGGGGGCGCGGGGGGGGGGGGGGGGGGGCGCGCCCCCCCCCCCCGGCCCCCGCCCCCCGCCCCCCCCCCCGGGGCGCCCCCGCCGCCCCCGGCCCCCCCCCC
>NZ_JBIDAN010000008.1:0-394332 GCF_043202495.1 Streptomyces sp. NPDC048185
AAACGCCCGGTTACATTCCGAACCCGGAAGCTAAGCCTTACAGCGCCGATGGTACTGCAGGGGGGACCCTGTGGGAGAGTAGGACGCCGCCGAACTCCTTTTAGAGCTCTGGCTCTTGGGCACGCAGCCCAAGAGCCAGAGCTTTTTTGCGTTGAGGTAGGGTCGGGGAGCATCATTGGCTCGTTTCTTCCAGGAGGCCCCCGCGTGGAGGTCCAGGAGACCCGCGTGCAGACTGACCGGGTCCTCACCATTCCCAACATCCTCAGCATGGCACGCCTCGCCGGCGTGCCCCTCTTCCTGTGGCTGATCCTCCGGCCCGAGTTCGGCGGCCCGGAGAGCGACGGCTGGGCGCTGTTGGTGCTGGCCCTGAGCGGAGTCAGTGACTACCTGGACGGAAAGCTCGCGCGGCGCTGGAACCAGATCAGCAGCCTCGGCCGGCTCCTGGACCCCGCGGCCGACCGGCTCTACATTCTGTCGACTCTGGTGGGCCTCACCTGGCGGGAGATCCTTCCGCTCTGGCTGACCCTCGTGCTGCTCGCCCGCGAAGCGGTCCTGCTGGTGATGGTGGGGATCCTCCGCCGCCACGGCTACCCGCCGCCGCAGGTGAACTTCCTGGGGAAGGCAGCCACCTTCAACCTGATGTACGCCTTCCCCCTGCTCCTGCTCAGTGACGGCAGCGGATGGATCGCGTCACTCGCCGCAGTTTTCGGATGGGCGTTCGCCGGATGGGGTACAACCCTGTACTGGTGGGCAGGTGTTCTCTATGTGGTTCAGGTCCGCCGCTTGGTCCGTGCGGACACCCTGACCGATTGAACTCGCCCCCTGTGCGGCCTCCGCCCGGATGGCCCGCGCCGCAAAAGTGCGGCACGCTGGACGGGTGAAGTCGGTCAGACCTTCATCTCTTAGAGGAGGACGCTTCCGACATGAAGGCCGTCGTGATGGCCGGAGGCGAAGGCACACGCCTTCGCCCGATGACCTCGAGCATGCCCAAGCCGCTCCTGCCGGTGGCCAACCGGCCGATCATGGAGCACGTTCTGAGGCTGCTCAAAAGGCATGGGCTCAACGAGACGGTCGTCACCGTGCAGTTCCTGGCCTCCCTGGTCAAGAACTACTTCGGTGACGGCGAAGAGCTCGGAATGGAGCTCACCTATGCCAACGAGGAGAAGCCACTCGGTACCGCCGGAAGCGTCAAGAACGCCGAGGAGGCGTTGAAGGACGATGCCTTCCTCGTCATTTCCGGTGATGCCCTGACCGACTTCGACCTCACCGACCTGATCAACTTCCACAAGGAAAAGGGCGCGCTCGTCACCGTGTGTCTGACACGCGTGCCCAATCCGCTGGAATTCGGTATCACCATCGTCGACGAAGAGGGCAAGGTCGAGCGCTTCCTCGAGAAGCCGACCTGGGGCCAGGTCTTCTCGGACACCGTGAACACCGGCATCTACGTCATGGAGCCCGAGGTCTTCGACTACGTCGACCCCGACGTGCCCGTCGACTGGTCCGGCGACGTCTTCCCGCAGCTGATGAAGGAAGGCAAGCCGGTCTACGGCTATGTCGCCGAAGGCTACTGGGAGGACGTCGGCACGCACGAGAGCTACGTCAAGGCCCAGGCCGACGTCCTCGAGGGCAAGGTCGACGTCGACATCGACGGTTTCGAGATCTCTCCCGGCGTATGGGTGGCGGAAGGCGCCGAGGTCCACCCCGACGCCGTGCTGCGCGGCCCGCTCTACATCGGCGACTACGCCAAGGTGGAAGCCGGCGCCGAGATCCGCGAGCACACGGTCGTGGGGTCCAACGTCGTCGTCAAGAGCGGCGCCTTCCTGCACAAGGCCGTCGTCCACGACAACGTGTACGTCGGGCCGCACAGCAATCTGCGAGGCTGCGTCGTCGGAAAGAACACCGACATCATGCGGGCCGCGCGGATCGAGGACGGCGCGGTCATCGGTGACGAATGCCTGGTCGGTGAGGAATCGATCGTCCAGGGCAACGTACGGGTGTACCCGTTCAAGACGGTCGAGGCCGGTGCCTTCGTCAACACCTCGGTCATCTGGGAGTCGCGGGGGCAGGCCCACCTGTTCGGTGCCCGCGGGGTGTCCGGAATCCTCAACGTGGAGATCACACCGGAGCTGGCCGTGCGGCTGGCCGGCGCGTACGCGACCACGCTGAAGAAGGGCTCCACCGTCACCACGGCCCGCGACCACTCCCGCGGCGCCCGCGCACTGAAGCGGGCGGTGATCTCCGCGCTGCAGGCCAGCGCCATCGACGTACGCGACCTGGAGAACGTGCCGCTGCCCGTCGCGCGGCAGCAGACCGCGCGGGGCAGCGCCGGCGGCATCATGATCCGCACCACGCCCGGTGTGCCGGACTCCGTGGACATCATGTTCTTCGACGGGCAGGGCGCCGACCTCTCGCAGGGCAGCCAGCGGAAGCTGGACCGGGTGTTCGCGCGGCAGGAGTACCGGCGCGCGTTCCCCGGCGAGATCGGGGACCTGCACTTCCCGTCCAGCGTCTTCGACTCGTACACCGGATCGTTGCTGCGCAACGTCGACACCACCGGGATCGCCGAGTCCGGGCTCAAGGTGGTCGTGGACGCCTCCAACGGCAGCTCCGGGCTCGTCCTGCCCAGCCTGCTCGGCAAGCTCGGCGTCGACTCGCTGACCATCAACCCCGGACTCGACGAGTCGAGGCCGACGGAATCCGAGGACATGCGGCGGTCGGGGCTGGTGCGCCTCGGGGAGATCGTGGCGTCCTCGCGGGCCGCGTTCGGTGTGCGCTTCGACCCGGTCGGCGAGCGCCTCTCGCTCGTCGACGAGAAGGGCCGCATCATCGAGGACGACCGGGCGCTGCTGGTCATGCTCGACCTCATCGCCGCCGAGCGGCGCAGCGGACGGGTCGCGCTGCCGGTGACGACCACCCGGATCGCCGAACAGGTGGCGGCGTACCACGGCACCCAGGTCGAGTGGACGACGACCTCGCCGGACGACCTCACGCGGGTCGGCGGTGAGGAAGGCGCGATCTTCGGCGGTGACGGCAAGGGCGGCTTCATCGTCCCGGAATTCAGCAGTGTCTACGACGGCACGGCGGCGTTCGTGCGGCTCATCGGCCTGGTGGCGCGGACGCAGCTCACGCTCAGCCAGATCGACGCGCGGATTCCGCGGGCACACGTCCTCAAGCGGGACCTGGCCACTCCGTGGGCCGTCAAGGGGCTGGTGATGCGGCGGGTCGTCGAGGCGGCCGGAGACCGCTTCGTGGACACCACCGACGGTGTCCGCGTGGTGGAGACCGACGGGCGTTGGGTGATGGTGCTGCCCGACCCGGCCGAAGCCGTCACCCACCTGTGGGCCGAGGGACCCGACGACGCCTCCGCGCAGGCGCTGCTCGACGAGTGGTCCGCGGTGGTGGACAGCGCGGGCCGGTAGGACACCGCACGCGCGCGTGCCGGACAAGTGTCCCCAAGGGGGCCTGTCCGGCACGCCGGTGGGGCCGTTCGGAGGTAGTGGCCGTGGCGTGCGACGATGTGCGGCATGCCGCAGCAACCCCCCGTTCGGAGCACATCCTCGCGGCCCGCGCGTCCGGACGCGTCCATGTCGTTGCTCACCAACGTGATGGACCACAGTCTCGACGACGGATACGCCGAGGCCGCCGCGCGGAAGAAGGCCGAGGGCGCCGGTGGTATGCCCAGGACGCTCCGCGCCAAGCTCGCACTGGCGGCAGGACTGGTGCTCGCCGCCCTGGTGGTCACGGTCGGAGCGGCGCAGGCGCGCGTCGCGGCCCCCGTCGTCGCCAAGGAACGTGAGGAGCTGGTCGACCGCATCGAGGGAGAGACCTCGGCGGCCGACAAGCTCGAGGAGAGCGTCGACGAACTGCGCGACGAGGTGAGCGCGCGGCAGCGCGAGGCGCTGGACAAGAGCGGCGAAGGCGACCGGGCCGACCTGGTGAGCGTCCTGGCCGGGGCGGTCGCCGTGCACGGCCCCGGCGTGAAGCTCGTGGTGGACGACGCCAAGGAGGTCGGCAGCGGCAGCGACGGCCGGCCGCGCGGCACCTCGGGCTTCTCCGACACCGGCCGGGTACGGGACCGGGACATGCAGCGCGTGGTCAACGGACTGTGGGAGTCGGGGGCCGAGGCGATCTCCATCAACGGGCAGCGGCTGACCGCCCTGTCGGCGATCCGCGCCGCGGGTGACGCGATACTGGTCGACAACAGGCCGCTCGTACCGCCGTACACGGTGCTCGCGGTGGGGGACGGCAAGCAGCTCGGCAGCACGTTCCAGGACAGCGCGGACGGGCTGTACCTGCATGCCCTCCAGGAGAGCTACGGCATCCGGACCGCACTCTCCACGGAGGAAGAGGTCCGGCTCCCGGCCGCACCGAGTGTGATCGTACGAACAGCACAACCGATATCCGAGAAGGGCACATCGTGATCGCCGTACTGGGCCTCGTCGTGGGAGTCGTGGCCGGCCTCTTGGTCCGGCCCGAGGTGCCGGCGGCCGTCGAGCCTTATCTGCCGATCGCCGTCGTCGCGGCGCTCGACGCCGTGTTCGGCGGACTGCGGGCCATGCTCGACGGCATCTTCGACGACAAGGTCTTCGTGGTGTCGTTCCTGTCGAACGTGGTCGTGGCCGCACTGATCGTGTTCCTCGGCGACAAGCTGGGCGTGGGTGCCCAGCTGTCCACCGGAGTGGTGGTCGTCCTCGGCATCCGCATCTTCTCCAACGCCGCGGCGATCCGCCGGCACGTGTTCCGGGCGTGAGGCCGATGAGCGACCAGGGCGGGCAGCCGGCGAACGGGCTGCGCAGGGAACTCCCCGAGGAGGTGCCGCAGACGCACCCCCCGGCCGCGGACGTTCCAGCGGAGGACGGCCCCCGGGAGGAGCCGTCCCCGTCGCGGACCGGCCTCACCGGACGGCAGCGGCTGGTGAAGGGGCTGTGGCCTCCGCGCGCCACCCGGGCACAACTGATCGTCGCGCTGCTCCTGTTCGGCCTGGGCTTCGGTCTCGCGGTGCAGGTCGCGTCGAACAGCGACAGCGACAGCGCGCTGCGGGGCGCCCGGCAGGAAGATCTCGTCCGCATCCTCGATGAACTGGACGACCGTACTCAGCGTCTTGAAGACGAGAAGCAGGGCCTCGAGAAGCAGCGCGACGAGCTGGAGAACAGCTCCGACCAGGCGGAGGAGGCCCGCAAGCAGACGCTGGAGAAGGAACGGCAACTCGGCATTCTGGCGGGCACGGTGGCCGCGCAGGGGCCGGGCATCACGGTGACGATCGAGGACACGAAGGGAACGGTCGAGGCGGACATGCTGCTCGACGCGGTCCAGGAATTGCGCGCGGCCGGCGCGGAGGCGATCCAGGTGAACGGCGTCCGGGTCGTCGCGGGCACCTACCTCACCGACGCCGACAAGAGTGTCAGCGTCGACGGGAACAAGATCAACGCGCCCTATCGTTTCCAGGTCATCGGCAAGCCGCAGGACCTCGAACCGGCGCTCAACATCCCTGGAGGCGTGGTGCAGACTCTGGAGAAGGAACAGGCCACCGTTACTGTTGAGCGGTCGAGCAAGATCGTCGTGGACGCCTTGCGAGCGGCGAAGCGGCCTGACTACGCTCGGTCGTCGTCCCGGTGAACCGACGGTGCATGGGGGTCGTCCGGCGAGGGCATGAGGTTGCGGGGGGTCGACGCACCGATTGGGTGGTGCGTGGTGGAAACTGTCTGGTGGAGGCGGACGTTGTGAAGGTGTCCGGGTCGGCCAGTAGGTTCAGTCAGGGTTCGTCCTGCCCCACGGGCGGGTCTGTTTCGGTCAAGGGGAATCGCCCGTGAAGTTGTTTGCGAAGTTGTTCGGCAAGAGCGCGCGAGAGGGCAGCGACAACGCGACCGCTCGCCATCGCGCACAGCCAGACGCAGAGGGCCAGCGCCCGATGTTCCGGGACCAGGTGGGTGGTCCAGGCGGTGACATTTCCGGTGGTCAGGGCGCGCCGTCTGTTGACCCTGCGCAGTCCGGCGGCATAGGTTTCGGCCAACCCTCGGCCTCGGGTACGGGCGGAGGGTTCAACCCCGGCCCGTACGCGTCGAACGCCCCGGCGGGGCAGCCGCGGCAGGAGGATCCGTCCATGTCGGCCCTGGTGTGTACGAGGTGCGGCAACCGCAACGCGGAGAACAGCCGCTTCTGCTCCAACTGCGGCGCCCCCCTGCGTCCGGGTGCGGTCCCGGAGCGCGCGTCCGAGACGACCTCGACGATCTCCATCTCCGGCCTGGAGGCGTACGACGCCGAGATGACCGGCCAGACGGCGGTGCCGGCGCTCTCTCCCGAGGCGCAGGCGGCCGTGGACGCGCTGCCGCTGGGTTCGGCGCTCCTGGTGGTGCGCCGTGGCCCGAACTCCGGCAGCCGCTTCCTGCTGGACGGTGAGCTGACCACGGCCGGGCGTCACCCGCAGAGCGACATCTTCCTGGACGACGTGACGGTCTCGCGCCGGCACGTGGAGTTCCGCCGCAGTCCGGACGGTTCGTTCACGGTGGCCGACGTCGGCAGCCTGAACGGCACGTACGTCAACCGCGAGCGGATCGACCAGGTCGCGCTGTCGAACGGTGACGAGGTGCAGATCGGCAAGTACCGGCTGGTCTTCTACGCGAGCCAGCGGGGCTACTGACCGTCCCCGGACTCGTTCCGGGGGAGAGTCCCAGGGAAGGTCCATGCTTCGAACACCGAGCGGCGGTGCCGTGCCCGGAGCCGCCGCCACGGACAGTGGGCTGATGAGCATCGGCACCGTGCTGAACACGCTCCGTGACGAGTTCCCCGACATCACCATCTCCAAGATCCGCTTCCTGGAGTCGGAGGGTCTGGTCGAGCCGCGGCGTACCCCGGCGGGGTATCGCAAGTTCAGTGCCGGCGACATCGAGCGCCTCGGTCATGTCCTGCGCATGCAGAGGGACCACTACCTGCCGCTCAAGGTGATCCGCGAGCATCTGGACGCCATGGAGCGTGGTGAGGCGGTCCCTCTGCCGAGCGTGGGCCGACAGCGCGACGGGGAGGCCGTGCCGGAGCCCGACGAGGGGCCCACGGCGGCCCGGATCGGGCGGGACGAGCTGCTCGCCGCCGCGGGGATCGGGGAGCAGGAGCTGGCGGAGTGGGAGTCGTACGGGCTCGTCACTCCACTGGCCGAGGGCGTGTACGACGCCGAGGCGGTCACCGTCGCCTCGCTCGTGGTCCAACTGGGAAGCTTCGGCATCGAACCACGGCACCTGCGGCTGATGAAGGCCGCCGCCGACCGGGAGGCGGGGCTGGTGGACCAGGTGGTGGCTCCGCTCAGGCGCCATCGCAACCCGCAGACCAGGGCACATGCCGAAGCCCGCACCAAGGAGCTGGCGGGGCTGGCGGTGAAGCTGCACGCGGCGCTGGTGCAGACCGCCCTCGGCGTTCGGCTGCCCTGAAAGGGGCGTCCGCGGGGCCCGGGTCGCCCACCCGTTCCCGGCCCGACTACCCAAACGTCCCGGGCACGGCCTAGGGTTGCTGTGTGAACGAGCTCGATGTCGTAGGTGTCCGGGTCGAGATGCCCTCCAACCAACCGATCGTGCTGCTGCGCGAAGTGGGAGGCGACCGCTACCTCCCCATCTGGATCGGACCGGGGGAGGCGACGGCGATCGCCTTCGCCCAGCAGGGCATGGCCCCCGCGCGGCCGCTGACCCACGACCTGTTCAAGGACGTGCTGGAGGCCGTCGGCCAGGAGCTCACGGAAGTACGCATCACGGATCTGCGTGAAGGGGTCTTCTACGCCGAGCTGGTCTTCGCCAGCGGCGTCGAGGTGAGCGCCCGGCCGTCCGACGCCATAGCGCTGGCGCTGCGTACCGGAACGCCGATCTTCGGCAGTGACACGGTGCTCGACGACGCGGGCATCGCCATTCCGGACGAGCAGGAGGACGAGGTGGAGAAGTTCCGCGAGTTCCTCGACCAGATCTCGCCGGAGGACTTCGGTTCCAGCAACCAGTAGTCACGCACGCGGGCCGGGGACGGAGAGGGGCCGGACCACCGTCGTCCGGCTCCGTCCGAGCGCATTCGGCTAGCCTTTCCCCGCGACGGGGCACGCGAAACCACTCTTAGGGTGATTATCACTCGGCGTGCCGAGTGTGGCGATCGTTGACGCACCCTTGGTGACTGCCTACCGTCGAGGAGGCAGGTCAAGGACGGAGGTCGGCGTGAGAATGAGCGGCGACGGTACGGCTGGGGGTGGCCCCGGACGCGGCCTCGGGGTGGGCGGCTCGTACCCTTCCCCGAGCTCTCGGCTCCGCTCGAGCGGGGGGTACCCCCAGCACGGCGACGCGGCCGACCATGCTTCGCAGCGGCCGGCGGCCGTGCCGAGCGGCGGAGGGGCGACGCCCATGGCGTCCGAGCAGATCGGCTACCGCGGGCCGACGGCCTGCGCCGCCGCGGGCATCACCTACCGGCAGCTCGACTACTGGGCGAGAACGGGCCTCGTCGAGCCCAGCGTGCGGCCCGCCCACGGGTCCGGCACCCAGCGTCTCTACAGCTTCCGCGACGTCGTCGTGCTGAAGATCGTCAAGCGGTTCCTCGACACCGGGGTGTCGCTGCAGAACATCCGCACCGCCGTCCAGCACCTCAGGGAACGCGGCTTCCGCGACCTGGAGCGCATGACGTTGATGAGCGACGGCGCCACGGTCTACGAGTGCACCTCGCCCGACGAGGTGCACGCCCTCCTCCAGGGCGGCCAGGGCATCTTCGGGATCGCCGTCGGCGTGGTGTGGCGGGACGTCGAGAGCGCGCTGTCCCAGCTGCACGGGGAGCGGATCGACACGGGGGAGACCCTGGTGGGTCCCAATCCCGCGGACGAACTGGCGCGGCGCCGCAACCGGGCGGTCTGAGCACCGCCCGGACCCGCGGGGGAGCGTCGGCGCATTGTCAGTGGCGTAGGGCAGCATCGGAGATGTGAGAACCGCGCCCACGATCCTGCATCTCGACATGGACGCCTTCTACGCCTCGGTGGAGCAGGCGTCCAAGCCGAGCCTGCGGGGAAAGGCCGTCGTCGTCGGCGGGCTGGGGCCGCGGGGAGTGGTCGCCACGGCCTCCTACGAGGCGCGGGTCTTCGGTGTCCACTCGGCGATGCCCATGGGCCAGGCCCGCCGGCTCGCGCCCAACGCCGCCTACCTCGTCCCGCGCTTCGAGCTGTACCGGTCGATCAGCGAGCAGGTGATGCGGCTGCTGCGGGCGCTCTCTCCGCTGGTGGAGCCGCTGAGCCTGGACGAGGCGTTCGTGGACCTGGAGGCGGGCGGGACGGCCTGGGACGCGGACTCGGCGCGGCTGGTCGGGGCGAAGCTGCGCGCGGACATCCGGGCCGTCACCGGCCTCACCGGCTCGGTGGGGCTCGCCGCCTCCAAGATGCTCGCCAAGATCGCCTCGGAGGAGGCCAAGCCGGACGGGCTGGTGCTCATCGCTCCCGGGACCGAGCGGGCCATGCTCGGGCCGAAGTCCGTCCGGATCCTCCCCGGGGTGGGACCGGCGACGGGCGACCATCTGCGCAGGGCCGGGATCACGACGGTCGAGGAGCTCGCCGAGGCGGGCGAGGACGAGCTGGTGCGGCTGCTCGGCAAGGCGCACGGGCACGCGCTGTACGCGATGGCGCTGGCGCGTGACGACCGTTCCGTGGTGGCGGAGCGGGAGACCAAGTCGGTGTCGGTGGAGGACACCTACGACGTGGACATCCACGACCGGGTGCGGGTCGGTGTGGAGGTGGCGCGGCTGGCCGACCGGTGCGTGCGGCGGCTGCGCGGGTCCGGGCTGTCGGGCCGGACCATCGTGCTCAAGGTCCGGCGGTACGACTTCTTCACGCTGACGCGCTCGGAGACCCTGCGCGGGCCCACGGACGACCCGGCGGTGGTGCGGGAGGCGGCGGCCCGGCTGCTGGACTCGGTGGACACCACGGGCGGTGTGCGGCTCCTGGGGGTCGGCGTCAGCGGGCTCGCCGACTACACGCAGGAGGACCTGTTCGCGCAGGCCGCGGGGGAACGGGTCGAGGAGCTCGCGGAGGAGCCGGGCGAGAAGCCCGCCGAGGAGGTGGGACGGACGCCCGTGGAGCGCCGCTGGCCCCCGGGGCACGACGTGCGGCACGCGGAGCTCGGGCACGGCTGGGTGCAGGGCAGCGGCCTGGGGCGGGTCACGGTCCGCTTCGAGACGCCGTACTCCGGGCCCGGCCGGGTGCGGACCTTCCCCGTCGGCGACCCTCTCCTGACCCCGGCCGAGCCGCTGCCTCTCGTCGCGTCCGCGCCACCTGGCCCCGGGGAGGGGGCCGGCGGCGCGGACGGCTTCGAGGTGGCCCCCTCGGACTCCGCGGCGGCCCCGGCCGCCGGGGCCGCCGATCCCGGGGGCGCGGTCTCCTGAGCCGCGGCCGTCAGGACACGGGGCTGTCGTGACGTGACACGGGGCTGTCGTGAGGTGCGACGGGTGTGAAGGACCCTCGGCCGGGGCGGTGTGCCCCGTGGCCGGCGTCGGGGCGCCGGGCCTCAGCCCTCCTCGTTGCCCGTGCCCGCCAGCTTGCCGAAGTCGTGGTCGGGGAGCGGGGGAGCGGCGGCCACGTCGAGACCGTAGTGGTGGTAGAGCTGGAGTTCCTGCTCGGGGGAGAGATGGCGTCCGACGCCGAAGTCGGGCGCCTCCTTGATCAGGGACCGGTCGAAGGGCACGCGCAGGGCGCCGTCGACCAGCTCGCTGGGCTCCAGGGGCACGAAGGCGTCCCTGCTGAACAGGCCCGTGCGGATGGCGGCCCACTCGGGGACGCCGGTGGCGTCGTCGAGGTAGACCTCGTCGACGGTGCCGATCCTGGTGCCGTTGCGGTCGAACGCCTTGCGGCCTATCAGATTGCGCGGATCGATGTCGGTACGCACGGGCCCTCCACTTGGTCGCACTCCGGTCGCAAACCATCCGGCGAATCATCCGCCAGTACTACAAAAAGGCACATTGGGGAGAGCGGCCACTCGAAGGTGCGCTCGGTCACTCGCAGACCTGTGCGTCCGCCTCGCTGGTAGGCTGGCTAACGGCTGCTGACCCCGTGCGGGAGAGTCCTCCAGACACCATCGGAGGCGCCGAAGGAGCAAATCCTCCCCGGAATCTCTCAGGCACACGTACCGCACGGACGAGGTCACTCTGGAAAGCAGAGCGGGTGCCGACGGCCCCTGCTCTCACCGACGGTGAAAGCCGGCAGCCCTCGGGCGGCCCGGTGAAGCTCTCAGGTCGAGATGACAGAGGGGGAGGCCGTCCGGGCACCCGCGCCGTGGTGCCCCTCGAAGGTCGTCAGACCAGGAGGCCTCCGCAATGACCGCCCCTCGCATTCCGCTCTCCGAGCTCGAACAGGCAGCACCCTTCGAGCAGCGCCACATCGGCCCCGACCACGAGGCCCAGGCCAAGATGCTCGCGCAGGTCGGCTACGGCTCGCTCGACGAGCTGACGGCCGCCGCGGTACCGGATGTGATCAAGAACGCCGACGCGCTGGACCTGCCGGGCGCCCGCTCCGAGGCCGAGGTGCTGGCCGAGCTGCGCTCGCTGGCCGACCGCAACCAGGTCCTCGACTCCATGATCGGCCTCGGCTACTACGGCACCTTCACCCCGCCGGTGGTCCTGCGCAACGTCATGGAGAACCCGGCCTGGTACACCGCGTACACGCCGTACCAGCCGGAGATCTCCCAGGGCCGCCTGGAGGCCCTGCTGAACTTCCAGACCATGGTCGCCGACCTCACCGGCCTGCCCACCTCCGGCGCCTCGCTGCTCGACGAGGGCACCGCCGCCGCCGAGGCCATGGCCCTGTCCCGGCGCATGGGCAAGAACAAGAAGGGCCTCTTCCTGGTCGACGCGGACGCCCTGCCGCAGACCATCGCCGTGATCCAGACCCGCGCCGAGCCGACCGGCGTCGAGGTCGTCGTCGCCGACCTGAGCGACGGCATCCCGGCGGAGGTCGCCGAGCGGGAGATCAACGGCGTCCTGATCCAGTACCCGGGCGCCTCCGGAGCCGTCCGCGACATCAAGCCGGTCATCGAGCGGGCGCACGAGCTCGGCGCGCTCGTCACCGTCGCCGCCGACCTGCTCGCCCTCACGCTGCTCACCTCGCCCGGCGAGCTCGGCGCGGACATCGCCGTCGGCACCACCCAGCGCTTCGGCGTGCCGATGGGCTTCGGCGGGCCGCACGCCGGCTACATGGCCGTGCACGAGAAGTTCGCGCGCAGCCTGCCCGGCCGCCTGGTCGGCGTCTCCGTGGACGCCGACGGCAACAAGGCCTACCGTCTGGCCCTGCAGACCCGCGAGCAGCACATCCGCCGGGAGAAGGCCACCAGCAACATCTGTACCGCGCAGGTGCTGCTCGCGGTCATGGCCGGCATGTACGCCGTCTACCACGGCCCGGAGGGACTGCGGGCCATCGCCCAGCGCGCCCACCGGTACGCCACCGTCACCGCCGCCGGCCTCGCGGCGGGCGGCGTCGAGATCGTGCACGGCGCCTACTTCGACACGGTCACCGCGCGCGTGCCCGGCCGGGCCGACACGATCGTCCACGCCGCCCGCGAGAACGGCATCAACCTGCGCCTCGTCGACGCCGACCACGTGTCGTTCGCCTGCGACGAGACCACCACGCGCGCCCAGGTCGGCGGCGTGTGGAACGCGTTCGGCGTCGAGGGCGACGTCGAGGCCCTGGACGCCGCCACCGAGGAAGCGCTGCCCGAGGCGCTGCTGCGCACCGACGACTTCCTGACCCACCCCGTCTTCCACGCGCACCGCTCCGAGACCGCGATGCTGCGCTACCTGCGCCGCCTCGCCGACCGCGACTACGCGCTGGACCGCGGCATGATCCCGCTGGGCTCCTGCACCATGAAGCTCAACGCGACCACCGAGATGGAGCCGGTCACCTGGTCCGAGTTCGGGCAGCTGCACCCCTTCGCGCCCGCCGAGCAGGCGCAGGGCTACCTCACCCTCATCCGTGAGCTGGAGGAGCGGCTCGCCGAGGTCACCGGCTACGACAAGGTGTCGCTCCAGCCGAACGCCGGGTCGCAGGGCGAGTTCGCCGGGCTGCTCGCCGTCCGCGGCTACCACCGCGCCAACGGCGACGACCAGCGCACCGTCTGCCTCATCCCGTCCTCCGCGCACGGCACCAACGCCGCCAGCGCGGTCATGGCCGGCATGAAGGTCGTCGTCGTCAAGACCGCCGAGGACGGCGAGGTCGACGTCGAGGACCTGCGCGCCAAGATCGAGAAGCACCGCGACGAACTGGCCGTGCTGATGATCACGTACCCGTCGACGCACGGCGTCTTCGAGGAGCACGTCGCCGACATCTGCGCCCAGGTGCACGACGCCGGCGGCCAGGTCTACGTGGACGGCGCCAACCTCAACGCCCTGGTCGGCCTCGCCAAGCCGGGTCACTTCGGCGGCGACGTCTCGCACCTGAACCTGCACAAGACGTTCTGCATCCCGCACGGCGGCGGCGGCCCCGGTGTCGGTCCGGTCGCCGTACGGTCCCACCTCGCGCCGTACCTGCCCAACCACCCGCTGCAGCCCGCGGCCGGCCCGAAGACCGGCGTCGGCCCGATCTCGGCGGCGCCGTGGGGCTCGGCCGGCATCCTGCCGATCTCGTGGTCGTACGTCCGGCTGATGGGCGGCGAGGGGCTCAAGCGCGCCACGCAGGTGGCCGTGCTGTCCGCCAACTACATCGCCAAGCGCCTCGAACCGCACTTCCCGGTGCTGTACACCGGACCGGCCGGGCTGGTCGCGCACGAGTGCATCGTCGACCTGCGTCCGCTGACCAAGGCGACCGGTGTGAGCGTCGACGACGTCGCCAAGCGGCTGATCGACTACGGCTTCCACGCGCCGACGATGTCCTTCCCGGTGGCCGGCACGCTGATGATCGAGCCGACCGAGTCCGAGGACCTGGCCGAGCTGGACCGGTTCTGCGACGCGATGATCGCCATCCGCGCGGAGATCGAGAAGGTCGGCTCCGGCGTCTGGCCCGCCGAGGACAACCCCCTGCGCGGCGCCCCGCACACCGCCGGTGCGCTGGGCGGCGAGTGGGACCACGCGTACACCCGCGAGGAGGCCGTGTTCCCGGCCGGCGTCTCGGTGGCCGACAAGTACTGGCCGCCGGTGCGCCGCATCGACCAGGCCTTCGGCGACCGGAACCTGGTGTGCTCCTGCCCGCCGCTGGACGCCTACGAGGACTGAGCCGGACCGTGGTGAAGGCCCCGCCCCCTCTTCTTCGGGGCGGGGCCTTCACCCTTGCTGGGCCGTGGCGAGCGCGACCTCGGTCGACTTGATCAGGGCGATGACGTCGGAACCCACGAAGAGGCCCAGGTCCTCGGCGGATTCCTTGGTGATCACGGCGGTGAGCTCGGCGTCCTCCATGGTGATGTGCACGACCGCCATGGCCTCGCCGAGCGTGAGCCGGGTGACCGTCCCGGGGAGCCGGTTCCGGATCGACAGGCCGTCGGTCCGGCCGGTGGAGAGGGCGACCTCCGTCGACTTCACCAGCGCGCGGACGGCCGTTCCGGCGCTCAGTCCTAGGTCGTCGGCGGCCTCCCGGGTGATGGCGGCGGTGAGGTCCTGGCCACCGGTCAGGCGGACGCCGACCGTCGCCATGGCCTCGCCCGGGGTGACCCCGGTGACGGTGCCGGGGAGCTGGTTGCGGATGCTCAGGCTCATGGAGGCACCGTAGCCCGGTGACGCCGTCAGGCCGGGTATGCGTGGGTCTGCGTCGCCTTGACCGTCGCCCACACCGGTGCGCCCGGGTGCAGGCCCAGCTCGGCCGCGGCGACCGTGGTGAGGTCGGCGGCGAGTGCGAGTTGGCCGGTCAGGTCCACCCGGATCTGGTCGCCGTGCGTCTCCAGGCCCGCGACCTCGCACCGCCACAGGTTGCGTGCGCTGGAGCCGGAGGGGCGCTCCCCGTACAGGGTCACGGCGCCCGGCGGGAACGCCACGAAGACCGGTCCGGAGAGGTCCTCCGTGGTCGCGATGGCCGGCCCGGCGTCGAGCAGGACGGTGTGCCCCTCCGCCCGCCCCCGGTAGAGGTTCAGTCCGACCAGCTGGGCGATGTAGTCGGTGCGCGGCCGGCGGGCGATGTCCGCGGGGGTGCCCTCCTGGACGATCGTGCCGTGCTCGACGACCACCAGGCGGTCGGCCAGCACCATGGCGTCCAGCGGGTCGTGCGTGACGAGGACCGCGACGGCCTCGAAGTCGGTGAGGTGACGGCGCAGCTGGGCGCGGACCTCGAGCCGCGTCCGGGCGTCCAGCGCGGCGAGCGGCTCGTCCAGGAGCAGCAGCCGGGGGTTGGTCGCCAGGGCGCGGGCGAGGGCGACGCGCTGTGCCTGGCCACCGGAGAGGCGGCGCGGTTTGGCACCCGCGTGGCCGGCCAGGCCCATGCGGTCCAGCCACGCGGCGGCCAGGGCCCGGGCCTCGGCCTTGGCCGCGCCCCGGCACCGCGGGCCGAAGGCCACGTTGTCGAGCGCGGTCAGGTGCGGGAAGAGCAGGTAGTCCTGGAAGACGACGCCGACCGGACGGGACTCGGGCGGCGTCCGGTCCAGCGCGACCCCGTCGAGGCGCAGATGACCGCCGGTGGGCGGCAGCAGGCCGGCGAGTGCGCGCAGCGCGGTGGTCTTGCCGGCGCCGTTGGGGCCGAGCAGGGCGACGACCTCGCCGGGTGCGGCGGTCAGCGACACGTCCAGGCGGAAGCCGCCGCGGTCCACGACGAGCCGCGCGTCGAGGCCGTCGCCGGACGTGGTGCCGGTGGCGGCGGTGGCGGGTTCCGGTCGGTTCATGCCGCCCTCATCCATCGGTCCCGAAGACCGGCCAGTACGGCGATGGAGACGGCCAGCAGCACCAGGCTGAGGGCGATCGCCGCCGCCGGATCGTTCTGCAGCGCGAGGTAGACCGCCAGCGGCATGGTCTGCGTCCGCCCGGGGAAATTGCCCGCGAACGTGATCGTCGCCCCGAACTCGCCCAGCGCACGCGCCCACGCCAGGACGGAGCCCGCCGCGATGCCCGGCGCGATCAGCGGCAGCGTGACCCGGCGGAACGCGGTGAAGCGGGAGGCGCCCAGCGTCGTGGCGGCCTCCTCGTACCTCGGGTCGGCGGCCCGCAGGGTGCCCTCCACGCTGATGACCAGGAAGGGCATCGCCACGAACGTCTCCGCGAGGACGACGCCCGTCGTGGTGAACGGCAGAGTGATCCCGAACCAGGCGTCCAGCCACTGCCCGATCACGCCGTTGCGGCCGAACGCCAGCAGCAGTGCCACGCCGCCCACCACCGGAGGCAGCACCAGCGGCAGTGTCACGAGCGCGCGCACGAGGCCGCGGCCGGGGAAGTCCGTGCGGGCCAGCAGCCAGGCCAGCGGGACACCGATCAGCAGGCTCAGCACGGTCGCCGAGGTGGCGCACACCAGCGACAGCCGCAGGGCCTGCCACACCTCGGCACTGGTCAGCTGCTCGGGCAGGCTCCGCCAGGGGGCCCGCACCAGCAGGGCGACCAGCGGGAGCAGCAGGAAGGCCAGGCCGACGAGGGCGGGCACCAGCAGGGGCACCGGTACGGTACGGGCGCCCCGCCGGGAGGGCCGGCGGCGCGGCCCGCCCTCCACGACGTCCGTCCCGGGGCCCGCGGACTCGGTCACCGCCGTCCTCGTCACGGCGTGCGGAACCCGGCCCCGGTGAGCACCTTCTGGCCCTCCGCGGACTTCACCAGCTCGACGAAGGCCCTGCCCGCGTCCGCGTTGGGCGCCTGCTTCAGCAGGGCGATCGGATAGTCGTTGACGGCCTTGGCCGACTCGGGGAAGTCCACGCCCGCCACCTTCTCACCGGCCGCCTTCACGTCGGTCTTGTAGACGACGGCGGCGTCGGCCTCCTTCAGCTCGACCTTCGTCAGGGCGCTCTTCACGTCCTGCTCGTACGAGGCGGGGGTGAGCTCGATGCCGCTCGCGTCGAGGGCCTTCTGCGCGGCGGCACCGCACGGCACGGTCTTGTCGCACAGCACGACCTTCAGGCCGGACCGGGTGAGGTCCTTCAGGGAGGAGATCTTGTCGGGGTTGCCGGGCAGCGTGGCGATCTCCAGCTGGTTGCGGACGAAGGTCGTCGGGGCGCCGGCCGCGTCCCCGGCGTCGGTCACCGTGGCCATCGTCTTGGGACTGGCGGAGGCGAACACGTCCGCGGGTGCCCCGCTGGTGATGCTGGCGGCCAGGGTGTCGCTGCCGCCGAAGTTGAAGGTGACCCGGGTGCCGGGGTGCTCCTTCTCGAACGTCTTGCCGAGCGCGGTGAAGCTCTCCTTGAGCGAGGCGGCGGCGAACACGGTGACCGTGCCGGAGACCTTCGGGGACTTCGAGGAGGAACCGGCCGCGTCGGAGCCGGAGTCCGAGCCGGACGACGACGAGCAGGCGCTCAGGACCAGCAGCGCGGCGACTCCCGCGCCGGTCACCGGCAAGGTCCGTCGGATGCGGCGGGTCCTGCGCACGGAACGGGTCATCACGGGCCACTCCCTCTGTCACGGGTCGGGAGTCCGGGCGGGCCCGGCGGCCGGGCGCACGTCGGACTCCCCGATGCGCCGATCATACTTCCGCATCTGCGAGGAATAAGTCTCCTGTCTCATCGCATGAGCAAGCCCATGTGATCGAAAGTCCCGCATGTGCGTTCGTACGGGTGTCGGCGGTGCGGCGCCGTGGGGCCGGTCACGTCCTGTCGATATGGACATTCGTCGACTTCACGCGGGCGGTGGCCTCCATCCCGACCTCCAGGCCGAGTTCCTCGACCGCCTCGCGGGTCAGCAGGGAGACGAGCCGGTGCGGGCCGGCCTGGATCTCGACCTGGGCCGCGACGTCGCCGAGCTTGATCGCGGTCACGATCCCCGGGAAGGCGTTGCGGACCGAGGTGTACGCGGTGTCGCCGTCGGTGCCGCCCGCCCGGGCCAGCTCCACCGAGAAGGCGGCCAGGTCGCGCCCGTCGACGAGTCGCCGCCCGCCCTCGTCGCGGTGTGTGGTGATCCGGCCCGCGTCGGCCCAGCGGCGGGCGGTGTCCGGGCTGACGCCGAGCAGCCGCGCCGCCTGGCCGATCGTGTAGGACTGCATGCCGGTCACGATAGGCGGCCGCGGGGGACCGGTGCGCGTGAGGGCGCCGGCAGGGTCCCTTCGTGGGGGTGCGGGCGCGACGAACGTTCGCAGTGTAGGCCGAATGTTTCGGCCATCCCATCGGCTTCTGGTGCGGGTGAAGTCCACTCAACTGCGGCTGATCGCAGATTCCTTCGGTACAAGGTCTTGCCACCGTTTGCGGGCTGTCTCTAGGGTGCGGCAACAACGCAAGATTTCAGAAATCTCTCCGAAACTTTCGGAATCACTCGAGGAGCGCAAGATGGGCGACCCGGCACTGTCCCGCCGCGGCTTCATGGCGGCCTCCGCCGCGGCCGGTCTGGGAATGACGGCACTGAGCGGCTGTGGCGGCGACTCCGAGGGAGGTTCGTCGGGAACGACCACGATCGAGTGGTGGAACATCTCCACCACCCAGCCGACGAAGGACGTCTGGGCAGCGCTGGCGAAACAGTTCGAGGCGCAGAACCCCAAGGTGAAGGTGAAGATCGTCCAGCTGGAGAACGACGCCTACAAGTCCAAGATGACGGCGCTCACCGCCTCCGGGAAGCTGCCCGACATCTTCCACACCTGGGGCGGCGGCGTGCTCGAGCAGCAGGTCCAGGCCGGGCTCGTCGAGGATCTCACCGACCGGACGAAGGAGTGGGCCGACGGCCTGCTGCCGGTCGCCAAGGAGCCGTACCTCATCGACGACAAGGTGTACGGCATCCCGTTCGACATCGGCATGGTCGGCTTCTGGTACAACAAGGCGCTCTTCGCGAAGGCGGGCATCGCCGCGCCGCCGACCACCTGGAGCGGTTTCCTCGACGCCGTCCGCGCGCTGAAGGCCGCGAAGATCACGCCCATCGCCCTGGCCGGCAAGGAGAAGTGGCCCGGGATGTACTACTGGGCGTACCTGGCGATGCGCACCGCCGGGGCCGAGGCCCTGGAGAAGGCCAACGACGACAAGGACTTCACCGGGGACGAGTTCGTCCAGGCCGGACAGCACCTCCAGGAGCTGGCGGACCTCCAGCCCTTCCAGAAGGGCTTCCTCGGCGCCGCCTACTCCACCCCCAGCGGCCAGGCCGCGGCCGTCGGCAACGGCAAGGCCGCGATGGAACTGATGGGCCAGTGGGCCCCCGTCGTGGAGGCCGACGCGGGCAAGGGCCTCGGCAAGGACCTCGGCTTCTTCCCGTTCCCGGCGGTCGAGGGCGGCAAGGGCGCGATCACCGAGGTGTTCGGCGGCGGCGGCGCGCACGCGCTGCGCCAGGGCGCCCCGCAGGAGGCGTACGACTTCCTGAAGTTCTTCGCCTCGGCCGCCACCGACCGCGAACTGGTCAAGAAGACCGGCGTCCTCCCCGTGGTCCCGGCCGCCGAGGACGCCCTGGCCGACCCCAACCTCCAGGCCGTGCAGAAGCAGCTCAAGGGGACCACCGGCTTCCAGCTCTACCTCGACCAGGCCTACGCGCCCGCCCTCGGGCAGGAGATCAACGACAGCGTCGCCGCGCTCGTCGCCGGCTCCAAGTCGCCGCAACAGGTCGCCGAGTCGGTCACGAAGACCGCGAAGGAAGAGCAGTAGGCCGCGATGACGTCCACGTTCCTGCCGGACAAGCGGACCGGCCCCGACGCCGACCGCCCGCCCCCGCCCGCCGACGCGGCCCGGGGCCGGGCCCGGCGCCGTACGCGCCACTGGCTGACCGCGGTCGGCTTCCAGGTGCCCGCGCTGGTGCTGTTCATCGTCCTGGTGCTGCTGCCCATCCTGTTCGCGCTGTACGCCGCCTTCTTCCGCTGGGGCGGCTTCGGGATGCCTTCGGAGTACATCGGCACCGAGAACTTCACCCGCGCGTTCGACGACCCGGTCTTCCTCGGCGACCTCTGGCGCTGCCTGCTCCTGGTCGTGCTCTCCCTGGCGCTGCAACTGCCGTTCGCGCTCGCCATGGCGGTGCTGCTGAACCAGAGGATGCGCGGCCGGGCGGTGTACCGGATGCTCTTCTTCGCGCCGTACGTGCTCTCCGAGGCCATCACCGGCGTGCTGTTCTCCATGATCTTCGCCCCCGGCGACGGCCTGGCCGACCACATCCTGGGCGGCGTCGGGCTGGAAGGAATCGGCGGTGAGTGGTTCGCCGACCCGTCGATGGTCATGGCGACCCTCTTCCTGGCGATGACCTGGAAGTACTTCGGCTTCCACATGATGCTCTACCTGGCCGGGCTCCAGTCGATCCCCAAGGAGCTGAACGAGGCGGCGCTCATCGACGGTGCGAACGCCTGGCAGCGCTTCCGCGGCGTCACCCTGCCGCTGCTCGCGCCCACCCTGCGGATCAGCGTCTTCCTGTCGGTCATCGGCGCCATCCAGCTCTTCGACCTGGTGTGGGTGATCACCCAGGGCGGTCCCGACCACCACTCCGAGACCATGGCCGTGACCATGTTCCAGTTCGGCTTCAAGCGCTACCAGGTCGGCTACGCCAGCGCGATCAGCGTGGTCATGTTCGGCATCAGCCTCGTCTTCGCCCTCGCCTACCAGCGGTTCGTGCTCCGGCGCGACCTGGAGGGGGCCACCACGACCATGCGAGGAGGCGGGAAGTGACCACCCGTTCCAAGTCCCGTGCGAGGCGGGTCCTTCCCGTGCACGCCGTCCTGATCGTCGCCGGCGCCGTGATGGCCGTACCGCTGCTGTACGCGGTGCTGTCGGGCTTCAAGTCCACCGACCAGCTCTCCAGGAACCCCGTCGGGCTGCCCGACCCGTGGGTGACCTCCAACTACACCGACATCCTGGGGTCGGTCTCCTTCTGGCGGCTGGTCGGCAGCAGCACGCTGATCGCGGTGGCGACCACCGTCCTCGTGGTCGTGGTGTCCGCGCTGGCCGCGTTCTCCTTCGCCCGGTTCGCCTTCCGCGGGCGGGAGTTGCTGTTCACCCTGTTCACCATGGGGCTGATGTTCCCCTTCGCGGTCGCCGCCCTGCCGCTGTTCCTGCTGCTGCGCTCCCTGGGTCTGCTGGACAACCCGCTGGGCGTCATCCTGCCGCAGGCGGCCTTCGGGCTGCCCATGACCATCATCATCCTGCGCGGCTTCTTCCGGGAGATCCCCGGGGAGCTGGAGGAGGCGGCCACGCTCGACGGCTGCGGTCCGCTCGGCTTCTTCTGGCGGGTGCTCCTGCCCATGGCCCGGCCCGCGCTCGGCACCGTCTCGGTCCTGGCGGTGGTCACCAGCTGGAACAACTTCTTCCTGCCGCTGCTGGTGTTCACCGACTCCACGTGGTGGACGATCCCGATCGGCGTCCAGCAGTTCCAGGGGCAGTACTCGGCCGACACGGCCCGTGTCTTCGCCTACCTGGTCCTGGCGATGGTGCCGGCCCTCGCCTTCTACTCCGTGGCCGAGCGCCAGCTCGTCGGCGGCCTGACCGCGGGCGCCACGAAGGGATGACCCGCGCCGCGGACGCCACGCGTCACACCCGCAACCGAACGTGAGGAGTCGCAGTATGCGTACGTCCCGTACGACCGTCCGCTCCCGTACCCGGCTCAGACTCGCCGGCGCGCTGGCCGTCGCGCTGGTCGCGGCCGGCGTCGCCACCGGGCCCGCGGCCCGGGCCGGCGAGGAGCGGCACGGCAAGGACCGCAGCACCCTCGCCGACCTGGCCCAGCGGCACGGCCGGTACTTCGGCAGCGCCACCGACAACCCCGAACTCACCGACGGCCCCTACACCGCGCTGCTGAGCCGGGAATTCGACCAGATCACGCCCGGCAACGGCATGAAGTGGTACGCCACCGAGCCGCAGCAGGGCGTCTTCGACTGGTCGGCGGGCGACGAGATCGTCGGCCTCGCCCGTGCCGGCCACCAGAAGGTGCGCGGCCACACCCTGGTCTGGCACAGCCAGCTGCCGGGCTGGATCACGGACCGCGACTGGACGGCGGACGAGCTCAGGGCCGTGCTGAAGAAGCACGTCCAGACGGAGGTGCGGCACTACCGGGGCAAGGTCTTCGCCTGGGACGTCGTCAACGAGGCCTTCAACGAGGACGGCACCTACCGGGAGACCGTCTTCTACAAGACCCTCGGTCCCGGTTACATCGCCGACGCGCTGCGCTGGGCCCACCAGGCCGACCCGCACGTCAGGCTCTACCTGAACGACTACAACATCGAGGCCGTCGGCCCGAAGAGCGACGCCTACCTGCGGCTCGCGAAGGAGCTGAGGGCCGAGGGCGTGCCGCTGCACGGCATCGGCCTGCAGACCCACCTGGCCCTGCAGTACGGCTATCCGACGACCCTGGAGGAGAACCTCCGCCGCTTCGCCCGGCTGGGCCTCGACACCGCCCTGACCGAGGTCGACGTCCGCATGGAACTCCCCGCGGACGAGGCGAAGCTCGCCACGCAGGCCGACTGGTACCGGCAGCTCACCGAGGACTGCCTCGCCGTGCGGCGGTGCGTGGGCATCACGCTGTGGGACTACACGGACAAGTACTCGTGGATCCCGGCGGTCTTCGAGGGCGAGGGCGCGGCCCTGCCCTGGGACGAGCGCCTGCGTCCGAAGCCGGCCTACCACGCGATCAGGGAGGCGCTCGGCGGGATGTGAGCGCCCCGCACACGCGAGGGCCGGCCCGCGAGCATCCGCGGGCCGGCCCCGGAGTGCCGGGCGGTGCGGTGCCGTACCGCCCGGCGGGTGCTCAGGCGGCGGTCATCAGCCCGGCGCCGACCGGACGGTGCGGGGCGATGACCCTGCCGTCCGGCAGCAGCTCACCGGTGTCCTCGAAGAGGACGACGCCATTGCACAGCAGGCTCCACCCCTGCTCCGGATGGTGCGCCACCAGACGGGCGGATTCCCGGTCGGCGGAGTCGGCTGGAGGACACGGTGGCTGGTGCTGACACATGAGTGGGGTCTCTCGGTCCGTCGTGATGGGTGAGTGCGCTGTCTTGTCTGTCCCGCGGCATGAAACGTCGTCCATGGCCGCCCCCCGTTGCTGAGTCGGTCCGATCCCAGTGTTGCCCCACGGGCGTCGATCCGCAGGTATTTCGCAGCACCGCTTCTCACAGGTTGGAGACGCGTCACCCGCGCGGACGGTTCATCGCAACTGCACTGTCACTTCGGGTGGTTCACCATGGCCGGATGGAACTAGTCCGCCCCGGCACGGACGGTCAGGCGGGGGAGCGCAGCAGCCGCGTCGGCGTCACCCGGTGGGTCAGCACCGGGAGCAACTCGGCCACCCGGTGCGGCCGGTGGGCCGCGATACCGGGCGGCGCCGGCGCGAGCGGCACGAGGAGATCGGTGTCGGCGGGGTGCCCCTCGGCCGGGTCCGCGGCGCAGTCCCCGTGCAGCCACAGCGTGAGCATGTAGAGGCCGGGCACCGACAGCAGACGCGCCTGGTAGGGCTGCGGCAGCGTCTCCGCCTGGCGCAGCGCCCGCTCGGTCGAGGCGATGTACGGGCCCTCGAAGAAGCGGGAGAAGGCCCACCCGTCCGGGGTCGGCATGGTTTCCGCCGCCGCCACCGCCCGGTCGCCGGAGCGGATCAGGAACCGCCAGCCGGTCAGCCGGGTGGCCGTCACGCCCTCGGCGGAGACCCCGTCCAGGACGTGCACGGGCAGTGGCAGCTCGGGGGTGGTGGGCCCCTGGGCGCCGAGCAGGGACGGGGTCCGGGCCTCGCGGACCGCGGTGGGGGACGAGAGAGCGGTCAGGACGGAGCGCAGGGCGGGCGCGGGAGCCGGGGGGACATGCAGCGGCATGGTGGGTCGCCTCTCATTCGAAGGCACGGTGGCGCGAGGGCGGTGCGTGACAGGGCGGGCGGAGCGTGCGGGGCGGACGACGCTGTCAGCTCACGGGGTGGAGAGGCAGGGGCCGGGGTCCGGGAACCGAGAAGTGGAGTGAGGCCTGCCGTGCGTCAGCTCGGCGGCAGGATCCATCGACCGTGGACGCCGGTCTTCTGCCTTGTTCGCGGAGTTTATACGACACGTGTTCAGACTGTGTTTCATCTAGCCGTTCGTGGCAAGCAGAACAAGGGCACTCTCGGTCGTCGAAATGCGGGAATCCTCCGGATTTCGCGGCCGGTGTGCCGGGCTGACCTCGGGGAATGTTCACCGAGCGGTCGGCCAATTCTCGTCGGCGTTTTTCACGAGTTGCCGGGCCCCGAAACTGCGGGATGCGCCATGCCTGGTGAATGTGCCACCGGTCACATCGCCTCAGCGTAGCGGGTGCCGGGGCCGTGCGGGGACGTTATCGATCGCTTCGGCTGGGCATCATCCACCCTGACCGGCACACCGGCGGCCGGATCTTCAACCCACTGCTCCGAGAAGGGACTCTTCCATGGGGGAGAAGGTCGTGGCAGGTCAGTTCGACCTGTCCGATCGCCAGCGCTACCGCGACAAGCTCCAGCGGTGCCTGACGGGCCTGGAGCGACTGCTGGCGGAGAAGCGGTTCGACCGTCCGAAGAACCTGATGGGGCTGGAGATCGAATTGAATCTCGTCGGTGCCGACGGGATGCCGAAAATGCTGAATGCGCAGGTCCTCGAGCGCATCGCGAGCCGCGACTTCCAGACCGAACTCGCCATGTTCAACCTGGAGGTCAACATCGCACCACACCGATTGGGCGGCCGGGTTTTCGACCGCCTCGCCGAGGAGATTCGCACGTCACTGGCGTATGCGGACCGGAAAGCCGGCGAGGTCGACGCGGGAATCGCGATGATCGGGATCCTCCCGACCCTGGACCGGGACGACCTGGTCTCCTCCAACCTCTCGGCCGTCGACCGCTACGCCCTGCTCAACGAACAGATCGTGGCGGCCCGCGGCGAGGACTTCACGCTCGACATCGACGGCGTCGAGCGCCTCACCTGCACGTCCAAGTCCATCGCCCCGGAAGCCGCCTGCACCTCGGTGCAGCTGCACCTGCAGGTCACCCCGGACCGTTTCGCCGACGTGTGGAACGCGGCCCAGGCGGTCACCGCCGCACAGATCGCCCTGGGTGCCAACGCGCCCTTCCTCTTCGGCCGCGAGCTGTGGCGCGAGTCGCGGCCCCCGCTGTTCCAGCAGTCGACCGACACCCGCCCGCCCGAGCTCCAGGCCCAGGGGGTGCGTCCGCGCACCTGGTTCGGGGAACGGTGGGTGACCTCGGCGTACGACCTGTTCGAGGAGAACCGGCGCTACTTCCCGGCGCTGCTGCCGATCTGCGACGACGAGGACCCGCTGGAGGTCCTGGACGCGGGCGGCGTGCCCAAGCTCGCGGAACTCGTCCTGCACAACGGCACGGTCTACCGCTGGAACCGCCCCGTCTACGACATCGCCGACGGCGTCCCGCACCTGCGGGTGGAGAACCGCGTCCTGCCCGCCGGGCCGACCGTCACCGACGTCATCGCCAACGCGGCCTTCTACTACGGCGTCGTCCGCGCGCTCGCCGAAGAACCCCGGCCCGTGTGGACCCGGCTGCCGTTCGAGGCCGCCGCCGCCAACTTCGAGGCCGCGTGCCGCCACGGCATCGACGCCCGCTTCGAGTGGCCCCGGCGCGGCAGGCTCGGCGGCACCGCCGAGGTCGACGCCGCCGTCCTCGTGCGCGACGAACTGCTGCCGCTGGCCGAGGCCGGGCTCGACGCGTGGGGCGTGGAGCCCGCCGACCGTGACCTGTACCTCGGGGTGATCGAGGAGCGGTGCCGGCGCCGGGTCAACGGCGCGTCCTGGCAGGCGGACACGTTCCACCGGGCGCTGGAGGCGGGTCTCTCCCGGGACGCGGCGCTGGCCGCGACGACCAGGCGCTACGTCGAGCTCATGCACCAGGGTGATCCCGTGCACCTGTGGCCGGTGGGCCTGCCGGAGCCGGCGCCGCTGGGCTGACCGGCACCGGGCCCGCCCCCCGCCGCGCGCCGCCCCATACTGATCGGGCAAGCTGTGACGTCCCAGCTGGAGGCAGGTGTGCATGGCGGAGGCGGGCCCGGTGGACGATGCGTACCCTCAGCGGCCACTCGACGAGGAACCCCCTCGCGAGGGGCGGCTCGCGCGGCGGATCCTGCGTGACGAGACGCTGCTCGTCCTGGCGCTGTCGCTCGGCGCGAGCGGGGTGTCCGCACTCATCAGCTTCATCGGCTCCCTCACCAGGCCCGGCGGGCTCAAGGACCAAGCCGCCACCCTGAACGCCTCGGCCGCGCCCGGCCGCCCCTGGCTGGACCTGGCCTGGCAGCTCTTCGGGATCACCACCGCGCTGGTCCCGGTCGCCCTGGTCGCGCACTTCCTGCTCCGCGAGGGACGCAGCCTGCGCACCCTGGGCTTCGACCGCTCCCGCCCGTGGCCCGACCTGGGGCGCGGAGCCGCCGTCGCCGCCGTCATCGGCAGTACCGGCATCGCCTTCTACCTGGCCGCCCGAGGCCTCGGCTTCAACCTGACCGTGGTGCCCGAGGCGCTGCCCGAGGTGTGGTGGAAGTACCCCGTGCTCGTCCTGTCGGCGGTGCAGAACGCGGTGCTGGAGGAGGTCATCGTCGTCGGCTACCTGCTGCGCCGGCTCGACCAGCTGGGCTGGAGCCGGAACGCCTCGATGGCGGCCAGTTCGGTGCTGCGCGGGTCGTACCACCTCTACCAGGGCATCGGCGGCTTCGTCGGCAACATGGTGATGGGCGTGGTGTTCGTGTACCTGTACCGCCGCTGGGGCCGGGTCGGTCCGCTGGTGGTCGCGCACTCGCTGCTCGACATCGGGGCCTTCGTGGGCTACGCGCTGCTGGCCGGGAAGGTCGGCTGGCTGCCCACCGCCTGACGGGGGCCCGGGAGCCTGCCGGGCCCCCGTCACGCGGGTCCTAAGCCAGCAACTCGCCCTCGATCACCGTCACCGCGCGCCCGCTCAGCAGCGTGCGGTCGCCGCGCAGCTCCGTGCGGACGCGGCCGGAGCGGGGTGAGGCCTGCAGCCCGGTGAGGTCGGGGCGGCCCAGGCGCTCGGCCCAGTAGGGCGCGAGAGCCGTGTGCGCGCTGCCGGTGACGGGGTCCTCGTCGATGCCGACGTTCGGGAAGAAGCAGCGGGACACGTAGTCGTAGCCGCGGGCGGGGTCCTCCGCGCGGGCCGTGGCGATGACGCCGCGCCGCGAGTGGGCCGCCAGGGCCTTGTGGTCCGGGGCCAGTCCTCGGACGGTCTTCTCGTCGGCGACCTCGACCAGCAGGTCACCGACGTCGGGACCGGTGTCGAGGACCGCACGCGGCTGTGCGCCCAGCGCTTCGGCGACGCCCGCGGGGGCCGCGAGCGGGGTGAGCGGAGCGGTCGGGAAATCCAGGGTGATCGAGCCGTCCTCGCGGGGCGTGGCGATCAGGACACCGCTGCGGGTGGCGAACCGCACCGGGCCCTCGTGGGCCCCCGTGGTGTGCAGGACGTGGGCCGTGGCCAGCGTCGCGTGGCCGCACATCGCGACCTCGGTGGCGGGCGTGAACCAGCGCAGCGCCCAGTCGGCCTCGCCGCCCGCGGGCAGTGGGTGGGCGAACGCGGTCTCGGCGTGGTTGACCTCCAGGGCGACCTTCTGGAGCCGGTCGTCCTCCGGGAAGGCGTCGAGGAGCAGTACCCCGGCGGGGTTGCCGGCGAAGGGCCGGTCGGTGAAGGCGTCGACGATCCGTATGCGCATGCGGCTGAGGCTAGGTGCCGGGGAAAGCCGCAGGCCAAGGCCAATCCGTGAGTTCTGGCCCGAGTTCCGGTGTGCCGCCCTGTCGGCAGGGCCTTGTCGGCGAACAGTTTCCGATATATCTTTGAAGCATCGCGACTGATCAACGACTGAATGGAGTGATGGCGATGCACACCCACGGACACGAGCGTGGACACGGTGGACGCGGACGGGGCGAGGGCGGTCCCTTCGGCCCCTTCGGACCCGGTGGCTTCGACGGCCGGCGCGCGGCGTTCGGTCCCTTCGGGCCGGGCGGCCCCGGCGGTCCCGGAGGCCCCTTCGGGCCGGGCTTCGGCCATGGAGGGCCCTGGGGCGGCCGAGGACGGGGCGGACCCAGGGGGAGGGCACGTCGCGGCGACGTACGCGCGTCGATCCTCGCCCTGCTCAAGGAGCGTCCGATGCACGGCTACGAGATGATCCAGGAGATCGCCGAACGCAGCGGCGGGGCGTGGAAGCCCAGTCCGGGTTCGGTGTACCCCACCCTCCAGCTGCTGGAGGACGAGGGTCTGATCGTCAGCGAGAGCGAGGGCGGCAAGAAGCTCTTCGCGCTCACCGAGGCGGGCCGCACCGCGGCCGAGGAAGGCCCCGAGGCGCCCTGGGAGGAAGCCTCCCGCGGCGTCGACTGGGAAGCGCTGAACGACATCCGGCAGGCCGGCTTCGGTCTCATGGAGGCCTTCGGCCAGGTCTGGAAGACCGGCAGCAAGGAACAGCGGGAGAAGGCGCTCGCCGTCATCGGTGACGCCCGCAAGAAGCTGTACCTGATCCTCGCCGACGAGGACTGACCGGTACGACACGGCGAGGGCGCCCCGCGGAGCGTTCCGCGGGGCGCCCTCGCCGTGCGCGCCGCACCCGGCCACCAGGACGGCACGCCCGGGGCCGCACCCGCGGACGCGTGGCAAGGCGGCGCGCGGCCGGAGGGGAGGAACGGCGTGATCTCATCCGTAAGGAGGAGATTCCGGCTCGCCGGGTCCACTCTGTGTGGGACGCCGAAATGCTCCCCTTCGGGGATGCCCCGCGCCAAAGGGGCTGATGTGCTGGGTGACGTGCAACCCCGTATCCCCCGGCAGTCGGCCGGTGAGCAAGGCGACCGGCGCCCGGACGGCGCCGACGCCGACGCCCGGTTCGGCGCGGAACTGACGCAGGTCGTCTCCGGCGCCCGCCGCAGGGCGGTGCGGGACGGGGACCGTCAGATCGACACGGCCCACCTGCTGCACTCGCTCCTGGAGCACGACCCCGAGGCGCGCGCCGTCCTCGGCGAGGGGCCGCGGCTCGCCCGCCTGCTCGGCTACCTCGTGCAGCGCAGCATCGGCTACGGCCTGCGCTGGCAGAGCTCCGTCGAGGACTCCGGCGCCGTGCCGGTGGTGCCCGGCGCCGCCGGGTTCTCGCCGGTGGCCGCGGCGGCCATGGAGGACGCCCGCGCCCGCGCCGCCCGGCGGGGAGCGGACGAGGCGTGCGGCATCGACCTGCTCGCCGCCCTCGTCGCGGATCCGCAGGCCCGGGCCGTCGAGGTGCTCGGCCGGGCCGCCGTCGATCCCCGTACGGTCCTCGCCCGGGTGGAGAACCGCTTCGAGGCGACGCCCTGACCCCACGACCCGGGCCGCGCCGGATGTCCAGCCGGTGAGACAGGTGTCATCGGGGGTGACGGTCATGTCGTCCCCTGTCATCATGTGCCGGTGCACACGACTGACAGCCCTCGCGGCAGCCATGGGAAGGGCGCCGGGCTCGGACTCGCGCTCGTCTCGGCGGTCGCCTTCGGAGGTTCCGGTGTCGCGGCCAAGCCGCTGATCGAGGCGGGCCTCGACCCGCTCCACGTGGTCTGGCTGCGGGTGGCCGGCGCCGCCCTGGTCATGCTGCCGCTCGCCGTGCGCCACCGCGCGCTGCTGCGCCGCCGCCCTGGGCTGCTGGCCGGCTTCGGCCTCTTCGCCGTCGCGGGCGTGCAGGCCTGCTACTTCGCCGCGCTCTCCCGGATCCCCGTCGGCGTCGCCCTGCTCGTCGAGTACCTGGCACCCGCCCTGGTCCTCGGCTGGGTGCGGTTCGTGCAGCGCCGGCCGGTGACGCGGGCGGCCGCGCTCGGCGTTCTCCTCGCGGTCGGCGGGCTCGCCTGCGTCGTGGAGGTCTGGTCCGGCCTCGGCTTCGACGCCCTCGGCCTGCTGCTCGCGCTGGGCGCGGCCTGCTGCCAGGTCGGCTACTTCGTCCTGTCCGACCAGGGCAGCGACGCGGGCGACGACGCGCCCGACCCGCTGGGCGTCATCGCGTACGGGCTGCTCGTCGGGGCCGCCGTGCTCACCGTGATCGCCCGCCCCTGGACCATGGACTGGTCCGTCCTCGCGGACACCGCGCCGATGAACGGCACCCCCGTCGCCGCCGCCCTGCTGCTGGCCTGGATCGTCCTCGTCGCCACGGTCCTCGCCTACGTCACCGGCGTGCTCTCCGTGCGCCGCCTCTCGCCGCAGGTCGCGGGCGTCGTGGCGTGCCTCGAGGCGGTCATCGCGACCGTCCTGGCCTGGGTCCTGCTCGGCGAACACCTCTCGGCGCCGCAGATCGCCGGGGGTGCGGTGGTCCTCGTGGGCGCCTTCATCGCCCAGTCCTCGGCGCCCGCGAAGGGCTCCGCGGGCCCGGTGGCCAGCGGCGGGCCCGAAAGGGAGTTGTCCAGCCGGGGGACGGCGACCTAGAGTGCCGATCATGCACGCCACCGCACTCGTCCTCCCGCCTCCGGCCGCCTGAGGCGGGCCCCCGGAAGCCGCCCGGCGCATCGCCGGGCCGGTCGGTGCTGCCCGCAGACGCAGTCCACACACCCCCGCCCAGGGGGTCGTCCCGACGTCCGCGCCACGTGCGCGTCTGCGGAGAGAACTCGTGTCGAATGCCGTCTCCGGCCTGCCCGTAGGGCGTGGCCTGCTCTATCTGATCGTCGCCGGTGCCGCCTGGGGCACCGCCGGTGCCGCCGCCTCGCTGGTCTACCGCACCAGTGACATGGGGCCCGTGACCCTGTCCTTCTGGCGCTGCGCCGCCGGCCTCGTACTGCTGCTCGCCGCCCGTCCGCTGCGCCCGCGGCCCGCCGTACCGGAGCCGCTGCGCCGCAAGGCGCTGCGGGCCGTCCTCACCGGCCTCGGCCTCGCGGTGTTCCAGACCGCCTACTTCGCCGCGGTGCAGGCGACCGGGCTCGCCGTGGCCACCGTCGTCACCCTGGGCGCCGGCCCGGTGCTGATCGCGCTCGGCGCGCGCCAGGCCCTCGGCGAGCGGTTGGGGCGGGGCGGGGCGGCCGCCGTCGTCGGCGCCCTGGCCGGGCTGGGGGTGCTCGTCCTCGGCGACGGCAGGACGTCCGTCGAGCCCCGGGGCGTGCTCCTCGCCCTGCTCTCCGCGGCCGGGTACTCCGCGATGACGCTCCTCACCCGCTGGTGGGGGCGCGACGGTTCGGCGGACGCGGCCGGTACGTCCGTCGGTGCGTTCGCCGTGACGAGCCTGTGCCTGCTGCCCTTCGCCCTCGCCGAGGGGCTGGTGCCGCACAGCGCCGAACCGGTCCGGCTGCTGTGGCTCCTGGCGTACGTCGCGGCCGTCCCGACCGCCCTGGCCTACGGCCTCTACTTCGCCGGCGCGGCCGTCGTCCGCTCGGCCACCGTGTCCGTGATCATGCTGCTCGAACCGGTCGGTGCGGCGGCGCTGGCCGTCGTCCTGCTCGGTGAGCACCTCACCGCGGCGACCGTGGCCGGCACCGTGCTGATGCTCGGTTCGGTGGCGGGGCTCGCGGTGGCGGAGGCGCGACAGGCGCGGATGTCCCCGGCGCCGGCCTGACGGCGGGGCCCGCCGCGCGAGGCCCCCGGCGCCCTCGCGCGGCGCGCCCTACCGGTGCGCAGGCGTCACAGCGCGGCCAGATAGCCCGGCAGTCCGGTGCCCGCTTCCAGGCCGGGGTCGGCCACCGGCGCGTCGTAACCCTTGCGCAGCGGGACGAGGCCGGCCCAGTGGGGGAGGGCGAGGTCCTCGGGCTCGTCGTTCACGCCGCCGGTGCGGAGCTTCGCGGAGACCTCGTCCAGGTCGAGGCGGATCACGGCGGTGGCGGCCAGTTCCTTCTTGCTGGCCGGCCGGGAGTCGTGCGAGCGGCCGGGTACGACATGGTCGACCAGGGCGTCCAGGGCCGTGCGCTTCTCCTCCGGGTCCGTCACGTCGTACGCCGTGCCGTGCACCACGACCGACCGGTAGTTGATCGAGTGGTGGAAGGCCGAGCGGGCCAGCACCAGCGCGTCCACGTGCGTCACCGTCAGGCACACGGGCAGGCCCGGGTCCGCCTGGCCCGTCATCCGCAGCGGGCGGGAGCCCGTGGAGCCGTGCACGTAGAGGCGCTCGCCGACCCGGCCGTACAGCGTGGGCAGGACGACGGGGGCGCCGTCGCGGACGAAACCGAGGTGGCAGACGTAGCCCTCGTCGAGGATCGCGTGCACCAGCTCCTTGTCGTAGGAGGCCCGGTCGGCGGAGCGGGTGGGGACGGTGCGGTCGGTGGGCGAGTAGGCGGTGCCGGGCTGCGACGGCGTCTGCGTGGTCCCCTGCATGGCGCTCTCCATTGTACTAGTGCATAATAATGTTTGTGCTAGGAGAGTATCGGATCGCGGGACGCGGTGCAGCGGAGATCTCCGCGAGCGTCGAACGCGCGGTGGGCGCGGGCGAGCTGGAGCCGGGACAGGCGCTGCCTCCGATGCGGGAGTTGGCCGAGCGGCTGGGGGTGAATCCGAACACCGTCGCCGCGGCCTACCGCACGCTGCGGGAGCGCGGGGTCATCGAGACCGCCGGGCGCCGGGGCAGCCGGGTGCGCGCGAAGCCGGCCACCACGGGGCGCGAGTTCATCGGCGTCGAGGTCCCCGAGGGCGTGCGTGACGTGTCCGACGGCAATCCGGACCCGGCGCTGCTGCCCGCGCTCGGTCCGGTGTTCGCCGCGGCCGCCGAGCGGGGCGACCGGGAGCCGGTGCTGTACGGGCACGCGCCCGTGGAGCCGGAGCTGGCACGGGCGGCGCGGGCCGGAATGGACGCCGACGGAGTGCCGGACGGCCCCCTCGCCGTGATGTCGGGGTCCCTGGACGCGATGGAGCGGGTGCTCGCGGCGCACCTGCGGCCCGGCGACGCCGTCGCCGTCGAGGACCCGGGCTGGGGCAGCCTGCTCGACCTCGTGCCCGCGCTCGGCCTGCGCACGGTGCCCGTCCGCGTCGACGACGAGGGGCCGCTGCCCGACGACGTGCGCCGTGCCCTGGCCGCCGGTGCCCGCGCCCTGGTCGTCACGGACCGCGCGCAGAACCCGACGGGCGCCGCGCTGAGCGCCACGCGCGCGCGTGCCCTGCGGTCCGTCCTGCGGGACCACCCGGAGACACTGCTGATCGAGGACGACCACGGCCACCGCATCGTCGACCTGCCGCTGCACCCGCTCGCCGGTACGACCCACAGCTGGGCCCTCGTCCGTTCCGCGGCCAAGGCCTACGGGCCGGACCTGCGGCTCGCCGTGCTCACCGGCGACGCCGTCACCCTCGACCGGGTGCGCGGCCGGCAGCGGCTCGGCCCCGGCTGGGTCAGCCGCATCACCCAGCGGGCCGTGGCGCTGCTGTGGTCCGAGGGCGCGGTGGACGCGGGGGCGGTGGCGGCGGCGTACGGGCGACGCCGGGACGCGCTGCTCGGCGCGCTCCGGGCGCGCGGGGTCGAGGCGCACGGGCGCAGTGGCATGAACGCGTGGATCCCCGTGCCGGACGAGACCGGTGCCGTCGCCCGCCTGCTGCACGCCGGCTGGGCCGTGGCACCCGGCGCCCGCTTCAGGATCGACGCCCCGCCCGGCATCCGGATCACCGTCTCGACCCTGACCGACGGAGAGGAACGCCCCCTGGCGGACGCGGTCGCGAAGGCGCTGGGCCCGGGCCCGGGTCGGCACTACGCCTGACGGGCGCGGGGCCGGGCCCGGGGCTTCCGGCATGGCTGGGCGGGGGTGGCGCCGGGCATGGCGGGTTCGGCCATGGTGGGGCGCCGCGCGTTGTGCGGCAGGTTCAGGCCGGGCCGTCCGGCGCGGTCGGCCGGGGTCCGGGAGACGCTGCGTCCGGCGCGGTTCAGCCGGGGCAGGGAAATGCCGTGCACGACGCGTCCGGCCCCGGGTGGGCGTCGCGCGTTCTTCGGTCGCGTCGGGGCGGGGCGGCCGGGGTGGTCGGGTCGGGGCCCGGGGTGACGTGTCCGGCGCGGGCCCCGGCCACCCGGCTCGCGGGCCCGGGCCGGTCTGCGCGGGCCCAGGGCGTCCGGGTCGCGGCTAGGCCGGGGTCTTCTGGGGCTCCCGGGTCGGACGTGCCGGCTCGGTGGGGCGGTTCGCCCTGGGGCGTGCCTGGGTCAGTGCCGCGCCCGCGAGGACGACGACCGCGCCGACCGGGGTCGACCAGGACAGCGACTCACCCAGCAGCGCGACGCCCGCGGCCGTGGCGATCACCGGGGTGAAGTACGTGACCATCTGGGCCGTCGTCGGGCCCACTTCGGCGACCAGGTCGTACTGGATCAGGAAGGCGAGCCCGGTGCCCAGCGCGCCCAGCGCCGCGACCGACAGCACCGGCAGCACCGGGAAATGAGTCGGCACCGAGGTGAACAACGGAGTGACGACCACCAGTTGCAGCGTCGCGAGCAGCAACTGCGCTCCCGTCAGGGACAGGTGCGAGTGGCTGGAGCCGGCCAGTGTGCGGCGGACGTAGATCCATCCGACCGGATAGCTCAGCGAGGCGAGCAGCGCCAGCGCCGTGCCCGTGACGTCCAGGCCGTGGAAGCCCTGCCAGACGCCCAGCACCGTCAGGACGCCCAGAAAGCCGATGCCGAGGCCTGCCACCCGCAGCCGGGTCGGCCGGTCCTCGGAGAGGGCGACCAGCGACAGGGCCATGCCCCACAGCGGCGAGGTCGCGTTGCAGATGCCCGCCAGGGACGACGGGACGGTCAGCTCGGAGTAGGCGAAGAGGGAGAACGGCAGCGCGTTGAGCAGGAACCCGGCGACCGCCAGGTGCGCCCACGTCCGCGCCCCGCGCGGCAGCCGCTCCCGCTTCACCGCCATCACCCCGGCGAGCACCGCCGTACCGAACACCAGCCGGCCCAGCGTGACCTGGAACGGGGCGAAGCTCTCGGTCCCCACCTTCATGAAGAGGAAGCTGAAACCCCAGATCAGGGCGAGGACGCCGAAGCGCAGCCGCCAGTCGAGGACGCGGCGGACCCGGCGGGGAGCGGGGGAGGAGGTGACGCTGCTCATGGAGGCAACGATGCGGCACCTCTCCTCGTAGCACAATCGATATTTCGCGCCCGGTATCTCGTAGCATCACTTACATGTTGAACCTGGAGCGCCTGCGCACCCTCGACGCCCTCGCCCGGCACGGATCGGTCAGCGGCGCCGCCGAGGGCCTGCACATCACCACCTCGGCCGTCTCCCAGCAGATGTCCAAGCTGGAACGCGAGGTGGGCCAGCAGATCCTGGCCAAGAACGGCCGGGGCGTGCGGCTGACGGACGCGGGCCGGCTCCTCGCCGAGCACGCGGCGCGCATCCTCTCCCAGGTCGAGCTCGCCCAGTCCGACCTCGAGGCGCACCGCGGTCAGGTGGTGGGCGAGCTCCGGCTGTCGGCGTTCCCCACCGCCGCCCGCGGGCTGTTCCCCACCGCGCTGTCCGCCCTGCGCGCCGAGCACCCCGCGCTGCGCATCCGCTCCAGCGAACTGGAACCGGAACGCGGCATCCGGGGGGTGGTGCGCGGCGACCTGGACCTGGCCGTCGTGCTCGACTGGTACAACAAGCCGATGCCGCTGCCCGACGGCCTGGTCAAGGCGCCGCTCCTGGACGACCCCGCGGACGTGGCCATGCCGACCGGCCACCGGCTCGCCGGACGGGACGAGGTGGACCTCACCGAGTTCGCCGAGGACGAGTGGATCACGTGGGCCGAAGGCGAGTTCTGCCACGAGTGGCTGATGTTCACGCTGCGCTCGAAGGGCATCGAACCGATCATCGGCCACCGTGCCGCCGAGACCCACACCCAGCTCGGCCTCGTCGCCGCGGGACTCGGCGTGTGCATCGCCCCGCTGCTCGGGCGCGACCCGATGCCCTCCGGCGTCGTCACCGTGCCACTGCGCCGGCGGGCGCGCCGGCACGTGTACGTCGTCTGGCGCGCGGACGCCGACCGCCGCCCGTCGATCCGGGCGGCGGTGGAGGCGTTGCGGGTGGCGGCGGGCCGGCTCGGCTGACCTCCCGTCCTACGCGGACGACAGCTTGCGGAAGTCCCAGGAGACGATCTTGCCGGGCGTCAGCCGCAGCCAGGCGTGGCGGCCGTCGTGCGGCATCTCGTCCAGGCCGAAGTTCTTCCGCGCGAACAGCGTTTCGGGAAGGTCCAGTTCGGCGCAGAGCTCGCCGGTGCGGGGCGCCTCGCCCACGAACTCGGCGCGGCCGGACAGCTCCGCGCCCCGCAGCTCGTCGTACTCCTCACCGGTGTCGACCACGATCGCCATCCGCGCGTCGCGCCGCAGGTCGGCCCACCGTCTGCTGCGCACGACCGAGTACAGCCACACCGAGGAACCGTCCCAGGCGAACCAGAGCGTGCTCACGTGCGGCGCGCCGTCCGCCGAGACCGTGGCGACCCGGCAGGTGCGCTGAGCGGTGAGGAACGCGTCCAGCTCGCCGGGCGTCATCATGATCTTCCGGCCCCGGCGCTGAGCGACGGTCATGCGGTCCCTTCCCCGTACCTCGTGTCGGTCTGCCCCGCCCTCCGCACCGCCCTCACGCGAGTTCGATCGAGTCTCCGCTGACCGTGATCCGCACGGCGGGCAGCGGCTCGGGAGCGGGACCGCCCTGCACGCTGCCGTCGGTGATCGAGAACCTGCTGTTGTGGCAGGGGCAGTTGATGACGCCGTCGGAGACGTCCTTCACGGCACATCCCTGGTGGGTGCAGATGGCCGAGAACGCCTTGAACTCGCCCGCCGTGGGCTGGGTGACCACGATCTTCCGGTCGGCGAGGACCTTGCCGCCCCCTTCGGGGATGTCCGCGGTCGCCGCGACCGCGCCCGCTGCCTTCTCGGGTGCGGCACCGGACTCGCTCGACGCGTCGTCGTCCGAACCGCCGCACGCGGTCAGGGCGACGGCGAGCCCCGCGGCCCCGGCCGCCGCCACGACCGTACGACGAGCCGGTCCCGACGCGGGGTGAAACGATGCGCTGGTCATACTGATGACGTTCCCTTCCGGGGCTGGATGCGTGATCTGCCGAGAGGTACGGCCGCGGGGCACGTGCCGTTCAGCCCGCCAGGCGCTGTTCATGGGGGACACCACACCGCACGGGCTCATCGCGGCGCAAGAGGCCGCCGCGTCGCCTTCCGCCGGTCCGATGACGCCCCTTGCCGCTTCCCGCGAGCGCTCCGTGGCGGTCACCGGCAGGCTGGAGACGTGAGCGGAAACGGAGACGGCGCGGACGGTCTGCGGCTGACCTCGGCTCGCGGGCGCTGGGTCCTGGCCTGTGTCGTGCTCGCGTCCGGCATGGCCATGCTCGACGGCACGGTCGTCAACGTGGCCCTGCCCAGGATGGGGCGGGACCTCGGCGCCTCCCTGTCGGTGCTCCAATGGGTCGTCAACGCCTACATGCTGACGCTGTCCGCGCTGATCCTCTGGGGCGGCGCGCTCGGCGACCGGATGGGCAGACGGCGCACCCTGCTGCTGGGCGTCGCCTGGTTCGCCGGGGCCTCGGCACTGTGCGGCTTCGCACCGAACGAGTACGTGCTGATCGGCGCGCGTGCGCTCCAGGGCGTGGGCGGCGCGCTGCTCACCCCGGGCTCGCTGGCGCTGGTCCGGGCGTCCTTCCATCCCGACGACCAGTCGCGCGCGGTGGGCGCCTGGTCCGGCCTGACCGGTGTGGCGGGCGCCCTCGGCCCGTTCCTCGGGGGCTGGCTGATCGACGGGCCGGGGTGGCGGTGGATCTTCCTCATCAACGTGCCCGTCGCGGTCGCCGTCGTGCTGGTCGCGGTCGCCTCCGTACCGGAGAGCCGTGACCCCGCGGCGGCCGGACGTCCCTTCGACACGCTGGGTGCGTGTCTCGCGGCGGTGGCGCTGGGCGGTGTCAGCTACGCGCTGATCAGCGCGTCCTCGGCCGGCCCCGCCGTCCGCGTGGCGCTTCCGGCGGTGGTCGCCGTGGCCGCCGGGGCGGTCTTCCTCGTGGTCGAACGCCGGGCCCGCAACCCGATGATGCCGCTCTCCCTGTTCTCCTCCCGGCTGTTCTCGGCGACCAACGGGATGACGGTGTTCCTGTACGCGGCCATCGGCGGTGTCCTGTTCCTGCTGCCGGTCCAGCTGCAGACGGCGCTCGGGTACGACGCGCTGGAGGCCGGCCTCGCGACGCTGCCCATCACCGTGCTGATGCTCCTGCTCTCCGCCCGGGCGGGCGCGCTGGCCACACGCATCGGCCCGGCGATCCCGCTGATCACCGGGCCACTGGTGGCCGCGGCCGGAGCGGCGCTGCTGCTGCGGGTCGCGCCCGGCTCCGCCTACGTACCGGACATCCTCCCTCCCGTGCTGGTGATGGGTCTGGGCATGAGCCTGTTCGTGGCGCCGCTCACGGCCACCGTCCTGGCCTCCGTCGACGCCGGGCACGCCGGGTTGGCGAGCGGGGTCAACAACACCGCGGCACGGGTGGCCCAACTGCTGATCGTCGCCGCGCTGCCCCTCCTGGTGGGCCTCTCCGGAGACGCCTACACCTCCGGTGCCGCGGTGAACCGCAGCTTCCACCGCGCCGCCGTCGTGACCGTCGTGCTCTTCGTCACCGCCTCGGCGACGGCCGTCCTGTTCGTCCGCCCCCAGCGCGTACGCCACCGGGTCGAGACAGCCCCGCGTCCCGTGTGCCGCTCCCACCTGTCCCTCACCTGCCCGCCGCTGGAACCCGGGCCGGGCGCCTCCCGGGACCGTCCTCGCCGGTGATCACCCTCGGTTACTATGCTCACTTCATGCCCGAGGCCGGAAGCAAGGGGCCGACGGCCCGTGACGGCTGCACGGCTGAAGAGACGGATGGCCCGGGAGAATGCTGAAAGAGGTCACCGCGACCCGCTACATCACGCCCCTGCGTGAAGGGGGTTCGCTCCCGGGACTCGTCGAGGCCGACGACCTCGGGACGTACGTCCTGAAGTTCACCGGGGCGGGGCAGGGCCGCAAGACGCTCGTCGCCGAGGTGGTCTGCGGCGAACTCGCCCGCCGCCTCGGCTTCCGGGTGCCGCGGCTGGTGACCGTCGACCTCGACCCGGTCCTCGGGCTGGGCGAGCCGGACCAGCAGGTGCAGGAGCTCCTCAAGTCCAGCGGCGGCACCAACCTCGGCATGGACTTCCTCTCCGGCGCCCTCGGGTTCGACCCGCTGGCCTTCGACGTCAGCCGGGAGGAGGCCGGGCGGATCGTCTGGTTCGACGCGCTGGTCAACAACGTCGACCGGTCCTGGCGCAATCCGAACCTGCTGCGGTGGCGGGGCGACGTGTGGCTCGTCGACCACGGCGCCACCATGATCTGGCACCACAACTGGCCCGGCGCCGAGGCCTCGGCCGCCCGTCCGTACGACGCCCGCGACCACGCCCTCGCGCCGTTCGCGCCCGACGTCCACTCGGCCGCCGCCGCGCTCGCGCCCCTCGTCACCGAGGAACTCCTGGCCGAGGTCACCGCCGAGATCCCGGACGTCTGGCTGGCCGACGAGCCCGGTTTCGCGACGCCCGACGACCTGAGGCGGGCCTATGCCCGGCCACTGCTCGCGCGGGCCGCCACGATCCACGACCGCGTCGAGGGGGCCCGGTGAACGACCGCCACGTCTACGAGTACGCGCTGCTGCGCGTCGTGCCGCGGATCGAACGCGGGGAGTGCGTCAACGCGGGAGTGCTCGTGTACTGCCGGGCCGCGTCCTACGTCGGCGCCCGCACCCATCTCGACGAGGGCCGGCTGCTCGCGCTCGACCCGCACGTCGACCTGCCCGGCGTGCGCGCCGCGCTGCGTGCCGTCGAGGGCGTGTGCGCCGGCGGGACCGCGGCGGGGCAGGCGGCCCCCGACGATCCGGGCCGCCGCTTCCGCTGGCTGATCGCGCCCCGCTCCACCATCGTCCAGCCGGGCCCCGTGCACACCGGCCTCACGGCCGACCCGGCCGCCGAGACGCAACGGCTGCTCGACCTGCTGGTGCGGTAGGCGGCCCGCGCGTCCGGGCGTCAGGCGCGCCGGCGGCGCCGGAACACGTAGGCGGTGCCGAGCGCGGCGCTCGTCACGCAGGCCAGGCCGATGCCGAGGTCCCAGCCGGCCGGCCCGGTGGCCGAGGCGCCGCCCAGCCCGCCCTGGGTGCCGAGTGTCGGCGTGACGGCGGGGGAGGTCGCGGGACCCGGTACGGCGGTGGTCGGCCGGGACGTGGTGACCGGGGCCGGTGTGGTGGGGGCGGGACGCGGCTTGGAGGTCGCGGAGATCGACGCCGGCGAGTCCCGCCGCGGCGGGCCTCCGACGGCCTCCCGGGCGGCATCGATCCGGCCCTGGCCGTTCCCGCCTTGGCCGTTCCCGCCTTGGCCGTTCCCCTGGCCGTTGCCGCCCAGCCCGTTCCCGCCCTGGCCGTCACCGTGTTGGCCGTTCCCCTGGCCGTTTCCGCCCTGGCCGTTTCCGCCCTGGTCGTTCCCGCTCTGGTCGTTCCCGCCCGGGTCGGGCCGTCCGCCGTCGGGGCTGCCGGGGTCGAAACCGCCCTGGCCGGTCCCGCTCTGGTCCGGGCCGGGCCCGTCCGGTCCGCCCCCGTCGGGCCGGTCCTCCTCGAAGCCGCCCGCGTCGGGCCGGTCCGTGTCGGCTCCGCTCTCGTCGGTCCGGCCCCCGCCGGGCGGGCCGTCGCCGAAGGCGTCCGCCGGGAGCGCGTCCGGGGACAGCGGGTCGGAAGCGAACGGGTCCTGGTCGCCCGGGTCGTCGGCGAGGACCGACTGGGCCGCCCTCTGGTGGGTGAGAGTCCGGGAATCCATCTCCTGGGGGTGCGCGGGGTCGGCCAGGGGCACGATCGCCGCTATCGCGACGGCTATGCCTGCGGCACCGGTACGACGGCGCATGGACGCCTCCTTTCCGGCCACGAAGGGCTCGGCCTCCGACGCTAGGGGCCCGGCGCCGCGCGGGCCCGCAGCGCTGGGCCGTCCGGGGGAGTCCGGCGCGGCCGGCGCACCGGAAGCCCAGGTAATGGATCACACCGCCCCGGTGTCCCGTTGACACCGGGTGCCAGGGCTTCTAGCGTCACGTCTGCGGAAGGTACTAAGCGGTCGCTCACCCATGGGCGTGCCGAGGGGCCCCGCACGGGCCGCATCCCCAGGACGAGGAGAAGCAGCAATGTCCACCAATGAGCAGCGGGTCGCCGTCGTCACCGGAGCCGCGCGCGGCATCGGTGCCGCCACCGCCGTACGACTGGCCGCCGAAGGCCGCGCCGTCGCCGTGATCGACCTCGACGAGGCCGCCTGCAAGGACACCGTGGAGAAGATCACCGCGGCCGGCGGCAAGGCCATCGCGGTCGGCTGCGACGTCTCGGACGAGGCGCAGGTCGAGGCGGCCGTCGCGCGTATCGCCGAGGAGCTGGGCGCGCCCACGATCCTCGTCAACAACGCGGGCGTGCTGCGCGACAACCTGCTGTTCAAGATGAGCGTCTCCGACTGGGACACCGTCATGAACGTGCACCTGCGCGGCGCCTTCCTGATGTCGAAGGCCTGCCAGAAGCACATGGTGGACGCCGGCTTCGGCCGCATCGTCAACCTCTCCTCCTCCTCCGCACTGGGCAACCGCGGCCAGGTCAACTACTCCGCCGCCAAGGCCGGTCTGCAGGGCTTCACCAAGACCCTCGCCAAGGAGCTCGGCAAGTTCGGCGTCACCGCGAACGCCGTCGCCCCCGGCTTCATCGCCACCGAGATGACGAAGGCCACCGCCGACCGCGTCGGCATGGGCTTCGAGGACTTCAAGGCCGCCGCCGCCACCCAGATCCCGGTCGCGCGCGTCGGCGAGCCCGAGGACATCGCCAACGCCATCGCCTTCTTCACCGGCGAGGCCGCCGGCTTCGTCTCCGGCCAGGTGCTGTACGTGGCCGGCGGACCGCTCGACTAGGGAACACGGACATGACTGAACTCCCCGCACTCTCCGGCCAGGTCGCGATCGTCACGGGCGCCAGCCGCGGAATCGGCTACGGCGTCGCGGAGGCGCTCGTCGCGCGCGGCGACCGGGTCTGCATCACCGGCCGCAACGAGGACGCCCTGAAGGAGGCCGTCGAGAAGCTCGGCGCCGACCGGGTCATCGGCGTCGCCGGCAAGGCGCACGACGAGGCCCACCAGGCGGCCGCCGTCGAGCGCACGATGGAGGCCTTCGGCCGCGTCGACCACCTGGTCAACAACGCCGGCACCAACCCGGTGTTCGGGCCGATCGCCGACCTCGACCTGAACGTCGCGCGCAAGGTCTTCGAGACCAACGTGATCTCGGCGCTCGGCTTCGCCCAGCGCACCTGGCACGCCTGGCAGAAGGACAACGGCGGCACGATCGTCAACATCGCCTCCGTGGCGGGCCTGTCGCCCTCGCCCTTCATCGCCGCCTACGGCGTCAGCAAGGCCGCGCTGATCAACCTCACCGCGCAGCTGGCGCACGAGTTCGCACCCGGGGTCCGGGTCAACGTGATCGCCCCGGCGGTCGTGAAGACCAAGTTCGCCGCCGCCCTGTACGAGGGACGCGAGGAGGAGGCCGCCGCGAGCTACCCGCTGGGCCGGCTCGGTGTTCCCTCCGACATCGGCGGCGCCGCCGCGTTCCTCACCTCGGAGCAGTCCGCCTGGATCACCGGCCAGACGCTCGTGGTCGACGGCGGCATCTTCCTGAACGCCGGCGTGGGCTGACGCACCACCCGCGCACACCGCTCGCGGCACGGGCGCCCTGGACGGAGAGGCGCCCGTGTCCGCGTGCTGAGATCATCCGGGCCATGACAACGTAGTCATCGCGAAAATGATCAAAAGCCCTGTTCACAGGGGAGTTCAGGGAGCCCGGTGCTGCGGTATGGTCTGCCGACCCTTGGTACGGCGGATCGAGGAGCGTGCGCGTGTTCAACCGGAACCGATGCCTGCGGAGTGTCGCGGCCATCGCGTCCATATCCTGGCTGGTCACCGGATGCGGCATCTGGTCGTCCGACAGCTCCGAGGACGAGGGACCGATCGTCGTGGGTACGACCAGCGCGCCCAGCACGCTGGACCCGGCGGCCTCGTGGGACGGCTCCTGGGAGCTGTTCCGCAACATCTACCAGACCCTGCTCAGCTACCCCAACGGCGCGACCACGCCCCAGCCCGACGCGGCCAAGAGCTGTGCGTTCAGCGACGCGGCGAACCAGGTGTACCGCTGTGAGCTGCGCGACGGCCTGACCTTCTCCAACGGGCACACGCTGGACGCGCAGGCGGTCAAGCACTCCATCGACCGCATCAAGCAGATCAACGTCAACGGTGGCCCCGCCGGTCTGCTGGGCAGCCTCGACCGGGTCCAGGCGCCCAGCGACCACGAGGTGGTCTTCCACCTCAACAAGCCCGACGCCACCTTCCCGTTCGTGCTCGCCACGCCCGCGATGTCGATCGTCGATCCCGCCGGATACCCGGCGGACGAGCTGCGCAAGGGCGACGGGATCGCCGGCTCCGGCCCCTACACGCTCCAGTCGTACCAGGACGGGGAGCGGGCCGAACTCGTCCGCAACGACCACTACAAGGGCTTCGCGGAGCGCCACAACGACGCGGTGACCATCCGGTACTTCAAGGACTCCGCCGGCATGGTGAAGGCGCTGCGCGACCACGAGATCCAGGCCACCTACCGGGGTCTCGCGGCGGACGACATCGTCACGCTCCAGGGCAAGGCCGCCAAGGAGGAGGAGCTCCAGCTGGTCGAGGGCACCGGTGCGGAGATCAGCTACCTGGTGTTCAACCCGAAGGACCCGTGGGCGGGCCGCAAGGCCGTGCGCCAGGCCGTCGCCCAGGTCGTCGACCGTGCGGCGATCGCGCACACGGTCTACCAGGACACCGTCGACCCGCTCTACTCGATGGTCCCCAAGGGGCTGACGGGCCACACCACGGGCTTCTTCGACGACTACGGCGACCCCAGCGTCTCCAAGGCCCGCGAGATCCTCGCCGACGAGGGCATCACCGAGCCCGTCCCGCTCACCCTCTGGTACACCACCGACCGCTACGGCTCGGAGACCGAGGCGGAGTTCAAGGAGCTCGAGCGGCAGCTGGACGACTCCGGCCTCTTCACGGTGACCCTCAAGAGCCGGCCCTGGAAGACGTACGTCGAGGGGTACCAGAAGGGCGAGTACCCGGTGTTCGGCCGCGGCTGGTCCCCGGACTTCCCGGACGCCGAGAACTTCATCGCCCCCTTCGTCGGCGAGCAGAACGCGCTCGGCACCCCGTACCCGGCCCCGGAGATCACGGGAGAGCTGCTGCCCCGGTCCCGCCGCGAGAGCGACCGTGCGAACGTGGAGAAGGACTTCGAGCGGGCACAGCAGATCCTCGTGAACGACGCGCGGCTGCTGCCGCTGTGGCAGGGCAAGCAGTACGTGGCCGCCAGCAACGACATCTCGGGCGCGGAGCGGGCGCTGGACCCCTCGACGATCATGATGATGTGGCAGCTGTCCCGGAAGACGAGCTGGTAGACGATCCGCTCCCGGTCCGGCCGAGCGCCCCCGGGAGCGGACTGTCAGTGGTCGCCGGTAGGTTCTGAGGACCGCAAGCGACCGCACACCGTGAGGAAGTTGACGTGACCGACATCGCCATGCTGCCCGAGTCCTGGCGCGAGGTGCTGGGCGACGAACTGCAGAAGCCCTACTTCAAGGAGCTGACGGAGTTCGTCGAGGAGGAGCGGGCGAACGGCCCCGTCTACCCTCCCCGCGAGGAGGTCTTCGCCGCGCTGGAGGCGACGCCGTACGACCAGGTGAAGGTGCTGGTCCTCGGGCAGGACCCGTACCACGGCGAGGGGCAGGGCCACGGCCTGTGCTTCTCGGTCCGGCCGGGGGTGAAGGTGCCGCCGTCGCTGCGCAACATCTACAAGGAGATGCACGCCGAGCTGGACGTCCCGATCCCGGACAACGGCTACCTCATGCCGTGGGCGAAGCAGGGAGTCCTGCTGCTCAACGCGGTGCTCACGGTCCGGGCCGGCGAGGCGAACTCGCACAAGTCCCGGGGCTGGGAGCTGTTCACCGACGCGGTGATCCGCGCGGTGGCCGGCCGGCCCGACCCGGCGGTGTTCGTGCTGTGGGGCAACTACGCGCAGAAGAAGCTGCCGCTGATCGACGAGACGCGGCACGTGGTGGTCAAGGGCGCGCACCCCTCGCCGCTGTCGGCGAAGAAGTTCTTCGGTTCCCGCCCGTTCACCCGGATCAACGAGGCCGTCGCCGCGCAGGGGCACGAGCCGATCGACTGGACCGTGCCCGACCTGAGCTGACCCGTCGGCCGGTCCGCGCGTCCCGGGCCGCCTGACCTGGAAGACCGCCGCCTGCGGTTAGCGTCGTCGGGGACAGCCGACGAGGGGCACGGAGGACGTGGTGGCCAAGGGACAGGAGCAGGCGGCGCCGGACGCCGTACCGACGCGGATCGGGCAGGTCGTCATGCTGCACCACGCCGGCGACCGCGAGGAGGCCCGGCACCGCTACCTCGTCCTGTGGGCGGAGCTCGGCGAGCACGGCGACCCGCTGCACCGCTGCACCCTCGCCCGCTACCTGGCCGACACCCAGGACGATCCGGGGGACGAACTGGCGTGGGACCTCAGGGCCTTGGCGGCCGCCGAGGAACTCACCCAGGACGACGGCGACGAGCGGCACGGAGGCAGGGTCGCCGCACGGGCCCTGTTCCCCTCGCTGCACCTGGACCTGGCCGCCGACTACGACCGCCTCGGCCACCGCGAGACCGCCCGGCTGCATCTGCGGCGGGCCCGCCGCGCGGCGGAGGCGCTGGCCGACGACCGGTACGGCGAGGGCGTGCGGGCGGCGATCCGCCGGCTGGAGACGCGGCTCGGCGACGGCGGCCCCGCGGCGGACGGCCCGTGGGGGCCGCCGCGCCGGCGGCCGTAGGGGGCCGCGGGCCGAGCGGCCGTGGACGGCGGACCGACCCCGGACGGACCGGGACGTGCCTCCGTGCCGACGGGCCGGCAGGTTTCTCAGTGGCCGTACGTCCGCTCGCAGATGACCGCCTCCGGACTGCCCGGCCGCCAGCCGCCGTACTGCTTGCCCAGGGAGCACACGTCCGCCTCCGTGCCGGTGCCCCCGCCGGCCGGCCTCGGCAGGTCGGGGACGCCGGCCCGTGGTTCGCGAGCCGTTCCGCCCGGTCTCCGGGACGCCTCGGGGCGCGCGGGCCGCGGCCGCGGCTCCGGGCGGGCGGCCGGGGGCTTGCGGGACGCCGGGGCCGTCGGGCGGTCCGCGCGGCGCGGTTCCTCCGAGGCGCGGGCGGGGGACGGGGAGGGGCCGGTCCTCTCCAGCGCCTCACGGGCCGGGGCCTGTACCACTCGCGGCCCGGCCGGACCGTCCGGACGGGGCGCGGACGAGCGGGCGCCGGCCGCCGGGCCGGAGGCGGGCTGGACCGTCGTACAGCCGGACAGGGCCGCGAGCGCCACGGTCACCAGAAGCGTTGCGGTGGTCGTCGTTCGATGCACCCGCGCCACTCTGGCGGGGCCGGACCCGCCGCGCGACGGCGGACGGGCGGAGGTTGCCCCGCACGGGTGATCTCCACCCCCGTAAGGAGGCCCCGCGCCCGCGGCCGCTGACGTCAGTCGCCGGTCGCGCCGTCGAGGCACTCGCGGATCAGGTCGGCGTGGCCGTTGTGGCGCGCGTACTCCTCGATCAGGTGCGTGTGGATCCAGCGCAGGTTGTACCGCTCCCCGGTACGCCGGTGCTTCCCCCGGGACATCTCGTCGAGACCGAAGCCGGCCGCGTGGCGCCGGGCGGCCTCGATCTCGGCCTGCCAGGTGGCGTACGCCTCCTGCCACGTGTCCGCCTCGGTCAGGTGGAACTCGCCGTCCGGGTCCTCGTCGCTGTAGTAGAGCGGTTCGGCGTCCTCGGCCGCCAGCACCCTGCGGTACCAGCTCCGCTCCACCTCGGCCATGTGCCGCACCAGCCCCATCAGCGACAGCGAGGAGGGGGGCACGGCTGCGGTCCGGAGCTGAGCGTCGGTCAGGCCCTCGCACTTCCAGGCGAGGGTCTGCCGGTGGTAGTCCAGCCAGCCCTCCACCATGGTGCGTTCGTCGGCGTCGGTCGCGGGTTCGCGGCGGTCGGTAGTCATGACACCGCATCCTGGCCCAACCCCTCTTGATCCACCAGGGAATTCCCCGGGTCAGCGGCCCAGCATGCCGTCGATCAGCTCGCGCAGACCCGCCCGCACCTCGTCCGGACCCGGCATCTCGGCACTGAACGACCCGGCCACGCAGGAGAACATCAGCCCGTCCGCCCAGGCGACGAGGGACAGCACGTGGCGGGCCGGGTCGGCCGAACCCATCGCCGTGACGAGCGTGCCGAGCTGCTCGCGGAAGCGGGCGCCGGTGGCGTCGAAGTAGGCCCGCAGTTCGGGCCGGCGCGTGGCCTCCAGGGCCAGTTCGTAGCGCGCCAGGGTCAGTTCGCGGTTGCGGGTCAGGGCGCGGTGCGTCGCCAGCGCCAGCGCGTCCACCAGGGCGTCGAGGCCGCCGCGCGGGTCGGGCATCTCGTGCAGGGCCAGTACCCGCGCCTCCCGCTCGGCCAGCCGCCGCACCGCCAGTTCGAGCAGCGCCTGCCGGGTCCGCGCGAGGTTGGACGTGGAGCCCTGGGGGAGCCCGGCCGCCTCGTCGACCGCGCGGTGCGTGAGCCCGCGCATCCCGCGCTCGGCGAGCAGGGCGAGCGCGGTGTCGGCGACGAGGCCGGCGCGGGCGGCGCCGGTGGCGGGTGCGGTGCGGGCGGACATGCGGCCAACCTACCTGGCGCACTACGGCTGTAGTACAGTCGAGGCGTCGGCTCACTACATCTGTAGTGAGCGCAGGGCAAACACGAGGAGCAGCCATGGGAAGGACCCGGCAGGCCGTCGTCATCGGCGGCGGGATCGGCGGACTCGCCGCGGCGGCGGCCCTGCACGGCAGCGGCGTGCGGGTCACCGTCCTCGAGCGCTCCCCGACCCTGGAGCCCGTCGGCGCCGCCATCTCCCTGTCGCCCAACGCCCTGCGCGCCCTGGACGTCATCGGCCTCGGCGACGAGATCCGCGACCTCGCCGCCTGGCAGGGCGACGGAGGCCTGCGCACCCCGGGCGGGCGCTGGCTCTCCCGTTCCAGCGCCGAGGCCGCGGCGGCCCGGTTCGGCGGCCCGCTCGTGCTGCTGCACCGGGCGACCCTCATCGACCGCCTCGCCGCACAGTTGCCGCCCGGCACGGTCCGCACGGGGGTCGCCGCGTGCCTCGCCGATCCCGGGGACGGCGACCGGCCGGCGCGCGTGGTGACACCCGACGGCGAGCTGGAGGCCGACCTGGTCGTGGCCGCCGACGGCATCCGCTCCGCCGTGCGCCGGACGCTGTTCCCCGGCCACCCCGGACCCGTCTACTCCGGCTTCACCACGTGGCGGCTGGTCATCCCCCTGCCCGGCGTCACCTTCGCCTCGCACGAGACCTGGGGCCGGGGCCGAATCTGGGGCACGCACCCGCTCAAGGACGGCCGGGTCTACGCGTACGCCGCCGCCGTCACCGCGCCGGGCGGGCACGCGGCGGACGAGAGGGCGGAACTGCTGCACCGGTACGGCGACTGGCACGACCCGGTCCCCGCCGTCCTCGCCGCCGCCCGCCCCGGGGACGTCCTGCGCCACGACGTGCACCACATCGCCGAGCCCCTGCCCGCCCACCACCGCGGCCGGGTCGCCCTCCTCGGGGACGCGGCCCACGCCATGCCGCCGACCCTCGGCCAGGGCGGCAACCAGGCGATCGAGGACGCGATCGTGCTCGCCCACCACCGCGACGACCTCGCCGCCTACACGGCCGCCCGGCTGCCCCGTACGACCGCCGTCGCACGGCAGGCCGTCCAGGTGGCCCGGCTCAACATGGCGCGCGGCCGCGCCGTGACCGCCGTGCGCGACGCCGCGATGGCCGCGCTGTCGAAGGCCCGCCCCGCGCTGTTCCTGCGGAGCTTCGACGGCATCGCCGACTGGCGGCCCCCGCAGGCGCCGTATGCTTCGCAGCGGACCCGGGCCGGCGAGACGTCAGAGGAGCACATCCAGTGAAGGTCGGTTGCATCGGACTCGGCGACATCGCGCAGAAGGCCTACCTGCCGGTGCTCGCCGTCCTGCCCGGTACGGAGCTGCACCTGCAGACCCGTACCCCCGCGACCCTCACCCGCGTCGCCGACGGACTGCGCATCCCGGAGGGACAGCGCCACACCGACCTCGCCTCCCTCCTCGCCCAGGACCTCGACGCCGCCTTCGTGCACGCACCGACGGCGGCCCACCCCGAGATCGTGACGAGGCTCCTGGAAGCCGGCGTGCCGACCTACGTCGACAAGCCGCTCGCCTACGAGCTGCCCGCATCCGAGCGGCTGGTGGAGCTCGCCGAGCGGCGCGGCACGAGCCTCGCCGTCGGCTTCAACCGGCGCCACGCCCCCGGGTACGCACAGTGCGCCGAGCACCCGCGCGAGCTGATCCTCATGCAGAAGAACCGCACGGGGCTCCCGGAGGAGCCGCGCACGATGATCCTCGACGACTTCATCCACGTCGTCGACACCCTGCGCTTCCTGGTGCCCGGCCCAATCGACGACGTCACCGTGCGCTCCCGCGTCGAGGACGGCCTGCTCCACCACGTCGTGCTCCAGCTCGCCGGGGACGGCTTCACCGCGCTCGGCGTGATGAACCGGCTCAGCGGGTCGGCCGAGGAGATCCTCGAGGTCTCCGGGCAGGACACCAAACGCCAGGTGGTCAACCTCGCCGAGGTGATCGACCACAAGGGCCAGCCGACCCTGCGGCGGCGCGGCGACTGGGTGCCGGTGGCCCGGCAGCGCGGCATCGAACAGGCGGTGCACACCTTCCTCGACGCCGTGCGGTCGGGCACGGTGCTCAGTGCCCGGGACGCGCTGGAGACCCATGAGCTGTGCGAGCGCGTGGTACGCGCGGTGCTGGATCCGACCGCCTGAGCCGCAGCGTCCGCACCCCCTCGCAGGCGGCCCACGCCGCCAGGACCAGCAGCGCCCCGTGCGCCGTCCAGTCGCCGAAGCGGACGTACAGGGTGGTGCCGTGCGCGAGCGGTACGTCGTACACCCGGGCCGCGCTCGCATCGGTGCCGAGCCAGGGGCCGATCCGCGCACCCGTCGCGCCGTGCACGGCGGAGACCCCGGTCAGCGTCGCGTGGACCATCGGACGGCCCGTCTCGGCGGCGCGCAGTGCGGCGAGCGAGGCGTGCTGCGCGGGCGCCCACGTGTCCTGGAACGTCGACGTCGACGACTGGGCGAGCAGCACCTCGGCGCCGTCGGCGGCCAGATGCCGGCTCATGTCGGGGAAGGCGCTCTCGAAGCAGACCATCGGGCCGATCCGCAGCCCCTTCCCCACGTCCATCACGACCTGCTCCGAGCCGCGCCTGCGGTCCTCGCCCGCCGCCTTGCCGACGGAGGTGGCCCAGCCGAGCAGCGAGCGCGCCGGCACGTACTCCCCGAAGGGGACCAGCCGCATCTTGTCGTAGCGGTCACCGGTCGGGCCGTCCGGGCCGACCAGCACCGAGCTCTTGTAGATGCCGGGCCTGTCCGAGCGCCGCGCGTCCACGTTGACCAGGATGTCCGCACCGGTCTCCCGGGACAGGGCCGCCAGCCGCCGCGCCAGGTCGGGCCGGTCGTCCAGGTCGAAACCGACGCTGCTCTCGCCCCAGACGATCAGGTCGGCGCCCCGGTCCGCCAGCCCGCGGGTCAGCTCCTCCTCCCGGTCGAAGCGCCGGTCGGCGCTGTCGCGTCCGGCGACGACGCCGGGCTGCACCACGGCGACGGCGACCCGCTCACCGGTGTCGGGGCGCGGCGCCCACACCCAGGCGGCGGAGGTGGCGGCGGCGGTGGCGACGAGCCCGGCCACGGCCGGCACCCGGGCCCGGCGGACGGCGACCAGGACGGCGACGGCCACGTTGACGGCCACCACCAGGAAGCTGAGCAGCCACACCCCGCCGACCGAGGCGAGCCGCAGCGCCGGGGCGACCTCCCACTGGCTGGCACCGATCATGCCCCAGGGACCGCCGAGCCCCTGCCAGGACCGGACCAGTTCCACGGCCAGCCAGCCCGACGGCAGCACCAGGAGCGCCGTCACGACCCTGCCGGCCGCCGGGACCCCGCCCAGCAACCGTCGCACCAGCCACCCCCACGGCGCCCACAACGCGCCGAGCAGTGCGGCGATGACGAACGTGAACACGTGCAGGCTGGGCAGCAGCCAGTGGTGCATGGCCAGCATGAATCCGAAGCCCGCGCACCAGCCGTCGTACGCGGCCCGCCTGCCGGCCGGCGCACTCCGGGCCAGCAGCAGCCACGGGACCAGCGCGACCCAGGCCCACCACCACAGTGAGGGGGCGGGGAAGGCGAGGACGGGCAGCGCGCCGGCGAGGACGGCGACGGCAGAGCGCCGCCAGGGGGGTACGAGCCAGTGGCCGAGCGTCTTCATGGGCGGCTCCCTACCCCGTGGTGCTTTCAGTGTGCGCTCACGACGCGTACCCGTTCAGTTGATCACACCGGCGGTGCCCCCACCGGGCGGGCGTCCGCGTCGTGCCCGTCCCGTGGGTCGTCCGCGAGGGGCCTCGACGCCGGGCCGGCGGCAGCCGTTCGGATCACCCGGAGTGGCCCTTCAGGTGATTGCCGGACACCGCCCGGGCCGCACGGCCGTCGCCGGGGTACGACGGCTGAGCACAGGACGAACCCACAGGCCGTGAGGAGCTCGGGGATGTACGCAGCAGTCCGGCGATACGAAGGGGTGACCGACGCGGCCGAGGCGGCACGTCTGGTGAACGAGGGGTTCCTGCCGCTCCTGCGTCAGGTGTCCGGCTTCGTGGCCTACTACTGGATCGACGCCGGGGGCGGGGTGATGGTCTCGACCAGTGTCTTCCAGGACCGTGCCGGTGCCGAGGAGTCGGTCTCCAGGGCAGCGGACTTCGTGCGGGACAACCTCGCGACGGTGCTCCCCGAAGCGCCGCAGGTGATGGCCGGCGAGGTGGTCGTGTCCGCGTGAGGGCGCCCGGGACGGCCAGGGCGAGCTCAGGTCTCTCCGGGGCCGGCCGGGCCCTCGCCGGACCGTGGATCATGGGGCGCGTGAAGCAGCGGACGAAGTATGCGGCCCCGGTCGGGCAGTCGGAGCACGAGCCGGAACTCTCGGCGTACCAGAGGGCGATGCGGGACCGGCTTCTCGCGGCCCCCGTGGTGCCCGCGCCCGAGCCGTGGCGGCCCGTCTTCGCGGACCGGTACGGCGTGCCGGTCGGCGGACTGCTGGGCATCGGCTTCGCGTCGGACCCGGGTACCGGCCGTGACCTGGTGATGGTCGTCTCGCGCGACGGGCACGGGCTCTTCGACGCGGTCACCGGTGAGAAGGTCGCCCGAAACCGCGACCCCGACCCGGAGGACAGCACCCCCGACGCGGCCGACGACCTGTCCTGCCCGGGGCTGGGGCCGGTCGCCGGGAGCCGTGTGCACATCGCCGGGCTCTTCGGCGGAGGGCTGCACAGCACCACCGAGGACGGCTGGTGCCTCGAGGTCGTCACCCCGGCCTGGCCGAACGAGCGTGTCCTGCTGTCCCGCGACGGCGGACTGCCGCACGCGGGTCCGCACGGAGAGCGGTGGTGGCACATCGTCCACGCGAACTACTCCACGTTCCGCGCAGCCGGCTTCTCCCCCTCCGGACGCACCATCGCCGTGGCGACGAGCAGCGACCTGGCCCTGTGGACCCGCGCGGACCGGTGACCTGGGGAACACGTCGGCCTAGGATGATCGATGATCGATCAAACGCCGTCGCAGGAGGTTCTCATGTCGCGTCCCGTCACCGTCGTCACCGGAGGAAGCCGGGGGATCGGCGCCGCGACCTGTCTGCGCCTCGCCGCCGACGGGCACGACGTCGTCATCGGCTACGTACGGGACGAGGCCGCCGCCCGGGCGGTGGCCGACCGGGTGCGGGAGGCGGGCGGCAGTGCCCTCGCCGTGCGGGCGGACACGTCGGTCGAGGCCGACGTCGAACACCTCTTCGAGGTCGCGGAGCGGGAGCTCGGTCCGGTGACGGGCCTGGTGAACAACGCGGGCGTGACCGGTCCGCTGGGACGCCTCGCCGACAGCGACACCGCCGACCTGCGCCGGGTCCTGGACGTCAACCTGCTGGGCGCGCTGCTGTGCGCGCGCCGCGCCGCGCAGCTGATGACCCCGCGGGGCAGCGGCGCGATCGTCAACGTGTCGTCGGGTGCCGCGACCATCGGCAGCCCGGGCGAGTACGTCCACTACGCGGCGTCCAAGGCGGGCGTCGACGCCCTGACCGTGGGCCTGTCCAAGGAGCTGGGACCGGCCGGCGTCCGCGTCAACGGCGTCGCCCCGGGCGTCACCGACACCGAGATGCACGCCGCCATGGGCGACCCCGGGCGGGCCGGGCGGATGGGGGCGGCCGTACCGCTGGGGCGGGCGGGCCGGGCCGAGGAAGTGGCCGCGGCCGTCGCCTGGCTGATGTCGCCGGACGCGTCGTACACGACGGGGACGGTGCTGCGCGTCGCCGGCGGACGCTGAGACGTCACTGCGGCGCGCGCCGGGGGAGGCCGCTCACGGGCCGGCCTCCCGGGCCGCTCAGGCGGCCTCGATGATCTCGCAGCGGATCGCGGCGGCCCATTCGACCACGAGCAACTCGTACTCCACGCGCTCCTGGGCCGACAGGGATCCGCCCGCACGTCGCCACAGGGCACGGATCTGGGCGTTCAGCTCCGCGGCGGAACGCGCGGAACCAGGGGTCACGTAATCGGGGGACATGCGGACAAGCGTAGGTGCAAGCACTGACACTGCGCTACCGGACGGCTACGCAGGCATATGCCCGTCAGCCGGCGGACTCGGCGGCGTGCGGGCTGAGGACGCCGGCCGCGACCAGGGCGATGATGAGGACACCGAGCGCGATGCGGTACCAGACGAACGGCATGAAGCTCTTCGTCGAGATGAACTTCATGAACCATGCGATGACCACGTAGCCCGTGCCGAAGGCGATGACCGTCGCGAACAGCGTCGGGCCCCAGGAGACGTGGTCGCTCTCCATCGCGTCCTTGAGCTCGAACAGGCCCGAGGCGAGCACCGCGGGGACGGCGAGAAGGAACGAGTACCGGGCCGCGGCCTCGCGCCGGTAGCCCATGAACAGGCCGCCGCTGATGGTCGCGCCGGAGCGGGAGACGCCCGGGATGAGGGCCATGGCCTGGCAGAGACCGTAGATCAGGCCGTCCCGGACGCCCAGGTTGTCCAGGTCCTTGCGCTGCTTCGGCGCGCGGTGCCGGCCGCCCTTCTCGTCGCGCGCCGCCAGCCGGTCCGCGATGCCTATGACCACGCCGACGACGATCAGCATCGTCGCGGTGATGCGCAGGTCGCGGAACGGGCCCTCGATCTGGTCCTTCAGCGTCAGGCCGAGCACGCCGATCGGGACCGAGCCGATGATCACCAGCCAGCCCATGCGGGCGTCCGGGTCGCCGCGCATCTCCTTGCTCGCGAGCGAGCGGGTCCACGCCGAGATGATCCGCCCGATGTCCTTGCGGAAGTAGATGAGGACGGCGGCCTCCGTGCCGATCTGGGTGATCGCCGTGAAGGCCGCACCCGGGTCGTGCCAGCCGGAGAACGCCGCGGTCAGGCGCAGGTGCGCGCTGGAGGACACGGGGAGGAACTCGGTCAGCCCCTGGACGAGTCCGAGGACGAGGGATTCAAACCAAGACATGAAGTTACGGAGTCCAAGTGCCGATCGAGGAACGGTCGATGGACACACCGAGCCACCGTCCGCGGTGATCAGGATCAGGCGTGTCGAGGGGCAGCGTAGCGCCCCGAAATGACGGCCGGACGACAGGGGTGACGGGGCCCGGGACCCCGGCCGGGGTCCGGTCGCGCCTCGTCACCCCGGGCGGGGCCGAGTCAGCGTCCGCGCAGCTGGTGACGCTTGCGCCAGGCCACCACCGCGCCCGCCAGCCCCGGCAGGGCGATGCAGGCCAGGGCGATCAGGAAGGCCGGCGAGGTCGGTGTCGAGGCGCGGGCGCCGGCGACCGCGTAGGCGGCGGTGTTCGGGATCGACCCCAGGCCCGTCGCCAGCAGGAACGGCAGCAGGCCCATGCGGGAGACGGCCGCGCAGTAGTTGGCGGCGGCGAACGGCACCCCCGGGAACAGCCGTGCCGCCAGCATCGAGCGGAAGCCGTGCCGGCTGAGCTGCCCGTCCGCCGCCTTCAGCCACTTGCCCCGCAGCAGCGGACGCAGCGCCTCCTGGCCGAGCACCCGCCCCAGGCAGAAGGCGACCCCGGCGCCCAGCACCGTGCCGGCCAGGGCCGAGGCGAGGCCGAGCTGCGAGCCGAAGAGGGCGCCCGCGGCCAGGTTCAGCAGGGGACGCGGTACGAAGGCGACGGTGCACAGTCCGTACGCCACCGCGTAGGCGAGCGCCGCGGCGGCGCCGCCGAGCTGTGGCGGCCAGCCGTTCGTCAGCATCCGCTGCGGCTGGAACAGCACCACGGCCGTCCCGGCCGACGCGAGCAGGGCGACGAGCAGGGAGAAGCGGGACCACGGGGAGAGCAGAACTCTCGTCACGCGGGCGGTGAGACGGGTCGGTGCGACGGGCCCGGCGGCCGCGGCGACGGCGAGCTCCGTCGCGGCGGCCCGGGGAGAGGCCGTGATGGTGCCCCCAGAGCGGGTGGTGGCATCGAGCATCCGGTGACACTAACCGACATATGTGTGTGATCGCCGTAGGGTGCGTCTCATGAGCGTCACAGACACGGGAATTCCGGACGTGCCGCACAGCCCTCTCGCCGACACCCTGCTGGAGCGGCTCACCGCCGTGTACGGCGGCGCTGCCGATCCCGGGCGGGCCGTGACGATGCGGGCGTACATGAAGGACGTGGCCCCTTTCCTGGGCCTGACCACGCCTGTTCGCCGTGCCCTGTCCCGCACGGTCCTGGACGGCCTGCCCCGCCCGGCCGAGGCGGACTGCACCGCGATCGCGCTGCGCTGCTGGCGGCTGCCCGAGCGCGAGTACCACTACTTCGCCGTCGATCTCCTGCGCCGTCATGTGACGTATTGCTCCTCCGGTCTCCTGCCCGTGGTCCGGCATCTGCTCACCACCGTTCCCTGGTGGGACACCGTCGACCTGCTCGCCGCACATGTCGTCGGAGGGCTGGTCGCGGCCGACCGCGGTCTCACGGCCGACATGGACGCCTGGATCGCCGACGAGGACCTCTGGCTGGTCCGCGCCGCACTGCTCCACCAGCTGCGCTACCGGGAACGCACCGACACCGACCGCCTCTTCGGCTACTGCCTGCGCCGCTCCGGCCATCCCGACTTCTTCGTCCGCAAGGCCATCGGCTGGTGCCTGCGCGAGTACGCCAGGACCGACCCCGACGCCGTACGTGCCTTCGTGGCCGCCCACGGGCGGGCCCTCGCCCCGCTGTCCGTGCGGGAGGCACTGCGGAACACCGGCCCGTAGCGCCGGGTTTCCGGTCCCGGTGTGCGAACTCCCGTGTCCCGAAAATGATTCGACGCGCGACGGAGCGTCGGCGATGATCGGCGTCATGTTCCGGTACGCCTTCCACCTCGCAGCATCCGCGGTCGCGGATGCCCCGAAGGCTGCCGTCGCCCACTTCACCGCCGCAGTCGACGGCGCCCGAAGCTGACCCTCCCCGGATCGTCCGGCGGACCCCGCAGGGGGAGGGTCGGCCGGCCCCAGGGGTCCCCACCACCGCCACGAGGCTTCGAGGTACCGCCATGTCCAAGACGGCGTACGTCCGCACCAAACCGCATCTGAACATCGGCACGATGGGCCATGTCGACCACGGCAAGACCACCCTGACCGCCGCCATCACCAAGGTCCTCGCCGAGCGCGGCGCCGGCAGCACCACCCAGTACGTTTCGTTCGACCGCATCGACCGCGCCCCGGAGGAGGCGGCGCGCGGCATCACCATCAACATCGCGCACGTCGAGTACGAGACCGACACCCGGCACTACGCGCACGTCGACATGCCCGGACACGCCGACTACGTCAAGAACATGGTCACCGGAGCCGCGCAGCTCGACGGGGCGATCCTCGTCGTCTCCGCGCTCGACGGGATCATGCCGCAGACCGCCGAACACGTCCTGCTCGCCCGGCAGGTGGGCGTCGACCACATCGTGGTCGCGCTCAACAAGGCCGACGCGGGTGACGAGGAGCTGACCGACCTGGTCGAGCTGGAGGTCCGTGAACTGCTCACCGCGCACGGCTACGGCGGCGACGCCGTGCCCGTCGTACGGGTCTCCGGGCTGAAGGCCCTGGAGGGCGACCCGCGGTGGACGGCGTCCGTCGAGGCACTGCTCGACGCCGTGGACACCTATGTGCCCATGCCCGAGCGGTATCTGGACGCGCCGTTCCTGCTGTCCGTGGAGAACGTGCTCACCATCACCGGCCGCGGCACCGTCGTCACCGGCGCCGTCGAGCGCGGCACCGTCCGCGTCGGCGACCGGGTCGAGGTGCTCGGGGCGTCCGTCGAGACGGTCGTCACCGGCCTGGAGACCTTCGGCAAGCCGATGGAGGAGGCGCAGGCCGGGGACAACGTGGCGCTGCTGCTGCGCGGGGTCGCCCGCGACACGGTGCGCCGCGGCCACGTGGTCGCCGCACCCGGCAGCGTCGTGCCCGGCCGGCGCTTCTCGGCGCGGGTGTACGTGCTGTCGGCGCGCGAGGGCGGGCGGTCGACGCCGCTGACCACGGGGTACCGGCCGCAGTTCTACATCCGCACCGCGGACGTGGTCGGCGACGTGGACCTCGGTGAGGTGGCCGTCGCCCGGCCCGGGGACACCGTCGAGATGACGGTGGAGCTGGGGCGGGACGTGCCGCTGGAGACCGGGCTCGGGTTCGCCGTCCGCGAGGGCGGGCGGACGGTGGGGGCGGGAACGGTGACCGCCGTCGGCTGAACGCCCCGTGCCCCCCCGGCCCGCGCGCCGGGGGGGGGCACGGCCGTGAACGGGGGCCCGCGGGCCTGCCGTCGCGACCGGTCGCCGCCCCACGACGGGGCCGCGCGCCGGCCGGAGCGCGGGCCCGCCACCGTGACCGGTCGCCGCCCGCACCGCGGGGCCGTACACCGGTGCGGCCCCGCGCCCCGGCGTCGCCGCCCGGCCGCACAATGGAGGAGTGAACCATGAGGGAGTCGACGAAGCCGTGCCCGTCAGCCGCGTCACCGACCACGGCACCGTGAAGCTCATGCCCGACGTCGACCGGCGGCGGGCCTGGCTGCTCACCGTAGACGGGGCGCCGCAGTCGTACGTCGACCTGGACGAGCCGGAGCACCTGGAGTTCGAGTACGCGCGGCGGCTCGGCCACGCCCTCGACACCGTGGCGGAGCCGGGCCGCCCGCTGGACGTGCTGCACCTCGGCGGGGGCGCCTTCACCCTGCCCCGGTACGTGGCGGCGACCCGGCCCGGCTCGCGGCAGGACGTCGTGGAGGCCGACCTCGGTCTGCTGGACCTGGTCGCCGAGCAGCTCCCGCTGCCGGACGGTGCCGGCATCACCGCGCACGGCGCGGACGCCCGGGCCTGGCTGGAGACGGCGCCCGCGGACTCGGCCGACGTCGTGGTCGCCGACGTCTTCGGTGGCTCCCGGGTGCCGGCGCATCTGACCACCCTGGCCTGGGCCGGCGAGGCCGAGCGGGTCCTGCGGGGCGACGGCGTCTACCTGGCCAACCTCGCCGACGCGGCGCCGTTCGCGTTCCTGCGTTCGCAGCTCGCCGCCTTCGCCACGCTCTTCGAGGAGCTGGCGCTCGTCGCCGAACCGGGTGTGCTGCGCGGACGCCGGTTCGGCAACGCCGTCCTCGTCGCCGCGCACCGGCCCCTCGACACCGCCGCGCTGGCCCGTCGTACCGCCGCCGACGCCTTCCCGGCCCGCGTCGAACACGGGCCCGCCCTACGGGACTTCATCGGCGACGCGCGCCCCGTGCGGGACGAGGACGCCCTGCCGTCACCGGAGCCGCCCGCCGGGGCGTTCGGCATCGGCTGAGCGGCCAAGGGCCGGACACACCTACGCCTCCGTCGGCGGGTCCTCGGTCAGGCGCACGGTGCTCAGGATCTTCTGGATCGTCGCCTCGGGGATCTCGTCCTTGACGCCCTTGGCGCCGTAGAGGTTCCAGGTGACGAAGTTGCCCGCGCCGTTCTTGAACGCGAAGGTGATCGCCTTGCCCTCGCTGTCGCACTTGCCCTTCTGAGGGGTGCCCTCCGAGTGGGCCGTGGCGACGCTGCCCTTGATGCCGGAGGCCGTGGTGTAGTCCTTCGGCTTGTCGTACTTGACGCTCTTGCGGTCCGGCTCGGTGTAGCCGCCGTAGATCCACCACGGCACCCGGGTCTCGGCCGCCATGGCGGTGTCCTTGGCGCCGTCCTCACCCCGGGTACCGGCGGTGGCGAGGGCGGTGCTCTCCTTGCGTCCGTCCTTGTTCGCGTCCTCGGTGCACCACTCCGACTTGAGGTAGGCCGGGGCGGTGACGGTGGTGCGGTCCGTCTTCCCGTCCTCCTCCCACTCGAAGCCGACGCTCGTGTCGGTGCTGTCGATCTCCCAGTCCGCGGGCACGTCGAACATGGTGCCGAAGCGCGGGTTGGCGACGACCTTCCAGCCCTCGACGGTCGGCTTCAGCTCGCCGTCGCCGCGCGGGTTGTCGCCGCCACCGGACGCGGTCGGATCGGCCGTCGGGGACGCGGACTTGTCCGCGGACGCGCTCGCGGACGGCTTCTTGTCCTTGCCGTCGTCCGCCGTGTCGTCCTTGTCACCGCCCAGTACCAGGAATCCGGTCACGCCGGCGGCCACCACCACGGCGAGCGCCGCGACGATCGCGACCACCTTCGTCCGGTTGCCACCGCCGCCGCCACCGCTGCCGACGACGGTCGGCGGTTCAGGCCTGCCGGGGGGCTGGTTGGCGCCCCACTGCGGCTGCTGTCCGTACGGACCGGGCTGTTGCTGCCAGCCGGGCTGCTGGTACGGATTCGGCTGCTGGTACCCCGGCTGCTGGTACGGGTTGTTCTGCGGATTCTGCTCGCCCCCGGGCGGCTGCTGTCCTGGCCACATGTGCAGTCACCCTAATGCGGTACCGGACACGATTCGGTCACTGCCCCTTGTCAGGGACGTACCGAAACCGGCGCCGGGCGGCGGTGCCTCAGGACTCCGAGGGCGTGAATTCCCGTACCGTGCCCGCGATCCTCCGGACGGTGGCGTCCGGCACCTCGTCACCGACCCCCGCGGCACCGACGAACGACCAGGACACGAGGTCGCCGTCGGCGGACTCGAAGGCGAACGTCGTGGCCTTGCCGTCCACGTCGCACTTGCCCCTCCTCGTCACTCCGGCCGACCGGGAGGTGGCCAGGCTGCCGGTGATGCCGGAGGCGGTGGTGAAGGAGACCGGAGGCTCCGTGGTGATCTTCTTCCGGTCGGGCTGGGTGAACGCCCCGTACACCCACTCCGCCGAGTCGGACCGGGCGATCTCCTCGGTGCTCCGCGCACCGTTGTTGCCCCGCGTGCCCGCGGAGGCGAGGGGTGTGTGGTCGACGGAGCCGTCCCTGTCGTCGTCCGAGGCGCACCACTCCTCCTCGAGCACGGCCGGGGCCTTCATGGCGACCAGGGGCTTGTCGTCGGGGTCCCGGTCGTCCGCGACGAAGCTGACCCAGTCGGCCGACTGCCGTTCCCACGAGGCCGGCACGTCGAAGGCGACACCGAGATCCGGGTTCACCACGGTGTTCCAGCCGGGGACGGTGGGCCGCGGGGCGTCGTCCGCGTTCCGCGGGTCGCCGGCGGGCGAAGGAGCGCGCGCCGACGACGCGGCCGGGTCGGGCTCGGCCCGGCCGTCCTCGCCGCCGCCCAGGAGGACGGCCCCCGTCACGGCGGCGGCCACCACGACGGCCGTGGCGGCGACGACCGCCACCGCCTTCGTGCGGCGCCCGCCCGGCCCGCCGCCGGGCGGCGGACCCGCCGTGACCGTGGGGGCGTTCCACGCGGCGGCCGGCTGCCCGCCGGGATGCGCGGCGTGCTGCTGATGTCCCGGCTGCCGGTAGGGGTTCGGCTGCCCGGAGTGCGGGCCCCCGGCGGATGACTGCTCTCCTGGCCACATGGGCGGCAAGCATACGGCGATCGACGAAGGCGCCCGACCTCTGGTCCTCGCATGCTACTCGTGGGTAACCTGTCGCCATGAGCGCAGATCAGATGTCGATCGGCGAGTTGCTCGCCGCCACGGTGCCGATGGTCCGGACCCTGAACCTCGATTACCTGGAGACCACCCCGGAGAAGGCGGTCCTGGCCCTGCCGGACCAGAGCGAGTACCGCAACCACGTCGGCGGGCCGCACGCCGGAGCCATGTTCACGCTGGGCGAGTCGGCCAGCGGGGCGATCGTCCTGGCCGCCTTCGGCGACCAGCTCTCCCGCGCCGTGCCGCTGCCGGTCACCGCCGAGATCGCGTTCAAGAAGATCGCCCTGGGCCCGGTCACCGCCACCGCGACCCTCGGCCGGCCGGTCACCGAGGTCGTCGCCGAACTGGACGAGGGCAAGCGCCCCGAGTTTCCGGTGAGCGTCGCCATCCGGCGCGAGGACGGAGCGGTGACCGGGGAGATGACCGTGGTGTGGACCCTGCGGCCCAACAGCTGAGCGGCCGGCCGGCCGCCCGGGCCCGGGCCGGCACGGCTGCGCGGACCGGTAGGCTTCCCGGGTGCGCCTCCTTCGGGGCGCACCCGGGAAGCGGCGGGGCACCCCCGCGCACGGCAGGGACGCGAATCGGAGGATGCGGCGTTGCACGTCCAGGAGTGGCTCGACACGGTGCCCGCGGCGGCCGTCTACGCCGTCGTCGGACTGGTCATCGGTCTGGAGAGCCTCGGCATCCCGTTGCCCGGCGAGATCATCCTGGTCTCGGCGGCCCTGCTCTCCTCCCAGCACGGCGGCGTCGACCCGGTGGTCCTCGGCGCCTGCGCCAGCGCCGGAGCGGTGATCGGCGACTCCATCGGGTACGCCATCGGCCGCAAGGGCGGCCGGCCCCTGCTGGCCTGGCTGGGCAGGAAGTTCCCCAAGCACTTCAGCGAGGGACACATCGCCACCGCCGAGCGGTCCTTCCAGAAGTGGGGCATGTGGGCCGTGTTCTTCGGCCGCTTCGTCGCCCTGCTGCGCATCTTCGCCGGCCCGCTGGCCGGTGTGCTGCGGATGCCCTACTGGAAGTTCCTGATCGCCAACGTCCTGGGCGGCATCGTCTGGGCGGGTGGCACCACCGCCGTCATCTACTACGTCGGCGTCGTCGCCGAGTCCTGGCTCAAGCGCTTCTCGTGGCTGGGCCTGGTGCTCGCGGTCCTCATCGGCGTCGGCTCCATGCTCGTCGTCAAGCGCAGGGCGGCGAAGGCCCGGCCGGAACCGGACCCCGTCACCGCCGGCGACTGACGTACCCCCGCCCTCGCTCCGCTCAGTCGTGGAGCTCGCCGTGGGCCTTCGCCAGCTCCGCGTACATCGTCCCGTTCAGCGTGACGCCCTGACGCTCCTCCTCCGTCAGCTCGCGCCTCACCTTCGCCGGCACACCGGCGACCAGGGAACCGGGCGGCACGACCATGCCCTGTGGGACCAGCGCCTGGGCGGCCACCAGCGAACCGGCGCCGATCACCGCGCCGTTGAGGACGGTGGCGCCCATGCCGATGAGGCAGTCGTCCTCGACCGTCGCGCCGTGCACGACCGCGTTGTGCCCGAGGGAAACGCGCTCGCCGACCGTGACGGGGAAACCGGGGTCGGCGTGGAGCGTGCAGTTGTCCTGGACGTTGCTGCTCGCCCCGACGGTGATACGTTCGACGTCGCCGCGCAGTACCGCGCCGTACCAGACGCTCGCCCTCGCATGCAGCGTCACGTCCCCGATGACCGTGGACGTCGGTGCCACGAAGGCCTCCGCGTCCACCTTCGGGTCCTTGCCGCCGATGCCCTTGATCAGCGCCTTGTGCGTCATCATCGCCTCCTGGTCCGGTGCTGCAGTGCACCGTACGCCACCCAGTGGGGTGAAGATCACAGGCCTGGGGCTCCTTCCCCGTACCGCGTGCTGAGTACCGTGAGCGGGTGCCGATGCGCAAGAACACGTTCTCGTCCTGGTCCACCCGCCTCGCGCAGCGAGCCGTCCACGCGGGGTGGGCCTGGGTGCAGCGCACCGGCTCCGTCACCGCCGCGCACCCCGGGCGCTTCCGCTTCGGCGCGCTGGGCACGGGCACCCGGCTCGCCTTCCCGCTCGGCACGGTCTTCGGCGAGCCCTGGATCCACGTCGGCGCGCACTGCATCATCGGCGAGCAGGTCACCCTGACCGCGGGGCTCATGCCCGACCTCGACCTCGGCCCCGACCCCATCCTGCGCATCGGCGACGGAGTCGTCCTCGGCCGCGGCAGCCACGTCATCGCGGACACCACCGTCACCATCGGCAGCGACTGCTACTTCGGCCCGTACGTCTACGTCACGTCCACCAACCACTCCTACGACGATCCGCACCAGCCCATCGGCAAGCAGTGGCCGCGGATGGAGCCGGTGGAGATCGGCTCCGGCTGCTGGATCGGCACCGGCGCGGTGATCCTGCCCGGTGCGCGGGTCGGACGGAACGTGGTGGTCGCCGCCGGTGCCGTGGTTCGGGGCACGGTCCCCGACCACGCCGTGGTGGCGGGCGCCCCCGCCCGCGTCGTGCGGCGCTGGACGCCCGCGGAGGGCTGGCAGCCGCCGCTGCGGACCCCGGCCCCCGTGCCGGTGCCCGACGGGGTCACGCCGGAACAACTGCGGGCCCTGGCACGGCTGGACGAGGAGGCGGTGGCCCGGCTGGCCGAGCTGGACGACCGGACCGAGGGGAAGCTCGCGGAGCCGGCCGCCGAGGGCTGACCCGCGCGCGAGGGTGAGGGCGTCGACGGCGCCCCGTCCGCCTCAGCCCGCCGCCAGCAGCAGCGTGCCCACCAGGGCGAGGCCCGCGCCCGCCGCCTGGACGCCGCGCAGCCGCTCGCTCAGGAAGCCGCGGGCCGCCAGCGCCGTCACCACCGGGTAGAGCGAGGCGAGCACCGCGGCCACCGTGACGGGGCCGTGGTGGGCGGCGATCGAGTAGGTGCCGTTCGCCGCGACGTCGGCGAGTCCGACGAAGGCCAGGGCCGGCAGCGCACTCCAGACGAAGCCGCCCGGCGGCAGCGCGGGTGCACCGCGCCGGACGGACGCCCACAGGGCGAGGCCACCCGCGGCGACATTGGTGACGCGCTGCACGAACAGGGCGAGGAAGAGACCGGTGAGCGTGGTCGACGCCTCGGCGATCAGGGACATCACCGCGCCGAAGCCGAAGGCCGCGACCAGGGTGAGGAGGACCGTCCGGCGCTGCACCGGGGCGCCCCGCAGCTGGGGCCCGCCGGCGAGCACCACCCCGGCGACGGCGATCAGGATGCCGGCGAACTGCGGCAGCCCCGGGCGCTCGCCCAGGACCAGGCCGACGGTGACCGGGACGGCCACGCCGATCGAGCCGAGCGGCGAGACGACGCCCATCGGTCCGAGGGCGAGGGCCTTGTAGAAGGCGAGCATCGCCACCGGCCCGACCAGTCCGGCGGCGACGGCGAACCACAGGTGCGGTGAGGCCTCGCTCCAGGCGCCGGTGAGGGCGACGATCGTGCCGAGCACGGCCACGGCGATCGACTGCGAGACGACCACCACCGTGAGCGCGGGCGTGCGCCGGGTCAGCGTGCCGCCGCCGAAGTCGGCCAGGCCCCACAGCAGGCTGGTGGCCAGGGCGAAGAGCGCTGTCATGATCCGGTCGCCTCGCAGTACAGTTCGATGAACGATCAGGTGCAGTCCACCGTAGTTCAGTATGATGCACCACGTCATCCAAAATAATGGACGGAATGTGTCGGACCTCGACCTGCTGACCCAGTCCCTGGCGCGGAACGTCAAACGCTGGCGCACCGAGCGCGGCTTCACACTGGACGCCCTGGCCGCGCGGGCCGGGGTCAGCCGCGGCATGCTCATCCAGATCGAGCAGGCCCGCACCAACCCCAGCCTCGGCACGGTGGTGAAGATCGGTGACGCGCTCGGCGTCAGCATCACCACCCTGCTCGACTACGAACAGGGCCCGGCGGTCCGCATCGTCCCCGCCGAGCAGGCCGTACGGCTCTGGCACACCGACGCCGGCAGCTACAACCGGCTGCTCGCGGGCACCGAGGCCCCCGGCCCGCTGGAGATGTGGGACTGGCGGCTGATGCCGGGCGAGAGCAGCCCCTCCGACCCCCATCCCGCCGGCACGGTCGAGCTCGTGCACGTCACGTCCGGGGTCCTCACGCTCACCGTCGACGGCGTGGCCCACCGCGTGCCCACGGGCGCGAGCGCCTCCTTCGAGGCCGCCACCCCGCACACCTACGCCAACGAAGGCGGGGAGCCGATGGAGATGATCATGGCCGTGTCGGTGCCGCCCGTCCGCTGAGACGGCCCGCCGCGAGCCGGCCCGGGGTTGTTAGCGTGCGGCCATGCACGCACCCATCGGACACTTCGACAGCGCCACTCCCGCTCCGGACTGCCTCGACGAGCTGACCGCCCCCGTCGCCGACGCCGTGCGCCACTGGAGCGGCAGCGTCCCGGCCGGCCAGATCGTCTACGTCGACACCGACCCGCAATGGGCCGACACCGCCGTCTTCGTCGAGCACTACGGCCGTGACCTGCTGGAGCGGTCCGCGAACTGCGTGGTGGTCTCCGGCAAGCGCGGCGGCGGGACGACGCTCGCCGCATGCGTGGTGCTCTCCACGACCCGGGTCGACGTCAACGGGGTCGTGCGCCGTCATCTCGGCGCCCGCAAGGCGTCGTTCGCCTCGATGGACACCGCCACGGGCGAGAGCGGCATGGAGTACGGCGGGATCACCCCGGTCGGCCTGCCCGCCGACTGGCCGGTCCTGGTGGACTCGGCCGTCGTCGACCTGCCCTACGTCCTCGTCGGCAGCGGACGCCGGCGCGGCAAGCTGCTGGTCCCGGGCAAGGCCCTCGCGGAGCTGCCCGGCGCGGTGGTGCTGGACGGGCTCGGCGTCGCCTGACGGCCCGGCCCGTTCACGCGGGGGCGTGGTGGGCCAGCGCCAGATGGGGGTCCGACTCTCCCGGAGCCGGCGCCGGGTCCGCGTGGACCAGGGCGGCGGTGAGTCCCGGTACGGCGTGCAGCAGGGCGTGCTCGGCCTCGACGGCGATGCCGTGGGCCTCGCGGACCGTGGCCCCGCCGTCCACCACGACCGCCACCTCGGCGCGCAGCCGGTGCCCGATCCAGCGCAGCCGCAGCTCGCCCACCGCACGCACGCCGGGGACCTCGGTCAGCGCCCGCTCGGCACGGTCCACCAGCGCCGGATCGACGGCGTCCATCAGCCGCCGGAACACCTCCCGTGCCGCGTCCCGCAGGACGAGCACGATCGCGGCCGTGATCGCGAGCCCCACCACCGGGTCGGCGAGCCGCCACCCCAGTGCCGCGCCCCCGGCGCCCAGCAGTACGGCCAGCGACGTGAAACCGTCCGTGCGGGCATGCAGCCCGTCGGCCACCAGCGCGGCCGAACCGATCGCCCGGCCGACGCGGATCCGGTAGCGGGCCACCCACTCGTTGCCGGCGAAACCGACCAGGGCGGCCACGGCCACGGCCGGGACGTGGGCGACCGGGCGCGGGTCGAGCAGCCGGTCGACCGCCGTCCACGCCGCGAACACGGCGGACGCGGCGATCGTCAGCACGATCACGACGCCCGCCAGGTCCTCCGCCCGTCCGTAGCCGTACGTGAAGCGACGGGTGGCCGCGCGCCGGCCCAGGACGAAGGCGATGCCCAGGGGGACGGCGGTCAGGGCGTCCGCCGTGTTGTGCACCGTGTCCCCGAGCAGGGCCACCGACCCGGAGACGGCCACCACGACCGCCTGGGCCAGTGCCGTCGCGCCGAGCACCGCCAGCGACACCCACAGTGCGCGCAGACCGCGGGCCGAGGACTCCAGGGCGGGGTCGGTCCTGTCGGCGCTGTCGTGGGAGTGCGGGGCGAGCAGGTGCGCGAGCCGGTGACGCGGGGACGATTCGGCGTGGGCGTGGGCGTGGGCGTGGGCGTGGTGCCGGTGCGGGTCGCTCACGAGGTTCCCCTTCCGGGGGGTCCGGTGGTCCGGTGGGTCCGGTGGGTCCGGTGCGGACGGGTGGACGTGTGACGGCCCACGGCGCCATTATGTGCGTATGAGTGCACGCATGCACCTCTCACCTGCGCATGATGCGCATCCGCGCCCGCCGGGCGACGAGCGGTTCGCGCTCGCCGCCGACCTCCTCGCCCTGCTCGGCGACCGCACCCGCCTCGTCCTGCTGCACGCCCTGACCGAGGGCGAGGCCGACGTCGGCACGCTCACCGAGGTGTGCGGGGCGGCCCGGCCCGCGGTCAGCCAGCACCTGGCCCGGCTGAGGCTGGCCGGCCTGGTGGGCACCCGCAAGGAAGGCCGCCGCGTCGTCTACTCGCTCCGGGACGGACACCTGCGCCGCCTGGTCGGTGAGGCGCTGAACGTGGCCGGCCACAGGCTCGGCGACCGGCCGCCCCACGGCTGAGGCGGAGGTTCAGCCGGTGGCCGCCGTGCCGAGGTACTGCTCGGCGAACGCCGTCGCCGCGACGGGGGAGGCGAACAGCCGGCGGAGCCGCGCGTGCGTGAGGCCCGCGCGGTACGGGTCGCCCGACGCCGTGCCGTGGTACAGCTCCGAGAGCCACTGCGTGAACTCCTGGTACTCCCACACCCGGGCCAGACAGGCGGCCGAGTAGCCGGCCAGCCCGCTCTCGTCGCCGCCGGTGAGCCGGGCGACCAGTGCGTCGCCGAGCAGGAAGGCGTCGTGCAGGGCGAGGTTCATGCCCTTGGCGGCGATGGGGGCGGTCAGGTGGGCGGCGTCGCCGGCGAGGTGGAGCCGCCCGGACGTCATGGGTTCGACGACGTAGCCGTGCATGTCGAGGACGCGCTTCTCGATCAGCCGCCCCTCCTTCAGCGGCGGGGCGCCGGCCGCGCCGAGGCGTTCCCGCAGCTCGGCCCAGACCCGGTCGTGCGGCCAGTTCGCCGGGTCGTCGCCCGGCGGGCACTGCAGGTAGTAGCGGGTCACCTCGGGGCTGCGCTGCATGTGGCCCGCGAACCCGCGCGGGTGCATGCCGAAGACGACGCAGTCGCAGGACGGCGGTGCCTCGGCGAGGAGCGCCAGCCAGCCGACGCCGTAGTCGTACCGCGTGACACCGGCCCGCCCCGGCGGCAGCGCCGCACGGCTCACGCCGCGCGCCCCGTCGCAGCCCGCGACGAACTCGCATTCCACGACACGGCGTTCACCCGTCTCCGGGCACAGGTACGACACCGAGGGCCGGGCGGACTCCAGGTCGTGCAGGCGGACGTCCCGCACCCCGAACCGGACCGCCCCGCCGCGCACGTCGGCGTACTCACGCACCAGGTCCGCCACCAGGAAGTGCTGCGGATACACGTAGTGGTGACGACCTGTCAGCTCCGTGTACCGCAACCGGTACCGCTCCCCGGCGAAGCGGAACTCGCACTCGTCGTGCACCTGCCCCCGCGCCAGCAGGTTCCGCGCCAGCCCGCGCCGTTCCAGCCCGCGCACGACCCGCTCCTCGACGACCCCGGCCCGGGGGCGCCGCTCGACGAACTCGCGGCTCTCGGTCTCCAGGACCAGACAGTCCACACCGGCGGCACGCAGGATGTTGCCGACGGTCAGCCCGGCGGGGCCGGCGCCCACCACGACGACCGGGAAGCGTTGCGCGGCGCCGGAGTCGGCGCGGGGGGAGGCGGCGGTCACGGAAGCATTATGGCGATGCCCCGTGCCGGCGGGAACGTCGGCGACGGCCGCCTCGCCGGCCGTGCGCCCCATCCGCCGCGCGCCGCATCCGCCGCGCGCCGCGACGGTCGTGGGCCGCGACGGCCGTGTGCGGCGACGGTCGTGGGCCGCGACGGCCGTGTGCGGCGAGTTAGCCGAGCCGCGGGATCTCGATCGCCGGGCAGCGGTCCATCACCATCTCGAGACCCGCGGCCCGGGTCCGCTCGTACGCGGCCTCGTCGACCACGCCCAGCTGGAACCAGACCGCCCCGGCCCCCTTGGCGACCGCCTCGTCGGCCACCGCCCCGGCGAGGTCGCTGTTGACGAACACGTCGACCACGTCCACGTCGAACGGGATGTCCTCGAGGGAGGCGTAACCCCGCTCGCCGTGCACCGTCTCCGCCTTGGGATGCACCGGCACCACCCGCTTGCCGAAGCGCCGGAGCACCTCGGCGACGCCGTACGCGGCGCGCTGCCGGTTCGACGACAGGCCCACCACGGCCCAGGTGTCACCCAGCTCGGTGAGGATCTTGCGGACGGTTGCCTCGTCGCCGTACACCGGCGGCCTCCTCGGAATCCTGAACGGACGGTCCTCGGCGACAACCGAGGACGGCGGGCGGTGATTCCCCGGGGCCCTCCGGCGCGCGCCCACGGTGCGCCGCGGGCGCGGCCCGCCTACGCTCACCCCGTGCTGCGCATCATCGACGCCCGGACCGGCGAACCGGTCCCCGCCGCCCCCGTCCGGCGGGGCTTCACCCGCGTCGAGGCACATGTGCCGGGCCGGGACACGACCGGCCTGCGCGTGCTCCTCGTCGCCGACGTCCTCGTCCGTGCCCTGGAGCTCGGCGGCACGCCCGTGTGGGCGCTGCTGAAGGGTGCCGGGGACCGGGACGGCCTGCTCACGGATGCCGCGGCGCTCGGCATCCGGCCCTTCGAGGACGGGCCGGACGGCCCGAACGCCTCGCAGGCACTCCACGTCGTGCGGGAGGGCGCCGCCGCCCCCGACGGCGCGACGGTCGCCGTCGCCCCCGCCGATCCGGCCCGGCCGGACGCCGTGGCCGACGCCGACCCCTATGCCCTGCGCCTGGCCCTGCTGGAACGGCACCGCAGCGCGCCCGTACGGCTCGACTCGGCCGTGCTGGACGACGCCGCCGCCACCCTCACCCGCCTGCGCCGCGCGGTCGCCGCCTGGGCACGGCAGCCCTCCCGCCCCGTTCCCGACGGGGTGCGCGACCGGCTCCGGGCCGCCTGGGAGGACGACCTGGACACCCCTGCCCTCCTCGGGGTGCTGCGCCGGGCGGCGAGCGACCCGGACGTCCCGGACGGTGCCCGCTTCGAGACCTTCGCCTACGCGGACCGGCTCCTCGGCCTCGATCTGACCCGCGCCGTGGGTTCCCCGGCCTGACCACGCGCCGGGCGGCCCCCGGGGTGCCCACGGCCACGGACTAGGCTGGCCGGATGCAGGACGAGTACCGCACGGTGCCCCGCGCGGGCGTGCACGAGACCGAGATCAACCGCTCGCGCTTCCTGTGCGCCCTCGCCCCGGCGGCCACCGAGGAGGAGGCCCAGGCGTTCATCGCGTCGGTGCGCAAGGAGCACGCCGACGCCAACCACAACTGCTGGGCGTACGTCATCGGCGCCGACGCCGCCGTGCAGAAGGCCGGCGACGACGGGGAGCCCGGCGGCACCGCGGGCGTCCCGATGCTCCAGATGCTGCTGCGCCGCGACATGCGGTACGTCGTCGCCGTCGTCACCCGCTACTTCGGCGGCGTCAAGCTCGGCGCGGGCGGCCTCATCCGCGCCTACGGGGGATCGGTCGGCGAGGCCCTGGACGCCCTCGGCACGCTCACCCGCCGCCGGTTCCGCCTGGCCACGGTGACCGTCGACCACCAGCGGGCCGGCAAGCTCCAGAACGAGCTGCGCGCGACCGGGCGGGAGGTGCGCGACGTGCGGTACGCCGAGGCCGTCACCATCGAGATCGGCCTGCCGGACGCCGACGTGGACGCCTTCCGCGGCTGGCTGGCGGACGCGACCGCGGGGACGGCCGGCTTCGAGCTCGGGGGAGAGGCGTACGGGGACGCGTGAGTCGGACACCCCACAGTCCGCCCGAGCCGCACGGTGTACGAAAGCCCCTGTAACCGGGCAATCCGGGCGCTGACGCGTGCGAGGGGTGCTCGTTCGTGGGTGAAGCGGTGCGCGGACGTACTAGCGTGGTCGGGGCCGACCACGATCAGGTGGTCGTTCGTGCCGGTCGCGAGGGTGCGCAGGAGTGGGTGTGCGGGGCGGAGCTGACGCGTGAGAGTGCTGCACACGTCCGACTGGCATCTCGGCCGGGCGTTCCACCGGGTGAACATGCTCGGCGCCCAGTCCGCGTTCATCGGTCACCTCGTCGAGACGGTGCGTGAGCACGACGTCGACGCGGTGGTCGTGTCGGGGGACGTGTACGACCGGGCGGTGCCCCCGCTCGCCGCGGTCGAGCTCTTCGACGACGCCCTCCACCGCCTCGCCCGCCTCGGGGTGCCGACGGTGATGATCTCCGGCAACCACGACTCGGCCCGTCGGCTCGGCGTCGGAGCCGGACTCATCGACCGGGCCGGCATCCACCTGCGCACCGACCCGGCCGGATGCGGCACCCCGGTGGTGCTCGCCGACGGCCACGGGGACGTGGCCTTCTACGGGCTGCCCTACCTGGAACCCGCCCTGGTGAAAACCGAGTTCGCGGTGGAGAAGGCCGGGCACGAGAGCGTGCTCGCCGCCGCCATGGACCGGGTCCGCGCCGACCTCGCCGGCCGCGCGCCGGGCACCCGCTCCGTCGTCCTCGCGCACGCCTTCGTCACCGGCGGCGAGCCGAGCGACAGCGAGCGGGACATCACCGTCGGCGGAGTCGCCGCCGTGCCCGCCGGGGTCTTCGACGGCGTGGACTACGTGGCGCTGGGGCACCTGCACGGCTGCCAGACCATCACCGAGCGCGTCCGCTACTCGGGCTCGCCGCTGCCGTACTCCTTCTCGGAGGCCGCCCACCGCAAGAGCATGTGGCTCGTCGACCTGGACGCCGGCGGCTCGGTCACCGCCGAGCGCCTCGACTGCCCGGTGCCGCGCCCGCTGGCCCGGCTGCGGGGCCCCCTGGAGGAGCTGCTCGCCGACCCGGGGCTGACCCGGCACGAGAACGCGTGGGTCGAGGCGACCCTCACCGACCCCGTGCGGCCGGCCGACCCCATGGCCCGGCTCACCGAGCGCTTCCCGCACACCCTCAGCCTCGTCTTCGAGCCCGACCGGGCCCCGGACGACCCGGCGGTCTCCTACGCCCGCCGCCTGGCGGGCCGCAGCGACCAGCAGATCGCGGAGGACTTCGTGGCGCACGTGCGCGGCGTCGGACCCGACGACCGCGAGCAGACCGTCCTGCGGGACGCCTTCGACGCGGTGCGCGCGGACGAGACCGTGCGGGAGGTGGCCCGGTGAGGCTGCACCGGCTCGACATCACGGCCTTCGGGCCCTTCGGCGGATCGCAGAGCGTCGACTTCGACGACCTCTCGGCGGCCGGGCTGTTCCTGCTGCACGGGCCGACGGGCGCCGGCAAGACGTCCGTCCTCGACGCCGTCTGCTACGCGCTGTACGGCTCCGTCCCCGGCGCCCGGCAGAGCGGCCAGGGCATGACCCTGCGCAGCGACCACGCCGCCGTCGGCACCCGCACCGAGGTGCGCCTCGAACTCACCGTCGCCGGACGGCGGCTGGAGGTCACCCGGCAGCCGCCCTGGGAACGCCTCAAGAAGCGCGGCAAGGGCACCACTGTCGACAAGGCCCAGACCTGGCTGCGCGAGTACGACACCAAGGCCGGGGCCTGGAAGGACCTCAGCCGCTCCCACCAGGAGATCGGCGAGGAGATCACCCAGCTGCTCGGCATGAGCCGTGAACAGTTCTGCCAGGTCGTGCTGCTGCCCCAGGGCGACTTCGCCCGCTTCCTGCGCGCCGACGCCGAGGCACGCGGCAGACTGCTCGGCCGGCTCTTCGACACCCGCCGCTTCGCCGAGGTCGAGAAGCGCCTCGCCGAGCGGCGCCGCACGACCGAGGCCCAGGTGCGGGAGGGGGACGCCGCGCTGCTCGCGGACGCCCACCGGATGCAGCAGGCCGCCGGCGACGCCATGGTCCTGCCGGAGCTCGCACCGGGCGATCCGGGCCTCGCGGAGGCCGTGCTGGGCGCGGCCGCCGTCGCCCGCGGTACCGCCCGGGAACTGCTGGACGTGGCCGACTGCCGGCTCGTCGCCGCCGAGTCGGCCCAGGCCGCCGCCGAACGCGGCCTCGCCGACGCGCGCGAACGGGACCGGCTGCAACGCCGGCATGCCGAGGCACGGCAGCGGGCCGAGCGCCTGGAGGAGCGGGCCGGTGCGCACCACGCCGCGCAGCAGCGCATGGAGCGCGCCCGCAAGGCCGGTGCGGTCGCCCCCGCCCTGGAGCTGCGCGACACCGCCGACGCCGAACACCGGCGGGCGGCCGACGCGGAGGCACGGGCGCGCGCCCTGCTGCCCGACGCCCTCACCGACGCCGGTGCCGCCGGACTGGCCGCCGCCGCACGCCGGACCGCCGAGGAACTGGGTTCCCTCGAGTCGGCCCGGCGGGCGGAAGGGCGCCTTGCCGACCTCGCCGCGGAACGCGCCGGCCTGGACCGGCAGGAACGGGTCGACGAGGACGTCCTGCACGAGGCGGAGACCTGGCTGGCCGACTGGGAGGCGCACCGCGGCGGTCTCCAGGCCCGCGTCGACTCCGCGCAGGAGGCCGCGACCCACGCCGAACAGCTCGCCGTGCAGCGCGACCCGGCGCGGCGGCGGCTGGACGCGGCCCGGGAACGGGACCGGCTCGCCGTCGCGGCGGACACGGCGCGGCGACAGGCGCTGGCCTCCGCGCAGGACGCCGTCGAGGCCCGCGCCCACTGGCTCGACCTCAAGGAACAGCGACTGAACGGCATCGCCGCCGAACTCGCCGCACACCTCACCGACGGCGAGCCCTGCGCCGTGTGCGGAGCCACCGAACACCCCGCCCCCGCGCGCCGGATCGCCGGGCACGTCGACCGGGAGGCCGAGGACCAGGCCCTCGCCCGCCACCAGGAAGCGGAGGAGCGGCGCGCTGACGCCGAACGGCGCCTCGGCTCCGTACGGGAGGCGCTCGCCGCCGCCACGGCGGAGGCCGGCGGCACCTCCGCGGAGGAACTGGCCGAAGAGGCCGAGGCACTGGAGCGCCGGTACGCGCGGGCGCGGGCCCTCGCCTCCGGACTGCACGCCGCCCAGGAGGAGCTGCGCCGGGCGGAGCGGGAACGGGAGCAGCGCGTCGCGGCCCAGCAGGAGGCCGCCGTCCGGGCCGCCTCCCGCGTGGCCCACCGTGAACGGCTGCAACGCGAACAGGCGGATCTGGAAGGGGAGTTGGCTCAGGCGCGCGGCACGGCCGACAGCGTCGCCGCGCGGGCGGCCCAGTTGGAGCGGCGTGCCGCCCAGCTCACCGAGGCCGCCGACGCCGCGCGCGCCGCCGAGGACACCGCCCGGCGGCTCAAGGACGCCGACGCCCGTCTCGCGGACGCCGCGTTCCGGGCCGGGCTCGACACCCCGCGGGAGGCGGCCGACGCGCTCCTCGACGACGCCGCGCACCGCGACCTCCAGCGACGGCTGGACGCCTGGGCGACCGAGGAGGCCGCCGTCCGCGCGGTCCTCGCCGAGGCCGACACCGCGGCCGCCGCCCAGCAGCCGCCGGCCGACCTCGCCGCCGCGGAACGTGACGCGGCCGACGCGGGCCGGCGACTGCGGGACGCCGCCTCCGCGCGCGACGCCGCCGCCCGGCGCTGCGCCGAACTCGCCCGGCTCTCCACGACCGCCACCGCCGCGGTGCGCCGGCTCGCCCCCTTGCGCGACGAGTACGACCACGTCGCCCGTCTCGCGTCCCTCGCAGCGGGCACCTCGGCGGACAACGAACGCCGCATGCGCCTGGAGTCGTACGTGCTGGCGGCACGCCTGGAGCAGGTCGCCGCCGCCGCGACCGCGCGGTTGCAGCTGATGTCCTCGGGCCGCTACACCCTCGTCCACTCCGACGACCGCACGGGGCGCGGACGCAGCGGCCTCGGACTGCACGTCGTCGACGCCTGGACCGGCCGGGAGCGGGACACGGCGACGCTGTCCGGCGGCGAGACCTTCTTCGCCTCCCTCGCCCTGGCGCTCGGCCTCGCCGACGTCGTCACCGACGAGGCGGGCGGGGTCCGCCTGGACACGCTCTTCATCGACGAGGGGTTCGGCAGCCTCGACGACCAGACCCTCGACGAGGTCCTCGACGTCCTGGACGCGCTGCGCGAGCGGGACCGCAGTGTCGGCATCGTCAGCCACGTCGCCGACCTGCGGCGTCGTGTCCACGCCCAACTGGAGGTCGTCAAGGGCAGGTCGGGGTCCGTGCTGCGGCAGCGGGGCGCGGGCTGAGCCGGTCCCGGTTCCCCGGCGGACGCCGGGGCCGCCCGGTTCCCCGGCCCCGGCGTGCCGGTCGAGGAGATGCTCGGCGGTCCGAGTACCGGACCGGGTGGGCGAGGGCTTCGCGTACGAGACCCGGCAGGGGCCCGAACGGCCTCCCGCCGGCCGGCCGGCCGCCGCGGTGGACGCGGCCGACCGCGGCTGCTGACGGACGTGTAGGTTCTGCCGCATGGTGCGAAACGCGGAGCCGGGCGCGGTGGAGTGGGTCGAGTCGGGCGGCGGTCCGCTCATAGCGGTGCCGGAGACGGTCCTGTCGTTCTGGACCGGTGCCGACGGCGAGGAAACGGCCTCCGACTACGACCGGGCCTGTGAGGTCGACGGTCAGGTCGGCCTCCTCCCGGTCGGTGACTCGGCGGCCCTGGTCCTCGGCGACGAACCCGCCTCCACGGCGTACCTGCCGGGCCACGGCGTCTTCGTCCGCTGGTGCGCGGCCGACTCCGAGGACGAGGTGCTGGCCGGCGTGCCCGGCGCCCTCGACGCGGCCGACTGGCAGCCCGAGCTGACCTGGCAGGTGCCCGGGCCGGTGCTCCTGTTCGACGCCGCCTGGCCCGGCACCGCGTGCGACCGGGCCGACCACGTGCGGGTGACCCTGGAACCCGGCCGGTACGCGGTGCGCGCGGCCGACGTCCGGCCCGGCCCCGAGACCTGGCTGAACGTCGTACAGCTGCGGCGGCTCACCGGCCGGGAGACCCCGCGATATTGACGTGCGCCGGGGCAGCGGGCCGCCCCATCATGGGTGCCCATGTCCCGACTCGATCACCCCGCACCCGAAGACCTGCGCCGCGACCCCCTGCCCCTGCGCGGCCGGACCGCGCTCGTCACCGGCGCCAGCAGGCGCGCCGGCATCGGGCACGCGGTGGCGCGGCGGCTCGCCGCGTACGGCGCGAGCGTCTACCTGCACCACCATGTCCCGCACGACGCCGCCATGCCCTGGGGAGCCGACCGGATCGACGACGTCGTCGCCTCGGTGCGCGCGGCACTCGGTGACCCGGACGCCACCGTGCACGCCGGCCCCGGCGATCTGGCCGACCCCGCCGTGCCCGGCGAACTCCTCGCCAGGGCCGCCGACGCGCTCGGCGGACGGCTGGACGTCCTGGTCGCCAACCACGCCCTCAGCGGCTCCGACGGCACCCTCGGCACGATCGACGCCGGGATGCTCGACGCGCACTGGGCGGTCGACACCCGCTCGGTGCTGCTGCTCGTCCAGGCCTACGCCCGCCACCGTGCCGCGCTCGCGCACCGCACGCCCGGCGGACGCGTGGTGATGATGACCTCCGGGCAGGACATCGCCGGCGGCATGCCGGGCGAGATCGCCTACGCGCTGCAGAAGGGCGCGCTCGCCTCCATCACCCGGTCCCTGTCGACGACCCTCGCCGAGCACGCGATCACCGTGAACGCCGTCAACCCCGGCCCGGTGGACACCGGTTACCTGACCGGCGACGACCACAGGGCCGTCGCCGCGCTCTTCCCCGCCGGGCGGTGGGGCACGCCCGACGACCCGGCCCGCCTCATCGCGTGGCTCGCCACGGACGAGGCGGAGTGGGTCACCGGTCAGGTCGTCGACTCCGAGGGCGGCTTCCGGCGCTGATCCCCGGTCAGAGCCGCGACAGCTCGTCCACCAGGTCGTCCAGGCCCAGCGCCCCCTGGGAGAGCGCCGCCATGTGCCACGCCTTCGCGTCGAAGGCGTCGCCGTGCCGCCTGCGGGCGTTCTCCCGGCCCAGCAGCCAGGCCCGCTCACCGAGCTTGTAGCCGATCGCCTGGCCGGGGATCGTCAGGTACCGGGTCAGCTCGCTCTCCACGAAGTCCGCCGGTCGGCTGCTGTGCGCGCCGAAGAACTCCTGCGCCAGCTCCGGCGTCCACCGCTCACCCGGGTGGAACGGGGAGTCCGCCGGGATCTCCAGCTCGAGGTGCATGCCGATGTCCACGATGACCCGGGCGGCCCGCATCATCTGCGCGTCCAGATAGCCGAGCCGCTGCTCCGCGTCCGTCAGGAAGCCCAGCTCGTCCATCAGCCGCTCCGCGTACAGCGCCCAGCCCTCGGCGTTGGCGCTGACCATGCCGACCGAGGCCTGGTAGCGGGAGAGGTTCTCGGCGACGTGCGCCCACTGGGCGAGCTGGAGGTGGTGGCCCGGGACGCCCTCGTGGTACCAGGTGGAGACCAGGTCGTAGACCGGGAAGCGGGTCAGGCCCATCGTCGGCAGCCAGGTGCGCCCGGGGCGCGAGAAGTCCTCCGACGGAGGCGTGTAGTACGGCGCCGCCGCGCTGCCGGGCGGGGCGATGCGCGACTCCACCTTCCGCACCCGCTCGGCGAGTTCGAAGTGGGTGCCGTCCAGGGCCTCGATCGCCTGGTCCATCAGGCCCTGGAGCCAGTCGCGGACCTCGTCCACGCCCTCGATGTGCCGGCCGTGCTCGTCCAGGTGCGCCAGCGCCACCCAGGGCGTCTCGGCGCCCGGCAGGATCTTCTCCGCCTCCTGCTTCATCTCGGCGAGCAGCCGGTGGTACTCGGCCCAGCCGTACGCGTACGCCTCGTCCAGGTCGAGGTCGGTGCCGTTGTAGTAGCGCGACCAGCGGGCGTAGCGCTCGCGGCCCACCGTGTCAGGGGCACCCTCGATCGCCGGCGCGTACACGTCGCGCATCCAGTCCCGCAGCTCCACCACGGCCGCGGTGGCACCCCGCGCGGCCTCGTCCAGCTCCGTGCGCAGCGCGTCGGGGCCGGCGGAGGCGAAGTCCTCGAACCAGCCGCGTCCCTCACCCGTGTCCGCCCACTCGCCGAGCTGCTCGACGAAGGTCGCGGTCGGGCGCGGAGCCGCGTACAGCTTGCGTTCCAGGCCCAGGGCGAGGGACTCGCGGTACCCCGCCAGCGCGGCCGGCACCGCGCGCAGCCGCTCCGCGATCCGCGCCCAGTCCTCGTCCGTCGCCGTGGGCGTCACCGTGAACACCTCGCGCACCGCGTGCGCGGCCGTGCCCATGTTGCCGACCGAGCGCAGGCCCTCCTCGGCCTCGTGCACCGCGAGTTCGGCGGTCAGGCGCTCCCGCAGCAGCCGGGCGCAGCGCCGCTCCACGTCGCTGTCGCCGCCGGGCCGGCGCTCCGCCTCGTCCAGCCGGGCGAGGGTGGTCCGCGCCAGCTCGGCGAGGGCCTCCTGCCCCGCCGGGGAGAAGTCGGGCAGGCGGCTGGAGCTCCCGGCCACGCCGAGATACGTACCGGTGACCGGGTCGAGGGCGATGAGCTCGTCGACGTAGGCGTCGGCGACCTCGCGGGGCAGCGGGCTCTTGGTCTCTGACATGCGGACATCCTCATACGGATAGCGGTGCCGCGTCAGCCCGCTTCGCCCGGCCCGGTACCGCGGGCGGGCGGATTTCGCTCAGGGCGTTGCCACGGAGGAGGAGGGCGGCAGCAGGGGGCCGCACTCCCACTGCTGGAAGATCAGCCGGGTCTCGACGCGTGCCACCTCCTTGCGGGACGTGAACTCGTCGAGGACCAGCCGCTGCAGGTCCGCCATGTCCGCGACCGCGACATGCACCAGGTAGTCGTCCGGGCCGGTCAGGTGGAAGACGGTGCGCGACTCGGGCAGCGCCCGGATCCGCTCCACGAACGGCCCGACCAGCTCCCGCCGGTGCGGGCGCACCTGCACCGACAGCAGCGCCTGGAGTCCCCGACCCAGCTTCGCCGGGTCCAGCTCCAGCCGGTGGCCGAGGATCACTCCGGCCCGCCGCAGCCGGGTCACCCGGTCCAGGCAGGTCGACGGGGCGACGCCGACCTGGGCGGCGAGGTCGCGGTAGGTGGTCCGGGCGTCGTTCTGCAGCAGCCGCAGCAGATGAAGATCCACCGGATCCAGTACGACAGATTCGGCCATACGCCGAACGTAGCACGGCCTCCGACCCTGCTGACCCGTTGGCTGTTCACTCTTCCGCCCATGGACTCAGCGCGCATGCCCACGTCACCGTCCGACGACGCACGCACCACCGCACCCGGAAGCAGGGCACTGGCCACCGAGGCCGTGCACGCCGGCCGCGACGACCTCGCCCGCCAGGGACTGCACGCCCCGCCCATCGACCTGTCCACGACCTACCCGTCGTACGACAGCCGCGGCGAGGCCGCCCGCATCGACGACTTCGCCGCCACCGGCGCCGAACCGGACGGCCCGCCGGTCTACGGCCGCCTCGGCAACCCGACCGTCGCCCGGTTCGAGACCGCGCTGGCCCGGCTGGAGGGCACCGAGGCCGCGGTCGCCTTCGCCAGCGGCATGGCCGCCCTGAGCGCCGTCCTGCTGGTGCGTGCCTCGATGGGGCTGCGGCACGTCGTCGCGGTGCGGCCCCTGTACGGGTGCAGCGACCATCTGCTGACCGCCGGGCTGCTCGGCTCGGAGGTCACCTGGACCGACCCGGCGGGCATCGCGGACGCCCTGCGCCCGGACACCGGCCTGGTGATCGTGGAGTCCCCGGCCAACCCCACGCTGGCCGAGGCCGACCTGCGGGCCGTCGCCCACGCCTGCGGGTCCGTGCCGCTGCTGGTGGACAACACCTTCGCCACGCCCGTGCTCCAGCGGCCCGCCGAGAGCGGTGCCCGGCTGGTCCTGCACAGCGCCACCAAGTACCTCGGCGGGCACGGGGACGTGCTGGCCGGCGTGGTGGCCTGCGACGAGGAGTTCGCGGGACGGCTGCGGCAGGTCCGCTTCGCCACCGGCGGCGTCCTGCACCCCCTGGCCGGCTATCTGCTGCTGCGGGGCCTGTCCACGCTGCCGGTGCGCGTGCGGGCCGCCTCGGCCAACGCCGCCGCGCTCGTCGCGCGCCTCGCCGGCGACCCGAGGGTGGCCCGCGTCCACTACCCGCGCATCGGCGGCGCGATGGTCTCCTTCGAGGTGCACGGCGACCCGCACGACGTCATCGCCCGGGTCCGCCTGATCACCCCGGCCGTGAGCCTCGGCAGCGTCGACACGCTCATCCAGCACCCGGCGTCCATCAGCCACCGCATCGTCGACGCCGACGACCGCCGCGGCGCCGGGGTGAGCGACCGGCTGCTGCGCATGTCGGTCGGTCTGGAGGACGTCGAGGACCTGTGGGCCGACCTGGACGCGGCACTGGGGGAGCGGGTGGAGGCGGTCCCGCTGCGGGAGGCGCTGTCGCGGGCCGAGTGACGCCGCCCGCCGCCCCCGGGACGGTTACTCCCCGGCGATCCGCTCCGCCCGCGGCAGCCGCGCCGCCGCTCGGGCCGCCGCGTCCAGACGTGCGGTGACGACCAGGGTCCCCTCCTCGATCTGGTAGTCGAGGGGGAGGCCCAGGCCGCGCATCGCGGCGACCATGCCGGTGTTCGACGCCTGCGTGACGGCGTACACGCTGGCGCAGCCCGTCTCCGCGGCCATCGCCACGAGCCGCCCGAGCAGCTCGCCGCCGATGCCCCGGCGCTGCCAGGAGTCCTCGACGACCAGGGCGACCTCCGTCTCGTCGCCGTCCCACAGCAGATGCCCGAGCCCGACGATCCGGCCCGAAGCGGTCTGCACCGCGAGGGTTCGGCCGAAACGCGGGCTCAACAGGTGGTTCAGATAGCGGTCGGTGTCCCCGACCGGGCCGTGGTACCGCATCCCGAGGGTGCGGTCCGAGCACCGCTCGTGCATCGCCTTCGCCGCCCGCAGGTCACGGGTGTCGGCGCGGCGGACCGTGATGTCGTGCCCCTCGGGCAGCGTCAGCACGTCCCGGCCGCGCGGGAGGCGCGGTCCGAGCCGGGCGTCCAGTTCCACCAGCGCACGCGCGCGGGCGAACTCGGCGGGTGTGAAGGGCAGATACGGCCGCTCCACGCTGATCACTCCGCCCTCCGGTGCGCGCAGCCGCAGCACGGTGCCGTCGAGGTCGCCCTGCGCCGGGACCCCGGCTTCCGCGCGGGTCCCGGCGGGCAGCGACCGGATCGTGCACCGGCCCAGCAACTGACGCAGCGCCAACGGCAGTTCCGCGGCGTCCTGGGCCGTGCGTGCGGCCAGCCCCAGGATCCGGGTCGGCGCGTCGACCAGGTCGTGCGCGTCGGCCCGCTCGGTCCACGTGTCGGCGCCGCCCGCCGCCGACACCACCCCGGCCAGCTCGGATCCGCTCAGCCCGCCCGGGGCGCGGAGCAGGAACTCGTCCACCGTGCCGTCGGCCAGCGGATGCGTCTGGAGACTCAGGATGTCCACCCGCCGGTCGGCGAGCGCCGCGCACAGCACGGCCAGCGACCCCGGCTCGTCCCGCACGGTCGTCCGCATCCGCCACAGCGCGCTGTCCCCGGAGTCCGCCTCCGGCGCCCGGTCCGGCCCGGGCTCCGCCGCGACCCGGTCGGACGGCCCGGTCCGCAGTCCGGCGGACGGCGGCCGGGCGCCGGTATCCTCCGCCGGCGGCGCGTGCCCGTGACGCCGTACCCACCAGGTGTGGAAGCCCGCCGTGGCGAGCAGGGCGGCCATCGAGGCCACGAGCATGAGGCCCGGTGTCCCGAGGCCGTGCCCGGCCTCCTGCGCCAGCGCCCCGGTCACTTCGGACATGTATCGACTCATGCGACCACTGTGGAGGAACCGTGTTGCGTGATCACGAACGCCCTGTGACCGATGGGTAAAAGGCGCCCGCACCGCGCCGCGCACCGGGGGATGACGCCGGTGCGCGGCACACGCGACAGGCTACGTGACCTACTGGCCGACCAGCCCCGGCCGGAGCACCTTGGTGAAGAGCACCGTGCCGTCCTGCTCGCGCAGCCGCACCGTCATCTCGGCGCTGTCGCCGTCGATGTCGACCTCGCCGAAGAACTGGTAGCCGCCGGCGGGCGAGACGTTCGAGGCGGTCGGCGCCTTCACGAACACCCGCTCCGGACCGAAGGTGCCGTCGAGGGCGCTGGCCGGGAACGCGCCCGCGTTGAGCGGCCCGGACACGAACTCCCAGAACGGCTCGAAGTCGGCGAACGCGGCCCGCGAGGGCTGGTAGTGCTGGGCCGAGGTGTGGTGCACGTCGGCCGTGAGCCACACCGTGCCGGTGATCCGCCGGTGCTTGACGAAGCGCAGCAGCTCGGCGATCTGCAGTTCGCGGCCCAGCGGCGCCCCCGGATCGCCCTGCGCGACCGCCTCGACGTTGGCCGCGCCCTCGGTGGCGTCGGGCACGACCAGGCCGATCGGCATGTCGGCCGCGATCACCTTCCACACCGCCCGCGAGCGCGCCAGCTCCCGCTTCAGCCACTCCAGTTGCTCGCGGCCGAGGATGCCCTGCGGGTCGGTCTTCTGGTCGTCGGGGGAGTTGGCGTTGCGGTACGTCCGCATGTCGAGGACGAACACGTCCAGCAACGGCCCCTGGCGCAGCACCCGGTGCATGCGCCCCTCGCGCGCGCCGGGCCGCAGCGTGGAGACCGGGAAGTACTCGGAGAACGCGCGCCGCGCCCGGGCGGCGAGCACGTCCACGCTCTTCTCGGTGTAGCGTGCGTCCGTCTCCGCGACGGTCTGGCCGGGGTACCAGTTGTTGCGGACCTCGTGGTCGTCCCACTGGACGACGGAGGGGACCCGCGCGTTGAAGCGCCGCAGGTTCTCGTCCAGCAGGTTGTACCGGAAGTTGCCGCGGAACTCGGCGAGCGTCTCGGCGACCTTGGACTTCTCCTCGGTCGTGATGTTCCGCCAGGTGGAGCCGTCGGGCAGGGCGGCCGTCGCGGCGATGGGGCCGTCGGCGTAGATGCTGTCGCCGCTGCACAGGAAGAAGTCCGGGTCCAGGGCGCCCATCGCGTCGTAGATGCGGTAGCCGCCGAGGTCGGGGTTGATGCCCCAGCCCTGCCCCGCCTGGTCGCCGGACCACACGAAACGCACCCCGTCGCGCCGGCGCACCGGCACCGTGCGGAAGGTGCCGGTCACCGGTTCGCCGGTGCGGCGCGGGTCGTCCGGGTCGGCGAGCAGCACGCGGTAGTGGATCTGCTCGCCCGGCGGCAGCCCGCGCAGCCGGGTGGTGCCGGTGAAGTCCGTGTCCCGGCCGAGCAGCGGCCCGTGCCACCGGTGCGTATTGCGGAACGACTCGGTCGCGGACGTCTCGACGATCATCCGGGCCGGCCGGTCGGACCGCACCCACACCAGACCGGAGTTCGCCGTCACGTCGCCCGCCTGCACGCCCCACCCCGCGGCCGGCCGGCCTGAGCGGGCGAACGCCGGTGCCGACCCGAGGGCGGTGGGCAGGGTCAGGGCCGCCGACGCGGCGAGGGAGCCGCGCAGCACGCTGCGGCGCCCGGGGAACGGACGGTGGGACATGGAAGCGCCTCCAGGGGACGTGATCCGGCCGGTGTGCGCAGCAACACCTACTGGGGCGGCGCGGCGCCCGCGCGAACCCCGGGTGAACAACCGGCGGGCGTGCCCGGTCGAGGCACCTCACGGCCTCACCGGCCCCCGGGCCGCGCCGCCCCGGCCATCAGCCGCACCCCCTCGCGGATCCGGGCCGGCGCCAGGTGCGCGTACCCCAGTACCAGCCGCACCCCCGGGCCCGCACCGGCACCGCCGCCCGTGTGCCCGTACGCCGTCAGGGGCCGCACCGCGACACCGGCCCCGGCCACGTCCGCGAGGAAGCGCCCCTCGGGACCGTGCCGGCCGGGCAGCGCGGCGATGGCGTGGAGTCCGGCGGCGATCCCGGAGACCCGGGCGCCGGGGAAGTGCTCCGCCAGCGCGGCCACCAGCGTGTCGCGCCGCTCACGGTAGGCGCGCTGGCACAGGCGCAGCTGACGGTCGTAGTCGCCGCGCTCCAGGAACCGGGCGAACACCGCCTGGTCGAGGGCCGGATGCCCGAGGTCCGTGGTCCGCTTGCGCTCGACCACCTCGTCCATGAGCGACGGGGGGACCAGCAGCCAGCCCAGCCGCAGCCCCGGTGCGAGGGACTTGCTCACCGAGCCCGTGTAGGCGACGTGTTCCGCGTCGAGCCCCTGGAGCGCGCCCACCGGTGCGCGGTCGTAGCGGAAGTCGCCGTCGTAGTCGTCCTCGAGGACCAGCCCGTCCACCGACCGTGCCCAGTCCAGCAGTTCGGCACGCCGCCGGGCCGAGTAGGCGATCCCGGTGGGGAACTGGTGGGCCGGCGTCGTCACGACCGCGCGGACGCCCGAGGCGCGCAGCGGGCCGACGGCGAGGCCCTCCTCGTCCAGCGGCAGCGGCACGGCGCTCACGCCCGCCGACGCGTAGAGGGCGCAGTGCTGCGGGCTGCCGGGGTCCTCCACGCCGACCGCGCGCACACCGCGGGCGTGCAGGACACCGCCGAGCAGCGCCGACGCCTGCGCCACCCCGGAGACCACCACGATCCGCTCCGGGTCCGCCACTACGCCCCGGCGCCGCGTGAGCAGTTCGGCCAGCGCGGTCCGCAGCCGGGGCAGTCCGCGCGGGTCCGGATAGCCGAGGTCCTCGTGCGGCAGCTCCGCCAGCACGCCGCGCTGCGCGGCCGCCCACGCCGAGCGCGGGAAGAGCGAGAGGTCCGGTGTCCCCGGCACGAAGTCGACCAGGGCGCCGGGGGAGCGCGGGGCGAGATCACGCGTGCGTGGGACGGCGGCCCGCGCGGCGTCGCCCACCCAGGTCCCCGCGCCCCGCCCGCTGCGCAGATAGCCCTCGGCGGTCAGCTGCTCGTACGCCTCCGTGACCAGCCCCCGCGACACCCCGAGGTCGGCCGCGAGGTCCCGGCTCGACGGAAGGCGGGTGCCCTGGGCGAGCCGCCCCGAGCGGACCGCGTCCCGCAGCGCCGCCTGGAGGGCCCGGCCGCGCCCCCGGGCCGGTGCCGAGGCGGCGGGCAGCAACAGCTCCCACGCGGCGGAACCCGGCCGGCCGCCCGGACCGGTCGACGGCGTCACGAAAGCAGCCCCCCCGAACATCGCGTCCTCCCAATCGCCGCCACTTTACGAGGGGTTGGACCCGCCGATGCGTCAACCGGAGTGACAGACCACGGCGAGGGGGCAGGCCGGTGCCGGGCCCCGGGATCGTACGCGCGATCCAGGAGCGCCCGGGCCCCGCCGGTGAGGTCGTGCCGGGCCGGCCCCAGCTCCAGCACGGCCACCCCTTCCGGTACGAGGGGCCGGGCTCGGCGAGACGGCGGAGGGCGTCCGTCACACCGTGGTCGCCACCCGGTACGACGACGTGGTCACCCCGTACACCTCGTGCGCCCTCGAACAGGCCGGGGTGGCTGCGTGAGCCTGCCCTACGACCCCGCTGTGCTGAACGAGGTCCTCGGGGCACTGGCCTCCTGAGCGCGGCTGCCGTCCAGGATCACCCGCGCGACCAGCGCCGGATCGTCGTTCATCGGGACGTGGCCGCAGCCGCGCAGCCGCACCAGCCGGGCCCGCGGCATGGTGTGCTTGGCGCGTATGCCCTGCCGGGGCAGGAGCAGCCGGTCCCGGTCGCCCCACGCCACGGTCACGGGAATGCCAGGGACGTCGTCGGTGAACCGGACGCTCCGTCCGGCCCGGAGTGTCTCGGCGAACCCCTCGGCGTGGGCGAGCGCCAGCGTCTCGGCGACCACCGCCTCGGGGGAGCGGCGGCCGGGGCGGGCGTAGATCGTGCTGGTCAGAGCGGTGCGGCCGGCCGCCGTGCGGGACAGTCGCTCGACCAGGGGGAGAGGCAGGCTCCGGGCGGTCCGGCGCATCCCCGCCAGCACGGTGAAGGCGTAGCGCCGCTCGGCCTGCGACCAGAAACCGGCCGGGGACAGGGCCGTCACCGACCGCACCAGCTTCTCCCGCCCGAGCTCCAGGGCCAGCAGGCCGCCCAGGGAGTTGCCCGCGACGTGCGGCCGCTCCAGTCCCAGGGCCGCGCAGAAGGCGCCCAGTACCGCGTTCGTCGTGGCCAGGTCGTGCGGCAGACCGTGCGGCAGCGCGGGCGACTGCCCGAACCCCGGCAGATCCACGGCTGTCACCTCCCGCTCCGTCGCGAGGATGTCGATCACCGGGTCCCAGGCCTGGAGGTGGTGACCGATGCCGTGCAGCAGGAGCAGCGGTTCGCCGGCGCCCACGCGCGCGTAGGCGAGGGTGACGTCCTGCGGACCGTGCTCGGTCGGGGCGGTGAAGGAGAGCGTCGCGGTCATGGGGCTCCTTGTCTGGGACACGTGGTGCCGGGAGGGCGCGAACGGTGCCGGCGTTGCGTAGACAGAGTGTCAGTAAGAGCTACCGACGGGTAGCCCCCGGTCGACGTCGTTCCCGGGCGGCCCGTGACGGCGGCGGGTTGACCTGGACAACGGCCGGACGCGTCCGCTGGGATGGGACGGTGACCACCGACATTCCCACCGACGTCTTCGAGGAGCACCGCCCCGTCCTCCTGGGCGTCGCCTACCGCATGCTGGGCCGCCTCGCCGACGCGGAGGACGTGGTCCAGGAGGCCTGGCTGCGCTGGTCCCGGGCCGACCGGACCGACGTCCGCGAGCCGCGGGGCTACCTGGTGCGCGTCACCACCCGCCTCGCCGTCGACCGGCTGCGCCAGATCACGTCACGGGGCGAGACGTACGTCGGCCCCTGGCTGCCCGAGCCCTACGTCACCGGCTTCGGCGACGCCGTACCGGACACCGCCGAGCGGGCCGTGCTCGCCGACTCGGTCTCACTGGCCGTCCTCGTCGTACTGGAGTCGCTGTCACCGCTGGAACGGGCGGTGTTCGTGCTGCGCGAGGCGTTCGGCTACCCGTACGCCGAGATCGCCGCGGTGCTCGAGCGCGAGGAACCCGCCGTACGCCAGCTCGCCGCACGGGCCCGCAAGCACGTCGACGAACGCCGGCCCCGCTACGACGTCGACCCCGCGCAGCGCCGCGACCTCACCGAGCGGTTCCTCGCCGCGGCGGCCGGCGGCGACCTCGAAGGGCTGATGGCCATGCTCGCCCCCGGCGTCCGGCTGGTCGGCGACAGCGGCGGCAAGGCCAAGGCACCGGTGCGCGTGCTGGAGAGCGCCGACAAGGTGGGGCGCTTCCTCATCGGCGCCGCCCGCAAGAGCGCCCCGGACTCCACCGTGCGCTTCCTGGAGGTCAACGGCGGCCCGGCCGCGCTGGTGCTGGCCGGGGGCGAGCCCGACTTCGTCCTCCAGCTGGACATCGCCGACGGGCGCGTGCAGTCGGTCTACGTCATCCGCAACCCCGACAAGCTGCGGTCCCTGCCCACCGGCTGACGGCCGCACCCACCGGCCGCCCCGACGCCGGCCCCCGTCCGCGCGACGGGGGCTTCGCCGTCGTGTCGCCCGCACGACCCCGTACGAACACCCCGTGAACACCGCCCCGCTCCGCGCCCCTGCCCCGCGCACGGGATGGAGGATTGGTCTTGACCAAGGGGGTGGGCCGTCCTATCGTCGCAGAGAACTTCAACAACCTTTAATAAACAAGGGCGCCGAAACGCCGCCGGAGCACGGCGATTGCGGAGGACAGGGTGGGGACCACGCAGTTGGAATCGGTACCGGAGCCGAAGTACTGGCATCTCAGGACCATGCTCAGCGAGGCCCTGGACTCGGAGTTCTCGGTGGGCGAGGTCCTGCCCAACGAGCGTGACCTGGCCGCGCGCTTCGGCGTCGCCCGTGCCACGCTCCGCCAGGCCCTGGAGCAGCTCGAACTGGAGGGCAGGCTCCAGCGCCGCCGCGGCGTCGGCACCACCGTCGCGCCCCCGCGCGTGGGCGTGGCCGTCGGCCCCCGGCAGCACGCCTGGCCCGGCACGGCCGACGACGCCTGGCAGCCGGCCGACTGCGTCACCGCGGCACCCCCCGCGGCCGTCGCCGACGCCCTGGGCACCGGCCGTGACGAGCCCGTGCACACCGTCCGCCGCTCCCGGGTGAGCCACGGCCGGCCCGTCGCGGCGGAGCTGCTGTACATCCCGTCGGCGTCCGTGCCCGACCTCACCGCGATCGACGCCCCGTCCGGTGCCGCCCGCGCGCGTGCCGTGCTGCGCGAGCTGCAGCGGCTGGAGCTGGAACACCGGGAGAACGCCGTGGAGCTCGGCTCGGCCGGCGCCGAGGACGCCAAGGAGCTCGACCGTCTCCCCGGAGCACCGGTCCTGGTCGTCACCACCCGCTACCTCGCCGGCGGCCGCACCGCGGCGCTCTCCGTCGCCACCTACCGCGCGGACACCTGCCGGCTGACCTTCGGCGACTCGGGCGACATGGAGATCCACCACGGCCCGGAGAAACGGGCCTCCTGACCCACGACGCGGGCGGCCGCGCGGCGAGCGGTCAGCGGCGGGCCGTGGCGCCCTCCACCGCGAACAGCTGCTCCTCCACATGGTCGAGGGCCAGCCGCAGCGCACCGGTCGCCACGGCGGCCTCGCCGAGCAGCGACAGCGTCACCCTCGGCGGACGCAGGCAGTAGCGGGCCAGCTCCCGCCGCAGCGGCTCCAGCACGCCGTCCAGCCCGGCCGCCCACCCGCCGATGACGACCAGCTCCGGGTCCAGCGCCAGCACCAGCGCCGCCACGTCGTGCACCAGCCGCCGGAGGAAACGCTCGACGGCGGCGCGGGCCCGCTGGTCGCCGTCCCGCGCCTCGGCGAAGACCCTGGCGACCGCCTGCTCGTCCAGCGGATGCAGCGGCTGGTCGGTGGTGGACAGCAGCGTCTCCGGCGTCACGTCCCGGCCCAGCAGGTGCAGCGCGCCGATCTCGCCCGCCGCCCCGCCGTACCCCCGGTGCAGCCGGCCGCCGATCAGCGCGCCGGCCCCGGGACTCAGTCCCGCCAGCACGAAGACCACGTCGTCCGACTCGGTGGCGGCCCCCTTCCAGTGCTCGGCGACCGCCGCCGCGTTCGCGTCGTTCTCCACCAGCACCGGGCACTTGAAGGAACGGCGCAGCCGCTCGCCCAGCCGCAGCCCCGTCCACTCGGGCAGCGCGGTGCCCAGCCGCACCGTGCCGTCCGCCTCGACGATCCCCGGCGTGGCCGCCCCCACGGCCCGCAGGGAACCCCGTGCGACACCGGCCCGGCGCAGCAGCTCGGCGACCGCGGTGCGCAGCCGCTCCAGACGCTCGTCGGCCGGGGCGGTCTCCTCGACGTCCTTCGCCTGGGCGCCGATCACCCGCCCGTCCAGATCACCGAGGACCGCGGCGACGCGGTGCGGACCGATCTCGAGCCCCAGCAGATGCCCCGCCTCCGCCCGGAACCGGAACCGCCGCGCGGGCCGTCCCTGCCGCCGCGCCATGCCGTCGTCGGCGGCCGTCTCGACGACCAGGCCGGCCTCGATGAGGCCCTCGACGACGCCCTCGACGGTCGGCCGGGACAGGCCCGTCACCCGGGTGATCTCGGTCAGCGTCGCGCAGTCCGTGGCACGCAGCGCGTGCAGCACCACCGCGGAGTTGATCCTCCGCAACAGCGACGGATCCCCGCCGGTCAGCCCGCCCAACGTCCGTCCTCCCAGCTCGTGCGCGTGTTGGCCGGATCGTACTCGGCCCGCTCCCCGCGGGCGAGCGCCGGCCCGCACGTCCCCGGCCCGCGAGCGGGCCTCAACCCGGCGCCACGAAACCGGACTCGTACGCCGTGATCACCGCCTGCGTGCGGTCCCGCGCCCCCAGTTTCGCCAGCACCGCGCTCACATGCGACTTGACCGTCTCCGTGCCGACGACGAGCCGGGCGGCGATCTCCGCGTTCGACAGCCCGCGCGCCATCAGCCGCAGCACCTCGCCCTCCCGCTCGGTCAGCCGGGCCCGCTCCAGCACGGCGCGGGCCGCGCGGTTCCCGCCACCGTCCCCGTACTCCGCGGCCAGCTGCCGCACCGACGCGGGGAACAGCAGGGAATCGCCCTCGGCGATCAGCCGCACCGCGTGCACGATCTCCGCCGGCCGGGCCCGCTTCAGCAGGAACCCGTCGGCACCCGCGCGCAGCGCCTCGTACACGTACTCGTCGTTCTCGAAGGTCGTCACCACGAGGATCTTCGGCGGCTCGGGCACCGTCCGCAGCAGCGCGCGCGTCGCCTCGATGCCGTCCATCAGCGGCATGCGGACGTCCATGGCGACCACGTCCGGCCGCAGTTGACGCACCAGCGGGATGACCGCCGCCCCGTCGGCCGCCTCCCCGGCCACCTCGATTCCGGGCTGCGCCTCCAGCACGGCACGCAGTCCCGCGCGTACGAGGGGCTCGTCGTCGACGAGGAGAACTCTGACCGGCACCCGCCCAGCGTAGATCAGCCGAGCGGCAGCTCGACGTGGACCTGCCAGTCACCGGCGTCGTCGGGTCCCGTGTGCGCCCGCCCGCCCAGCAGCGCGGCTCGCTCGCGGATGCCGCGCAGGCCGCTGCCGCGTCCGGCCTCCGCTCTGCCGTCCGGCAGCGCATTGCGCACCTCCAGACCGAGGCTGCCGTCCGCCACCCGGACGCGGACCCGCACCGGGACCGCCCCCGCGTGCCGCAGCACATTGGTCAGCGCCTCCTGCAGGATGCGGTACCCCTCCCGCGAGACCGGACCCGGCACGGTCTCCAGAGGGCCCGTCACCTCGGCGTCGACCTTCGCCCCGGAGACGCGGGCGGACTCCAGCAGCCGGTCGGCGTCCACCAGCGTCGGCCGGCTGCTCACCGGACGCTCCGCCTCCCGCAGCACCCCGAGCACCCGCTCCAGATCCTCCAGGGCCGCCCGCCCGGTCTCCTCGATCGCGGTCAGGGCGCGGTCGGTGAACTCGGGGCTGCCGGCCGTGCGGGCGGCCCCCGCCTGGACGACGGCGACGGTCAGGGCGTGGCCGATGGAGTCGTGCAGCTCGCGGGCGATGCGCGTGCGCTCCAGGAGCTGTTCGGTGCGCTCCTCCAGGGCCACGAGGCGCTCGGCGGCGGACGGGCCGAGCAGCCGCCGCGCCAGGAAGGTGGCCAGCTCACCGAGGCCGACCACCGTCGCGTACAGGAGCAGCAGCGGAACGGGAACCAACAGCGCCCAGGCCCAGTGCGGTTCCGTACCAGCCACCACCGGCATGTCCTCGGGGGCGTGGCCGACGACGCACGCGGCGGCCGTGTAGGACAGGATCGGCAGCCAGACCGTGGCGAAGCCGGCCACGCACCCCAGGGCGATGCGCGCCTCCAGCCACAGCACGGTCCGCAGACGGTCGGACCAGGTCGTGGCCGGCCGCACGGAGAAGTCCGGCTCCCTCTGCCCCGGCGTCAGCATGAACCGCGCCTGGACCCCCTCGCCCACCCGCACGGCCGGGATCAGACCGACCGGGACCAGCACGAGCGCCGGCACCCACGGCAGCCTCGGTTCCACCCACATCCACACGCTGAAGGCCGCCACCGGCACCCACAGGTGCAGCAGGCGTGTGTACGTCGCCGCGCGCAGCAGCGGGCGCAGGAAGCGTGCCATGGCGCCATCGTGCCAGCGCCCACCGGCAACGGGCTCCCCCGCACGGGGGAGACGCCGCCCACCGACGGGGGAGGGCCCGCACCCGTACGACAGGTCACGCTGCTGTCATGACCAGCATCGACGTCCAGAACCTCACCAAGGAGTACGGCACCCGACGAGCCGTCGACGACCTCACCTTCACCGTCCGCCCCGGCCGCGTCACCGGATTCCTCGGCCCCAACGGCGCCGGGAAGTCCACCACCATGCGACTGGTGCTCGGCCTGGACCGGCCGACCTCCGGGACCGCGACCGTCGGCGGGCGGCCCTACGCCACGCTCCACGAGCCGCTCCGGCACGTCGGCGCCCTCCTCGACGCGCACGCCGCGCACGGCTCGCGCACCGCCCGGGACCACCTGCGCGTCCTGGCGGAGAGCAACCGCGTCCCGGTGCGCCGGGTCGACGAGGTGATGGAGGAGACGGGCATCGCCTCGGCGGCCCGCCGCCGGGTGAGGACGTACTCCCTGGGCATGCGCCAGCGGCTGGGCATCGCCGCCGCACTGCTGGGCGACCCCGGGGTGGTGCTGCTGGACGAGCCGTCCAACGGGCTGGACCCCGAAGGGATCATCTGGATCCGGGAGTTGCTGCGGCGGCTCGCGGCCGAGGGTCGCACGGTCCTGGTCTCCAGTCACCTGATGAACGAGACCGCGTCCTTCGCCGACCATCTGGTGGTCCTGGGCCGGGGGCGCCTGCTGGCCGACACCCCGATGCGGGAGTTCATCGACGCGCGCGTGCGTCCGCGCGTCCGCGTCCGCACCTCGGACGCCACCGCCCTGAAGTCGGTCCTCGCCCACCACGGTCACGACGCCGTGGAACACGACGACGGGTACTGGACCGTGCACCACGCGCGCGTGGAGGACATCGGCCGGGCCGTCTCCGCGGCGGGTGTGCCGATCCTCGAACTGGCCTCGGACGAGGGCACCCTGGAGCAGGCGTACCTGGACCTGACGGCCGGCGAGACCGAGTTCACCGCGCAGCCCGCACAGCCGCAGGAGGCCTGACCATGCACTTCACGCCCGTACTCCGCTCCGAGGCGCTCAAGATCCGCACCCTGCGTTCGCTGTGGGGCACGCTGTCGGCCGTGTTCGCGGTCACCACCGCGTTCTCCGCGCTGGCCGGTTCGTCCGGCACGTCCGACCCGGACTTCGACCCCCTGTTCACGGCGCTGTCCGGGGTCTGGCCGGGACAGATCGCCGCGATCGCCTTCGGTGCCCTGGCCGTGTCGTCGGAGTACCAGGGGAACGCGATCCGGCTCTCCCTGGCCGCGGTTCCGCGGCGCGGCCGGTGGTTCGCGGCGAAGCTCCTGGTCGTCGCGGTCCCGGTCCTGGCCGTGGGGCTGCTCACCGCCTGCGCGGCCCTCGTCGCGGCCAGGGCGGGCCTCGGACCGGCGGCGGACGGACTCACGGCCGGCGAGCAGGCGCGCGGCGTCGTGGGCTGCGGGATCTACCTGATGCTCATGGCCCTGCTCGCGGCCGGCCTCACCGCCCTGTTCCGCAGCGGCACGGCCACCCTGTCCACTCTCATCCCCTTCATCCTGATCGTCGCGTTCGTGATCGGGGACGCGGCGGGCGGCGCCACCAACTTCCTGCCGGACCAGGCCGGCCAGGTCGTCCTGCACCAGGCGCACGACGGGTCCCTGGGGCCCTGGACCGGGCTCGCGGTGACCGCGCTGTGGGCGGCCGCCGCCGTCCTCGCGGGGGCCTGGCGGCTGCGCCACCGGGACGCCTGAGCAGCGGACGGCTGACGCCCCGCCAATTGTCAGTGGCGGCCGGTTTACTGGACCGCATGGACATCGCGCAGCACATCGCGCTCATCGACGAGCTGTGCCTCCGGCCCTTCCCGGTGGAGCACGGCCCGTCGGGCGACGGCACGGGGGGACCGGGCCGGTTCGTCGTGACGCTGGAGAGCAGCCACGGCCTGCGCGGCGGCGACCGGGCGGAGCGGGCGGCGACGGTCGGGCAGTACGAGAAGTACAGGGACGCCCTGTACGAGCACCTGGCTCCGCGCTGGGGGGAGACGGACCCGTGGAACCTGCAGACGGTCCTGCTGCGCACCGCCGATGAGGAGATACCCGAGCCGTGGGCCGCTCTCTGCGCCCGCGCCCGCGTCGCCTACCTGTGGGACGCGGAGGGGACGGGGCGCTGGATCGCGGTGGCCGTCGCCGACCGGGACGAGGCGGACGAGGTGCAGCTGCTGGCCGTGGTCACGGAGCAGGCCCCGCCCTGAGGGCCGCTCAGTCCTCGGACCCGGCGGCGACCCGCAGCCGCGCGAACTCCTCCGCCATGGTCTGCGCGGTCCAGTGCGCGTTCAGCCCGCTGGGGTTGGGCAGCACCCACACCCGCGTGCCCCCGATCGTGCGCTCCTGCGGGCCCACCTGGGCCTTGCGGTCGTCGAACGCCGCCCGGTAGGCGGTGACACCGACGACGGCCAGCCGGCGGGGCCGCAGCCGCGCCACCTTCAGCGCCAGCAGCCGGCCGCCCTCCCGGTACTCCTCGGCGGTCAGCTCGTCCGCCCGCGCGCTCGCCCGCGCCACGACGTTGGTGATGCCCAGTCCGTACGACAGCAGTTCCCGCTGCTCCGACGGCTTCAGCTGCCGCGGGGTGAAGCCGGACAGGTGCAGCACCGGCCAGAACCGGTTGCCCGGACGGGCGAAGTGATGGCCCGTCGCCGCCGACAACAGCCCGGGGTTGATGCCGCAGAAGAGCACGCGGAGGCCGCCCGCGACGACGTCCGGTACGAGACGGTCGCGGGCGGCCTCCAGTTCGGCCCGGGTGAAGCGGGTCAGAGGATCGCTCCGGGGGTGTAGCCGGCCGCCGCCGGGTGCTGCTTGACGATCTCCTCGATCCGGCCGACGACGACGCCGACCTGACCGGCCGCGGCGCCGGTGAAGGAGAGCTTGTCGGCCATCAGGGCGTCCAGCCCGGCACGGTCCAGCGGGATGCGCTCGTCGGCGGCCAGCTTGTCGAGCAGCTCGTTGCGCTCGGCGCCCTGCTCGCGCATCGCCAGCGCGGAGGCCACGGCGTTCTCCTTGATCGCCTCGTGCGCGACCTCCCGGCCGACCCCGGCCCGCACCGCGCCCATCAGCACCTTAGTGGTGGCGAGGAACGGCAGGTAGCGGTCCAGCTCGCGGGCCACGACGGCGGGGAAGGCACCGAACTCGTCGAGCACGGTCAGGAACGTCTCCAGCAGGCCGTCCAGCGCGAAGAACGCGTCGGGAAGGGCCACCCGGCGCACCACCGAGCAGGACACGTCGCCCTCGTTCCACTGGTCGCCCGCCAGCTCGCCGGTCATCGACGCGTAGCCGCGCAGGATCACCATCAGGCCGTTGACGCGCTCGCAGGAGCGGGTGTTCATCTTGTGCGGCATCGCCGATGAGCCGACCTGGCCGGGCTTGAAGCCCTCGGTGACCAGCTCGTGCCCGGCCATCAGCCGGATCGTCTTCGCCAGCGACGACGGCGCCGCGGCCAGCTGCACCAGCGCGGTGACGACCTCGTAGTCCAGCGAGCGCGGGTAGACCTGGCCGACCGAGGTGAACGCCTGCGAGAAGCCGAGGTGCCCGGCGATCCGCTGCTCCAGCTCCGCGAGCTTGCCGGCGTCCCCGCCGAGCAGGTCGAGCATGTCCTGGGCGGTGCCGACCGGGCCCTTGACGCCGCGCAGCGGGTAGCGGCCGAGCAGCTCCTCCACCCGGCCGTACGCCACGAGGAGCTCGTCGGCGGCGGTGGCGAACCGCTTGCCCAGCGTCGTCGCCTGCGCGGCGACGTTGTGCGAGCGCCCGGCCATGACCAGCTCGGCGTACTCGCCGGCCAGCTTGCCGAGGCGGGCCAGAACGGCCACCGAACGGTCGCGGATCAGCTCCAGCGACAGCCGGATCTGCAGCTGCTCGACGTTCTCCGTCAGGTCGCGGGAGGTCATGCCCTTGTGCACGTGCTCGTGCCCGGCGAGGTCGTTGAACTCCTCGATCCGCGCCTTCACGTCGTGCCGCGTGACCTTCTCGCGCTCGGCGATGGAGGCCAGGTCGACCTGGTCGAGGACGCGCTCGTAGTCGGCGATCGCGGCGTCGGGCACGTCGATGCCCAGGTCCTTCTGGGCACGCAGCACGGCGAGCCAGAGCTGGCGCTCGAGCCTCACCTTCTGCTCGGGAGACCAGAGCGTGGCGAGCTCGGCGGAGGCGTAGCGTCCGGCGAGGACGTTCGGGATGCGGGGCTTGGCGGGAGCGGAAGTCACGTAAACGGATTCTACTGGCGATTCGTGCAGGCCAGCGCCCCGGGGTTGTTCGTCGGAAGCTACGAACGCCGCGCCGGCCGGGAAAGGATCACGTCACGTCCTCGTACGGCAGCAGCTCCGGGCGCTTGGGCGGCAGGCCGTCGCCGGACGAGCGGCCCGTCAGCCTGCGGCCTATCCACGGCAGCAGGTGCTGCCGGGCGAACCGCACGTCCGCGGTGCGGCGCATGATCCAGCCGGGCGGCGGCGTCGCCGGGATCGGCGCGTGCCACTGCGGGTCCTCGGGTGCGTAGCCGAGCGTCTGCCACACGGCCTCCGCGACCCGGCGGTGACCCTCGGCGGTCAGGTGCAGCCGGTCCACGTCCCACAGGCGCGGGTCGGTCAGCGAGTCCGCCCCGTACAGGTCCACCACCACGGCGCCGTGCCGCGCGGACAGGTCGTCGATGATCGCGAACAGCGCCTCCATGCGCGGCCGGAACCGCTCCAGCACCGGGCCCTGGCGGCCGGGGCTGCGCATCAGCACCAGCTGCTTGCAGTTCGGGGCCAGCCGCTCCACGGCCTGCGTCAGCAGGTCCCGCACCCGGGCCATGTCGCACTTGGGCCGCAGGGTGTCGTTGAGCCCGCCGACCAGCGTGATCACGTCGGCCCCCATGGCGGCCGCGACGTCCACCTGCTCGTCGACGATCTGACCGATCAGCTTCCCGCGCACGGCGAGGTTCGCGTACCGGAAACCGGGGGAACGGGCGGCCATCCGCGCCGCGAGGACGTCGGCCCAGCCCCGGTAGGAACCGTCGGGCAGCAGGTCGGACATGCCCTCGGTGAAGGAGTCGCCGACGGCGACGAGGCTGGTGTGGGTGGGGTTCGTCTGCATGGCGACGAAGATGGTAACCCGACTCCATACCCGCCGGTCGGTCGCCCTCCGCCGGGACGGCGGGGTCAGGTCCGCCGGCCGAACAGCTCCCGCAGCACGTCCTCCATGGTCACCAGCCCCGCCAGCCGTCCGTCCGAGCCCAGGACCGCCGCCAGATGCGTGCGGCTGCGGCGCATCGCCGTGAGCACGTCGTCCAGCGGCGTGGCCTCCCGCACCCGGGCGATGGGCCGCATGTCCCGCAGCCGGAACGGCTGGTTCCGGGGGGAGGCGTCCAGGGCGTCCTTGACGTGCAGGTAGCCGACGATCCGCCGTCCGTCGTCCACCACCGGGAAGCGCGAGAAACCGGACTCGGCCGACAGCCGCTCCAACTGCTCCGGCGTGATGCCCACGCGCGCGTGCACGACGCGTTCCAGCGGCAGCACCACGTCACGCACCGGCCGGCGGCCCAGCTCCAGGGCGTCGTGCAGCCGCTCCTGGGCGCGGTCGTCGATCAGCCCGGCCTCGCTGGCGTCCTTGACGATCTCGGCCAGCTCCCGGTCCGTGAAGGTCGCCGCGACCTCGTTCTTCGCCTCCACCCTGAGCAGCTTGAGCAGCGCGTTCGCGAACGTGTTCACCGTGAAGATCACCGGGCGCAGCGCGCGGGACAGTCCCACCAGCGGGGGCCCGAGCAGCAGCGCGCTGCGCACCGGCTCGGCCAGCGCGATGTTCTTCGGGACCATCTCGCCGAGCAGCATGTGCAGATACGTCGCCAGGACCAGGGCGATCACGAAGGAGACCGCGTGGCCCGCCCCCGACGGCACGCCGACCGCGTGGAAGACCGGCTCCAGCAGATGCGCGATCGCCGGTTCCGCGACGATGCCGAGGACCAGCGTGCACAGCGTGATGCCGAGCTGGGCCGCTGCCAGCAGCGCGGACACGTGCTCCAGGCCCCACAGCACGCTTTTCGCCCGCCGGTCGCCCTCCGCCCCTTCCGCGACGTACTGCTCCACCTGGCTGCGGCGCACGGAGATCAGCGCGAACTCGGCCCCCACGAAGAAGGCGTTGACGACGAGCGTCGCCAGACCGATCAGCAGCTGTACGGCGGTCACCGTCCGGCCTCCCCGTCGTCGCCGTGGCCGGCTGGTCCGTCGTCGCGCGGAGCGCGCAGCAGCACCCGGGCCGCCCGGCGCCCCGTCGCGTCCACGACGTCCAGCCGCCACCCCTCGAGGTCGACGGAGTCGCCGACGGCGGGGATGCGGCCCAGCCGGGCCGCGACCAGCCCGGCGACCGTCTCGTACGGGCCTTCCGGCACCCGCAGGCCGAGGCGGGCGAGGCGGTCCACCCGCGCCGCGCCGTCGGCCCGGTACAGCGCGTGGCCCTGTTCGTCGGTGCCGGCCGCGTCCAGCTCGGGGATCTCGTGCGGGTCGTGCTCGTCGCGCACCTCGCCGACGACCTCCTCGACGATGTCCTCCAGCGTGGCCACCCCCGCCGTGCCGCCGTACTCGTCGATGACCACGGCCATCGTGCGCCGCCCGGACAGCCGGTCCAGGAGCCGGTCGACGGTCAGGGACTCCGGGACGAGCAGCGGCTCGCGCATCAGCTCGGCGACCGGTACCCGGGGCCGGCGCTCGGCGGGCACCGCCAGCACGTCCTTCACGTGGGCCGTCCCCACCACCGCGTCGAGGGTCTCCCGGTAGACCGGGAACCGGGACAGGCCCGTCGCTCGCGTCGCGTTCGCCACGTCCTCGCAGGTCGCCCGCCAGTCCAGGGCGATGACCTGGACGCGCGGTGTCATCACGTTCTCCGCCGTCAGGTCGGCGAGGTTCAGGGTCCGCACGAAGAGTTCGGCGGTGTCGGGCTCCAGGGCGCCCTCCTTGGCGGAGTGCCGGGCGAGCGCCGCCAGCTCCTGCGGCCCGCGCGCGGACGCGAGCTCCTCCGCGGGCTCCACGCCGAGGCGGCGCACGACGCGGTTGGCCGAATTGTTCAGATGGGTGATGAAGGGCCGGAAGGCCGTGCTGAACCAGCGCTGCGGACCGCCCACCCGCTTGGCGACGGCCAGCGGCGAGGAGATCGCCCAGTTCTTCGGCACCAGCTCGCCGACGATCATCAGGAAGACCGTGGACAGGGCGGTGCCCAGCACCAGCGCCAGCGAGGAGGCCGCCGAACGGGACATCCCGGCGTCCTCCAGCGGGCCGGCGATGAGCGCCGCGACCGACGGCTCGGCGAGCATGCCGACCACCAGGTTGGTGACCGTGATGCCCAGCTGAGCCCCGGACAGCTGGAACGTCAGGTTCCGCACGCCCTTCAACGCGCTCGCCGCGCCCCGCTCGCCGCGCGCGGCGGCGCGCTCCAGTTCGCCGCGCTCGACGGTGGTCAGCGAGAACTCGGCCGCGACGAAGGCGCCGCACGCGAGCGAGAGCAGGACCGCCACCAGCAGCAGGAGCACTTCGGTCATCGGGTCACCTCGGCTCCATGATCGGACAGGACGTGGAGGTTCGCGCGATGTCGTGCGCCGGGACACTCGCTCATGCGCCGGTGCTCACTGCCTTTCAGTCGGTGAGGGGCCTGACCCAGCGTCGCCACTGCTCCTCGGGCGCGTACCCGGCGGCCCGCCACGCATGCTGCGCCTGTTCGTTGCGCACCAGCACCATCGCGTCCGCGCGCCGGCCGCCGAGGCGGACGAACCGCTCCGCAGCGGCGTCCAGCAGGGCCGAGCCGATTCCCCGGCGCCGGTGGCCGGGGTGCACCGCCAGCCGGTACAGGTGGCACCGCCAGCCGTCGAAGCCGGCGATCACCGTGCCCACCAGGGCGCCGCCGTGCTCGGCGAGGATCAGTGCGTCGGGGTCGCGGGCGACCAGGCGTTCCACGCCGTCCCGGTCGTCGCTGATGCTCGTGCCCTCAGCGGCCGCCTTCCAGAAGGCCAGAATGGCATCCAGGTCCTCGGTCCCGGCGGCCCGTATACGAAGATCGTTCATGCGGTGATCCCAGCACGCGCCGCGGAACCCCGGACATGAATTCCGGCATGTGGACGGCACCCGGACTGCACCCGGACGGCACGCGGACCGTCAGGCGTCGCGCAGGGCCCGCATCACCGGTGCGAAGGCCTCCATGAACGGCTCCAGGACGGTCAGGTACGTGAAGCCGTACCGCTCGCGCTGCGCGCGCACCTGGGCGGTGATCTCCTCGAGGGTGCCCATCAGGAAGAGGGGAAGGTCCAGCGCCTGGCCGGCGGTCAGGTGCGGAACGCGTTCGAGGAGGGGGCGCACGGCCGCCTCGCGGTCCTCGGTGACGGCCACCAGCTGGATGAGCAGGTTCAGTTCCGCCGGCTCCTTGCGGCCCGCCGCCAGGTCGCGGTACCGCGCCACGCGTTCGTCGAGTTCCTCCGCGGTGACGGGCGCGAGCCGCCCCGTCGTCCCCGACACCGTACGGCCGCCCGTGAACGCGGCGATGTCCGCGTGCCGCGCGGTCAGTTCCAGCATCCGGTCCCCGTTGGCGCCGATCAGCAGCGGCACCCCGGGCCGCTGCACCGGCCGCGGCCGGTACTCCTCGTCGCCGAGCAGCCGCTCCAGTTCCTCCACCGTGCGCCGCAGGTGATCCACGCGTTCGCCGGGCGAGCCGAAGGGCAGCCCCGCCGCATCGTGCTCCGCCCGTACGTAGCCGGTGCCGAGCCCCAGCTCCAGGCGCCCGCCCGTCAGGGCGTCCGTGGTCGCCACCTCCCGGGCCAGCAGCGCCGGGTTCCAGAAGCCGGTGTTGAGCACGAACGTGCCCACCCGGGGCCGCTCGGTGGCCCGCGCCGCCGCGACCAGCGCCGGGAACGGGGCCACCGCGCCGAGGTGGTCCGGCACCAGGATCACGTCGTAGCCCAGCTCCTCGGCCCGCCGGCACTTCGCACTCCACTCCGCACCCGGGGCGGGAACCGTCAGACTGACACCGAAACGGAACGGGCGAGTGGACAAGACGGCCTCCTCGGTGGTCTGCGTCGGCATGCGCCGGCGCCAGCCTAGGGGGATCCCGCCGCGCCCGGAATCCTCCCGCGGCACCGGTTCCGCCGGAGACGGCCCTTGCCGCTGCTAGCGTTCCGGCGCTAGCGTCGGGGTATGCGGAAGACCCAGAAGGCCCAGCTGAACGTGCGGGTGGACGAGGGCACCGCCAGGGCCGCCCGGGAACGGGCCATGGCCCGGGGGATGAGCGTCAACCGCTACATCGAGGAACTGGTCCGGCAGGACACCGGCGAGGCCGGCCGCACCTTCGTGGAGGCGGCCGCCGACTTCATGCAGCAGTACGAGAAGGTCTTCGCGGAGGAGGTCGGCGAGCGCCGCCGCTGAGCCGTTGAACGATCTCACCATCGACCTCGCCTGGCTGCTGATGCTCGCCGAACAGCGCACCCCGGGGGACCCCCAGGTCACCGACTGGGGTGCCCTCGTCGCCGCCGTCGCCCGCCACCGCGCGGAGATACTCGACGTCCCCGTCTACGACGGCCCGTACGCCCGCGCCGCGGCGCTGCTCCAGCTCCTGATCCACGTCCCCGCGCTGGAGCGCTCCAACGCCCTGTTCGCCTCCGCGGTCGCCTACGCCTACCTGGTCGCCAGCGGCGTCAAGGTCGCCACCACGCCCGAGCAGGTGCGGGATCTCGCCCTGCTGGTCAAGGGGGGCGGGGCGTCGGTCGACGACATCGCGCACGAACTGCGCCAGTGGAGCGTGTGACGCCCGCACCCCGCGCCCGCGCAGGGGTTGTCCGGCGGATCGTGCCGCGGGGGCGGCGCCGGACAGACCCTAGGAGTCGTCCCCGGGCGGTCGCCAGGCCGTGCCGAGGACGCAGTACGACATCGGCAGCGCCGGCCCGTTCTCCGGCAGCAGCATCCGCCGGTACGGGCCCAGCGTGAACCCGGCGTCCCGCAGCGCGGCGACCGGGTCGCGGGACACGTGGCAGCCGCCGGCCAGCGACGGCCACACCGTCCGGTCCAGTGCGCGCTGGGTGAACCTCATCATCCGTCCACCGCCCCGCCCGTGCTCGAAGAACCGCAGCTCGCCGCCCGGTCGCAGCACCCGCCGCAACTCCCCGAGCGCCCGCGGCACGTCCCGGACACTGCACAGCACCAGGGACACGACCGCCGCGTCGAAGGCCTCGCTCTTGACCGGCAGTGCCTCCGCCGCACCCGGCGCCACGTCGACCGGCACCTGCGCGCGCAGCGCCGCGTCCACGGCCAGCTGCCGCAGGGAACGCTCCGGCTCGATCGCGACGACCTCCGAGACGGCGCCCGGATAGTGCGCGAAGTTCAGGCCGTTGCCCGCGCCGACCTCGATCACCCGTCCGGACAGTCCGGCGAGCAGCCGCTCGCGCACCCGCGCCACCCCCATCCGGCTCTCGGCGCTCACGCTGACCCGGGCGTAATAGCGGGCGAAGAGCGGGTGGTGCACGGCGTCCGGGGGCACGGGGCGGGAACGGGCGGATCGCAGCGGCATGGGACCTCCCTCACGAGGCGGAGCCTTACCGCGATTGTCCCCCGCCCGAGCACCGCGCACCCGTCCACCGACGTGCCGACACGACAACTGCCGTCACACCCGCCCCCACCGCCCGCGTGACCGGCCTGCGTGCGCCCCGACGGCCCTCACCGCCCACGTGACCGGCAGGTGTGTCCTGACCGCTCCCGCCCCGTCCGCGTGACCGGTGTGTGGGGCCTGACCGCTCTCGCCCCGTCCCGGTGACCGACCTGTGCGTCCCGACCGCTCCCGCCCCGTCCGCGTGACCGGTGTGTGGGGCCTGACCGCTCCCGCCCCGTCCCGGTGACCGGCCTGTGCGTCCCGACCGCTCCCACCCGTCCGCGTGACCGGCCTGCGTGTGTCCCGACCGCCCCCGCCGTCGGCGCGACCGGCAGGCGCGCGTCCCTCGGCGCCCGCCTGCCCCTCGGCCCGCGGCACCTGCGTGCCCCCGGTCCGACCAGGGGCACGCCGTGCGGACGCGGGTCCGTCAGGGTGTTCCCCGCGACCCCTCGTGGTGTCCGGCGGTCAGGGGGCCTCCCGGAGGCGGAACGCGTCCGCGTCCCAGGTGCCCTCCAGGCGGGGGGCCAGCCACTGCGGGGCCGCCGACCGGAAGGCCGCCGGTGCGAGCGAGCCCGCGCCGGCGGGGAGCGCGCCCAGCAGTGGTGCCCCGGACACGTCCGGCAGATCCGCGAGGTTGCAGCGCGAGGCGAGGTCCGGGTCCGCGGGCCAGCTGCCGATCACCACACCCGGCAACTCGAGTCCCCGTGACGCGAGTTCACGAGCCGTCAGCTCGGTGGTGTTCAACGTGCCGAGCCCTGCCGACGCCACCACGAGCACCGGCGCGCCCAGCAGCGCCGCGACGTCCGCCAGGGTGCCGCCCGCCTCGTCGAACCGGACGAGCAGTCCGCCCGCCCCCTCGACCAGCACCACGTCGTGCTCGGTCGCCAGCTTGGCCGCGGCCTCCGCCACCTCCCCGGGACGCACCGGCGCCCGCCCGGCCCGCCGTGCGGCCGTGCCCGGCGCCAACGGCTCGGGATAGCGGGCGACCTCGGCCGCGGTCACGGCACCCGCGAGGCGCGCGACCTCCTGGGCGTCCCCCGGCTCGTCCGGCCGTACGCCCGTCTGGGCGGCCTTCAGCACGGCGACGGACCGGCCGGCCGCCAGCGCCGCCGCGGCCACGGCGGCAGTCGCGACCGTCTTGCCGACCTCCGTGCCCGTCCCCGTGATCACCAGTACCGCCATGTCATCCCTCCCGTGCCGCCGCGCACACCGCGCGCGCGATGCGTGCCACGTCCGCGTCGCCCGTGACGTACGGCGGCATCGTGTAGATCAGGTCGCGGAACGGCCGCAGCCACACGCCCTCGCGCACGGCCGCCTCGGTCGCCGCCCGCATGTCGACGGCGTGGTCGAGCTGCACCACGCCGATCGCGCCGAGCACGCGCACGTCCCGCACGCCCGGCAGGCCGGCGGCCGGCGCGAGTCCCTCGGTGAGGCCCGTCTCGATGCGCTTGACCTCCGCGCGCCAGTCCTGGCCGAGCAGCAGCCCGATCGACGCGCACGCCACCGCCGCGGCGAGCGGATTGCCCATGAACGTCGGCCCGTGCGCGAGCACCGGCACGTCGCCCCGTGAGATGCCGTCCGCCACCCGGGAGGTGCACAGCGTCGCCGCCATCGTCAGGTAACCGCCGGTCAGAGCCTTGCCCACGCACATCACGTCCGGCGTCACCGCCGCGTGCTCCGCCGCGAACAGCGCGCCCGTCCGCCCGAAGCCGGTGGCGATCTCGTCGAACACCAGCAGCACGTCGTGCGCGTCGCACACCTCGCGCAGCACCCGCAGGTAGGCGGGGGAGTGGAACCGCATCCCGCCCGCGCCCTGCACCACCGGCTCCACGATCACCGCGGCCAGTTCGCCGGCGTGTTGCTCGACCGTCGCGCGCAGATGGTCCGCGTACGACTCCTCGTACTCGGCGGGCGGGGCGTCCGCGAACACCTGACGCGGCAGCACCCCGCTCCACAGCTCGTGCATCCCGCCCTCGGGGTCGCACACCGACATGGGCTGCCAGGTGTCGCCGTGGTAGCCCCCGCGCCAGGTCAGCAGCCGCCGCTTGGCGGGGCGGCCCAGCGAACGCCAGTACTGGAGGCACATCTTGACCGCCACCTCGACCGCCACCGAGCCGGAGTCGGCGAGGAACACATGCTCCAGCCCTTCCGGCGACATGTCGACAAGGAGCTTCGCCAGCCGCACGGCGGGCTCGTGGGTGAGCCCGCCGAACATGACGTGACTCATCCGGTCCAGCTGCTCGCGCGCGGCCTCGTTCAGCACCGGGTGGTTGTAGCCGTGGATCGCCGACCACCAGGACGACATCCCGTCGACCAGCTCACCCGAGCCGTCGGCCGGCCGCAGCCGCACCCCGCTCGCCGACTCCACGACGAGCGGGTCCTGCCGGCCGGGCATGGGGCCGTACGGGTGCCAGACGTGCCGCCGGTCGAGGGCCAGCAGTTCGTCCACGGTCAGCGCGGGCTCAGGCATTGGGCGCGAGGTCGGTTCCGGCACCGCGACGGCGCACGGCGACCAGGTCCGTACGCGCCTCGCCCGCCGCCGGTGCCTCCGCGGCCGGCGCGGAACCGCACCCGCCACCGGCCGGGGCGGAACCGCAGACGCCGCCGTCCTCGTGCGACCCGCAGGGCCCCGCCTCCGCGTGCGACCCGCAGCCGCCCCGGCCCGCCGCGCGGTGCTCGGGCAGGGTCACCTCGCCGGTGCCCTCCACCTCGAAGCCGGCGTCCGCGATCATCTCCAGGTCGGCCTTGCCCGCCTGGCCCTCGCTGGTGAGGTAGTCACCGAGGAAGATCGAGTTGGCCAGGTGCAGGGCGAGCGGCTGCATGGTGCGCAAGTGCACCTCGCGTCCGCCGGCGATGCGCACCTCGACGTCCGGGCAGACGAACCGCGTCATCGCCAGGATGCGCAGGCACCGCTGCGGGGTGAGGTTCCACTCCTTCGCCAGCGGCGTGCCCTCGAACGGGATCAGGAAGTTGACCGGCACCGAGTCGGGGTCCAGCTCGCGCAGCGAGAAGACCACGTCGACCAGGTCCTCGTCGCTCTCGCCCATGCCCGCGATCAGCCCCGAGCAGGCGGACAGCCCGGCCGCGTGCGCCTTGTTGACCGTGTCCACCCGGTCGGCGTACGTGTGCGTGGTCGTGATGTCCCCGTACGTCGACTCGGACGTGTTGAGGTTGTGGTTGTAGGCGTCGGCGCCCGCCTCGCGCAGCCGCTCCGCCTGACCGTCCGAGAGCAGCCCCAGGCAGGCGCAGACCTCGACGCCCTCGTTCTGCTCCTTGATGGCCTTGATGGTCTCGGAGACCCGGTCCACGTCCCGCTCGGTGGGGCCGCGCCCGCTGGCCACCAGGCACACCCGCTTGGCGCCGCCGGCCACGCCGGCGGCAGCGGCCTCGGAGGCCTGGCCGGGCTTGAGCCAGGTGTACTTGAGGATCTCGGCCTTCGAGCCGAGCCGCTGCGAGCAGTAGGAGCAGTCCTCGGGACACAGGCCCGACTTGAGGTTGACCAGATAGTTGAGTTTCACCCGTCGGCCGAACCAGTGACGGCGCACCTTGCCGGCCGCGGCCACCACGTCGAGCAGGTCGTCGTCGGAAGTGGCGAGGACGGCCAGAGCTTCCTCGCGGGTCGGCGTCTCGCGCCGAAGCCCCTTGTCCACCAGCGTGTTCAGCAGGTCCATGAGAGCCGATCCTGTCCTACGGGGCCGCCCGGGGCCAAGGAGACTTCGCACAACAGTGACAGATCACCGTGTGGGTATCGCCACACCTCGGGCAGCCCGTCGTGCCGCTAGTGTCTGTCCACTGCCTACAAAACCGCGGAGGGCGAAGCCATGGCGTTCGGCTGGATCGACGAGCAGGCCGGGGCGCGCCGCCGGGCCGGCCTCGTACGGACACTTCGGCCCCGTCCGGCCGACTCGCCCCTGCTGGACCTGGCGAGCAACGACTACCTGGGTCTGGCCCGGCACCAGGAGGTCACCGAGGGCGCGGCGCGGGCCGCGCGGGCCTGGGGCGGCGGTGCGACCGGCTCCCGGCTCGTCACCGGAACGACCGAACTGCACGCCGAACTCGAGCGCGAACTGGCCGCGTTCTGCGGCTTCGAGGCCGCGCTCGTCCTCTCCTCCGGCTATGCCGCCAACCTCGCCGCGGTGACCGCGCTGGCGCCGCACGGCTCCCTCGTCGTCTCCGACGCGGGCAACCACGCCTCGCTGATCGACGGCTGCCGGCTGGCCCGGGGGGCGACCCACGTCGTGGCGCACGCCGACCCGGACGCGGTGCGAAAGGCGCTGGCGACGCACGACGGGCCCGCCGTCGCCGTCTCCGACACGGTCTTCTCGGTGGACGGTGACGCGGCGCCGCTGGCCGCCCTGGCCGAGGCGTGCCGGGAGCACGGCGCCGGGCTGGTCGTCGACGACGCCCACGGCCTCGGCGTCCTCGGCGACGGCGGCCGGGGCGCCCCGCACGCGGCGGGGCTCGCGGGTGCCGACGACGTCGTCGTGACGGTCACGCTGTCCAAGTCGCTGGGAAGTCAGGGCGGTGCCGTGCTCGGCCCCGCCCGGGTGATCGACCATCTGGTGAACGCGGCCCGGACGTTCATCTTCGACACCGGACTCGCCCCCGCCGCGACGGGCGCGGCCCTCGCGGCCCTGCGGCTGCTGCGTCGTGAGCCCGGGCGGGCGGCGCGGGCGCGCGAGGTGGCGGCCGAGCTGCACGCGCGCCTGACCGCCGCGGGTCTGGAGGCGGTGCGTCCGGACGCCGCGGTGGTCTCGGTGCGCGCTCCCTCCCCGGAGGGGGCCGTGCGCTGGGCGGCCGACTGCCGTGCGGCCGGCCTGTCCGTGGGCTGCTTCCGCCCTCCGTCGGTGCCCGATGGCATCTCACGGCTCAGGCTGACCGCTCGCGCGGACCTCTCCGGGGAACAGATCGAACGTGCGGTACGGGTGATCGGCGAAACGCGGCCATGAGTCGGCGTGGCACGGCCGTGCGTCGCGCGTCACCCGGTCGGATCAGCCGGTCCTGCCGACGCGGACCGCGGCCGTGAACGACGCCCAGCTCCCGGGGGAGAAGAGCAGCGCGGGCCCGGCCGGGGCCTTGGAGTCGCGCACGGCGAGGAGCCCGGCCCAGGGGCCGGCCGCCGGCCGTGCGGTCTCCACGCAGTTGTTGGCTCCTGTGCTGTAACTGCTGCGCAGCCATCGCACATCGTGCAGTTCGGTACTCGCGGGGATGTTCCGGGGACATGCGGACATGGTGCCTCCTTACGCGCCGGCCGCTGTCGCGGCGATGTAGTCCAACGAGTCCGCGGGCGAAAGGGCATGGAGCAGGAGAGCGTCGAAGGCCTCGGTGTAGGCCTCCAGGTCTTCTTTCCGTTCGAGATGGAGGCTACTCGTCAAGTGGTCGAGAACAACCACGTCGAGATCAGAAGTGCTCGGAAATGAGAAGATTACGAAAGGGCCGGTGACACCGATGTGCGCCCCGGCGGTGAACGGAAGCACCTGGAGCCGGACATTGGGCAGCCGCGCGGCCTCCACCAGCCGGGTCAGCTGCCGGGCCATGACCCCGGGCCCGCCCACCTCCCGGCGCAGCACCGCTTCGTCGAGGACCGCGTTCAGCTCCAGTGGCGGGTCGGCCCGCAGCACGTCCTGCCGGGCCAGGCGGACCTCCACCAGCGTGTCCAGCCGCTCGTCCGACAGCCCGTCCACCGCCGCCCGCGTGACCGCGCGGGCGTACTCAGGCGTCTGCAACAGCCCGGGAACGACGGTCGTCTCCAGCGTCCGCATCGCGCTCGCCTGCGACTCCAGACTGATGAAGTCCCGGTACGTCGGCGGCAGCACCCCGCGATAGGCGTGCCACCAGTGGTGCCGGCCGCCCGCGTCCTCGGAACCCGCCAGCACCACCAGCAGCTCCCGCAGTTCGCGGTCGTCCACACCGTAGGCGTCCAGCAGTAACCGCACGTCGGCCGGTTTCGCCCCGCTGGTCCCGGTCTCGATCCGGCTGACCTTCGACTGGTGCCAGCCCACCAGCCGGGCCGCCTCGCCGCTGGTGATCCCCGCCGACGTGCGCAGGGCGCGCAGTTCCGCGCCCAGCTTTCGGCGGCGCACCACCGGACCGTGCTGCATGGGCCACTCCTCCGATGCCGACGAGCCGCCCGAATACGCTCTGCCGTCGCAGAGTTCACCGCTTCGAGCGACAGATATATGCATATCTTGGTGGATCGCCGCCCTTCGCCGGGCGGTGATGGCAGTCTGGCGGCGAAGCACCAGTCCGGGACCGTACTCGAACCATCCGCCCCGTGTCGGGCCGCGGTCCCGTGGGAAAGGGACGACGTCGCCATGGCAGACCATCTGGAAGCATCCGTCACTCTGCCGAGCGATCCCGCCTCGGTGGCCGCCGCGCGCACCTATGTGGTGGGCACCCTGGCGGAGTGGGGCCTGCCCGAGGACGCCGAGGTGTCCGAGACCGTCCGGCTCATCGTCTCCGAGCTGGCCACCAACGCGGTCCAGCACACGTTCGGGCAGTCACCGACCTTCACGGTGGACCTCGTGCTCGACTGCGACGAACGGCTGTGCATCGGCGTCACCGACAGCCACCCGCGTTTCCCCAAACGGCTGCCCGCCGCGGTGCAGCAGGACAACGGCCGGGGCATGGTGATCATCCGCTGGCTGACGGCGGAGTGCGGCGGCAGGCTGAGGGTGCGGCCCACGCGCGAGGGCGGCAAGACCGTCTCCATCGAACTGCCCTGGACGGCACCGGGCCCGGTGGTGCCCGCCGAACCGGTCACCGTCGTGGGGCGTCCCCGGGGCGAGACCGTGGGGCCGCAGGAGCCTCAGCGGTGAGGCGTGGACGGCACCCGGCGCGAGACGGACGGCGCCCGCCGGGCCGCCCGGACCCGTGCGGCCCTGTCCCGGGCCGCGCCGGCCGCCTCCGCCGCCGGGCGCCGGTCGGCGGCGCGGCGGTCACCGGTCGCGTGGCTCCGCCGGACCAGGCGGGGGAGCAGCCACCACAGGCCGAGGCAGACCAGCAGGGTCGCCGCACCGGCGGCCGCTCCACCGGCCCGGCCGGTGGTCACGTCGACCACGAGCATCACCGAGCCGGTGAACGCGAACACCAGTACGCCCAGGCCGGCCGTGGCGAGCCGCGAGGACACCCGCACTATGCGTGCCTTGGCGCCCCGCTGGAAGAGCGAGCGGTGCAGCGCGGCCGGGGCGGTGAACAGCGTCGCCGCGAGCACCGCGAACAGCAGCGTGGTGACGTAGACGGTGCGCCGGACCGTGTCGAGCTCCGGGAAGCGCGACGTGAAGGCCAGGGACAGCAGGAAGGCGAAGAGGATCTGCACCCCGGTCCGGGTGACGCGCAGTTCCTGGAGCAGCTCGACGAAGTTGCGGTCGGCGCGCTCCAGCGGTGTCTCGTTGCGAGCGGTGCAGCGGCGGTGGTCGGCCATGCCGTGCGGGTGACCGCAGAGGGCCGTGTCACGCACCGCGGCACGCACCCGGGACGGTGACGGCGCGTCAGGAAGCCGTCACCGCCCCGGGCGGATCACTTCACCCGGCCGTACCAGACGTTGCTGGTCCAGATCTTCTGCAGCCGCACCACGTCCCCGGTCTTCGGGGCGTGCCAGATCTTGCCCTTTCCGGCGTAGATGCCGACGTGGTACACACTCCGGCCCGAGTGGAAGAACACGAGGTCTCCGGCCTTGCGGCTCCTGGCGGAGACGTGCCGGGTCTTGTTGTACTGCTGCGCGGCGGTCCGCGGCAGCTTCTTGCCGGCCTTCTTGAACGAGTACAGCGTCAGTCCGGAGCAGTCGAACCGGTACGGCCCGGTGGCGCCCCACGCGTAGGGCGCGCCCTTCTTGGAGGCCGCGATCCTGAGGGCCTTCGTCGCGTGGCTCGCCGCGGCGGCCTCGGAGGCGACGCCGGGAACCACGATGGAGCCGCCCACGGCGGCGATGGTCAGGGCCGAGGCCGTACCGGCACGGGCCATCAGCGACGGGACGCGATTGAGCGCAGTCATGCGCAACCCTTCGTCAGCCGCCTGTGAAGGATGACCTGTCGGATTCGGGCTGGCGAAGTTGCCCGGCCGCACGAGTGCGGCTTCACCCCAAGGGCTGCTCGGCCCGGCGGCTCCCTCTCGGGGGCGACCGTTCCGGCGACCCGTCGTGCTCGGGTCCTCCACTCCTGCCGATCCACTCCTGTCGACCGGTCGTCCGGGCGGCGGCAGGACTCGGCGTCCGCCCGGACCGCCCCGCCGCTGCGGCGGGGGCTTGTCGTCAGTCATGGATCTTGGCGCACCGAAGTCGGAAAATCCCAACGGAACCGGGTTGTTGTGTGGTTACTCACCACCCACCCGTTCGGGTGGACATGTCGTGTTCGATCCTCCGGGGGACGCCCGTGGCGACCCCGGGACCAGCGACGGAATGACAAGTTCCGCCGTCCGGGTGCGCACGTCGCGCAAGCCCGGGGGGCCGGAAATTCGAGGTGTTCCTACGCCGAAGGGGGGTAAGCCGTTCGGCCGGTTTCGGCCCCGCGGTGACGGAGGGTGTGCCGGACGCGGCTGCCGGGCGCCCTGCGGGACGCCGATCGCGCCCAGGGATGCGCGGGCATGCGAAGGACCGCCGACAGCACCGGTAATCGGCCGGTCAAACCGGTAATCAGTCGGTCAAAACCGCGTGACGTGGCGGAAACACTCTAGCCGTACTCTGCACCCCGATCCACCTGCGGTTTTTCGCACATCAGCGGGCGACTTGGGGCTCATTGCTGTGTGTTACATCTAGAGCCGTCGCGGTGGACGCGGCAGCCGGACCGTTCGGTCCCGGCGTGACGTTCTGTGAGGTGGTACGTGCAACTGACCCCGCACGAGCAGGAACGACTGCTCATCCATGTGGCCGCGGACGTGGCGGAGAAGCGCCGCGCGCGAGGGGTGAAGCTCAACCACCCCGAGGTCGTCGCGCTGATCACCTCGCACATCCTCGAGGGCGCCCGTGACGGCCGTACGGTCAGTGAGCTCATGGCGTCGGGCCGCAAGCTGATCCAGCGCCACGAGGTCATGGAAGGCATCCCCGAGATGATCCACGACGTGCAGGTCGAGGCGACCTTCCCCGACGGCACCAAGCTCGTCACCGTCCACGAACCGATCATCTGACGGGAACCCGCAGCAGCCATGATTCCCGGAGAGATCCTCTTCGCCGACGAGCCGGTCGCCTTCAACGAGGGCCGCACGAGCGTCCGTCTGACCGTGCTCAACACCGCCGACCGGCCCGTGCAGGTCGGCTCCCACTACCACTTCGCCGAGGCCAACCCCGGTCTCGACTTCGACCGTGCCGCGGCGCACGGCAGGCGGCTGAACATCGCCGCCGGCACCGCCGTCCGGTTCGAGCCCGGCATCCCGGTCGACGTGGAGCTGATCCCCCTCGCGGGTGCCCGCGTCGTCGTGGGTCTGCGCGGCGCGACCGGAGGTGCCCTCGATGCCTGAACTGTCCCGAGCCGCCTACGCCGACCTGTTCGGCCCGACCACCGGCGACCGCGTCCGGCTGGCCGACACCGACCTCTTCGTCGAGATCGAGGAGGACCGCTCCGGCGGCCCCGGCCGCTCCGGTGACGAAGCGGTCTTCGGCGGCGGCAAGGTGCTGCGCGAGTCCATGGGCCAGTCGCGCGCCACCCGTGCCGAGGGCGCCCCCGACACCGTGATCACCGGTGCCGTGATCATCGACCACTGGGGCATCGTCAAGGCCGACATCGGCATCCGCGACGGCCGCATCACCGGCATCGGCAAGTCCGGCAACCCGGACACCATGGACGGCGTCCACCCCGAGCTCGTCATCGGGCCCGAGACCGAGGTCATCGCGGGCAACGGCAAGATCGTCACCGCCGGCGGCATCGACACGCACGTCCACTTCATCGCGCCGGGCGTCGTCGACGAGGCCCTCGCCTCCGGCATCACCACGCTCGTCGGCGGCGGTACGGGACCGGCCGAGGGCAGCAAGGCGACCACGGTCACCCCCGGTTCGTGGCACCTCGCGCGGATGTACGCGGCCCTGGAGTCGAGCCCGGTCAACATCGGCTTCCTCGGCAAGGGCAGCACCATGTCCAAGGAGTCGATGCGCGACCAGCTGCGCGCCGGCATCCTCGGCTTCAAGATCCACGAGGACTGGGGCGCGACCCCCGCCGTCATCTCCGCCTGTCTGGACGTGTGCGAGGAGTCCGGCGTCCAGCTCGCCGTCCACACGGACACCCTGAACGAGGCCGGATTCGTCGGCGACACCTTCGACGCGGTCGCGGGGCGCACCCTGCACGCCTTCCACGTCGAGGGCGCCGGCGGCGGCCACGCACCCGACATGATCACGGCGGTGTCGCTGCCGAACATGCTGCCGGCGTCCACCAACCCCACCCGGCCGCACACCGTCAACACCGTCGAGGAACACCTCGACATGCTGATGGTCTGCCACCACCTCAACCCGGCGGTCCCCGAGGACCTGGCCTTCGCCGAGTCCCGCATCCGGCCCAGCACCATCGCGGCCGAGGACATCCTGCACGACATGGGCGCCATCTCCATCATGTCGTCGGACGCCCAGGCCATGGGCCGCGTCGGCGAGGTGATCCTGCGGACCTGGCAGACCGCGCACGTGATGAAGCGACGCCGCGGCTTCCTGTCCGGCGACACCCGCGCCGACAACCGGCGTGCGCGTCGCTATGTCGCCAAATACACCATCAACCCCGCCGTCGCCCAGGGCATCGAGCACGAGGTCGGCTCCGTCGAGTCCGGCAAGCTCGCCGACCTGGTCCTCTGGGAGCCCCGCTTCTTCGGTGTGAAGCCGCAGGTCGTGCTCAAGGGCGGACAGATCGCCTACGCGCAGATGGGCGACGCCAACGCCTCCATCCCCACCCCGCAGCCCGTCCTGCCGCGCCCGATGTACGGCGCCCTCGGCCGGGCGCCCGCCACGAACTCGCTGAACTTCGTGGCCGAGGCGGCGATCGAGGACGGGCTGCCGGAACGCCTCGGTCTCAGGAAGGAGTTCGTGCCCATCCGCTCGACCCGGGGCCGCACCAAGGCGGACATGCGCGAGAACGACGCCCTGCCCCGGGTCGAGGTCGCCGCGGACTCCTTCGCGGTGACCATCGACGGCGAGCTCGTCGAACCCGCACCGGTCGCCGAACTGCCGCTCGCGCAGCGGTACTTCCTCTTCTGAGCGCCGTCATGAGCCGCGCAGCACTGCTCGTCCTGGCGGACGGCCGGTTCCCCGCCGGAGGGCACGCCCACTCCGGCGGGGCGGAGGCCGCCGTCAAGGCCGGACACATCACCGACGCCGCGAGCCTGGAGGCGTTCTGCCGGGGACGGCTGCACACGAGCGGAGCCGTGACGGCGTCCCTCGCGGCAGCCGCGGCCCTCGGCGTCGATCCCGAGGAACTCGACCGGGCCGCGGACGCCCGCACACCGTCACCCGCCCTGCGGGCGGTGGCCCGCAGACTCGGCCGGCAGCTCATGCGGGCCGCCCGCGCCACCTGGCCGGACCCCGGACTCGAGGTGCTGGCCGGGCGCTTCCCCAAGGGCGCCCACCAGCCCGTCGTCCTCGGGCTGGCCGCCCGCGCGGCCGGGCTCGGGGCCCTGGACGCGGCCTACTGCTCCGCCTACGAGGGGGTGAGCGGGCCGGCGACCGCGGTCGTGCGGCTGCTCGGTCTCGACCCGTTCGACGCCACGGCCGTGCTCGCGCGGCTGGCGGCGGAGGTGGACCGGGTGGCCGCGGACGCGGTGGAGGCGGCGCAACTGGCCCTGAGCGACGAGGGGGCGGACGCGCTGCCGGCGCGGTCCGCGCCGTTGCTGGAGATCGGGGCGGAGGCGCATGCCGCTTGGGCCGTGCGGCTCTTCGCCTCGTAGTGGTCCTCGCCCCCGCCGCCCCTTCCCTGTCCGACTCCAGGGGGCTCCGGCCCCCTGGAACCCCCGTTCGGCCTCGTCCTCGAGCGCCGGACGGGCCGAGAGCCGACCCCCAGTTTCAGGAGTCACCCATGCACCTCGACCACGACCACGACGGGCCCGCCGCCGTGTCCGCCGATGCCCGCCGGCCCGACGGGAGCCGCCGCGCGCTGCGCATCGGGCTCGGCGGGCCCGTCGGGTCCGGCAAGACCGCGACCGTCGCGGCGCTCTGCCGCGCGCTGCGCGAGGAACTGTCCCTCGCCGTCGTCACCAACGACATCTACACGCGCGAGGACGCCGAGTTCCTGCTCCGCGAGGCGGTCCTGCCGCCGGAGCGCATCACCGCCGTCGAGACGGGCGCCTGCCCGCACACCGCGATCCGGGACGACATCTCCGCCAACCTGGAGGCCGTCGAGGACCTGGAGGACGAGGTCGGACCGCTCGACCTGGTCCTGGTGGAGTCCGGCGGGGACAACCTCACCGCCACCTTCTCCCGGGGACTCGTCGACGCCCAGATCTTCGTGATCGACGTGGCGGGCGGCGACGACATCCCGCGCAAGGGCGGCCCCGGTGTCTCCACCGCGGACCTGCTCATCGTCAACAAGACCGACCTCGCCCCGTACGTCGGCTCCGACCTCGCGCGGATGGCCGCCGACGCCAAGGCGCAGCGCGGCGAACTGCCGGTCGTGCTCCAGTCGCTCAGGAGCGAGGCAGGCGTGGGGGAGGTCGCCGACTGGGTGCGCGCCCGGCTCGCCGCGTGGACGGCATGACGGCGCCGGGCGGCGTCCGGGCGATGGCGCGGATCCTCGCCCGCGGTGACGGACGCGGCGGCACCAGCCTGCCCGTGCTGGAGGGCGAGGGCCCGCTCGCGGTGCGGCGGACCAGGGGGAGCGGGGCCGAGGCCCGCGTTCTGCTGGTCGGCGCGATGAGCGGTCCGCTCGGCGGCGACCACTTCACGGTGACCGCCGAGGCGGTGCAGGGCGCCCGGCTGCGGGTCGGCTCCGCCGCCGCCACCCTCGCCCTGCCGGGTCAGGACAAGGCGGGGGCCCGCTACGACGTCCGGCTCGCCGTGGCCGACGACGCCGAACTGCACTGGCTGCCCGAGCAGCTGATCTCCGCGAACGGCAGCGACCTGCAGGTGACCACACGCGCCGACCTCGCGCCCACGGCCCGGCTCGTGCTGCGCGAGGAACAGGTGCTCGGGCGGTCCGGCGAGGAGCCGGGGCGGCTCACCAGCCGTCTTGCCGTACGGATCGGGGGCCGCGCCGTCCTCGACCAGGAACTGGCCTGCGGCCCCGGCGCCCCCGGAGGCTGGGACGGCCCGGCCGGGCTGGCCGGTCACCGGGCCGTCGGCCAGGTCGTCGTCGTCCGGCCGTCGTTCGCGACCCGGCCGCCCACCGCCCGCACGGCCGGGGAGGGCGCGGCCGTCATGCCGCTCGCCGGACCGGCCGTGCTGGTGACCGCGGTGGCACCGGACGCGCTCCGGCTGCGGCGGCTGCTCGACGAGGCGCTGGCCTCCCTGGACCGGGACTGACCGGCCCCCGGACGCACTTCTCCGTTTATCGGATTGGCAAAGAAGTAGTGCCACCCCTGTTCTCAGGGAACGCACAGCCGCGAGGATCCCCGTACTTGTCGACATCATGTACGGGGAGGGCCACTTGAGGAAGACCAGGCTGCACCGGAGAGCCGCGGCGTTCGGCTCGGCCGGAGCGCTCGTCACCGCCACGCTGATAGCCGGCGCCGTCGCGGCACCGGCGGCCGGCGCCACTCCGGCCGCCGGCCGGGACCACGGGCAGGGCCAGGACCGCGAGGCCCGCGGCGCCGCCATCGCCGCGGCCCGCGCGGCGCAGGCCGGCATCGACTGGCAGGACTGCCCCGCCGACTGGAACCTGCCGAAGCCGATCCAGTGCGGCTACGTCACCGTCCCGGTCGACTACGCCAAGCCGTACGGCAAGCAGATCAAGCTCGCCGTCGACCGCATCGGCAACACCGGCACGGCGTCCGAGCGCCAGGGCGCGCTCATCTACAACCCGGGCGGCCCCGGCGGCTCCGGCCTGCGCTTCCCGGCCCGCGTCACCAGCAAGAGCGCGGTGTGGGCCAACACCGCCAAGGCCTACGACTTCGTGGGCTTCGACCCGCGCGGTGTCGGCAGGTCCGCGCCCATCTCCTGTGTCGACCCGCAGGAGTTCGTCAAGGCGCCGAAGATGGACCCGGTGCCGCGCTCCGAGGCCGACAAGCGCGCCCAGCGCAAGCTCGCCGCCGAGTACGCCGAGGGCTGCTTCGAGCGCAGCGGCGCCATGCTGCCGCACATGACCACGCCGAACACCGCGCGCGACCTGGACGTCATCCGCGCCGCCCTCGGCGAGAAGAAGCTCAATTACCTCGGCGTCTCCTACGGCACCTACCTGGGCGCGGTCTACGGCACCCTCTTCCCCGGCCACGTGCGCCGGATGGTCGTCGACAGCGTCGTCAACCCGTCCCGCGACAAGATCTGGTACGAGGCCAACCTGGACCAGGACGTCGCCTTCGAGGGCCGCTGGAAGGACTGGCAGGACTGGGTCGCCAAGAACGACGCGACCTACCACCTCGGGGACACCCGTGCCGAGGTGCAGGAGCAGTGGCTCAAGCTGCGCGCCACCGCCGAGAAGGCTCCCCTCGGTGGCGTCGTCGGCCCGGCCGAGCTGATCTCCTTCTTCCAGGGCGCCCCGTACTACGACTCCTCCTGGGCTCCCACGGCGGCTGTCTTCAGCAAGTACGTCGCCGGTGACACCCAGGCCCTCGTCGACGCCGCCGCCCCGGACCTGTCCGACACCGTGGGCAACGCCTCTTCGGAGAACGGCAACGCCGTGTACACGGCGGTCGAGTGCGCGGACGCCAAGTGGCCCACCAACTGGCGCACCTGGGACCGGGACAACACCCGGCTGCACCGCGACCACCCGTTCATGACCTGGGCCAACGCGTGGATGAACCTGCCGTGCGCCACCTGGCCGGCCAAGCAGCAGACCCCGCTGAACGTGAAGACCGGCAAGGGACTGCCGCCCGTGCTGATCGTCCAGTCCGAGCGTGACGCGGCCACCCCGTACGAGGGCGCCGTCGAACTGCACCAGCGGTTCAAGGGCTCCCGCCTGATCACCGAGCGGGACGCCGGCTCCCACGGCGTCACCGGGCTGGTCAACCCGTGCGTCAACGACCGGGTGGACGCCTACCTGCTCACCGGCAAGCTGGACGCCCGGGACGTGACCTGCGCCCCGCACGCCACGCCCAAGCCGTAGGCACCGCAGGGTGAACGGAGGGGGCGGCCGGTCCGAACCGGCCGCCCCCTCTTCCTGTCCCCTGGCCGGCGGCCCTCAGACCGGCCGCGTGGCCAGCCAGGTGTCCTCCGCCGCGTAGTCGAAGAGTTCGCCGTAGTTCTGGGCCATCCTGGGGAACGCCTCCCGCCAGTCGCGCCCGGCCAGACGTTCCTCGATCCAGGCCACGGTGTCCGGCAGGGTCTCGGCGTAGCGGGCCACCGGGCGGTAGCCCAACTGCCGTCGCGCCGCCGTCATGTCGCACACGACCGGCACGGGCACGGACCAGGGCGTGTCGCCCAGGCCCTCCGCCGGCGGCGGGCCGTCCACCAGGACGTCCTCGGCCCGCACCCCCATCACGGCGTCGATCTCCGCCGCGATCTCCGCCACCGTCGGCGCGTCCGGATCGACGGCGTTGAGCACGCGGGTGCCCGGCCGCGGGGCGGCCAGCCGGATCAGCTCGGCGATGTTGCGCACGCTCGCCGGATGGAAACGGCTCGCACCGCCGTACGCGAGCACCCGCCGTCGCCTGCCGTCCAGGTTGCGCTTGACGAAGTACAGCTCGCGCGGGGTCCGGCAGTGCGGCCCGTGGACCGCGCCCGCGCGGAGCAGCGTGACCGGCAACCGGTCCCCGGCGGCGAGCAGTTCGCGTTCCAGCGCCGCCTTGCGGGTGCTGTACGACGTCTCGCCCGGCCGGACCGTGCGCTGCTCCTCGGAGACCGGGACCGGATACTCGGGGAAGCCGTCGGGCCGGTCCTGCGTGTCGAAGTTCCTGCCCTTCGCGTCCTCGTAGACCGACACGCTGGAGATCACCACCGCCGAGCCGACGCGCCCGGCGAGGGAGACCAGCTGCCGGGCGTGGCCGGCGCCGAAGGCGACCATGTCCACCAGGACGTCGCAGCCGTCGCCGACCGCCGCGGAGAGCGCCGCGTCGTCCTCCCGGTCGGCGCGCACCACGCGTACGTCCCCGGGCCAGTCCGCGTCGCGGCCGCCGCCGCGCGAGACGGCCGTCACCTCCCAGCCGTCGCGGGCCAGCGCCCCCACGGCCGCCCGTCCGATCTGCCCGGTCGCTCCGATCACCACAGCTCGTGTCATGAGGGGACCGTAGGCGCACACCCTCCCGCCGGGCCACGTCCTTCTGCCGAGGGCAGACGGCAGGCCCCTAGCGGGGCGGCCGCCGGGGGAACCGCCGGCCCCTCGCCGCCCTCTCCGCCTCCTCGGCCTTGACGTCGGCCGCGTACCGGTCGACGTACTCCTGCTCGGAGAGCGACAGGATCGCGTACATGATCTCGTCGGTCACGGCGCGCAGTACGGCCTTCTCCCCCTCCATGCCCGCATAGCGGGAGAAGTCCAGCGGCTCGCCGAAGCGGATCACCACGGGGTGCACCTTCGGGATCTTCCGGCCGGGCGGCTGCGCCTCGAAGGTGCCGATCATCGCGCACGGCACGACCGGCACCCCGGCCCTGAGCGCCATCACCGCGACGCCGACCTTGCCCTTGTACAGCCGGCCGTCGTGCGAGCGCGTGCCCTCCGGATAGATGCCGAGCAGCTCACCCCTGCCCAGCACACCGAGCCCTTCGCGGATCGCGGCCTGCCCCGCCTCCTTGCCGGAGCGGTCCACCGGGATCTGGCCCGCGCTGCGGAAGAAGAACGCGGTCAGCCGGCCCTTGAGACCGGGGCCGGTGAAGTACTCGGCCTTGGCGAGGAAGGTGATGCGGCGCCGCAGCACGGCGGGCATCAGGAAGTGGTCGGAGAACGACAGATGGTTCCCGGCGACGATGGCCGCGCCCGAGTCCGGCACATGGTCCAGCCCCTCGATCCGGGGGCGGAAGACCAGCCTCAGCAGCGGGCCGAGCAGTACGTACTTGAGCACGTAGTAGAACATGGTTCGCCCTCTCACCCCGATCGACGCTGCCTCCATGCTGAGTCACCTGACGGGCCATCACCAGCCGCTCCGAGCTTTGTCCTGTGCGTGGAAAAAGTTCGCTGGGAATGTGCGTAAGTTCTTCCGGGCTTGGTAAAACGCTGCTACGTTCCTCCCCGAAGCCCGGCGAGCCGGCCCATGGGGCGGGCGCCCGGCGTCCGGACGTGGACGGGGGAGGGGAGGGTTCGTGAGACGGATGACCGCTCGGCCCGAGAACGCGCACCAGGCACTGCTCCTGCGTTCACTGCGTGACGGCGGCCCCACCTCCCGCGCCCGGCTGGGCGACCTGGTGGAGCTGTCCCGTTCGAAGCTGGCCGTCGAGGTGGACCGGCTGCTGGAGACGGGTCTCGTCGCCGCGGACGGCCTCGCCCCCTCACGAGGGGGGCGGCGTTCGCACGGCATCCGGCTGGCGTCGACCCTGCGGTTCCTCGGTGTCGACATCGGCGCCACCTCGGTCGGTGTGGCCGTGACCAACGCGGAGTTGGAGGTCCTGGCACATCTGAACCATCCGATGGACGTCCGGGAGGGTCCGGTGGCGGTCTTCGAGCAGGTGCTGTCGATGGCCGCCCGGCTGAAGGCGTCCGGTGTCGTGGACGGCTTCGACGGCGCCGGGATCGGGGTACCGGGCCCGGTCCGCTTCCCGGAGGGCGTGCCGGTCGCACCGCCGATCATGCCGGGCTGGGACGGGTTCCCCGTGCGGGAGGCGCTCGGCCAGGAACTCGGCTGTCCCGTCATGGTCGACAACGACGTGAACCTGATGGCGGTCGGCGAGCAGCACGCGGGCGTGGCGCGCTCCGTGGGCGACTTCCTGTGCATCAAGATCGGGACCGGCATCGGCTGCGGCATCGTGACCGGCGGCGCGGTCTACCGGGGTACGACGGGCAGTGCCGGCGACATCGGCCACATCCAGGTGGAACCGGGCGGCCGTGCGTGTTCGTGCGGCAACCGGGGCTGTCTGGAGGCCCACTTCAGCGGTGCCGCGCTGGCCGGTGACGCGGAGGAGGCCGCACGCTCGGGCCGGTCGGCGCGGCTCGCCGCCCGGCTCGCGAGCGCCGGGCGTCTGACGGCCGTCGACGTGTCGGCGGCCGCGGCGGCCGGTGACACGGTGGCCCTGGAACTGATCCGGGAGGGCGGAAGACGCCTGGGTCAGGTCATCGCCGGGCTCGTCAGCTTCTTCAATCCGGCCCTGGTGGTGCTCGGCGGTGGTGTGACCGGGCTCGGGCACACGCTGCTGGCCAGTGTCCGGACCCAGGTGTACCGGCAGTCGTTGCCGCTCGCCACGGGCAACCTGCCCATCGTGCTGGGCGAGTTGGGGCCGGTCGCCGGCACCGTCGGCGCCGCCCGGCTCATCAGCGACCACGTCTTCTCACCGGCCTGACCGCCGCCGGCCCCACCGCAGCACGGGCCGCGGCGCGAACCACCGCTCCACCCGGACGCCCCGGCGCCCCCGGACACCAGCGGCTCCGCAGAGCCGCCCGCGTACCCGCACCACCCAGTCCCGCCCTGCCCGCTCACGGCCCGCATCCGCCGAGGGGATCCTCATGGCACCACAACCACCCTTGCTCACCATGTCCGGTATCACCAAGTCGTTCCCGGGCGTCCGCGCCCTGGACGGTGTGGACCTCGACGTCCAGGCCGGTGAGGTCCACTGCCTCCTCGGCCAGAACGGCGCCGGCAAGTCCACCCTGATCAAAGTGCTCGCCGGGGCCCACCAGCCCGACGGCGGTGAGATCACCTGGCGCGGCGAGCCCGTGATCCTGGGGTCGCCGATCGCCGCCATGCGCCTGGGCATCGCCACCATCTACCAGGAACTCGACCTGATCGAGGGGCTGTCCGTCGCGGAGAACGTCTACCTCGGGCACGAACCCACGGCCGCCGGGTTCGTCGTACGCGGCTCCGCGGCGCGTACGGCGACCGCGGACCTGCTGAAGCGGCTCGGCCATCCCGAGATCGACCCGGCCCGGCTCGTCGGCGACCTGTCAGCGGCACAGCAGCAGATCGTCTCGATGGCCCGCGCGCTCTCCCACGACGTACGGCTGATCGTGATGGACGAGCCCTCGGCGGCCCTGGACCCCGACGAGGTCGACAACCTCTTCAGAATCGTGGGCGGTCTGACGGCCGACGGGGTCGCCGTCGTGTACATCTCCCACCGCCTCGAGGAGATCCGGCGCATCGGCGACCGGGTCACCGTCCTCAAGGACGGCCGGGCCGTGGCCGGCGGCCTGCCCGCGGAATCGACACCGACCCATGAGGTCGTGTCCCTGATGACCGGGCGGAACGTCCCGTACGTCTTTCCCGAGCGCGCCCCGGCCGGGTCCGCCGCCGGGAGGCAGCCGGTGCTGACGGTCGAAGGACTGACCCGGCGGGACGAGTTCGCGCCCGTCGACCTCGAGCTGCGGCCCGGTGAGATCGTCGGCCTGGCCGGACTCGTCGGGTCCGGGCGCAGCGAGATCCTGGAGACGATCTACGGAGCCCGCAAGGCCGACTCGGGCCGCGTCCTCGTCGAGGGCACCCCGTTGCGCCCCGGCAGCGTGCGCGCCGCCGTCCGCGCCGGCATCGGCCTCGCGCCCGAGGAGCGCAAGGCACAGGGCCTGCTGATGCTGGAGTCCGTCAGCAGCAACGTCTCGGTCTCCACCCTCTCCCGGTTCGCCCGTGCCGGCTGGCTCGACCGGCGGGCCGAGCGCGCCGCCACGCACCGGGCGGTCCGGGAGCTGTCCTTGCGGCCCGACAATCCCGACGCCGCGATCAGGACGCTGTCCGGCGGCAACCAGCAGAAGGCGGTGCTCGCTCGCTGGCTGCTGCGCGGATGCAAGGTGCTGCTGCTGGACGAGCCGACCCGGGGCGTCGACATCGGCGCCCGGGCGGAGCTCTACGCAGTGATCCGCCGGCTGGCCGACGAGGGCCTGGCCGTCCTTCTCGTCTCCAGTGAGGTGCCCGAGGTCCTGGGCCTGGCCGACCGGGTGCTGGTGCTCCGGGAAGGCAGCGTCGTGCACACCGCGGACGCCCGGGAGCTCGACGAGCACCGTGTACTCGATCTCGTAATGGAAGGGAGCCCGACGCCATGACGCAGCCGGCCTCTACGGCACACCAGAACGCGCCCACGCCCGTCACCGAGCCCGCCACCGGCAAGGGCGGTCCGCACCGGCCGCTCGGTCTGCGGTGGGACGTGCGCAGTCTGTCCCTGCTCGGGGTCCTCGCCGTGCTCGCCGTGGTCGGCGGGATCACCGCGCCGGACGAGTTCCTGGCCACGAGCAATCTGCAGCTCATCCTCACCCAGGCGTCCGTGATCGGTGTCGTCACCGTCGGCATGACCTTCGTCATCACCAGCGGCGGGATCGACCTGTCGGTCGGCGCGATCGTGGCGCTCGCCTCGGTGTGGGCGACGACCGTGGCCACCCAGGAGTTCGGCTTCGCGGGCATCCTCTTCACCGCCGTGATCGTCGGCGTGGGCTGCGGTCTCGTCAACGGCCTGCTGATCGCCTACGGCAGGATGGTGCCGTTCATCGCGACGCTGGCCATGCTCGCCTCCGCCCGCGGCCTGGCACTGCAGATCACCGACGGCAGCACCCAGGTCGTGACCGTCGAGTCGGTGCTCGACCTCGGTGTCCGGGACGCCTACGTGCTCGGCATCCCGCCGCTGGTCCTGGTCTTCGCCGCGGTCACCGTCATCGGCTGGCTGCTGCTCAACCGCACCACGTTCGGCCGCCGCACCGTCGCCGTCGGCGGCAACGCGGAAGCGGCGCGGCTCGCCGGCATCGACGTCCGCCGCCAGCGCCTGTACCTGTACCTGCTGTCCGGGCTGTGCTGCGGCATCGCCGCGTTCATGCTGATCGTGCTCGCCGGCTCCGGGCAGAACACCAACGGCAACCTCTACGAGCTGGACGCGATCGCCGCGGCGATCATCGGCGGCAGCCTGCTCAGCGGCGGCCGCGGCACCATCGTCGGCTCCGTCCTCGGTGTCCTGGTCTTCACCACGATCACCAACATCTTCGCCCTGAACAACCTCGAGACCGCTGTCCAGCAGATCGCGAAGGGCGCCATCATCGTCGCCGCCGTCCTGGTCCAGCGCCGCTCGACGCGCGGCGGCGACGCCTGACGCCGCGCCGCAGACCGCCGGACGGCGGGACCTGACCCCCGCCGTCCGGCAGCCGCCTCCCGCCGTTATCGCCCACCGCACCATCGAAGGGTCGGACCGACATGTCGCCAATCCCCGCCACGAGCCGCAGAGGGCTGCTGTTCGGCACCGCAGCCGTCTCGGCCGGCGCGCTGCTGACGGCCTGCACCAGCAACGAGCCCAAGAACCAGCAACAGGCCACGAACAACGCCCCGGTGGCGGACGACAAGCCCGGCAAGGCCGTCACCATCGGCTACGCCGGCCCCCAGGCCGACCACGGCTGGCTCAACGCCATCAACCAGAACGCCAAGTCGCGTGCGGAGAAGTACGCGGACGTCACCCTGGAAATCACCGAGGGGTCCAACGACACGGCCGCCCAGATCGGCCAGGTCCAGACCCTGATCAACAAGAAGGTCGACGTCCTGGTGATCCTGCCGGCCGACGGCAAGGCGCTCACCCAGGTCGGCCTGCAGGCCATGAAGGCGGGCATCCCCGTCATCAACCTGGACCGGGTCTTCGCCTCCCAGCAGGCCTACCGCTGCTGGATCGGCGGCGACAACTACGGCATGGGCCTGAACGCCGGGCACTACATCGGCGAACAGCTCAAGGACAATCCGGACGCCAAGGTCGTCGAACTCGCCGGGCTCGACAACCTGGAGCTGACCCAGCAGCGCACCCGGGGCTTCGACGACGCCCTGAAGAACTACCCCAACATCAGGAAGGTGGCGCGTCAGGCGGCCGACTTCACGGTCGAGTCCGGTCAGGCGAAGACCGCGCAACTCCTGCAGGCGCAGTCGCGGTTCGACGCGCTGTGGAACCACGACGACGACCAGGGCGTCGGCGCGCTGCGCGCCATCGAGCAGGCCGGGCGGGACGACTTCCTGATGGTCGGCGGAGCGGGCGCCAAGTCCGCGATGGAGGCCATCAAGTCCGGCAGCTCCGTGCTCAAGGCGACCGTCCTGTACCCGCCGACGATGGCCGCCTCCGCCATCGACCTCGCCCGCGCCCTCGGCCAGGGCAAGGGCGTCGGCGGCATGGCCGAATTCGAGATCCCGTCCTCGCTGACCCTGTACTCCGCCGTCGTCACCGAGGACAACGTCGACCAGTACCTGCCGACCGGCTTCGTCTGACAGATCCGGGGCGCCGCGTCCCACGAGCACACCGATGAGTCAGTGACACTCCGACGAGGAGGAATCCGTATGGAACACAGGGACGGTGGGACCGCACCGCCGGCACTCGGCGTGGGTATGGTCGGCTACGCGTTCATGGGCGCCGCGCACTCACAGGGGTGGCGCACCGTCGGGCGCGCGTTCGACCTGCCGCTGCGGCCGGTCCTCGCCGCGATCGCCGGCCGCGACGCGCACGCCGTGCGGGCGGCGGCCGACAGGCACGGCTGGGCCGCCGCGGAGACCGACTGGCGCGCCCTCCTGGCCCGCGACGACGTGCAGCTCGTCGACATCTGCACACCGGGCGACAGCCATGCGGAGATCGCGATCGCGGCGCTGGACGCGGGCAAGCACGTGCTGTGCGAGAAACCCCTGGCCAACTCGGTCGCCGAGGCGGAGGCCATGGTCAGGGCCGCCGAAGCGGCCCGGGCGCGCGGGCAGGTGGCCATGGTCGGTTTCACCTACCGGCGCGTGCCCGCTCTCGCCCTCGCGCGGCGGCTCATCGCCGACGGCAGGCTCGGCACGCTGCGCCACGTGAGGGTCGCCTACCTCCAGGACTGGCTGGTCGACCCCGGCTTCCCGCTGACGTGGCGGCTGGAGCGCGAGCGCGCCGGGTCGGGAGCGCTCGGCGACCTCGGCGCCCACATCGTCGACCTCGCCCAGTATCTGACGGGGGAGCACCTGACAGGGGTCTCCGCACAGCTGGAGACCTTCGTCAAGGAACGCCCCCGGGCCGGCACCGCCCTGCGCGGCCCGGTCACGGTCGACGACGCCGCCGTCTTCACCGGCCGGCTCTCCTCGGGAGCGCTCGCCACGTTCGAGGCGACCCGGATGGCGACGGGGCGCAAGAACGTCCTGCGGCTGGAGGTCGACGGGGAGTCCGGTTCGCTCGCCTTCGACCTGGAGCGGCTCAACGAGCTGTCCTTCCACGACCACGGGGAGCCCGCCGCCACGGCGGGGTTCCGCAGGATCCTCGTCACCGAGGCCGAGCACCCGTACCTGGAGGGCTGGTGGCCGCCGGGCCACACGCTCGGCTACGAGCACTCCTTCACCCACCAGGCCCGCGACCTGGTCGAGGCCATCGCGTCCGGTGCCGACCCGACGCCGTCGTTCGCCGACGGTCTCCAGGTGCAGCGGGTGCTGGCCGCGGTGGAGGAGAGCGCGCGGAAGAACGCCGTCTTCACCCCTGTCGAGGCCGTTCCGGCCGAAGTCCGGTAGGGCTCCGGCACCACCGAGCGCTTCCGCCGCTCCCGCTCGGCATGTCGGGGCCGGGCGGGCCTGCGGCCTGCCCGGCGTCGCCACGAACGCGCGGGTGACACCTGCCCGTTGCCGCTGCCGGAATCCGGCCGGTCTTTCTCCGAGAAAGTTCGGTCTTTGTCCTTGACGAGTGGAAAGTAGGGCCTCTAGCGTCCAACCGACTCACTCCGCACGGGTTTTCACCTGTTTCATCTGCAGCGGCCGGCCGGGGAACGAGCCCCGGGCTTCTCAGCGGTCGCCGACCAGCTCAAAGGAGTTCTGAGTGCGCAACAGACGGATCGTCACCCTGATGGGGGCAGCGGTACTGGCCGGGACCGCCGGACTCCTGACCGTTCCCACCGTCCAAGCCGCCCCGTCGGACCCGGCGCCGCCGGCCGCCTCGGCCTTCCAGAAGGTCACCCTCAACGACCGTCCGGGCGAGCCCATGGCCCTCGCCGTGCTGCCCGACCGACGGGTGCTGCACACCGCGCGGACGGGCGAGGTGCGGATCAACGATCCGAAGAGCGGGGTGAACTTCCTCGCCGCGGACATGAAGAAGAGCCCCGCGGGGCTCTACCAGCACGACGAAGAGGGCGTGCAGGGCATCGCGATCGATCCCGACTTCAGCAAGAACAAGTGGGTCTATCTCTACTACTCGCCGCGCCTGGACACCCCCATGGACGACCCGGCCACGCCGGGCGTGAACGAGGGCGACGCGCCGGAGTACGGCACGGCCGCCGACTTCGCGAAGTACAAGGGCGTCACCCGTCTTTCGCGGTTCAAGCTCGAGGGCAACAAGCTGAACTTCGCCACCGAGCAGAAGATCCTCGACGTCCCGGCCGACCGCGGCATCTGCTGCCACGTCGGCGGCAAGATCGACTTCGACGGCAAGGGCAACCTGTTCCTGTCCACCGGCGACGACTCCAACCCGTTCGCCTCGGACGGCTACGCCCCGCTCGACGACCGCCCGGACCGCAACCCGGTCTTCGACGCGCGGCGCACCGCGGGCAACACCAACGACCTGCGCGGCAAGGTCCTGCGCATCAAGGTCAAGAAGAACGGCGGCTACACGGTCCCGGGCGGCAACCTCTTCAAGCCCGGCACGCCGAAGACCCGCCCCGAGATCTACGCCATGGGTCTGCGCAACCCCTTCCGGTTCGCGGTGGACGACAAGTCCGGCGAGGTCTACGTCGGCGACTACTCGCCCGACGCCAACACGGCGAAGCCCGACCGCGGCCCCGCCGGCCACGGCCGCTGGATGGTCATCGACCGCCCCGCCAACTACGGCTGGCCGTACTGCGTGTCCCAGGACATGCCGTACCAGGACTACGACTTCGCCACCCAGAAGTCGAGCGGCGCCTTCGACTGCGCCAAGCCGGTCAACGACTCCCGCAACAACACCGGCCGCACCCTGCTGCCGCCGGTCACCGACGCGGAGATCATCTACGGCTACGGCGCCTCCGAGGAGTTCCCGGAGCTCGGCACGGGCGGCATCGCCCCGATGGGCGGCCCGGCGTACCGCTACGACAAGCGGAACACGTCCGTCAACCGCTGGCCCGCGTACTTCGACGGCAAGCCGCTCTTCTACGAGTGGACGCGTGACCAGATGCTCGCCCTCACCGTCGGCAAGCGCAACGAGATCACCAAGATCGAGAACGCGCTCCCCTCGATCACGACGGACGGCCCGATCGACGCCGAGTTCGGCCCGGACGGCGCCCTGTACGTCCTGGAGTACGGCACCGGGTACTTCGCGGAGCTGCCCGAGGCCCAGCTGGCCCGCATCGACTTCACGCGGGGCAACCGCACCCCGGAGCCCAAGGCCGCCGCGGACGTCGTCGACGGGACCAGCCCGCTGACGGTCCGGTTCTCCAGCGCCGGCACCGTGGACGCCGACGGCGACGCCCTCAGCTACGCCTGGGACTTCGACGCCGACGGCACCGTGGACTCCACGGAGGCCAACCCGACGCACACGTTCACCGAGAACGCCGTCTTCGACGCCACGCTGAAGGTCACCGACAGCACCGGCCGCTCGGCCGCCGCCTCGGTCCCGGTCGTCGTCGGCAACAAGGCGCCGGTCGTCTCCCTGACGACCGACCCCGCCCCGCACGGCGGCACGGCGTTCCACTGGGGTGACACGGTCACCTGGCAGGTCACCGTCACCGACGACCAGCCGGTGGACTGCTCGAGGGTCAGCGTCTCGTTCATCCTGGGCCACGACACGCACGGCCACCCGCTCTCCACGAGCACCGGCTGCTCCGGCTCCTTCGAGACGTTCGTGGACGGCGGCCACGCCGGCGCGGACAACCTGAAGGCGGTCTTCAACGCCTCCTACACGGACTCGCCCCCCAACGGCCTCCCGGCCCTCTCGGGCAGTGCCGAGGTCGCGCTGACGCCGGCCGACTGACCGGCGGTTCCCGGACACGCAGGACGGGGCGCCACCCCAAGGGGGTGGCGCCCCGTCGAGCTCGCGGGCCGCTCAGAACTTCGGCGTCGGAGCCTGCGCCTCCACCATCTCGGCCGCCTCCTCCTCGGTCTGCACCGAGGGCGGGGACCCGGCGAGCGGCTGCTGGGCCGTCTCCTTCATGCAGGCCACCGCCACGACACCGACCAGGGCCGCGGCCATCGAGTAGTAGGCGGGCATCATGTCGGACCCGGTGACGCTGATCAGGGCGGTGATGACCAGCGGCGTGGTCCCGCCGAACAGCGACGTCGACAGGTTGTAGCCGACCGACAGGGACCCGTACCGGACGTTCGTGGGGAACATCGCCGGGAGCGCCGCCGACATCGTGCCGAGCAGACACACCAGGGACAGGCCGAGCATCAGCATGCCGCCCGAGACGGCGAGCAGACTGCCCTGCTGCACCAGCACGAAGGACGGGGCGGACAGGACGAAGAAGCCGACCATGCCGGTCATCAGCACGGGCCTGCGGCCGTACCGGTCGGAGAGCCGGCCCACCTGGTTGATGATCAGCATCAGCAGCACCATCGTGGCCACCAGGATCAGCAGGCCGTGACTCTCGCTGTAGTCCAGCTCGTCCGACAGGTAGGTCGGCATGTACGACAGCAGCATGTAGTCCGTGATGTTGTACGCGCCGACCAGCGCGATGCACAGCACCAGCGCGCGCCAGTGCGTACGGAAGATCTTGGCGAGGTCGCCCCGGGCCGTGGTCTCCACCGCGTTCGCCGCCTCGGAGACGTGCACGGTGGAGTCCTCCAGCTTGAGGAACGCGGGCGTGTCGTCCAGCTTCAGCCGCAGGTAGATGCCGACGATGCCGAGGGGGGCGGCCAGCAGGAAGGGGATGCGCCAGCCCCAGGCGTCCATGGTGTCGCCGCCGAGCCCCGCGGTGAGGGCGGTGACGAGACCGGCGGCGCCGGTGTACCCGGCGAGCGTGCCCAGCTCCAGGAAGCTGCCGAAGAAGCCGCGCCGCTTGTCGGGCGCGTACTCGGCGATGAAGGTGGACGCGCCGCCGTACTCGCCGCCGGTGGAGAAGCCCTGCAGCAGGCGGAAGAGGATCAGCAGGAGCGGGGACCAGAAGCCGATCGCGTCGTAGCTGGGGATGAGCCCGATGGCGGCCGTGCCGATCGCCATGAGGATCATGGTCAGCGCCAGCACCTTCTTGCGGCCGATCTTGTCACCCATCGGGCCGAAGACCATGCCGCCGAGCGGGCGCACCAGGAACGCCACGGCGAACGTGGCGAACGAGGACAGCAACTGCGCGGTGTCGCTCCCGGACGGGTAGAACACGCGGCCGATGGTGCCGGCCAGATAGGCGTAGATGCCGAAGTCGAACCACTCCATGGCGTTGCCCAGAGAGGCCGCCTTCACGGCCCGCTTGACCGCGGCCTCGTCCGTGACGGTGATGTCCGACCGCCGGAGCCGGGGGTTCTGCCGACGTCTGATGGCCCGGAACAGCGCCGGATGGCGGCGGATCGCCGCGGCGTCGGGCTCTGGGCCGTTCTCGTTGGGGGACGTGACGGCCTCCCTTTCCACGCGCAGACGCTCCGGGGGAGCACTGCTCGGTCGTACGTTTCTCGGGTCGTACCGTTCCCCCGATCATGCTGGGTATGGGCGTGACGTCGGTCATGCGGTTGGGCCGATGAGGTGAGCGGCCGCACTCGGTACCCTTCGCACATGCGGATCTCCGTCTCCTCCGACATGGACGAACCCGTGGCCGGCCTCCTCGTCGAGGAGCTGCGCGGACGCGGTCACGAGGTGCTGACGCACGGGGCGCTGCGGCCCGGGGACGACTCACAGTGGGCGGTGTGCTCGGAGCGGGCCGCGCGCGAGGTCGCCGCCGGCACGGCCGAGCAGGCGGTGGTGTGCTGCTGGACCGGCACCGGCGCCTCGATCGCGGCGAACAAGGTCCCCGGCGTACGGGCGGCCCTGTGCACCGACGCCTACACGGCCGACGGGGCACGCCGCTGGAACGACGCCAACGTGCTCGCCCTCAGCCTGCGGCTCACCTCCCCGCCGCTGCTGCGGGAGATCCTCGACGCCTGGTTCGCCGCCGAGGCGAGCACGGACGCCGAGGACCTGGGGAACGTGGCACGGGTGGAGCGGCTCGACGGGGGCCGGACCGCTCCCTGAGGACGCCCGTCAGGAGGTCAGGACCTTCTCCAGCGTCCCGAGCGCGCCCCGCAGCTCCTCGCCGGTCACGGTCAGCGGCGGCGCCAGGCGGATCGTCGAGCCGTGGGTGTCCTTGACCAGGATGCCCTCGCGCATCAGCCGCTCGCTCACCTCACGGCCGGTGCCGAGCGCCGGGTCCACGTCGACACCCGCCCACAGCCCCCGCGCCCGGAAACCGACGACGCCCTTGCCGACCAGCGCCTGGAGGCCCTCGCGGAGCACCGTGCCCAGCTCGGCCGCCCGGCGCTGGAACTCGCCGGTCTCCAGCAGCTCCACCACCGCCGTGCCGACCGCGGCGGCCAGCGGGTTGCCGCCGAAGGTCGAGCCGTGCTCACCCGGGTGCAGCACACCGAGCACCTCCCGGCGGCCGACCACCGCCGACACCGGCACGATGCCGCCGCCCAGCGCCTTGCCGAGCAGCACCACGTCCGGGACGACCGACTCGTGCTCGACGGCGAGGGTGTGCCCGGTACGGCCCAGGCCCGACTGGATCTCGTCCGCGACGAACAGGCAGCCGGCCCGCCGGGTCAGCTCCCGCACCCCCGCCAGATAGCCGTCGTCCGGGATGTTGACGCCGGCCTCGCCCTGGATCGGCTCGATCAGCACGGCCGCCGTCGTCCCGTCGACCGCCTCCTCCAGGGCCGCCAGGTCGTTGTAGGGCACGACCCGGAAGCCGGGCGTGAAGGGACCGAAGCCCGAGCGGGCCGTCTCGTCCGTCGAGAAGCTCACGATCGTCGTCGTACGGCCGTGGAAGTTGTCCGCGGCGACCACGATCGTCGCCCGGTCCGCCGGGACGCCCTTCACGTCGTACGCCCACTTGCGGGCCACCTTGATGCCGCTCTCCACCGCCTCCGCGCCGGTGTTCATCGGCAGCACCATGTCCGTGCCGGTCAGCGCGGCCAGCCGCTCGGCGAAGGCCGCGAGCCGGTCGTTGTGGAAGGCCCGCGAGGTCAGCGTCAGCCGGTCCAGCTGGCGGTGCGCGGCCTCGACCAGAGCCGGGTGGCGGTGGCCGAAGTTGAGCGCCGAGTAGCCGGCCAGCATGTCCAGGTAGCGCCGGCCCTCCACGTCCTCGACCCAGGCGCCCTCCGCGCGGGCCACGACCACGGGCAGCGGATGGTAGTTGTGGGCGAGGACGGGCTCCTCCGCGCGGATGAGCTCCTCGGAGCCGCGGGTACGGGCGGGTGCGGTCATGAGCGGATCTCCCGGATCTCCTGGGTGCAGCACTTGATGCCGCCACCGGCCTTGTGGAACTCGGACAGGTCGACGGGGACGGGGACGTAGCCGAGGACCGCGAGCCGGTCGGCGAGTTCCCGGGCCCCGGGCGAGATGAACACGTTCCGCCCGTCGGACACGGAATTGAGCCCGAACGCCATGGCGTCCTCACGGGTGGCGAGCACCGCGTCCGGGTACAGCCGCTCCAGCACCTCACGGCTGCCGGGCGAGAAGGCCCCGGGGTAGTAGACGATGTTCCCGTCACCGCCCTCGTGGCCGTCGTCGAGGACGAACAGGGCCGTGTCCAGGTGGTAGAAGTACGGGTCCACCAGCGTCAGCGACACCACCGGCCGCCCGAAGTACTCCTGCACCTCGCGGTGCGCCTCGGGCGTCGTCCGGAAACCGGTCCCGGCCAGGATCCAGCGGCCCACCGGCACGAGGTCGCCCTCGCCCTCGCAGACCGCCTCGGGCATGTGCACCTCGAAGCCGGCGCCCTTGAACCACGTGTCGTAGGGGACGGACTCGGGGCGGCGCTCCGGCGCGTGGAACAGCGAGCCGAAGACCCGGCCCCCCACGACGAGCGCCGCGTTGGCGGCGAACACCATGTCGGGCAGTCCGGGGACCGGTGTCACGGTGTCCACGGTGTGCCCGTGGAGGCGGTAGGTGTCGATCAGCGCGCGCCACTGGGTCAGCGCACGGCCCCCGTGGACGGGCTCCCCGGAACACATCCACGGGTTGATCGCGTACTGCACGGCGAAGTGTCTGGGTTCGCAGACGAGAAAGCGCCGCCGGCGCGGCACACGGGAGTCGGACACAGAGGGGTTCCTCCGCTTCCTCACTGATGGTGACTGCGGGATGACTCCACGGTAGGAAGCGACCTCGACGGTCGACAAGCGACAAGAGCTGCGTGTCGGCGCACGATCGCTGCGTCCTGAGGCAGGTCAGCGCAGGTCTGCTGCGCCCTGCGGCGCCGGATGGATCGCCCCCGCCTCCGGACTGTCGGGCAGCAGGTGCGACAGCACCATCACACTGATCGTCTTGCGGATGAACGGCTCCGCCCGGATCCGCTCCAGCACCTCCTCGAAGTGCTCCACGTCCCTCGCCCGCACGTGCAGCAGCGCGTCCGCCCCGCCCGTCACCGTCATCGCCGCCGTGATCTCCGGATAGCCGCGCACGACCTCCGCCAGCCGTCGCGGCGGGGCCGCCCCCTCGCAGTACACCTCCACGTACGCCTCGGTGCGCCAGCCCAGCGCGGACGGCCGCACCGTCGCCGTGAACCCGGTGATCACACCGGTCTCGCGCAGCCGGTCCACGCGGCGCTTGACCGCCGTCGCGGACAGCCCGATCCCCGTGCCGATCTCCGCGAAGGACGTCCTGGCGTTCGCCATCAGGGCGGTGACGATCTTCCGGTCGAGCTCGTCGAAGGGCGAGGGCCTGCTGTTCATGCCCGCACTGTAGCCAGCCATGTCCAGGCGTCCGGATTCCACCTACACTCCACGTTCATGCTGCGCGCCCTCGCCGTCGACGACGAACGCCCCTCACTGGAGGAACTGCTCTACCTGCTCGACGCGGATCCACGGATCGGCAGCGTGGAGGGCGCCGGCGACGCCACCGAGGCGCTGCGCCGCATCAACCGGGCCCTGGAGTCCGGCCCGCACGGCCCCGAGGCCATCGACGTCGTCTTCCTCGACATCCAGATGCCCGGCCTCGACGGACTGGACCTCGCCCGGCTGCTGACCGGCTTCGCCCGGCCGCCGCTGGTCGTGTTCGTCACCGCGCACGAGGACTTCGCCGTGCAGGCCTTCGACCTCAAGGCCGTCGACTACGTCCTCAAACCCGTCCGCACCGAGCGGCTGGCCGAGGCGGTCCGCCGCGTCGTCGAACAGCGCGGCACCACCGCCGCGGCCTCCCGCATCCCCGTGCACGAACCGGACCCCGGCCACATCCCCGTCGAGCTCGGCGGCGTCACCCGCTTCGTGGCCGTCGACGACATCACCCACGTCGAGGCCCAGGGCGACTACGCCCGCCTGCACACCGACAAGGGCAGCCACCTCGTGCGCATCCCGCTGTCCACCCTCGAGGAGCGCTGGCGCGCCCGCGGCTTCGTGCGCATCCACCGCCGCCACCTGGTCGCCCTGCGCCACATCGGCGAACTCCGGCTCGACGCCGGCACCGTCAGCGTCCTGGTCGGAGCCGAGGAGCTCCAGGTCAGCCGCCGTCACGCCCGCGAGCTGCGGGACCTGCTCATGCGGAGGCCGTGAGCGTGGCCCAGGACCCCGCCGAACGCCGCGTCACCGTCACCGGCCCGCCCCGGCGCACCCTCGGGGCCTCCGCCTACTACCGGCCGCGCACCGAGATCGACGAGCAGACCACCCTCGGCCACACCTACGTCCGCTCCCTGATGCGCAGCCAGCTGCGCGCCGGTCTCACCGCCTTCGCCGTGCTCGGACTGCTCGTCGGCCCGCTGCCGCTGCTGTTCGCGGTGATGCCGGACGCCCGCCGCCTCGAGTGGGCCGTCCTCGGCTTCGGCCTGTACGCCCCGCTCGTCCTCCTCGCCCGCTGGTACGTGCGCCGCGCCGAGCGCAACGAACGCGACTTCGTCCGCCTCGTCGAGGACCGGTGACGAGAACGGCCGTGACGCACCGATGAACCCGAACTACGCGATACCCGCCGTCGCCCTCGTCGTCGTCGCCACCGTCCTGGTCGGCGCGTTCGGCCTGCGCGTCTCCCGCACCACCTCCGACTTCTACGTCGCCTCCCGCACCGTCGGCCCCCGCCTCAACGCCGCCGCCATCAGCGGCGAGTACCTCTCCGCCGCGTCCTTCCTCGGCATCGCCGGCCTGGTCCTCGTCCAGGGCTCCGACATGCTCTGGTACCCGGTCGGCTACACCGCCGGCTACCTGGTCCTGCTGCTCTTCGTCGCCGCCCCGCTGCGCCGCTCCGGCGCCTACACCCTGCCCGACTTCGCCGAGGCCCGGCTCGCCTCCCAGGCGGTACGGCGGCTGGCCGGCGCCTTCGTCGTCGGCGTCGGCTGGCTGTACCTGCTGCCGCAGCTGCAGGGCGCCGGGCTGACGCTGACCGTGCTGACCGGCGCGCCCGACTGGCTCGGCGGAGTGATCGTCGCGGTCGTCGTCACCGCCATCGTCGCCGCCGGCGGCATGCGCAGCATCACCTTCGTGCAGGCCTTCCAGTACTGGCTGAAGCTCACCGCCCTGCTCGTCCCCGCGCTCTTCCTGGTCCTGGCCTGGCAGGCCGACGGCGCGCCCGGCCGCGCCTTCGAGGAACCGGCCGCCTTCCGCGAGCAGCGGTCCGTCCGGGTCGGCGACACCCTCACCCTCACGCTCGACCGGCCGCTCACCGTCACCGTCGACGGCACCGTGGACGGCCGTGCCCTCGACGGCACCCGGACCCGGCTCCCCGCCGGCACCCACCGCATCGGGGCCGGCACCCGTCTCACCTTCGCCGAGGGCACCCCGGTCCCCGCCGCCGGACGCGGCGCCGACGACGCGCTGTCGCCCTCGCGGGCCGAGAGCCGCACCGAGCGCCCCCTGTACGCCACCTACGGGCTGATCCTCGCCACCTTCCTCGGCACCATGGGCCTGCCGCACGTCGTGGTCCGCTTCTACACCAGCCCGACCGGCGTCGCCGCCCGCCGCGCCACCGTCGCCGTCCTCGGCCTGATCGGAGCCTTCTACCTGCTGCCGCCCGTCTACGGCGCCCTCGGCCGCCTCTACGCCCCGGAGCTGACCCTCACCGGCGCCGCCGACGCGGCCGTGCTGCTGCTGCCCGACCGGGTGATCGGGGGAGTGGGCGGCGACCTGCTCGGCGCCCTGGTCGCGGGCGGCGCGTTCGCCGCGTTCCTGTCCACGGCGTCGGGGCTGACCATGGCCGTCGCGGGCGTCCTCACCCAGGACGTGCTGCCGTCCCGTGCCGTACCGCACTTCCGGCTCGGCACCCTGCTCGCCATGGCCGTGCCGCTGGCGGCGAGCGCGCTGGTCGGCGGGCTGCCGGTGGCCGACGCCGTCGGTCTGGCCTTCGCCGTGTCCGCCTCCTCCTTCTGCCCGCTGCTCGTCCTCGGCATCTGGTGGCGGCGGCTGACCCCGCCCGGGGCGGCGGCCGGGATGCTGGTCGGCGGCGGATCCGCCCTGCTCGCCGTCGCCGCGACGATGGGCGGCTTCCCGGGCGGCGGCGCACTGCACGCGCTGCTGGCCTGGCCCGCCCTCTGGTCGGTGCCGCTCGGCTTCCTCACCATGGTCCTGGTCTCCCTGGCCACCCCGGGCCGGGTGCCCGCCGGGACCGCGGCGATACTGGCCCGCTTCCACCTGCCGGAGGAGCTCGGCACCGAGGAGCTGCGCACCGAGGAGCGGCGCGCGGACGGCCTGCGCAAGGAGGTGACCCCGTGAGCGGCTTCCTGGCGGGCCTGGTCGTCGCCGTGCTGCCCCTGCTGGCCGCGGGCTTCTGGCTGGGCCGGCGCACGGCCCGGCCGCAGAATCTCGGCGGACTCGGCACCCCGGTCGAGCACGCCACCTTCCAGACCCTGCACACCGCCTCCCTCGCCACCCCGCCGCTGCGCGCCGGCCTCACCGAGGAGACCGCCCGCAAATCGGCCCGCAAGCTGCGCTCCCTGCTCGGCACGGACGCGTTGTGCCTGGCCGACCACAAGGAGGTCCTGGTCTGGGACGGCGTCGGCGCCCACCACCGCGCCGAGATCATGGAACGCCTCGCCGGACCGCTGGAGACCGGCCGCGGCGAGGCCTTCCCCCTCACCTGCGACACCCCCGACTGCGCGGTCCGCTGGGCCGTCGTCGCCCCGCTCACCGTCGACGACCGGGTGCACGGCGCCCTCGTCGCCTGCGCCCCCCGCGAGTCCGCCGTCCTGGTCCGGGCGGCGGGGGAGGTGGCCCGCTGGGTGTCGGTCCAGCTCGAGCTGGCCGACCTCGACCAGTCACGCACCCGGCTCATCGAGGCCGAGATCAAGGCGCTGCGGGCCCAGATCTCCCCGCACTTCATCTTCAACTCGCTCGCGGTGATCGCGTCCTTCGTGCGCACCGACCCCGAGCGCGCCCGCGAGCTGCTGCTGGAGTTCGCCGACTTCACCCGCTACTCGTTCCGCCGGCACGGCGACTTCACCACCCTCGCCGACGAGCTGCACGCCATCGACCACTACCTGGCGCTCGTGCGGGCCCGTTTCGGCGACCGCCTCTCCGTCACCCTCCAGGTCGCCCCCGAGGTGCTGCCGGTCGCCCTGCCCTTCCTCTGCCTCCAGCCGCTCGTCGAGAACGCCGTCAAACACGGCCTGGAGGGCAAGTCGGACCAGTGCCACATCCAGATCACCGCGCAGGACGCCGGCGCGGAGGCCCTCGTCGTCATCGAGGACGACGGCGCCGGGATGGACCCGGACCTGCTGCGCCGCATCCTCGCGCGCGAGGTCAGCCCGTCGGGCGGCATCGGCCTGTCCAACGTCGACGACCGGCTCCGCCAGGTCTACGGAGACGACCACGGCCTCGTCATCGAGACCGCCGTCGGCGCCGGCATGAAGATCACCGCCCGGCTGCCCAAGTACCAGCCGGGCGTCCACTCGGCCGGGCGGCTCGGCCGCGAATGAGGCGGCCGGCGCGGCTCACGAGCTGCGCGTGGCGACCAGCCCGACCGTGATCAGGCCGAGGACGACCCAGCCGAACCACAGCCAGCCGTTGCTGCCGAGCGCCACCGTGTAGGCCGTCACCGCGACCAGGCCTCCGATGGTGAGCGCCCCCATCGTCTTCGTGGAACTGTCCGTGGAACCGGGCATCGCGACACCCTCCTCGTGGTCCGTTGCCCTCCATGGTGCCCGGTTCCGCCGCCGCACGGCGCGGAGTGCGCGATGTGCCCCGATTTTCCGGGCCCGGAACGGCCCGGCCCCCGCTCAGCCGCGTGCGTTCAGCGAGGCGAGGTAGGCGTTGTACGCCTCCAGCTCCTTGTCGCCGTCGCGGTCGGCGGCCCGGTCGGTGCGCCGGGCCTGCCGCTGGTCGGAGGCGTACCACTGCGCCACCAGGGCGAGCAGCACCAGCACGGACGGGACCTCGCTGAACGCCCAGGCGATGCCGCCCGCCGCGTTCTGGTCGGAGAGCGCGTCGATGGCCAGCGACGCGGGCGGGTTCTTGAACGTCTCGACCATGGGGGAGGACGCCATCATCAGCGCGATGCCGAAGAACGCGTGGAACGGCATGCCCGCGAACAGCTCCAGCATCCGCATCAGGTAGCCCGGCCGGTGCGGGCCCGGGTCCACACCCATGATCGGCCAGAAGAAGACCAGGCCGACGGCGAGGAAGTGCACCATCATCCCGACGTGCCCGACCCTGGAGCCCATCAGGAAGTCGAAGAGCGGGGTGAAGTACAGCGCGTACAGGCTCGCGATGAACAGCGGGATGGTGAACACGGGGTGCGTGATGATCCGCATGTACCGGCTGTGCAGCAGCATCAGCAGCAGCTCGCGCGGTCCCTTGCGGCCCCGGCCCGCCGTGGGCAGTGCCCGCAGCGCCAGAGTGATAGGGGCGCCGAGCAGCAGCAGGATCGGCGAGACCATGCTGATCACCATATGCTGCACCATGTGCACGCTGAACATGACCATGCCGTAGTCGTTCAGCCTGGTGCACATCATCAGCCCGATGCTCAGCACACCGGCGACGAATCCCACGGTCCGTCCCACCGGCCACTTGTCACCGCGCCGCGTCAGACGGACGACACCCCAGCCGTACAGCGCCAGGCCCAGCAGGCAGGCGATCAGGAAGAAGGGGTCCGCCGACCAGCCGAGACCTCGCCCCAGCGTGAACGGCGGCAGATCCGTCATCATGCCGTGCCCGCTGTGATCCATCCGCCGGCTCCTGTTTCGTGGGGGTTGAGCGCTGCTTGTCCGGACCAAGACTAGAACCGCCCCCGGCGACAATCGTCACCGGGGGCGGTTGCGCCCCGAAGGGGCGCGGGGAACTGCGCGAGCAACCGACCACGACCCGCAGTCCGCGACGAACCGGCAGACCCGAGCTCTCGGCGGCACCGCAGAATCAGAGCACGCACTCCGCCTCGTCGTACCGCGCGTCCGGCACCGTCTTCAGCGTCTCCACAGCCTCGGCCAGCGACACCATCGCGATGTCCGTCCCGCGCAGGGCCGTCATCATCCCGAACTCCCCGCGGTGCACGGCCTCCACCGCGTGCCACCCGAACCGGGTCGCCAGCACCCGGTCGTACGCCGTCGGCGTTCCGCCCCGCTGGACGTGCCCGAGGATCACCGGCCGGGCCTCCTTGCCCAGCCGCTCCTCCAGCTCGACCGACAGCTGGCGGGCGATCCCGGCGAAGCGCTCGTGGCCGTAGACGTCCTTGCCGCCCTCGTCGAAGTCCATGGTGCCCGCCTTCGGCTTGGCACCCTCGGCGGCCACCACTATGGCGAACCGCTTGCCCGCCGAGAACCGTTCGCCGACCTTGGCGGTCAGCTCGTCGATGTCGAAGGGCCGCTCCGGGACGACGACGGCGTGGGCGCCGGCCGCCATGCCCGAGTGCAGCGCGATCCAGCCGGTGTGACGGCCCATGACCTCCACGATGAGCACCCGCTGGTGGGACTCGGCGGTGGTCTTCAGCCGGTCCAGGGCCTCGGTGGCGACGGTGACGGCCGTGTCGAAACCGAAGGTGACGTCCGTGACCGCGATGTCGTTGTCGATCGTCTTCGGCACGCCCACGATCGGCAGGCCGTTGTCGGACAGCAGCCGGGCCGCCTTCAGCGTGCCCTCGCCGCCGATCGGGATGATCGCGTCGAGACCGAGTTCCTCGACGTGGCCGCGGGCCCGCTCCACGCCGTCCCGCAGATGTTCGGGACGGACCCGGGAGGAGCCGAGGATGGTGCCGCCGCGGGCCAGGATGCCGCCCACCGCGTCGAGGTCGAGCTTGAGGTAGTCGCACTCCAGGAGGCCCTTCCAGCCGTCCCGGAAGCCGATGACCTCGTCGCCGTGGTCGACGACGGCGCGGTGCACGACGGACCGGATGACGGCGTTCAGGCCGGGGCAGTCACCGCCGGACGTGAGGACACCAATGCGCATAGCCCGAATTACCTTCTCAACGTGGCACGGGTCCGGACCGCGCTGTCCGGTTCGATTCCCCGCCACCCTAGCGGTACAGGGGGGCGGGGCCGAACCGTGCGTCCGCCTGCTGGACGTACCCGCTCACCTGTGCGGATGCATCATCAGACGGGCCGTTTGCGAGGCGTCAGGCGGGCTGCTGCGCCGCCGCGATGCGCTCGTTGCGGAGCGCCTCGTACCACCGGTCGTCGGTCGGCGGCAGCGCGTTCACGTCGAGGGCCAGCTTCAGCAGCAGGTCCGCGATCAGCGGGTTGCGGGCGAGCACCGGCCCGTGCATGTACGTGCCGAAGACCGTGTCGTTGTACGCGCCCTCCGTGCCGTCGCCCGTGCCGTTGCCGTTGCCGAACCGCACCTGGGCGAGCGGGCGGGCGGTGGGGCCGAGATGGGTGACGCCCTGGTGGTTCTCGAAGCCGGTCAGCGGGGGCAGGCCGAGGCGCGGGTCGATGTCGCCGAGGACGTCGCCGACGCACCGGGCACCCTCGCCGCGGGTCGAGACCACGTCGAGCAGGCCGAGACCCGGCTCGCGCTGGCCGAGGTCGTTGATGAACTCGTGGCCGAGGATCTGGTACCCGGCGCAGACGGAGAAGACGATCGCGCCGTTCTCCACGGCCCGGTGCAGACCCCCGTCCCGGCGCAGCCGCTCCGCCGCGAGCCGCTGCGGACGGTCCTCGCCGCCGCCGATCAGGTAGATGTCGCCGGAGGTCGGGATCGGCTGGTCGCTGCGCACGTCGAGCCGGGCCACGTCGAGGCCGCGCTGGCGGGCGCGGCGTTCCACGACGAGGGCGTTGCCCTGGTCGCCGTACGTGCTCAGCAGGTCCGGGTAGATCCAGACGATCCGCAGTTGGTTGTCGCTCACGAAAGTCCCCTGAAGTCTCGCGGTCAGTTGCCGACGCGGCGGCGCAGGTCCTGGAAGGCGGTGTAGTTCGCGATGACCTCGATCCGGCCGGGCGGGCACAGCTGCACCGCCTGGTCGAGGTTCTCGCACACCTGGAACTGCTGGTTCGCGACCTCCAGGCGCACCGCGAGGTCCAGCTTGCGGTCGCCGATCACGCAGATCGGGTGGCCGGTCAGCCGGGTGTAGTCCACGTCCCACAGCCAGGAGGTGTCGGTGCCGTCGGCGCCGCGCGCGTTCACCGAGAGGATCACCGGGGTCGGCGGCGGGTCGATCAGGGAGAACGTCTCCAGCCAGCCCGCCGGGTTCTTGGCGAGCAGCAGCCGCAGGTCGCGGCCCTGGAACTGGACGACGTCGTAGCGCCCGGCGACGGCCTGCACCTGGTACATCCGCTCCAGGGCGACCTGCGGCGGCACTCCGAAGACGGCGCACACGGCGGCCGAGGAGGCGGCGTTGGCCTTGTTGGCGCGGCCGGGCAGCTGGAGGTGGATCGGCCAGGCGGAGCCGTGCGGGTCGAGGACGTGGTCGCCCGACAGCGCCCAGCTCGGCGTGGGACGGCGGAAGCCGCACTCACCGCAGAACCAGTCGTCGCCCGGACGCTGCATGACACCGCCGCACGACGGGCAGGACCAGGCGTCGTCCTTCCACATCTGCCCGGCGGCGACCCAGATCACGTTGGGGGAGGAGGACGCGGCCCACACCACCAGCGGGTCGTCGGCGTTGGCGACGATCACGGCCTTCGAACCGGCCAGCCCCTCGCGCCAGTTCTCGGCGAGCATCCGGGTCTCGGCGGCGCGGTCGAGCTGGTCGCGGGAGAGGTTGAGCAGCGCGATGCACTTCGGGTCGGTGGCCTGGGCGACGCCGACGAGGTACTTCTCGTCGACCTCGATGACCCCGTACCGGGCGTCCGCGCCGCCCGCGAGGGCGGAGGTGATGCCGGCCGGCATGTTGGCGCCGAGCGCGTTGGACACGACCGGCCCGGCCGCCTTGAGCGCCTCGGCGATGAGCCGGGTGGTGGTGGTCTTGCCGTTGGTCGCCGAGACGAGCGTCACGTCCAGGTGCTGGGCGAGCCGGTGGAGGAGGTCGGGGTCGAGTTTCAGCGCGACCCGGCCGCCGATCACCGACCCGCTGCCGCGCCCCGCGGCGCGCGACGCCGCCGCGACCGCCTTGCCCGCGGTCACGGCGATCTTGGCCCGCGGCGTGAGCGGGTCCGAGTTGCCTGCCATCAGTTCTCGATCCTCCTTGCCGTACGCGCCGCGCCTGAAGCCTGGGAAGCCTGACGGCCACGTGGTGTGGACCTCAGCCTATCGAGATCCATTCGCACTCCCGAATCGCGGCACCGGCCACACGGCCCCGGCGGTGGGCGCGCGCCGCCGGGGAACACAGGGACCTTACTCTGACCGTCATGCGACACGGCTCCATCCCTGGCGTCCACGGGCGCGTACGGCCCCTCAGTCTTCTCGGCGACCCCGTCCTGCACACCCCTTGCGGCGAGGTGACGGACTTCGGTCCGGAACTCGCGGCACTGGTGGAGGACTTGTTCGCGACGATGTACGCCGCCCACGGCGTCGGCCTGGCCGCGAACCAGATCGGAGAGCCGGTACGCGTCTTCGTGTACGACTGCCCGGACGACGAGGACGTGCGCCACCTCGGGCACGTGGTGAACCCGCGGCTCGTCGAGACGGACGGGGTGGTGGTGCGCGGCCCGGAGGGCTGTCTGTCGCTGCCCGGGCTCGAGGCGGGCACCGAGCGCCACGACCACGCGGTCGTCGAGGGCTTCACGGTGACCGGGGAGCCGGTCACCGTGCACGGGACGGGCTTCTTCGCCCGGTGCCTCCAGCACGAGTGCGACCACCTGGAGGGCCGCGTCTACGCCGACCGGTTGTCGGGCCGGCGACACCGGAAGCTGATGAGACAGGTGGCGCGGGCATCCTGGAGCCGCTGACCCCGCCGGCGGGGGCGTCGGCGCGGCGCGCGCGGACGAGAGCGCCGCGTTCGCCGGGGGCCGCCCGCCGGCGGGCTTCGCCCGGCCCTGGGCGGAGGGCGCAGTGTGTCGCCGGGGACTCCGCCCGACGGAGCGCCGTGCCCCGCCCCGGGCGGAGGGAGCCGTGCGTCGCCGGGGAAGGCGCCCGCCGGAGGTCCTCGCAGGCCTCGTCCGGGGCGATCGATCGTGGCCGGCATCCGGGGGGCGTCGCCCTGCCCGGGACGGGGGGCGCAGTGTGTCGCCCGGGGTCCGCTCCCCGGACGTCCCCGCGGGCGCTGCGCGTTGTCGGGGAGGCCGCTCGCCGGAGGGCCTCGCGCGGGGTGATCGGCCGTGCCCGGTGCCCGGAGGGCGTCGCGCCGGGCCTGAGGGGGTCAGAAGCCCGGGCCGCCCACCTTGTCCCCGGCCGCGGACAGCCGCCCCCACAGCAGGTCCGCCAGGCTCGTCACCAACTCCGCCCGGGAGCAAGGCCGTTCGCCCAGCCACCAGTCGCCGGCGGCGTGCATCATGCCGACGATGCCGTGCCCCCAGACGCGGGCCAGCCGCTCGCTGCCGGGGCCCATGTCGAGGCGCTCCTCGATGACCTTGCCCAGTTCCTCGCCCATGCGGCGCAGCAGCGGCGCCGAGTGCTTGCCCACGTCGAAGCCCTGCTCGGTCTGGTCGCCCGCGGCGGTGCTGCCCTCCGCCGGGTGCATCAGGAAGCGGTACACCTGCGGGCGGGCCTCGATGGCCGCCAGGTAGGTGTCCAGCGTGGCCTCGACGCGCCTGCGCCGGTCCGCCGGGGCGTCCAGGGCGGCCCGCAGCGAGGTGAGGAGGGCGTCCGTGTGACGCTGGGCCAGGGCGGCGTACAGGCCGCCCTTGTCGCCGAAGTGCCGGTAGAGGATCGGCTTGGTGATGCCCGCCTCGGCGGCGATGGCGTTCATCGAGGCCTGGGGGCCGTCGCGCAGCACCACCCGGTCGGCGGCCTCCAGCAGCTCGCGCCGTCGGCGGTCGGCGGACCGCTGCTGATCGGTCCGCTGCGTGGTGTCCATGTGCTCTCCCCACCCGTGCTGTTTCGGTGACGCTTGCGCAAACTAACACCCGGCGGGCACCGCACATCGAACGGGAGGGCGAGGGGTCCCGGGGAGTTGACTTTTCCTACCCGCCGGTAACAGACTCCCGTTACCGCAAGTAACATGCACGTGCGTCACTGGAGGGGACATGGCCGAGTTCACCATGGAGCTGAGCGATGAACAGAAGGAGGTCCGGGACTGGCTGCACGGCTTCGCCGCCGACGTCATCCGCCCCGCGGCCGCCGAATGGGACGAGCGTGAGGAGACTCCCTGGCCGGTCATCCAGGAGGCCGCCAAGGTCGGCATCTACTCCCTCGACTTCTACGCCCAGCAGTACTTCGACCCCACCGGCCTCGGCATCCCGATGGCCATGGAGGAGCTGTTCTGGGGCGACGCCGGCATCGCCCTGTCCATCGTGGGCACCGGCCTCGCCGCCGTCGGCGTCCTCGCCAACGGCACCGAAGAGCAGATCGGCACCTGGATCCCCCAGATGTACGGCGACGCGAACGACGTGAAGGTCGCCGCCTTCTGCTCCTCCGAGCCCGACGCCGGCTCCGACGTCGCCTCGATGCGCACCCGCGCGGTGTACGACGAGGCCAAGGACGAGTGGATCCTCGACGGCACCAAGACCTGGGCGACCAACGGCGGCATCGCCAACGTCCACGTGGTCGTCGCGGTCGTCGACCCGGAGCTGGGCTCCAAGGGCCACGCCTCCTTCATCGTTCCGCCGAACACACCGGGGCTGTCCCAGGGGCAGAAGTTCAAGAAGCACGGCATCCGCGCCTCGCACACCGCCGAGGTCGTCCTCGACCACGTGCGCGTCCCCGGCTCCTGCCTGCTCGGCGGCAAGGAGAAGCTGGACGCGCGCCTGGCCCGCGCCCGGGAGAAGGCGAAGGCGGGCGGCGAGCGCGTCAAGAACGCCGCCATGGCCACCTTCGAGGCGTCCCGCCCGGCCGTCGGCGCCATGGCCGTCGGCACCGCCCGCGCCGCGTACGAGGTCGCCCTCGACTACGCGAAGACCCGCGAGCAGTTCGGGCGGCCGATCATCGACAACCAGGGCGTCGCCTTCCAGCTCGCCGACATGCGCACGTCGATCGACGCGGCGCGGCTGCTGGTGTGGCGGGCCTCCTGGATGGCGGTCAACGGCAAGCCGTTCACGGCCGCCGAGGGCTCGATGTCCAAGCTGTTCGCGAGCGAGACGGCGAAGAAGGTGACCGCCCAGGCGGTCCAGATCCTGGGCGGCAACGGCTACACCCGGGAGTACCCGGTGGAGCGGATGCACCGGGACAGCGCGATCTACACGATTTTCGAGGGCACCAGCGAGATCCAGCGGCTGGTGATCGCGCGGACCCTGGCGGGGATGCCGATCCGCTAGCGGGGCGCGGGCGTCAGGAGGACCCGCCGCTGCTGTGGGCGATGCACGCCACGTCGATGCGGTCGGCCAGCTTGGCGAGTTCGATGGTGAGGGCCGCCACGGTGTCCTCGTCCAGGTCCTCCTCGCCGGCCTCCACCAGCCTCAGCCATCGCCCGCCCACCGTGCGCAGCAGCTTGCTCACGTCGGCCGCGGACACCTGCAGGGTGCCGCGGTCGTCGACGATCAGAGGCAGGGTCACTTCGCGGGTCACAAAAAGGGATCGTAGCCCCGCAACCCTCACGCCCCGTGCCATACGGTGGTGATGTTGCAGAACTCGCGGATTCCGTGCCCGGACAGCTCACGCCCGTACCCCGACCGCTTGACCCCGCCGAACGGGAAGCCCGGGTGGGACGCCGTCATCCCGTTGACGTAGACCCCGCCCGCCTCCAGGTCCCGGACGAAACGGTCCACGTCGGCGTCGTCGCGGGTCCACACGTTCGAACTGAGCCCGAAGTCCGTGTCGTTGGCGATCAGCACGGCCTCGTCGAGGTCGGCCACCCGGTACACCGTGGCGACCGGGCCGAAGGCCTCCTCGCGGTGGATGCGCATCTCGCGGGTGATGCCCGCCAGCACGGTCGGCGGGTAGTACCAGCCCGGACCGTCGGGGCGTTCGCCCCCGCACAGCACGCTCGCCCCGCCGCGCACCGCGTCCTCGACCAGCTCCACCAGGTCGGTCACGCCCTGTTCGCTGGAGAGCGGCCCGACCTCGGTCTCCTCGTCCATCGGGTCGCCGACCGTCAGGGCCTTCATGCCCTCGGTGAAGCGCTCGACGAAGGCGTCGTAGACGTCCGTGTGCACGATGAACCGCTTGGCGGCGATACAGGACTGCCCGGCGTTCTGCGTGCGGGCGGTCACCGCGACCTCGGCGGCCCGGTCGATGTCGGCGGACGGCATGACGACGAACGGGTCGCTGCCGCCCAGCTCCAGCACCGTCTTCTTGATCATCTCCCCGGCGGTGGAGGCGACCGCCCGGCCCGCGGGCTCGCTGCCGGTGAGGGTGGCGGCCCGCACGCGCTCGTCGCGCAGGATGTCGTCGACCGCGGCGGACCCGATCAGCAGGGTCTGGAAGCAGCCCTCCGGGAAGCCCGCGCGGTGGAAGAGGTCCTCCAGGTACAGCGCGGTCTGCGGGACGTTCGAGGCGTGCTTCAGCAGGCCGACGTTGCCCGCCATCAGCGCGGGTGCCGCGAAGCGGATCACCTGCCAGAGCGGGAAGTTCCACGGCATCACCGCGAGCACCGGGCCGAGCGGCCGGTAGCGGACCAGCGCGCGGGACGCGCCGGAGTCCTTCACGTCCGCCTCGGCCGGCTCCTCGTCGGCGAGCAGCTCCGCGGCGTGATCGGCGTACCAGCGCATCGCCTTGGCGCACTTGGCCGCCTCCGCGCGGGCCTGCTTGACCGGCTTGCCCATCTCGGTGGTGATGACCTTGCCGATCTCGTCCCGCTCCGCCTCCAGGAGATCGGCCGCCCGGTGCATGAGCCCGGCCCGCTCCTCGAAGGACGTGGTCCGGTACGTGCGGAACGTGGCCTCCGCGAGCTGGAGCCGGCGCTCGATCTCCTCCTCGCCCATGGCCTCGTACGTCCTGAGCGTCTCGCCGTTCGCCGGGTTCACCGTCGCGATGGGCATGGCCGACCTCCCTGGGTGCAGACTCGTGCTTCGACCTTGGCGCGCGGCGGGGGGTGCCGCAACGCGGAGGGTCTCGTCAGTGCGAGTGCTCAGCCAGGCGGTCGAGAAACGCGGCCTGGGCCTTCACGATCACCTCGCGCGCCCGGTCCACCGTGAACCAGGCCACCCGGTCCAGCTCGGGGAACTCCTCGGTCCGGCCCGACCTCGGCGGCCACTCCATCCGGAAGGTGCCGGGGGCGATCGTCGCCGGGTCGAGGTCGGCCTCCACGGCCCATGCCGTGACGACCTTCCCGCCCGACTGGCGGACCTCGCCCAGCGGCACGGCCTCGCCGTCGGGCGGCGGCAGTCCGAGCTCCTCCTCGAACTCGCGCCGGGCCGCCTCCCAGGCGGGCTCCGCCGGGTCGTACTCGCCCTTGGGTATCGTCCACGCCCCGGCGTCGCGGCGGGCGTAGAAGGGGCCGCCCATGTGGCCGAGCAGGACTTCGGTGCCCCCGTGGCCGGGGCGGTGCAGCAGCAGGCCGGCGCTGCGCCTCACGGGGTCACCCCGGGGTGGGCGGCGAGGAGCGTCTCGACGGTGTCCGCGTCCTCGGGGCGCTTGTCCTCGCGGTAGCGCACGACGCGGGCGAAGCGGAGGGTGACGCCGGCCGGGTAGCGGGTGGAGCGCTGGAGGCCGTCGTAGGCGATCTCGACGACGAGTTCGGGGCGTACGGTCACGCCCCAGCCGTGCTCCTCGACGGCCAGCTCCCCGAGGCGCCCGGTCTGCCAGGTCAGCATCGCGTCGGTCATGCCCTTGAAGGTCTTGCCGAGCATGGCGAACGACCCGTCCGCGGTGCGGGCGCCCAGGTGGAGGTTGGACAGCTTGCCGGTACGGCGGCCGTGCCCCCACTCCGCGGCCAGCACGACCAGGTCGAGGGTGTGCACGGGCTTGACCTTCAGCCAGGACGCGCCGCGCCGCCCCGCGCTGTAGGCGGCGTCCAGGCCCTTGACCACGACGCCCTCGTGCCCGCGCTCGAGTGTCCGGGCGAGGAACTCCTCGGCCGCGGGGGTGTCGTCGGGCCCCGCCACCAGGGTGCGGCGCACCCGCATCGGCTCCGGCACCAGCCGGGCCAGCTCCGCGTGCCGCTCGGTCAGAGGGAGGTCGAGCAGGTCCCGGCCGTCGACGGACAGCGCGTCGAAGAACACCGCGGAGACCGGGAGGGCGCGCGCGGCCGTGGCCACGTCCGTGCGGGAGCCGACGCGTCCGGCGGTCTCCTGGAACGAACGCGGGCGCCCGTCCGCGTCGACGGAGATCGCTTCGCCGTCCAGGACGAACCGCTCCCCGGGCAGCGCGAGGGCGGCCGCGGTGATCTCCGGGAGCCGGCCGGTGATGTCATCCAGGGTGCGTGTGTAGACCCGGACGGTGCCGCCGTCGCGGTGCACCTGGACGCGGATGCCGTCCAGCTTCTCCTCGACCGCGCAGCCACCCAGCTTGCCGACCGCCTCGGCGACCGAGGACGCGCTGTGCGCCAGCATCGGCAGCACCGGGCGGCCGACGGTGAGGCGGAACCGGGCCAGGGCCTCGGGTCCGTCGGCGAGCAGGGCCTCGGCGACGGCCTGCAGCGAGCCCGCGAGCATCACCGCACGCCGGACGTCCGCCGACGGCGCCCCGGTCGCCAGGGCCAGCCCCTCCACGGCGGCCGCGTCGAGGGCGCCCTGCCGCACCTCACCGGTGAGCAGCCCGAGCAGGAAGCGCTGCTCGTCCTCGGTGGCCGCGCCCATCAGGTCGCCGACCAGCCGCGACCGCTCGGCCTGTGAACCGGCCCCGGAGACCGCGCCGAGTTCGGTGAGCCGGGCGTCCACCTCGCGCACGGTCAGTCCCGGTTCGGCGGCCGGCGCGACCGGCTCGCCCAGCACCTTCCAGCCGACGCCGATCCGGCCCTGGGGGAGGCGTCCCGCGAGGTAGGGGATGACGATCGGTACGTCCGCCGCCTCCGCCTCCCGGAACAGCTCCGCGAGCAGGGCGGTCTTCCGGGACCGCGCCGACGTGGCCGCGACCTCCCGTGACACCTGGGCCAGCCGGGCAAGCAGCATGCAGTCATGGTGCACCGGGAGGGCCCCGCCTACACCCGCAGGGACACCGGCCCCTCCCGGCAGACCCCGCCGCGCACCCGGCACCTGACGTCCGGCCCCGGCCGCAGGGCGGGGCGGATTCCACAGGGCTGGGCTCCGGGGCCCGTGCCGTCGTCGGTTCGGGGCGGAGCCCGTCAGGGGGTGGCCGGCTCCGTCAGCCGGCGTGACGGAGCCGGCCACCGGCGCGGGCTGGCGGAGCCGGGGCCGGGAGTCGCGGTCGTACGCAGCGTTCCGTGCCGGTGCGTGCCACGGGGGCCGGGCTCCTGGACCGGCTCCGTGGCCGGGCCGCAGGGCAGGGGCCGTCCCGGCGGCCGGTTCTGCCGCCCGGTCCTGCCCCCCGCCGCGCCTCACGCGTCGATGCGCGCGTCCAGGTCCGACATGATCAGTTCGCCGACGATCGTGGAGGCGGCGCGGTAGCCGCCGCTCGCCGCGTGGACGACCTGCTCGGCGAAGCCCATCGCGTTGCCCGCGGTCCACACGCCCGGCACGGTGGTCCGGCCCGTCGGGTCGACCACGGGGTAGGCACCGAACGGGGTCTCCTGGAGCTCGGCGCCCAGCTGCTCCATCAAACCGGTCTGCGGCACGGCCCTCGGGGCGAGGAAGAGCACCGAGCGGTCGTGGACGGAGCCTCCCCCGGCCATCCGGACGCCGGTCAGCCGGTCGTCCTCGACGCGCAGTCCCGCGACCTCGCCGGGCACCACCTTCACCCCGGCCGCGGAGAGCCGGCGCAGGTCCTCGTCGGACAGCTCCTCCTCGGCGACCGTGTGCAGGAACAGCGTCACGTCGTCCGACCATCCCGAGACCATCAGCGCCTGGTGGACGCTGAGCGGGCTGGTGGCGAGGACGCCGAAGCGTTCGTCGCGGACCTCCCAGCCGTGGCAGAAGGGGCAGTGCAGCACGTCCCGCCCGAAGCGCTCGGCGACCCCCGGCACGTCCGGCAGCTCGTCCCTGAGGCCGGTGGTGACGATGAGCCGGCGGGCACGCACGGTCCGTCCGCCCGCCAGCTCCACCGCGAAGTCCTCGCCCCGGGTCACCCGCACGGCGCGGTCCCGGACGAGCTCGACGCCGTAACGCGCGATCTCCTCCCGGCCGAGCGCCAGGAACTCGGCGGGCGCCATCCCGTCCCGGGTCAGGTACCCCTGCATGTGGCCCGAGGGCGCGTTGCGCGGCTCCCCGGCGTCGACGACCAGGGCGCTGCGCCGGGCCCGGCCGAGGACCAGCGCGGCGGACAGCCCGGCCGCGCCGCCGCCGACGACGATCACGTCGTACTTCCCGGACAGTTCCTGCTTCTCGGTCACGGTGACCACCTCCTGGTCAGAAGGTCGCGCAAGGACCCCCGGATCGACAAACGTGTTTGCCGGTTCTGCAAGAATGGTCCCCATGACTGCAGACGACGTACTCGCGGGAGTCGGGCCGCGGCTGAGGCAGATCCGCAAGGAGCGCGAGGTCACCCTCGCCGCCCTGTCCGAGTCGACCGGCATCTCGGTCAGCACCCTGTCGCGGCTGGAGTCGGGGCTGCGCAAGCCGAGCCTGGAGCTGCTGCTGCCGATCGCCCAGGCCCATCAGGTGGCGCTGGACGAGCTGGTGGGCGCGCCACCGGTCGGCGACCCCCGGGTGCGCGCCCGGCCCGTCGTGCGCCACGGCCGCACCCACTGGCCCCTCACCCGCCAGCCGGGCGGCCTCCAGGCGTTCAAGGTGCTGGAGCCGCAGCGCAAGGAGGAGCCGGACCCGCGGACCCACGAAGGCTACGAGTGGCTCTACGTCCTCTCCGGCCGGCTGCGTCTGGTGCTCGGCGAGCACGACGTCGTGCTCGGGGCGGGCGAGGCGGCGGAGTTCGACACCCGGGTGCCGCACTGGTTCGGCTCGACGGGGGAGGGACCGGTGGAGTTCCTCAGCCTGTTCGGCCCGCAGGGGGAGCGGATGCACGTGCGCGCACGGCCGGCCCGGGCGTGACGGACGACCTGCCGCCGGCTGTTCCCTGATCGGCAAGCGACCGCTTAGTATGCGGGAGGACCCGGACCGACAGTCGCGTGGAGGCCCCGCATGCAGGCATGGCAGGTGCACGAGAACGGCGAGCCGAGCGAGGTGATGCGCCTCGGCGAGGTGCCGCCCCCGACGCCCGGCGACGGCCAGGTCCTGCTGAGGGTCCGGGCCGCCAACATCAACTTCCCGGACGCGCTGCTGTGCCGGGGGCAGTACCAGGTCAGGCCGCCCCTGCCGTTCACCCCCGGCGTGGAGGTCTGCGGCGAGACCGAGGACGGGCGCCGCGTGATCGCCAACCCGGCGCTGCCCCACGGCGGCTTCGCCGAGTACACCGTCGCCGACGCCCGGGCGCTGCTGCCCGCGCCGGACGCCCTCGACGACGCCGAGGCCGCCGCGCTGCACATCGGCTACCAGACGGGCTGGTTCGGCCTGCACCGCCGGGCCCGGCTGGAGGCCGGCGAGACCCTGCTCGTCCACGCCGCCGCCGGAGGGGTCGGCAGCGCGGCCGTGCAGCTCGGCAAGGCCGCCGGGGCGCGGGTCGTCGGCGTCGTCGGCGGCCCCGAGAAGGCCGCCGTCGCCCGTGAGCTGGGGTGTGACGTGGTGATCGACCGGCGGAGCGAGGACGTCGTCGCCGCCGTCAAGGAGGCCACCGGCGGCCGGGGCGCCGACGTCATCTACGACCCCGTCGGCGGTGAGGCGTACACCCAGTCCGCCAAGACCGTCGCCTTCGAGGGCCGGATCGTCGTCGTCGGCTTCGCGAGCGGCACCATCCCCAGCCCCGCGCTGAACCACGCCCTGGTGAAGAACTACTCCGTCCTCGGCCTGCACTGGGGCCTGTACAACACGAAGAACCCCGAGCTGGTCCGGCACTGTCACGAGCAGCTCACCGAACTGGCCGCGCGGGGCGCCGTCAAGCCGCTGGTGAGCGAGCGGGTGCCGCTCGGCGCGGCCGCGGACGCCGTGCAGCGGGTGGCCGACGGGAGGACGACCGGCCGGGTGGCCGTCGTCCTGGAGAAGGGAGCCGACGCATGATCGACGCCGACGAACTGCGCCGACGCGCACAGGAGTTGCTGGCCGCCCACCCGCCGGCCGGCACCGGCCGCCTCGACTTCCTCCGCGCCCGCTTCGACGCCGGGCTGGCCTGGGTGCACTACCCCGAGGGCCTCGGCGGACTCGGCGCCCCCCGCTCCCTCCAGGCCGTGGTCGACGCCGAACTGGCGGCCGCGGGCGCCCCCGACAACGACCCCCGGCGCATCGGCATCGGCCTCGGCATGGCCGCGCCGACGATCCTCCACTACGGCACCGAGGAGCAGAAGCGCCGCCTGCTGCGCCCGCTGTGGACGGGTGAGGAGGTCTGGTGCCAGCTCTTCAGCGAGCCCGGCGCCGGGTCCGACCTCGCCGCCCTCGGCACCAGGGCCGTCCGAGAGGGCGACACGTGGACCGTCGACGGGCAGAAGGTGTGGACCTCCAGCGCGCACCTCGCCCGCTGGGCCATCCTCATCGCCCGGACCGACCCGGACGTGCCCAAGCACCGGGGCATCACCTACTTCCTCTGCGACATGACCGACCCCGGCGTGGAGGTCCGGCCGCTGCGCCAGATCACCGGCGAGGCCGAGTTCAACGAGGTCTTCCTCACCGGCGTCCGCATCCCCGACTCCATGCGCCTCGGCGAGGTCGGCGACGGCTGGCGGGTCGCGCAGACGACGCTGAACAACGAACGCGTCGCCATCGGCGGTACCCCGATCCCCCGCGAGGGCGGCATGATCGGCAAGGTCGCCGAGACCTGGCGGGCACGCCCCGAGCTGCGCACCCACGACCTGCACCAGCGGCTGCTCGGCCTCTGGGTCGAGTCCGAGGTCGCCCGGCTCACCGGCGTACGGCTGCGCCAGCAGCTGGCGGCCGGCCAGCCCGGCCCCGAGGGCGCCGGCATGAAGCTGAACTTCGCCCGTCTCAACCAGGAGATCAGCGGCCTCGAGGTCGAACTCCTCGGCGAGGAAGGGCTGCTGTACGACGACTGGACCATGCGCCGTCCCGAGCTGGTCGACTTCACCGGCCGCGAGGCCGGGTACCGCTACCTGCGCTCCAAGGGCAACAGCATCGAGGGCGGGACCAGCGAGGTCCTGCTGAACATCGTCGCCGAGCGCGTCCTCGGCCTGCCCGCCGAACCGCGCACCGACAAGGACGTCGCCTGGAAGGACCTGGCCCGATGAGCGCACAGCCCGACCTGCTGTACTCGGAGGAGGAAGAGGCGCTGCGCGCCGCCGTCCGGGACCTGCTCACCGACCACTGCGACCCGGCGGGCGTCATCGCGCGCACCGAGTCCGACGCGCCCCACGACCGCGCGCTGTGGAAGGCGCTGGCCGAGGGCATGGGCCTGGCCGGGCTCCTGGTGCCCGAGGCGCAGGGCGGCCAGGGCGCCACCCACCGGGAGGCCGCCGTCGCCCTGGAGGAGCTCGGCCGGTCCGTCGCGCCCGTGCCCTACCTGACGAGTGCCGTCGTCGCCACCGAGGCCCTGTTGGCCTGCGGTGCCGAGGACCTGCTCGGCGAGCTGGCCTCCGGACGCAGGATCGGCGCCCTCGCCGTCGGCCTGCACACCGCGCCGGGCGCCGCCCACGCGACCGTACGGGCCGAGGACGGAGCGCTGCACGGGGAGCTGACCGGCATCGCCGACGCCGCCGTGGCCGACGTCCTGCTCGTCCCGGCGGACGACGGCGCCCTGTACGCGGTGGACGCGGACGCGGCGACCGTCACGCCCCGCGCGTCACTGGACCTGACCCGGCCGGTGGCGACGGTCGCCCTCGACGGGGCGCCGGGACGCCGGCTCGGCGACGCGGAGCCCGCCGTGCGGCGCGCCCTGCGGGCCGGGGCCGGACTGCTGGCCTCCGAGCAACTGGGCCTCGCCGACTGGCTGCTGACCGAGACGGTCCGCTACCTCAAGGAGCGCAGGCAGTTCAACCGCCAGGTCGGCGGCTTCCAGGCGCTCAAGCACCGGCTCGCCCGGCTGTGGCTGGAGGTCGCGGGTCTGCGCGCCGCCGCCCGCAACGCGGCCGACGCGCTGGCGACCGGTACGGACGCCGACGTGGCCGTCGCCGTGGCCCAGGCGTACGCGGCCCAGGTCGCCGTCCACGTCGCGGAGGAGGCGCTGCAACTGCACGCCGGGATCGGGATGACCTGGGAGCACCCGGTCCACCTCTATCTGAAGCGGGCCAAGGCCGACTCGATCGCCCTCGGCACGGCGGGCGCCCACCGGGAGGCGCTGGCCGAATCGGCGGACCTGCGCGCCCCCTGACGTCGCGTCCGGCAGGACCGATGCCCGTCCCCTCGGGGGGCGGGCATCCCCTGTGCGCACCTCTCCGGCGAAGTGAACGGCCGACGGCAGTCCGGCCAACTCACCGCACGCCTCTGCTCCTTGTGTGCCCCGGGACCCCATACTCACAGGCGTCCCGTACGGCACCCCCAGGGAGGCAGAGCATGGCCCGCACCACCCGACGCAGAGCCCTCACCACCCTCGGCGCCGCCCTCGCGGGCGCGGTCGCCCTGCCCGCCGGCACCGCGCTGGCGGGCGAAGGCAGGCACGGGCCCCGCCCGTTGTGGCGTGCGCACGCCCACAACGACTACGAGCACCCCCGTCCCCTCCTCGACGCCCTCGACCACCGCTTCGGCAGCGTCGAGGCCGACATCTACCTGGTCGGCGACCAGCTCCTCGTCGCCCACGACCCCGAGGACCTCGACCCGGCGCGCACCCTGGAGTCCCTGTACCTCGACCCGCTCGCCGCCCGCGTCCGCGCCCACCACGGCCGGGTGTACCGGGGCGAGCGGCGCTCCCTGCAACTCCTCGTCGACATCAAGACCGAGGGCGCGGCCACGTACGCCGAGCTCGACCGTCATCTGCGCCGCTACGCGCACCTGTTCAGCACCTTCGCGCACGGCCGGGTCCGCCCCGGCGCGGTCACCGTGGTGGTCTCCGGCGACCGCGCCGCCCGCGCCCCCATGGCCGCCCAGAGCAGGCGCCTGGCCTTCTACGACGGCCGCCTCACCGACCTCGGTACCTCGGCCCCGGCCTCCTTCGTGCCGCTGATCAGCGACAACTGGACCCTCAACTTCACCTGGCAGGGCATCGGCGCCTTCCCGGAGGCCGAGCGGCGCAAGCTGCGGGACATCGTCGGCGCGGCGCACGGACGCGGGCAGCGGGTGCGCTTCTGGGCCACCCCCGACCTGCCGGGAGCCGCCCGGGACGCGGTGTGGGGCGAGCTGCTCGCCGCGGGCGTCGACCACCTCAACACCGACGACCTGGCAGGGCTCGAGGCGTTCCTGGACGCCCGCCGCAGCGCGTAGACCTCCGCCGGAACATCACACGTTCGGAGGACAGGTCAGCCGCCCGGAGGAACCCTCCGTTACGCCACACTTACGGCCGAACGCCGCGAAGTGGACGTGGCGGAGGAGGTTGACGATGGCCATTTCCATCTCTGTGGTGTTGCTGCTGACGATCCTGGCGGTGCTCTTCCTGCGCAACGGGGGGTTGAAGATCTCGCACGCGCTGGTCTGCCTGCTGCTCGGCTTCTACCTGGCCGGCACGAGCGTCGCCCCGACCATCCACAGCGGTCTCATGGCCACGGCGGACATCGTCGGCAGCCTCAGACCGTGACGACGGTGGGCCGGGGCGGCACCCGGCGGGCCGGCGGCCGCGCCGTTCGTCACGGATCACGGCGCTGAGCGGCCACCGGCTCCAAGGGGCCGGAGGCCTGCCCATTTACATAAACTGTAAATATAAAGCTGCTATGCTTCGGGCTCATGAGCCGTCAAGACACCGTTCCCGGCGCGTCCGCCGCCATCGGGGCAGCCCTCTACGGCCTGGCCACGAGGGCCGCGCGGCGCCTGCCCCGGGACATGAGCCTGACGTCCGCCGCCACCCTGGCCACCCTGGACCGGACCGGCCCGCGGCGCATCACCGATCTGGCCGCGGTCGAGGGCGTCACCCAGCCCGCGATGACCACCCTGGTCCGGGTGATGGAGGGGTCCGGCCTGGTCGAGCGGCGGGGCGACCCGTCGGACAAGCGGGTCACACTGGTGTGCCTGACCGAGGCCGGCGCCTCCTACGTCCGGACGCGGCACCAGGCGGGCGTCCACGCCTTCGAGCGGTTGATCGGCGAGCTCACCGGCGACGAGGTCGAGGCGCTGGTGGCGGCCCTTCCGGCGCTGAAGCATCTGGCGGAGCTCGAGAGCCAGGACCGCGAAGGCCCGATACGGTGACCGGGCGGCCGGCCGGCGGGGTCGGGAGGACGGCGTTCCCGGCGGCGCGTTCCGAGGGGCGGCTGCTGGTCCCCGCCCTGATGTTCATCGCTCTGGTCGTGGCGGCGGTCGCCAGCCTCGGGACACCGCTCATCACCAGCGTGGCGACCTCGTTCCACGTCTCGCTCGGCAGCGCGCAGTGGACACTGACCGTCGCGCTGCTCAGCGGCGCCGTCGCCACGCCGGTCCTGGGCCGGCTCGGAGCCGGCCCGCACCGGCGGGCCACGATCCTCGTCACGCTGGCGGTCGTCGTCGCCGGCAGCGCGCTCACCGTGCTGCCGCTGCCGTTCGCGTGGCTGCTGGCCGGCCGGGCGGCCCAGGGCATCGGGCTCGGGCTGACGGCGCTGATGATGGGCGTGGCCCGGGACCACCTCCCCGAGGAGCGCGGCGCGGCCGTGATCGCCCTGATCTCGGTGGTCTCCATCATCGGGGCCGGCGTCGGCTACCCGCTGGCCGCGCTGCTCGCCGAGCTCGGCGGGGTACGGGCCGCCTACGGCCTCGGCCTGGCCGTCACCGCCGCCGCCCTCCTGACCGCGTGGCGCTCCGTGCCCGAAGCCCCCGCAGGCCGCTCCGCCCACGTGGACGTGACAGGCGCGGTCGTCCTGGCCGCTGCGCTGGTCCTGGTGCTGTTCCTCGCCGGCGAACGGAATCTGTGGAGCCGTCACCTCGCCGTGGCGGCGGGCCTCGCCGTCGCCGCGGTGGTGCTGCTCTGCGTCTGGGCCGTCGTCGAACTGCGCAGCACGACGCCCCTGGTCGATGTGCGGGCGGTGCGGCACCCGGCGGTCGCCGGGGCGAACCTCGCCATGTTCACCGGCGGGATCGGCATGTACCTCCTGCTCACGCTCGTCACCCGGTACGCGCAGACGCCGCACGGCGCCGGCTACGGCTTCGGGCTGACGACCTTCGTCGCCGGGCTGGTCCTCGTCCCGTTCTCGGTGCTGGGCTTCGTCGCCGGCAAGCTCACGCCGCGGGTCCGGACGCGGATCGCCGACCCCTTGCTCCTGGCCGGCAGCGCCGTCGTGGTCGGCGGCGGGTTCGCCCTGTTCGCGGCGGCCCGGTCGGACCTGGCCGAACTGTTCGCCGCGATGGGCGTGCTCGGCTTCGGCGTCGGCGGCTTCTCGGCCGCGATGCCCGGCGTCATCCTGGCCGTCACCCCCAAGAGTGAGACGTCGAGCGCCATGAGCTTCAACTACGTCGTCCGCAGCGTCGGGTACTCCCTGGGCAGCGCCATCGGCGGCCTGATCCTCACCGCGGGCACCGGCCCCGGCCACCTCTTCCCCGACGACGGCGCCTACACCACCGCGGCACTGGTCGGGGTCGGCGCCATGGCGGTCACCTCGCTGATGAGCCTCGCTCTCGCCCGCCGGCGCTCGTCCGGGACCACCCCGTAAGTCAGATGCACTCAATCCCCGCACTGGAGGTTCCATGCCCAAGGGCTACTGGGTCAGCGTCTACCGCACCATCTCGGACCCCGAGAAGCTGGCCGCCTACAACAAGCTCGCCGGCCCCGCCGTCAAGGCCGGGGGCGGCCGGACCCTCGTCCGTGGCGGTCGGGTCGAGGCGCACGACGCCGGAATCGCCGAGCGCACCGTCCTGGTCGAGTTCGACAGCTTCGAGCAGGCCGTCGCGGCGTACGAGAGCGCGGCCTACCAGGAGGCGCTGGCCGCCCTCTCCGACGGCGTCGAGCGCGACTTCCGCATCGTCGAGGGCATCGACTGACCGGCGTCCAGCCGTCGGAGCGTCGACAACCGACGACAACGCGGCAGATGTGCGTGCCACGCCCCGCGACGCCGGCATGATCCGAACGACCGGCCCTAGGCGTCGAGGAGGCGGGAACGGATGAGGAAACGCACGCCCTCGGGCGCCTCCAGCGAGAAGCCGCTGCCCCGCCCCTCGACCACGTCGACGATCAGCCTCGTGTGGCTCCAGACCTCGAACTGGCTGCGGGACATCCAGAACGCCACCGGCTCCTCGACGCCCTCCACGACCAGCTCCGCGAGCAGGACGTCCGCGGCGCCGGTGCGGAACTCGCCGGCCGGGTAGCACATGGGGGCGCTGCCGTCGCAGCACCCGCCGGACTGGTGGAACATCAGGGGCCCGTGCGCCGCGCGCAGGCGCCGCAGCAGACCGGCCGCCGAGGCGGTGAGCTCGACGCGTGGGATCTCCTCGTAGGTGTCGCGCATGCCGTGCATGACAGCACGGGCAAGGTTGCGCGTGCGTTGCGAAGCCACCGGTGGCCCGGAAACCTCTTTTGACATACCTATGCAGCCATACTTACCCTGGCCGGGTGACCGACTCCAGCCCCGCGCGCCGGGACATCGACCGCCTGGCCAGTGGCCTCGCGGCGTGCCTTCCCGCGCTGCACCGGGCGCTGGACCGGCAGGTCGGCGCGGAGTACCCGCACCCCAAGCCCCCCGAGGGCCGGCTCGCCCTGCTGCGTTTCGTCGCGGAGCACGAGGGCGCCACGGTGCGTGAGGCCGCCGAGGCACTGCTGATGAAGCCGAACAACGTGAGCGCCCTCGTCTCCCAGCTCACCGAGCGGGGCGACCTCGAGCGCAGACAGGACAGCGCCGACAAGCGGGTCGCCCACCTCCACCTGACCGCCACCGCCCGTGAGCGGGTGGCCGAGGTGCGGGCCCTGGAGACCGCGTTCGTCCGCCAGGCCCTGGCCTCCCTCACCGAGGGCGAGCAGGGAGCGCTCGGCTCCGCCCTGGGTGCCCTCGAGGCACTGACCCGGCACCTCCACCCCACCGCCCGCTGACCGGGCGGGGCCCGGACGTTCCCGCCGGCCGCCGGCACCTCGTCGTGCCCGCGGCCGGCCCGCCGCCGTCCCGTGGACCGCCCCGCCTCCCCGCCACCCCGAACCTGGAAGAGAAGGCTCACCCATGCCGTCCACGTCCGTGGATCACCCCACCGCGCCCGCGGCCGACACCGCCCCGCCGGCGGCCGGCCGCCGACCGCGGTCCAACCCCTGGCTGACCCTCCTGGCGGTCGCGTTCGGACTGTTCATGGTCCAGCTCGACGGGTCCGTCGTCGCCATCGCCAACCCCGAGATCGGCAGCGACCTGCACGCGTCGACCGCCCAGTTGCAGTGGGTCACCAACGCCTACCTGCTCGCCCTCGCCGCCACCCTCATCCTGGGCGGCAAGCTCGGCGACCGCTTCGGCCGGCGCACCTACTACCTCGCCGGCGTCGCCGGCTTCACCCTCGCCTCGGTGGCGATCGGCCTGTCCGGATCCATCGAGGGCGTCGTCGCCTTCCGCGCCCTCCAGGGCGTCTTCGGCGGGCTGCTGATGCCCAACACCCTCGGCCTGCTCCGCAGCGCGTTCCCGCCGAAGAAGTTCGGCATGGCCGTGGGCATCTGGGCCATGGTCTCCGCCGTCGCCACGGCCCTCGGCCCCATCGTCGGCGGCCTCCTCGTGGAGCACGTCGACTGGGAGTCCGTCTTCTACATCAACGCCCCCATCGGCGTCGTCGCCATCGTCTTCGGCCTCCTCGTCCTCCCGCAGAGCCGCAACACCGGCGGCCGGGAGCGCTTCGACATCCCCGGCCTCGTCCTGCTCGCCCTCGGCCTGCTCGCCGTGGTCTTCGGCGTCGTCAAGGGCGAGACCTGGGGCTGGACCTCCGCCGGCACGCTCGGCGCCGGCGCCGCCGGCCTCGTCCTGCTGATCGTCTTCGGCTGGTACGAGACCCGGGTCGAGCACCCGCTGCTGCCCATGCGCCTGTTCCGCAGCCGCGCGCTGACGACGGGCGCGGTCATCACCGCGCTGAACTTCTTCGTGATGCTCGGCGTGATCTTCTTCGTCATGCTGTACCTGCAGAACGTGCGCGGGTTCACGCCGGTGGAGGCGGGCGTGCGGACGCTCCCGCTCAGCCTCGCCTCGCTCGTCGCCTCGCCCCTGGGCGCGGCCCTCACCCAGCGCTTCGGGGCCCGGCTGACCATGCCGCTGGGAATGCTGCTCCAGGCCGCCTCCTGCTTCGGCATGCTCACCTGGCAGACCGACTCCTCCTACGCCACGATGTGGCCGCCGTTCATCGCGCTCGGTCTCGGCGTCGGCATGGTGATGTCCGCCTCCTCCGACGCGATCGTCGGCAACGCACCCGTCCGGGACGGCGGGGTGGCCGGTGGTCTGCAGGCCACGACCCTGCAGATCGGCGGCGCGCTCGGCACGTCCGTGCTGGTCTCCCTGATCAGCGGCAAGGTCGGCTCCACCCTCACCGGGGAACTGACCGGCGCGGGCGTGCCCCCGGCCGTGGCCCACGGGCTGCTCGAGGCCAAGGACGCGGTGGCGATGGGCGTGGCACCCGTCTCCGGCGACATGCCGGCCGGGCTGCGGGCCGCCGTGGTGGAGGGCAGCGGACAGGCCTTCATGAACGGGGTCCACGCGGCCGTGATCGTGACCGGCGCCCTCTGCGTGCTCGGTGCGGCCGTCGCCGCCGTCGGCATCCGCCGCACCGCGGAGCGGCCGGCGGACCACTGACCCCGCGCGGCGGTGCCCCTCCCGGCCGGGGCACCGCCGCCGGTGCGGCTCAGAACTCCCCGGCCGCCGAGCGGGGGAGCACCGTGACGCGGTGGAAGTTGCACCCCGCCGGCAGATCCGCGGCGGGCCGGGTCTGATGTGCCTTCAGGGCGATGCTCACCAGGCTCAGCAGCAGATCGACGTCGGCGTCGCAGTCCAGGTGCACGGTCACCCAGCGGGAGCCGGGCACGAGGTGTATGGCGCTGGAGCCGCCGAGGTCGTACTGGAAACGCTGGATGGCCCGGTGGGTCAGGTGGAGGTCCACGTCCCGGTCCGAGTGGAAGTGGACGATCTCGTCATGGGCGGAGCGCAGCGCCCGTCCGGTTCCGCAACTGGCCGGACCCGTGGTGAGGTCGGGCCAGGCGTGCAGCCGCTCAAAGGCGCGCTGGGCCAGAGTCATGCCTCCATCGTCGCCGGATCACCGCGTCGCAACCAGGGGTTGAGCGATTCGTAACCGGCACGTGAGGTCGGCGCGCGCGCCGGAAGCCCGGGGCGGGCGCCGCGCACGGTCGCGCGGCGCCCGCCCGCGTCGTGCTACGGCGCCACGCAGCCGATCGTCCCCACCGGGAAGTCGTTGCCCGTGGAGGTGGCGGTGAAGCCGAAGGACACACTGCCGTCCGGCGGGATCACGCGGTTGTGGTCCACGTTGCGGACCGTGACCGAGCCGTCGCCGGCGCGCGACAGCGAGCCGTTCCACACACCGCCCAGCGTGGTCCCCTGCCCGGGCCGCCACTGCACGGCCCAGCCGTTCAGCGGCTCCGTACCGTGGTTCATCACCTCGACGGAACCCTGGAAGCCGCCGTTCCAGGAGTTCTGCACGGTGTAGACGGCCATGCAGTCACCGGAGTGCGTGGGCGGCGGCGTGGTCGGGGGCGGCGTGGTCGGGGGCGGGGTGGTCGGCGTGCCGCCCGAGCCGCGGATACCGGTCACTTCGCCGTTGCCGCCGTCGAAGACGACGTCGGAGCAGGAGAAGAAGTTCTCCTGGCTGTCCGAACGCACCCACTGGATGAAGATCAGCGCATCGCCCGAGCGGCCCGAGGGCAGTGCCAGGTCCCAGGAGTAGTGGCCCCCCGAGGTGCCGGGCGAGCCCTGCTGGGGCGGATTGGTCACCGTCTGGATCAGCTGGAGGTCGTCCCAGCCCAGCGCGGACGTGGGCGACCACCCCGGCTCGGTCAGGTAGACCCGGAAGTCGCCCGGATGGGCCGCCCAGTTGCTGTACTGCACCTTCATCGTCGCGCCCGACGTCAGATGCGTGCGGGGCCAGTCCGCGCGGGCCGCGTTGTAGGCGGAGAAGTCGTACGGGGAACGGTCGCCGGCACTGCACAGCGTGCCGTCCGGCACGTAACCGGCGCCGCGCCCGCCCGCGTTGGAGTCGAGCACGGCGAACCAGTTGTACAGCGCCGTCGCCCCGCTCCGGTCGAGGGCGTCCTGGCACGCCGGGTTGGTCGGGTCCAGGGCGCCGGTGCCGGTGACGGCGTCCAGTTGGCACAGGTAGGTGCGCGACCCGGGCATCATCGCCACGCCGTGCGCCTCGGCCCGGCCCTGCCCGAAGAGGACGGTCACACCGAGCGCACCGAGCAGGGTGGCCAGTACCGCCGCGAGGGACAGACATCTGTTGCGTCGAACCATGGGGGTCTCCTGTTTCGTTCAGTTGACGCCGTTAGTGATAAGTGCATGACAACCAGGAGGTGTGTGCCGTGCGTGGAGCCCCCGCCCGGCCGGGGGAGGAAGTCGACCGGCCGGGCGGGGGAGTGGGGGGTGCCGGGAGCGGAAGGACGGGGCCGCACGGCCGGTGGGCCGCGGTGTGCGGCGTCACGCGGTCGCGCAGGCGGTGCCGTTCAGGCTGAAGGCGTCCGGCGCCGAGAACGAACCGCCGTAGGTCCCCTGGAAGCCGAACGTCAGGCTGCCGCCGGGGGCGATCCGGGCGTTGTGGTCCAGGCCGGTCGCCGTGACCGAGCCCGAGGACGGGGTCACGGAGGCGTTCCAGGAGTTGGTGACGCGTTGCCCGGAGGGCAGCGCGAAGGCGAGCCGCCAGCCGTCGACGGGGGAGGCGGCGGTGTTGGTGACGGTGACGTCGGCGGTGAAGCCGCCCGGCCAGACGTTCGTGGTGTACGCGACCGCGCACGCCGCCGGGCCGCCGGGATCACCCGGGTCGCCGGGACCGCCGGGGTCGCCCTCTGTGTCGACCGTCGCCGAGAAGGAGGTCACCGCCAGGCCGGCGCCGCCCTGCCAGGGCTCGAAGCCCGCCTGGACGCTCGTCAGGTACCAGTCGTCCGCGGCGAGTCCGCGCGAGACCGCCTGCCGGGCGAAGTCCATGACGTCGAAGCTCCAGCTGCCGATCGCCGACGGGGCGACGAAGGACAGCACGTCGTTGGAGCCGTTGTTGCCCGACCACACCTCCCAGGAGCGGCTCGCCACGGTGGCCGTACCCACTCGGGAGCCCACCGGCTGGACCGGGCCCGTGTGGTGGAACCAGACCATGATCTCGGTCCGGTTCACCCCGTCGGTCCGGGGCGTCGGGTCGAGCCAGATGTCGTAGGCGGCGTCGTAGACCGCGTTGTCGACATAGCCGAAGGACACGCTGGTGGGCGCCTCGGCGATGTCGCTCAGCCTGGCCGGAAGGCGGGTGCCCGGCGCGCAGGCGGTGTAGTGGCAGCCGTCGAAGACGGACGGGTACGACTTCGGGGCACCGTTGGTGGGCACGGAACCGTCGGCCCGGTCGACCCGGAAGCCCGAGCCGGTGACGGTGACGCACTGCGTCGCGCTGGTGCCCCAGCGGTTGTTCTGGACGATGTAGCGGCCCTGGATCGTCGTCGTGCCGAACGCCTCGCAGATCGCGGTGTCCGCCTGGGCGGGCGCCGCGGCGGTCACGAGTGACGCCACGACGGCGAAAGCCGCGAGCAGTGCGCCTGGCAGGCCCGGTAAGGGGCGGACTCGATGCCGTGACGGTCGCATGTGTGGGGGCCTCTCCGGGAGGGGTGCGGGGGGAAGAGGGCCGGTGCGGGAGCGCTCCCACCTCCCCACGGATGGGAGCGCTCCCACTTACCGGTGTGCTGAGGACTGTAGGAGTCGCGCATGTTCCTGACAAGACTGTGCGCACCGGTGTCGTCGAACGAATCTCGAAGCACCAGGTCAGGAGGCGTCCCGTCGGCCCGGCTGCACCCCCCACGCGGCGGCACACAGGGCGCGGTCGAGCTCCTCCGTGCAGACGGCGGCGGCGAGCCAGGCGCGGGCGAAGCGGCCGGTGTCCGCCGGGAGGAGCCGGCCGAACGCGTCCCGTGAGCGGTCCGCCGCCGCGGCGTGCAACGCGTCGAGGAGTTCGCCCGCGGTGGCCAGCCCGTTGCGTCGCAGTCGTGCGCCGTCGGCGTCCCCGCCGCCGGGGAACGCCAGCACGCGGCGCCCACCGGAGACCGCCTGGTGGACCCGGCGGCGCAGCAGGTGCACCGGGGCCTCGTCGGCGTCGGGCGCGGACACCGCGGCCGGTGTCACCGGCGCGGGCAGGTCCGCGCGGCGGAGCCGGTCCAGGCCCAGGTCGACCCGGGTACCGGGGTCGGTGGGATGACTGACGGCCAGGAGCAGCGCCCGGGGGAACGGCGCCGGGGTGAGACGGGCGACGACCCGCAGGCGGCACCCCCGGGCGGACGCCAGGAGGCGGAGATTCTCGCGGTGGGGCAGCGCGGGATCGTCGTGGGCGGCGGCGAGACGCAGCGTCAGCCCGGCACAGTCGGCGATCAGGCACTCGCCTGCCGCCTCACGCACCGTGCCGCTGAGCGTGACGTCGAGGAACAGCAGGTCCTGGTCGGTCGTGAGCGCGCGGGAGACCTGCTCGGCCACCGGAACGGCCCACAGGCGGTCGAGCGGCTCGGCGTGCCACGCGGCCCCGGACGCGCGGACCGCCCGGACGCCCGCCCCCGCGCCCAGGCGGCCCGTCGGGGAGACCGTCGCACCGGACACGACGAGTCCGGCGCGCGAGAGTTCGCGGTGGGTCAGGGTGGTGTCGCCGATGCGTACACCGCGGTCGGCGGCGCCCGTGGCCCGGCCGGCACCGCCCGGCGCGACGTCGGAGACGGTGTGGAGCCGCCCCGTGGCGTCGGCCGTCCAGGTGACGGCGCCGGCGTAACCGGTCGCCGTGAGCACGGGCTCGGAGAACAGCCCGTACAGGCGCAGCGAACCCTTCGGGGTGTACGGCTGCCGGACGCTGCCGCGCAGCTCGGAGAGTTCCCGCCCGCCGGCGTGGGGGAGACGGTGGGCGAGCCGCAGGACGTCGCGCAGCGCGGCGGCGAGGTCGGCGAGGCGGTAGGCGGCGTCGGCACTCCGGGCGGCCCGCAACGCCGTGACGACGGAGACCGCGCGGCCCGCCGCCCGGGGCAGCCCCGCGAGCCGCGCGGTGTGCGCCGCGCGCAGCAACTCGGCCTGGACCACGGCACCGGCGCCGTCCGTACCGGCCTCCAGCACCGCGCCGACGGCGTCCCACAGGTCCGCCGCGGCGGCACGCTGCTCGGCGGTGGCCGCGTCGGGAGCCGGGGTGAGTGCTGTCGGCGCGGGATGCGCGGGGTCGTGGCCCTGCCGCTGAGACGGGTCCGTCACCGCGGACCGGTCCGGGCCCGTGGCCGGCTGTTGTGCCGGGCCGACGGTCGCCGGCTGCGCCGGGTCGGGGTTCGGGTGCAGGCCGGTGGCCGGTGGACCGGTCCGGCCGGCGGCCGGTGGCAGGGTGGGGCCCGTGGTCGGTGGGTGCGCCGGATCGGCGGCCGGTGGCCGGGTCCGGCCCGCGGCCGGCGGGTGTGCCGGGCCGGGGTTCGGACCCGTGGCCGTTGGGTCGGTCGGGTCGTCGGCCGGTGGCCGGGCAGGGCCCGCGGCCGACGGGTCCGCCGGGCCGTTGGCCGGTCGGTGTGCCGGGTCCTGGTTCGGGTGCAGGCCCGTGGTTGGCGCGTCTGCCGGGTCCATGGCCGACGGGTCTGCCGGGCCCGCGGTCCGCGGGTCTGCCTGGCCGGTGGGCGCCGGCTGTGGCGGGCCCGTGGGCGGGGGTGACGGTGTGTCGGCGGGCAGTGGCTGGGGCGGGTCGGCGATCGGTGCGGCCGAGGCCGCGGCCGCGCGGTGCAGGCAGTCGGGCGCGAGCAGGCACCCGCAGCGGATCGCCCCCGCGCTGGTCACCACGCCACCGGGAGCGTGCAGTTCGAGGTCGGTGTCGTCGTCCACGGCGACGCGCACCACGTCGCCCTCGCGGACCGCCGGCCGCCCCGCCACCTTGGTGACGCCCGCGTCCAGCCGCTTGCGGAGCCGGGGCGTCAGCGCCGCGACGAGTTCGGCGGTCACCGCCGGGTCGACCGGCGGCAGTTGCGGGTTCATGCGATCTTCTCCCCTACCCAGCGGGCCAGTTCGAGCGGACTGAGGGCGGCGACCGGCATGCCCGCCGCGACGAGTTGGCCCGCGACGCCGGTGGAGTACCGGGGCCGACCCGCGTCGTCGAGGCTCGCGCACCCCAGGACATGGCAGCCGGCCCCGACCAGGGCCCGGACCTCGGCGAGCAGGCCGCCCACCGGATAGCCCTCCTCGAAGTCGCTGACGACCACGACGAGGGTGCGGGACGGCACCGTGACGAGCTCGCGGGCGTGCCGCAGGCCCGCCGCGATGTGGGTGCCGCCGCCCACGCTGACCTCGAGCAGCAGGGACAGCGGGTCGTCGACGTGGTCCGTGAGGTCGATGACCTTCGTGGAGAACGCCAGGAAGTGCGTGGACAGGGCGGGCACCCCCGCCAGCACCGAGGCGGTGAGGGCGGACCAGACCGTGGACGCCTCCATGGACCCCGACACGTCGGTCACCAGGATCAGCCGCCAGTCGGCGGCGCGCCGGGCGCGGCTGCGGAAGACCGGGTGCTCGGGGACGACCCGGACGGTGCCGTCCGGGCCGCGGCGCGCCGAGGCCAGGTTGGCCCGCAGCGTACGGGCCAGGTCCAGGCCACCGCCCGGCCGGCGGCTCGGGCGGGGCAGGACCGTACCGTGCAGCGCGGGACGCAGCCGGGTGGCCAGCTGCCGGGTCAGCGCGTCGACCAGGCTCCGGACGAGTGGCCGGAGCGCGGCCAGGCGGGACTCGGGCAGGCCGCCCGCGTGCCGGAGCACGGTCCGCAGCAGGTCGACGGAGGGCCGGGCGCTGTCCGGATGGAGCTCGGCCAGCACGTCCGGCCGGCCGGAGGCGGCCGCGGCCGCCAGGACCTCCTCGCGGATGCCCGGGCCGAACAGCGCCGCCAGGTCCTCCGACCACTCCCGCACCCCGGGGTACGGGGCCTCCCGGCCGCCGCCGTGACCGGGGCCGGTCAGGTCGCCCCGGCTGCCCTCGCCCCGGCCGCTGCCGTACAACTCGTCCAACGCCGTCGCCAGGGCGGCCGCCGACGGCGGCAGCCGGTCGGTCCGGCGGCCCAGCACGAGCCGCCAGCGGTCGGCGGGGGCCGGCCGGCGTTCCCCGGCGGCGGGCGGCGCGTCCCCGTCCGCCGCGGTCGGCCCGGGTGTGCCGGCCTCGCGGGCCGGTGGCGGGGGCAGCAGGCCGAGGGCGTCGAGGGTGGCGCGGGCCGCGAGGTCCGCGCCGGTCCACCGGGCGAGGGCGACGGGGTCCACGGTGCCCGTGTCGGCCAGGTGACGAACCGTCAGCCGCTCCTCGACGATGGACAGCAGCCGGTCCCGGGCGGCCGGGCTGAGGGCGTCGAAGCCGCCGCGCAGAGCGGGCAGACGGTCGAGGAATTCCCGGTCGGGCAGTTCGGAGACCCGGTTCAGAAGCGGTTCCAACGCCGGGGCGGCCGATTCCAGCAACGGGCCGGCGGCCGTCAGCAGCCCGGTCAGCCGTGCGGTGAGCGCGGCCCGGGACGCGGGGTCGTTCGCCGTGTCGACCCACGCGGCGACGCGCTCGCCGAGCTCCCGGGCGTCCTCGTGCCCGAGGAGCACCCGGACGGCTCCGGCGGCGCCACGCATCAGGGGCGAGCCGTCCTCGGCCAGCCGGGCCAGGGCGTCGGTCAGCCGGACGCCGCCGAGGAGGTCCGCCCGGTGGGCGAGCTCCAGCAGGGCGTGCGCGTCCGCCGGGTCCTCCGCGCCGCCCAGGCCGTCCACCTGACGCACCGCCGCGGCGGTGAGCAGCTCGGCCACCGCGGCGGCCCGGGCGGTGCGGTCCTCGTCGGGGCCGAGCCCGGCGAAGTGCCCCGCGCGCAACCGGTCCAGCAGGCCCAGACCGGTCAGCAGCTCGGACAGTGCCGCGGCGCCGGGCAGCACCTCGGCGGCCTCCGCCAGTCGCGCGTCCGTCAGCTCCGGCAGACCGCACTCCGCCGCCTGCCGCAGCCCTTCCAGCGTCTGTGCGGGCGTGGGCCCGCCCTCGTCCCGCTCCGCACGCCGGCGCTCCCGCAGCACCCCTTCGGCGGCCTGGGCGGGCGTGACACCGCGCACCCCGGCCGCGGACAGCATGGCCTCGGTCGCCGGTGTCCAGCGCACCTCCCACCGGGTGGTCAGTGCTTCGGCACCCCCCGCGCCGACGACCTCCCGCGGCTCCGCGTACGGCACCGCGCACACGGTGAGCCGGCGCAGCAGCAGGTCGCGCCGGCGGTCGAGGCCGGAACGCTGAGGGTCGAGGCGCAGATCCCGGGGCTTCGACCCGCCGGGTCCGTCGGCGGGACCCGGCAGTCCGAGTGCCGACAGCTCCGCCTCCACCGCCGGGACGAGGCCGCTGCGCGGGGCGCCCGGGGCGGGACGGCCGGCGCGCGTCCCGACGAGCACCTGTTCCATCGCCCGCGCGACGGCCCGCCCCCTGCCGTACGGCTCACCCTGGGCGAGCACCGTCTGCACCGCCTCGACCAGCTCCCCGCGGCCCGCCGCCGGCAAGCCGCGCAGTCGTGCGAGGTCCGAGGCGAACCGGGTGATCTCCCGCGCGTCGGCGGGCCCCGACGGATGCCCCAGGGCGCGCAGCCGCGCACACACCCGCACGGCGGTGGCGGTCAGTGCGTCCTCCAGCGCGCCCGGATCGCCGGCCGCGCCCAGGACCAGGTGCTGCCACTCCGGATCCCGGATGCCGGCGGGATAGCCCGACCGCTCGTCGAGGAGCGCGTAGGTGTAGGGGATGAGCGAGGTCGTCCACACCGGCCGCCCGGTCCCGGTCCCGCCTCCGGCGTCCACGGCGTCCACGGCGGCCCCGTCGTTTCCCTCCCCGGCGGGCAACGCCAGCGCCGGGGCGTGGAAGGCACCGACGACCACGGCGGCCCGCTCCCCGTGCGCGGTGGCGGCGGTCAGCCGGTCCCGCATCCACTGTTCACGGCGCAGATCCAGCTCGGGCACCCCGCCCGCGGCGGCGGCCTCCTCGCGCAGCGCCCACCCGGTCAGCAGCGCGGCCCGGCGCAGCGCCTCGGGCGCCGAGCCAGGAGCCGTCGCCTCGACCAGACGGTCCCAGAGGTCCTCGCCGGGACGGCCGGTCAGCCGGGCCCGCAGCGCATGGGTGAGACCGTGTCGGCCGGAGTCCGGCGAGGGGCTCCGGCCGTCGCTCCACGCCCGGTCGGCCAGCGGCAGGTCGCAGGCGACGACCGGGACTCCGTGCCGGACCGCCCAGCGCACGGCGGCGAGTTCGGGGGAGAAGTCGGCGAAGGGATAGAACGCCGGCCCTCCGCCCCCCTCGGCCGGCCCCCTGCCCCCCTCGGCCGGCGCCGCGGCCAGCGCGACCGGCGCCCGCGTCTCCTCGTGGCCGAGCCAGGGCAGCCACTCCTGCATCTCGGCGGGGAGCTCGACCAGCACGACCTCCGGAGCCGCACCGTCCAACAGCGCGGGCACGGCCGCGGCCAGGGACGGCGCGTGGTGCCGTACACCGATCAGATAGGGCGCCGCGGGGTCCGTCAGGGCGTCGGCCGCCTCGCCGGGGGACAGCAGCGGCGCCGGGGAGGAGAGCGGGAGGAGGGACATGGCTGTCAGGCCTCCAGGACCGTGCGCAGGTCCCACAGGGTGCGCCAGGTGGCCGAGCCCTGCTCCGCGCGGCGCCGCACCGGACCGTCCCAGTAGCCCCGCAGCCGGGCCGCGTCGGCCGGGTCGTCCTTGCGCACGACACCGAGGAGATGCCCGGGCAGCAGCCCCAGCACGTCGCGGTCGCCGGGGAAGTAGGCCGCGGCCAGTCCGAGCGCACCCGCGACCGACACCGCCTCCGCGGTGCTCATCACGGTGGACGGCCGCTCGACCTCCCAGCCCTCCGCCGACCGCCCCTCGCGCAGGTCACGGAACGCGGTGACCAGCGCCTCCAGTACGGCGTCGTCGACCCGGAAGGGCGCCCCGGCCCGCTCCACGGAGGCCCGCGCCTGGCTGCGGACCAGGGCCGTCTCCGCGTCGAGGTCGGGGATGGGGCCGACCGTCTCGAAGTTGAAGCGGCGCTTGAGCGCGGCGGACATCTCGGAGACGCCCTTGTCGCGCAGGTTGGCGGTGGCGATGAGGTTGAACCCCGGTGCCGCGTGCGCCAGGGCGTCGCCGGTGCCCGCCAGCTCGGGTACGGCGATGCGCCGCTCGGAGAGCAGGGAGACCAGGGAGTCCTGCACCTCCGGCAGACAGCGGGTGACCTCCTCCACCCGGGCGATCCCGCCGCGGCCCATCGCGGTCAGCACGGGCGAGGGCACGAGCGCCTGCCGGCTGGGTCCCTGGGCCAGCAGCAGCGAGTAGTTCCAGCCGTACTTCAGCTGGTCCTCGGTCGTGCCGGCCGTGCCCTGCACGACCAGGCCGCTGGTTCCGCACACGGCGGCGGACAGCAGCTCGGACAGCTTGGACTTGGCGGTGCCCGGCTCGCCCACGAGCAGCAGGCCGCGCTCCCCGGCGAGGGTGACGACACACCGCTCGACCAGCGCCCGGTCGCCGACGAACTTGCCCTCCACCTCCAGCCGGCGCGGCACGCCCTCGGGCACCTCGGCGTCGTCGGGCAGACGCAGGGCCCGGCCGTCGCTGCCCATGACGAAGGTGACGACGGCCCGGGGCGTGAGCCGCCAGGCGGGCGGGCGCGGTCCCGCGTCGTACGCGGCGAGGAAGGCCAGTTCGGTGGCGTACCGGTCCTCGGGCGGCACGATCTGACGGGTGGTGTCGGGGGACAGGGTGGTGGTCATCGACGGGTCTTCCGTTGGACTCGGGACGGTGGTCATCGGCGGCGGCCCTTCCGTGCGGGCCGGGTGACGAGTTCCTCGTAGGCGGGCGCGTCGCCGGTGCGGACGCGGTCCCAGGCGCGGGCGAACAGCTCCGGCACCGGCAGCGCCGGCACGGCTCGCTGTCCCGCGGGCACCGGGTACAGGCCCTCCTTCCACGTCTCCACCGGCAGGGCGGGGGACTTCAGGTCGCGCCAGCCGCAGGGCAGGAACAGCGAGCGCCCGGCACGCGGCCGCTTGGCCTCCACGACCAGGTCCGTCGCGGTGAGTTCGGCGCGGGCCTTCTTCAGCCGGGCCGGCCTCCAGCCGGTCCAGCGGGCCACGTTGCGGTCCGTCGGATCGGGCAGGGCGAGCAGCTGAAGGTAGAGCGCCGCCGCGTCCTCGCCCAGGCCGAGCGCCGCGGCGGCCTCGGCGACCAGCCCGGGCGCGCCGACCAGCGGGTCCTGGGCGTAGCCGACGGGTCCCTCGGGGTCCCGGCCGGCGGCGAGGACCCGGGCCGGCTCGTCGTCGAGGACGGTCCGCAGCGCCCCCAGGGCCGTCCCGCGCGCGGAACCGACGAGTCCTTCGAGCAGTCCGAAGACGGCGTCGTCCGGTCCGGTGAGCCCGGCCGGGCGGATCAGGACCGCCTCCGCGTCGCCGTGCCAGGGGCGCAGCGCGAGCGCCTCCCCGAGCCAGGTCGTGCCGTCCTCGTCCGCGCCGCCGGCGGGCACCCCGTACGCCTTGCGCAGCTCGCCCGCGGTGTATCCGCCCTTCTCGGTCCATCCGACGTTCAGGTCGAGCAGCAGCGCGGGGTCGGCCGTGCGGCGCCGCAGCGCGGCCAGGCCGTCCGGCAGGGCGGCACGCAGGGGATGGCCGTAGGGCAGGGCGTAGGCGAGGGAGAAGAGGGCCGAGACCGCGCCGGTCAGCTGGTGGCCGCCGGGCAGCGCGGCGGGGTCCTCCGCGACCAGCCGGCCCTCCTTGTCCGGCCGCTGCACGGTCGTGCGGCTGATCCACGCGGTGCGCGACGGGTTGAGCACCTCCTCGGCGTACCCGGTCGGCAGCCCGTCGAGGCAGGCGGCCATGTCCTCGGGCACGCGGACGAGGGAGCCGAGGCGCTCGGCCCACACCCGGCCCGCCGCCCGGACGTCGGGTCCGGACGTCCACAGCTCGGCCGGCTCCGCGGGCAGCAGGGCGCCGACGAGCGCCGCCCGGTCCTCCTGCGTGAGCGAGTTCAGCATGCCCCTGCCCGCGTCGAACTGACGCGGCTTCAGGCCGGTCACGGTCAGCGCGTCGGTGCCGACGTTCGCCGGGTGTCCCGCGAGCAGGACCGCGGCCTGCAGGGGGCCCACGGCCCCCCGGGTCGCCTCGGCGAGCGCGGCGGGTGCCTCGGGCTGCCACGGAGCGGCGTCCTTCTCCCGGACCAGCCGGGCGACGGCGGTGAGCCCGCCGGCCGTGAGAGCCGGGGTGTGCCGGGTCTCCCGCTCCAGGACGAAGTGGGCGACGGCCCCGAACCGGCCCGTCGGATCGTGGTCGACGGCGAGCCAGTGGACACGGTCGCGGGCGTAGTCGGTGCTCTGGCAGCCGAGGACGACGACGGTGCGGCCGTCGCGGCGCAGCACCTGCCCGACGCGCTGCCCGTCGTCGCGCGGCTCGCTCAGCACGACCTCGCGCAGGGTCCCACCGGGCGTGGTGAGGGGCCCCTCGGCGAGTGCGTCGAACAGCAGCAGCAGGGCTTCGCGCTCGGCGGCGGGCAGGGCCGGCGTGGCGGCACGGTAGGCGAGCGGGCTCAGCACGGCCAGCAGCGGCGGCCAGATCAGGCCCAAGCCGGGGACCGTGTGCTCCTCGCTGTGCCACCCGTCGCCGAGGGCGGCGAGGCGGGTGCGGTCGGGCAGCTTCACGCCGTCGGCGGGCTTCCCCGACAACACGTGGTTCACCGCGCGGATCTGACGGAGTGTGTGCCACTGGTCCCTGCCGCCGTAACCTCCCCACAGCCCGGTCAGGCCGGCGGTGACCTCACGCAGGATCTCGTCGGTGCCGTGCTCGGGCCGGTAGTCCGCGAACATGCCCTCGGACAGCCTGCGGTCCGGCTCGGGCCTCGCCACGGGCGGTGTCGCGAACGTGGTGGCCTGGTTGGCGACCTGGAGCGTCGTCCGCACCAGGCCCGCCACGCCGGTCAGCATCCGCTCGTCGGTGAGGTCGGGCAGCGACCGGGACACGGCCCGGCGCACGACGTCGTCGGCGCTCGGCACGGCGGGTGTGCCGTCGGCGTCCACCGCCGCACCCGAGCCTCCCGGGGCGCCGGGGCGCCGGGCGCCTGCCCTGCCACGTGCCGCGCCGCCCGCCGTCCCGGGGCCGTTCGCCGTCCCGGCGGCGCGGGCGGCCGCCACCTGGGCCTCGCGTTCGGCCAGCGCCTCCGCCGCCTCCCGCAGCACTTCGGCCGCACGCTCGTCGGTGAGGGAGCGCAGTACGGCCGACGCGGCCTCGTCCCGGGGACGCAGCGCGTGCCAGAACGCGACCGGCGGCACCAACTCCGTGCCCGCGGCGAACGTCCCGCCCCGCTCGTTCGCCGTGACATGGCCGAGCTCACCGCTCGCGGTGGGGTCGTCCTGCGCGAACAAGGAGATCCGCCGGTGCGTCCGAACCACCACCGGCTCGGCGCCCCCGGGCAGCCGCAGCGCGCCGAGCGGAACGAGGCGCGTCCCGCGCCGTGACGAGCGCAGCGTGACGGTGCGCCCGTCCGGCGTGCCGGTGGTCGTGCGCCATTCCCCGGCCTCGTCCTCGGCGCGCACCCAGCGGCCGACGACGGTCCCGTCGGTGCCGAACGGCGTCCCCTCCAGGCCGGGTTGGACGGGCAGGGTCTCGCACTCGTCCTGCAGCACCGTCGCCTCGTCCCGGATGCCGGAGCGCAGGAAGGCGGGCAGGGAGGCGCGTCCGTGGGTGCCCGTCTCCGGGTCGTATTCCAGCCACAGCCGTTGCCGTCCCTGCCTGCCCTGGCGCCAGAACAGGGTGCCGTCGCCGAGGACGGGGCGGCCGGCGGGCAGGACGGTGTCGCCGGCGTGCAGCGTACGGCCGCCCGTGACCCGGCCGCCGCCGGACAGCGGGATGGACGGAGCACCGGCGTCGTTGCCGTGCCAGCCGTGGACCACCTGCTCACCGGTGAGCGTGAGCACCTCGCCCGGCCGGGACGACCAGTAGCCACGCTGCTTGCCGTCGTGCCACCACACCACCAGCAGTTCACCGTCGGTGTAGCGGAACTGCGGGCGCTCCCAGCGCCTCAGCGCGACCGGCAGCCGCAGTTCGTGCTCGAGCACGATGCCGTCCGGGCCCACGACCAGTGCCTTGTTCCCGCGATTGAGGATCAGGCAGGGCCAGGCCTCGTTCACGGTGAGCGCGTTGTCGCGGTCGTTGCGTGTCTCCGCGTCGAGCAGCCGCAGCGCCTCGTCGAGCGCGGGCCAGCCCAGCTCGTCCAGGATGCCGGCCCTCAGGGTGCGCCCGAGCAGGGGAGCCGTCGCGTACGAGGCGACCCGGGCGACGGCCTCGGGGTTGACACGCGGGGCCACGGCACGGAAGGGGCTCAGCCGGTTCAGCGCGGCGCGGGCCCCGGGCAGGCCCGACGCGCCCGTGAGTTCACCGACCGCACCGTCCAGCCATTCGCGCAGCACGTCGCCGAGCACGGGGTGTCCGGCGAGGAGTTCCAGCGCCCGGGACCCGGTCCGGTCGCGGCCCACCGCGTCGACGGCGCGCAGCAGCAGGGGGCGCAGCCGCGGTTCCGCCGCGACGGCGGCCAGGTCGCGCCCACCGGGCCGGTCGGAGAGCACCCAGTCGTTCAGCCGCAGATGGACCTCGGTGCCGGGGTCCGGGAGGGCCAGGGGGATGTCCTCGGCGGCGCACAGGTCGAGCAGGTCGAGGTCGGCGCCTGCGTGCCGGCGGCCGGTGAACAGGTCGACGGGCCGTCCGTCGGCACGCAGTCGCGGCGCCATCCGGGCGACGAGGTCCAGGGTGGCCGGCGAGCGGCCGCCGACCGTGCCGCCGTGCTTGCGGTGGGCGGCCCACCGGCTCAGCCAGTCGGCCGCCTCCACCCTCTCGGCCGCGGTGACGCCGTCGGTCTCGTCACCGCCGCCGGTCTCCCCGGTGAGCAGCCGGTCGGCGCCGCACTCGGTCAGCAGCTCCAGCCAGAACTCGTCGGCTTCGGTCGTGCGGTCCAGCCCGGCCGGCATGATCTCCAGCAGGCGGGCCCGCACGCCCGGCCGCTGACCGGCGAGGACCTTCAGAGTGGTCCGGTAGGCGGTCCAGAAGGACGCGGGCGCCCGCACGGCGGCGGGCGAGGCGATCAGGTCGGCGACGAGGGCGCACTCGGCCTCGACCCGGGGCAGCCCCGCGGCCCTGATGAGGGTCCGCGCGTCCTGCGGCAGCGACGCGTACGGCGGCATGCCCGCCGCGCAGCGCTCCACGGTCAACTGCCGGAACTGGTCCCACGCGTGAGCGCCGTCGAGCCGCGCGGTGAGGTCCTTCACGTGCTGCTTCAGCGCCTTGACGGTCAGTGCGCCCGCGAAGGCGAACTCCAGGAAGACGGCCCGTTGCCGGTCCTCGTCGACGGCGAGCGCGTGCACCCGCTCGGCGTCGCGGGCCTTGCCGAAGAAGGCCGCGGCGTAGGTGGTGTTGTCGTGCTGCAGGAAGATGCGGGCGGCCTGCTCGTAGAAGGTGGGCAGGAAGTGCGGCACGGCACGGCCGAGGCGTTCGCCGAGCTCCTCGAAGCCCTCCTTGGCGGTCCCGGGGCGGGACTTGGCCTGCCGGGCGAGCCGCTCGACGTCCTTCACCAGGGCCAGCGCGTGATGCCCGTTCGCCGGGTCGTTGACCAGGGCCCAGGCCGGGAAACCGAGGGCCTCCCGCCGCACCTGCCCGACCTCGGGCGTCTCCGCCTCCCTGGTCAGTCCCAGGAAGTCCAGCGCGAGGTCCTCGGCGTCGCCGAGCGTGCCCGGCACGAGCCGGACGACACTGCGGCCGTCGAGAGCGGGGTGCGCGTAGGTGCGGACGGTGAGGGCGTCGGCGTCCTCACGGGCGGTGCTCCCCGCCGGCAGGACCGCGCCCGCCTCCAGCAGGGCGGCGGCCGTCGCGTCGTCGTACCCGGCCGCGCCGGAGCCCGGGGCGGCGGACAGGCGCCCGCCGTCGGTGTGCGTCCCGTGCGTGCCGTTCATGCCGCGCGCTCCTCGTCCTCGATGTCCCGCCCGGCGTACAGTGCCGCGGCCATGCGCATGCCCTCCGACCAGGCCACGGGCCCGATCCGGCCGAGCCTCAGCACCTGCCCGGCGGCGTCGGTCCACATCAGGGGACCGGTCTCCGTCTCCTCGTAGCCCTCGTAGTCGCCGACCCAGACCCGGGCCTCGGCACTGCGCTGCTCCTCGCGCACGGAACAGACGGCGTATCCGCCGCGCACGCGGTAGCCGAGCTGGGTGACCCGCCCGTGCAGGAAGCGCAGCTCCCTGAACGAGCCGCCCGCGTACTCCTCGACGGAGGTGGCCTCGGCGTCCAGTCCGGCAGGCCGGTGCCAGACCTCGCGGAAGAGCTGCTGCGCCCGCTGCTCGACGCCGAGTTCGACGGCGAACTCCCGCAACTCCTCCAGGTCCGCGAGGAGCACCGGGTGCGGGAGGCGGACGAGGGCGGGGGCGATGCGCACGGTGTCGCCGTCGAGGTCGACGAGGCCGAGCCCGCGCTCGGGGTCGGCGTCCCGCAGGAACCCGGCGACCTCGCCGTCCGCCCCGGTGACCACGAGGTCGCGCAGGGCGGACCGCCAGGCGGGGTCGGGCCACACCCGGGTGAGAACGTCCAGGGGCACGGGCAGCGACCGGACCATCCACCGCTCCACGTCGGTCAGGCACTGGCGTTCGTGCCGCTCCAGCCACTCGGCGAGCTGCCGCAGCCCGACCACGGCCGGTTCGTCCGCGAGCTTGGCGGGCACCGACTTCAGCCGCCGTCCGGCCGCGTTGCGGCACACCACCTTCCCGCCGTCCAGGGCGACCTCGTAGTCCCCGGCCGTCACCCACCCCATACGTGCCTCCCCGCACCGCAGTGATCAAGTGCTGGGAACTCTAGGACAGGGCACTGACAACGCCGTTCGCCGGTCAGTCCTCCAGGCGGACCGGCATCAGCAGCGAGAACGTGTCCTCGTCGTCGGTCCGGCGGATCGCGAGTGGCGCGGTGGGAGCACCGAACTCCAGGACCAGCCGGTCCCGGGCGCCGGCGGCGAGCGCGTGCAGCAGGAACGCGCGGTTCACGGCCACGCGGTCCGGGGCCTCGTCGCCGTCCCCGCAGACGGCCACCGTGCCGTCGTCCGTGACGCGCAGCACGCTGAGGCCGTGCGGAGCGCGGTGCCGCCCGTCGGCCTCGTCCGGGCGGACGGGGCCCGTCTCCACGGCCCGCCGGAAGGCCGCCACGTCGACGAGGGCCCGGCGCCCGGACGGCAGGCGGACCAGGCGCCGGTAGTCGGGGAAGTCGTCCGCGAGGCACTGGCCGGCCGCCTGCCGGCCCCCGCTGTCGAGCGTCACCCGGCCACCGTCCACCGTGAGCCGGACGGGTTCCCCGCCGGTCAGCAGCGCCCGCATCGCGTCGGCGAGCGGGACGGGCACGACGGCCTGCAGACGGGGCCCGTCGTACCCGGAGGCACCGGCGCGCGCCACGGCGAGCCGGTACCGGTCGGTGGCCACCACGCGCAGGGTGCCGTCCTCCAGCTCGAACAGGATGCCGCCGAGCACCGGCAGTCCGGGGTCGGTGCCGGCCGCGAAACGGACCGCGTCCAGCGCGGCGGCCAGCTCGGGCGCGGGGACGGAGAGGCGGACGGTGCCGGTGCGGAGCGTCGTCATGGGGTTCTCCCTGTGGTCGAGTAGGGCGCGGAGCGGGGAGAACTCGTCGCGGGCATCGGACAGCCCCTGTTCGAGGCGCCGCAGATGCGTGTCGAGGAGGGCCCGCACCAGGCCGGGGTCCGGGCCGGACCAGCCGGCCAGCACCAGCCGGATGTCGGCCAGCGGCATCCCGGTCCGCCGCAGCCGGGCCAGGACGCGGGCCTCCTCCACCTGTTCCGGCGCGTACCAGCGGTAGCCGCTGACCGGGTCCACCCGGGCGGGGACCAGCACACCGGCCCGGTCGTAGAACCGCAGGGCGCTCACGCCCAGGCCGCTGTCGCGGGCCGTCTCCCCGATGCTGCGCATCTCGCTCTCCACGCCGACGACTGTGGGCCCTCGACCAGGTCGAGGGTCAATTCCCCCTCCACACACAGAGCCCAGGCTCCCCTCTACGCGCCGAGCCCGCCTCCACGCGCCGTCCCGGTCTCCGCGCGCCGGCCCCGCCTCTGCGCGCCGAGTCCGTCTCTGCGCGCCGGCCCCGTCTCCGCGCGCCAGCCCTGTCTCCGCGCGCCGTCCCCGCCTCCGCGCGCCGTCCCCGCCTCTGCGCGCCGTCCCCGCCTCTGCGCGCCGGCCCCGTCTCTACGCGCCGGCCCCGTCTCTACGCGCCGTCCCCGCGTCTACGCGCCGTCCCCGTCTCCGCGCGCCGAGTCCGCCCCTACGCGCCGTCCCCGCGTCTACGTGCCGTCCCCGTCTCCGCGCGCCGCCCCCGTCTCCGCGTGCCGAGCCCGCTCCGCGCACCGGCCCCCCATCCGCGCGCCGCGCCCGGCCCGCGTCAGCCGAGTACGAACGGCAGCCGCGCCGCGAGGCCGCCGAGTGCGGACTCCTCCGCGCGGGTCGGCGTCCTGCGGCCGGTGCCCACGAGCAGCGCGTCCGTGTCGGTGAACGACGCCGGGAACGCGGCGCCGGTGATCTCCTCCAGCGCCGCACGGGAGTGGGCCAGGGCCCGGGCCGGCGGCCCCGCCGCGTCCGGGAGGTGCGCGACCAGGTCGAGGTGGTGCAGGGTCCACTCCAGGACGTACGCCGTGAGGTAGTCGCCGGCGGTGAGGACCTCGCCCTGGGTGCTCACCCGGGCGCCGGGGTCGGCGAGTCCGGCGGCGCGGCCCGCGGCGGAACCGACGTCGTCCAGGTGGAACGCGAGCAGCCGCGGGTCCTCGTAGGCGGCTGCCAGCCGGACGGTCAGCGCGTCGAGGGGGTCGTCACCGGCGGGAGGCCGGTCCCCGACCTTCCAGTAGGACACCGCGTCGACGGTCGGTTCCGTCCCGGCGGGGGTGGCGAGGGTGATCAGGACGTCCTGCGCGTCGATGACCAGATGGCACACGAGGTCCCGCACGAGCCAGCCGGCACAGCCCGACGGCCTCGCGAAGTCTTCGTCCGTGAGTGCGGCGACGGCGGCACGCAGCGCCGCCCAGGAGCCTGAGAAGAGATCCACGCCCGCAACGTAGTGCCGTGCCCGGAGCACGGACAAGCCGCGCCCGGAACGCCTACAGGAACCGCCGGACGGGCAGGACCGCGGCCTCCCTGACCCGCTGCAGCGCGGCGCGGCGCTTCCAGCGGCCCAGGTCGATCGCGACGCTGCGTTCGAGGTCGGCGTCGAAGTCCCGGTCCAGGCCGGCGGTGAACTCCTCGTCGAGCACGGCCAGCATGACCTCCTCGTCGTGCTCCATGGAGCGCCGGTTGAAATTGGTGGAGCCGATCAGCGAGGCCACACCGTCCACCGTGATGATCTTGGCGTGCATCATGGTCGGCTGATACTGGCGGATCGACACGCCCGCGTCGAGGAGCCGTGCGTAGTGGTACTGGCCGGCCAATTGGCAGGCCCGCTGGTCGGTGTGCGGGCCGGGCAGGAGGATCTCCACGGTCACCCCGCGCCGCGCGGTGGCGCACAGCAGGTCGATGAAGTACGTGTCGGGAGCGAAGTAGGCGGTGGCCAGGCGGAAGCGGTGCTCGGCGGAGGTGAGCATGACCCGGATCAGGGTCTGCATGTCCTGCCAGCCGAAGCTGGCCGAGCCGCGCACCACCTGGACCACGGAGGTGCCGGGCTGCTCGTGCTCGGTGAACCGGTCCCGGTCGTCGTAGAGGTCGTCGTGGCACTCGGCCCAGTTCTGGGCGAACGCCGCGGCGATGCCGTCCACGGCCGGGCCCCGCACCTTGACGTGCGTGTCGCGCCACTCGTCGGGATTGCGGGCGTCGCCGCACCACTCCTGGGCGATGCCGACACCGCCGGTGAACGCCGTGTGCTCGTCGATCACCAGAGCCTTGCGGTGGCAGCGGTGGTTCTGCTTGAACGGCGACAGCCACAGCGGTCTGCGGAACCAGGCCACCTGCACACCGGCCGTGTCCATGGTGTCGAGCAGTTCCGGCTCGATCTCCTTGGCGCCGAAGCCGTCCAGCAGCAGCCGCACCCGCACCCCGGCCCGGGCCCGTTCCGCGAGGGCGGCGGCGAAGTCGTGGGCGATACGGCCCCGCCAGTACACGAACGTCATCATGTCGACCGTGTGCCGCGCCGACCGTATCGCCGCCAGCATGGCCGGGAAGATCTCGTCGCCGTTGCGCAGTGCGGTGAGTTCGTTCCCCTCGGTGGCGGCCACGCCGATGAGCCGCTCCAGACGGCGCCGCAGACGCTGGACACCGGCCGCACCGGTGCTCTCCCGCCGCTGCGTCGTGGTCGTGCGCCCGGGCGCTGAAACCTGCTCTGGCATCGGTCCTCCACCTGCCTGTCCCGCGGCAGTCCTCGCGCTGCCGGGGCCCCGGAAGCTTAGTCCGCCTGTCCAACCTCTGGCCACGGACTCACCGAGAGTGGCCTCGGTTAGCCTGCGGGTCCAGGTTCGCCGCGGGCGCCCGTTCTCGCACGGCGGCCCCGGACGGAGACGGAGGGGACGACATGGGTGCTGCGGAGCTTCCACGGGTGCGGTGCGACGTGCGGGTCCGGGCAGCCGTGCCGCGCGTCTGGGACCTGGTGACCGACATCCACCTGCCGGCCCGGCTCAGCCCGGAGCTCCAGCGGGTGGCCTGGCTCGACGGTGCGTCGCGTCCCGCGGTCGGCGCGCGCTTCGAAGGACACAACAGCCACCGCCTGCTGGGTGAGTGGCGCACCGTCTCCCACGTGGTGCGACTGGACGAGCACCGCGTGTTCGCCTGGGCCGTACTGGACGAGGACGGCCGCTTCGGGGAGCCCGCACGCGACCCCGCGAAGGCGCTGGCCTCCTGGTGCTACGAACTCGCCGCCGACGGCGACGGCACCCGGCTGCGCCAGACGGTGGTCCTCGGACCGGGTCGCAGCGGCGTCACGCTCGCCGTCGAGCACCGGCCGGACCGCGAGGAGGAGATCATCGCCCTCCGCCTGAGGGAACTCCGTGCCGGTGTCGAGGGCACGCTGCGCGGCATCAGGGAACTCGCGGAGCGGGCCGGCTGAGAAGGGCTCCCGGCCGGCCCGGCGTACTCCGGCGGTCAGTTCCCCGTCCGGCCGCCCTGCGCGGCCTGGTCCGTCATGTCGGCCACCTGACCGGACGGCGGGGCCTCGGCGTCGACGTCCGTGCCGAAGTCGGAGAACTCCATCAGCGTGCTGACCTTCGCCTGCTGCGGCGCGCCACTGGCCCCGGGCCCGGCGGACGCGGGTGCCTCGAGCGACATGTCGATCTGCTGACGGCGGATGCGGCCCTCGTCGTCGAGCCAGATCTGCATGGGCAGCGTCGGGCCGAGCTGCTTGCCGAGCTGCGCGCCGCCGGGAAGCTTCGCGACGTCGATCGAGACCTTGTAGTGGGTGGTGTCGACGCCGTCGATCTTCTCGGTGCCGACCTCGGAGACGTCCTTGTCGGTGATCGCCTTGGCGTAGGCGGCGGACTGGGCCGGGTCGCCGATCTGCTGCGGGTCGGCGCCCTGCTGCCCCGCCACCCGCTTCAGATCGATCTTGACCCAGGGCTTGCCTCCGGCGGCCTTCGGGTCGGGGACCTTCTGGTAGAGGACCTGGTCGACCACGCGCTGCTCGACGCTCTGGCCCCCGGCGGTGATGGTCATGGTGCTGTCGCCCTCGGCCAGGTCGAGGGCGCCGCGGCCGTCGGCGGTCACCGACTTGCCGTTCGCGTCGGCCTTCACCTTGATCGTCAGCTTCGCAGTCTCGGCCTCGGCCGTCCTGTCGTAGGCGTTGCGCACGGCCTGGGTGTCCTGCTGCCGGGCTCCGGCGGAGCTGCTCGCGCTCGCCGAGGCGGTGGTCCCGCCGGCCTCCGATCCGCCGTCGTCACCGCAGCCCGTCAGGGCGACGCTCCCCATGACGATGGCCGTCGCGACCGCGCCCGCCTTCATCCCCCTGCTCCGCATGCGTGTTCCTCTCTCCTCACGGTGGCCGACCGTCCCGGTAGTGCCGTCGGCTGTCGCCGCGAGTGCCCGGCGCGGTCACGAACACGCCTGGGGGGTGGACGGTTGGCTCATTTTCGAGATCTCCGCACAACCGGTGCAGAAGATGCGCTTCAGGGGGTAGCCGGTTCACGGAAAGCTTGCCGAGCAGGATTGTTGCCGTTTGACAACAATGAGCGGGAAGCAACAGAGTGACTGTGTCGGACCGCGGGGAAGGACCTGGAATGCTCCGGTGGACGGAGACCGCTCCGTGTGCTGGTCACGAGCGCCCTCGGGCGGCGGTGACTCCGGCGCGGCGAACGGCGGTTCAGGCGGTCCGGCTGCCGGAGTCCGAGACGTCGTCCCCGTGCGTCTGCGTCGCCGCGGCGGCACAGAACGCCTCCAGGCCCTCCAGCAGGGCGACCCGCTTGGCGGCGGGCATGTCCGCCAGCACCTTCCGCAACTCCCTCTCCCTGCGGGCGCGCAGGTCGGCGAGGAACGCGTGGCCCCGGACGCTGAGGTGCAGCCGCACCTCACGCCGGTCCTCCGGACTCGTCACCCGCTCGACGAACCCCGCCGCGTGCAGCCGGTCGCACAGGCGGCTGGTGGACGGCGGAGTGGAGGCGAGGGACTCGGCGAGGGTGCGCAGGTTGATGCCGTCGTGGTGCTCGAGGATATGGAGCACGCGCAGCTGGGACGCTGACGTGGGCGCCGTGGAAGCCCGGCCCCACACGACCTCCAGCAGCTCAGCGGCCGTGGTGGTCACACGCGCGACCTCGTCGGGCTCCGGGCGGCGGCGGAAGGCAGTCACGTTCACACTCTCGCAGGCACTGGGGTGCCTGCCAGCGTACTAGGCACACGCCCTGGTCCCGGATGACTCGGGGCGACCGACGCGGCTCCGCGAGAAGAGCCCGTCCGTCGCTCGGCGAAAGATTGGTGCATCTACCGTCATGAACAGATTTGTGGCCGCTGAACGCGCTCTGCGCACAGCGGCTCCCCACGAGTTGCTCGACGCCATCCGTGCCGTACTGACCGAACAGTACGGCGCGGAGGACGTCGAGCTCTTCATGGCCGATTACGGCCTGACCGTGCTGCAGCCGGTCTCCGTGCTGCCGCACACCCTGGAGCCGGTGTCGGTGCACAACAGCCCGGCGGGCCGGGCCTTCGGCGCGCAGCAGCCGTTCTGTGAGGACACCCGGGACGGACGGGCCCGCCTGCACCTGCCGGTCAGCGTGCGCGGCGACCGGCTCGGCGTGCTGTCCGTCACCCTGCCCGACGCCGGCGCCGCTCGGCGGTGGGAGTCCGAACTCGCCGAGGTCGCCGACGTGCTGGGGCACGAGGTGGTGGTGGCCGAGCGCGACACGGACCTGTACCTGCAGGCGCGCCGCAAGGACCGGCTGACCCTGGCCGCCGAGATGCAGTGGCACCTGCTGCCCGGCCGCTCCTGCTCCCGCCCCGAGTACGACCTGGCGGCTCAACTGGAGCCCGCCTACGCCATCTTCGGTGACAACTTCGACTGGTCCGCCACCGCCGACCACCTGATGCTGTACGTGACCAACGGCATGGGCGAGGGCATAGAAGCGTCCCTGCTGACCAACCTGGCCATCAACGCCCTGCGCAACGCCCGGCGCGCCGGCATCTCCATCGCCGATCAGGCCGCTCTGGCCGACCAGGCCGTCTATGCCCACTACCAGGGTCGCTGCTACCTGTCCGTCCTCATGTTCGACTTCGACCTGGCGGCCGGCCGGGCGAGCGTCGTGGACGCGGGCTCCCCGCAGCTGCTGCGGCTGCGGGACGGCAGCGTGGAACGCGTCTCCTTCGACGCGCAGCTGCCGCTGGGGATGTTCGAGGAGACCGACTACGTGGCGCAGGAGTTCGACATCGAGCCCGGTGACCGCCTTGTCTTCGTCAGTGACGGCGTCCACGCCGTGGCGTCCCCCAAGGGAGAGGCGTACGGGGAAGCGGCGCTCGCCCGGGCCATCCACGCGACCCGGCTGCTGCCCGCCGCCGAGGTGCCGCGCTCGGTGCTGCGGGAGCTGACCGGACACCGCGGCGAGGCCGTACCGGACGACGACGCGCTGGTCGTGTGCCTGGACTGGCACGGGCGGCCGTCGGGCGGCTGACGGCCGTCGGTGCCCGGTCGTGACGATCGCGTGTAGGTCGCCATGCTCCGGAGCATTGACATTTGCCATGAGGCAATAATTGCCTCATGGCCCGGCGTCCGGCCGGCCAAGAGGCGCAGCAGGGAGACGATGCAAGTGGCGGAAGACGACAAGGTTCTCGACGTGGCGCGGGAGGTGGCCGGCTTTCTCGAACGGCGCCGGGAACAGATTGCCCAGCGGTGGGCGGACGCCGCGCTGTTCCGCACGGTTTTCACCGTCTCGAGGGACGAGGCGGTCGAGGCCTGCAAGGCCGTGGTGGACGCCCTGGCCGACGTGGCCCGTTCCGGACGGCTGGAGGATGCCGCGGCACCCGGCTTCGGTGCCGTGCGGGACCAGCTCGGCCGGATGTCCGCCTCCCGCAGCCGGGCCGGAGCCGGCCCGTCACAGATCGCCGACGAGGTCGCCGGCCTGCGCGAGCCCATCGGCGCGCTGCTGCGGGCCGAGTACGAGGACCCGTCGAGTGAGCGGGCGCACGCGGGCGTGCTGGCGCTGACGGTCCTGATGGGTACGCTCCGCATGGTGGTCGTGCAGACGACCGTGAGCGCCGGTGAGGAACTGATCGCGCGTCAGCGCGAGGAGCTGCTGGAGGTCGCCACCCCGGTCATCAAGCTGTGGGAGGGCGTCGTCGCCGTGCCGCTGATCGGCACGCTGGACAGCGCCCGCAGCCAGGTCGTCATGGAGAACCTGCTGGAAGCGATCGTCGCCGAGCGGTCCCAGTACGCCATACTCGACATCACCGGCGTCCCGACCGTCGACTCGCTCGTCGCCCAGCACTTGATGAAGACGGTCGCCGCGGCCGGTCTGATGGGAGCGGAGTGCATCGTCTCCGGGATCCGGCCCGCCATCGCCCAGACCATCGTCCACCTCGGCATCGACCTCGGCTCCGTCGTCACCCGGGCCACCCTGGCCGACGCCCTGGCCTACGCGCTCAACCGGCAGGGCATCGTCGTCCAGCCGCGTCCGGTCGCCGGAGCGAGCCCGCGGTGACCGGCCTCTTCGCCACCCCCGCCGCGCCCGTCCCGGTGCTCGCGCTGGGCGACGTCCTGCTGGTCACGCTCCAGGGGGAACTGCACGACGGGGAGGCCGAGCAACTGCAGCACGACGTCGCCCACCGCATCGCCTCCGGCCCCGCACCGGTGGGCGGCGTCGTGATCGACATCTCCGGCGTGGACATGGTCGACTCCTTCCTCGGCCGCGTCCTCGCCGAGATCGCGGCGAGCGCGCGCCTGCTGGCCACCCGTACCGTGCTGGCCGGCATGCGGCCCGCCGTCGCCATCACCCTGGTCGAGCTGGGCCTCACCCTGCCCGGCATGACGACGGCCCTCGACGTGGACAGGGCGCTGTCCCTGCTGGACCGAGCCCCTTCGCCGGCCCCACCCGCTCGCCCGGAAGAGGGTGCGTGATGCATGCCCCACTCGTCCCGACCACTCGCCTGCCCATCGGCTCGGACGTGGATCTGGGCTCGGTACGCCAGCAGGTGCGCCAGGCCGCCGCGGCCCTCGGCTTCGGCCTGGTGCAGCAGACGAAGCTGGTGACCGCGGCCAGCGAACTGGCACGGAACACCCTGGTGCACGGCGGCGGCGGGCACCTGGAGATGTCACCGCTCGAGGACGGCACCGCCCGCGGGCTGCGGCTGTCCTTCGTCGACGCCGGTCCCGGCATCCGCGACGTCGAGCAGGCCATGACCGACGGCTACACCTCCGGCGGCGGCCTGGGGCTGGGGCTGAGCGGGGCCAGGCGGCTCGTCCAGGAGTTCTCTCTCGAGAGCCGTCCCGGCCAGGGCACCACCGTCACCCTCACCGACTGGGTCACCGGGTTCCCCCCGGCCCGGACCGCGCCCTGAGGCCGCGTCCGGCGGGAACGCCCGGTCAGGACCTGCGCCCTTCGCGGCCGCCACCAGGTCAGTGCCCGGCGCTGTCCGCGCCCGGAGCGTCGCGGCCGCGTGCGGCCAGGAAACCCGGCAGGCCACGGTGCAGTGCCTCCCGGGCGGGCGAGTCCATGCCCGCGAGCACGGCGGCCAGCGCGTGCGCCCGGCGCAGCGCCACCTCGTCCAGCATCTGCCGGCCGTGGCCCGTGAGACGCAGTTGCACCTCACGCCGCTTCCGCGGATGCACCACCCGCTCCAGGAGACCGGCCGCCTCCAGCCGGTCGCACAGCCGGCTCGCGGTCGGCAGCCCCATCTCCATGCGTTCCGCCAGAGCGGTGAGGTTGAGCCCCGGCTCCGACTCCAGGACGCGCAGGGCCCGCAACTGGTGCGGGGACAAGCGCAGGCTCGCCCCCTGAGCGGCCACGGTCCACAGGTCCGTCAGTGACTCCACGGCATCGGCGATCTCCAGTGCGAGAGCCACGGGATCCGCACCCGGCCCGCTCGCCGAGTCGTCCCCGGAGCCACTGAGGCGAGTCACGAACGCACCACTCTCAACGATCACCTGCCGGTACCGGCACCTACCTCACCCCCACGCGGTACCCGAAGAGTCGACGGGCAAGCATGGAAAGCCTTGCCGAGTACATGACGCAAACGGGGAACGGCGCCCTCGCCTCAGTGCCGTACGCGGTAGGTCACATGGGTGACCAGGCTCGCCGGCCGCGACGTCAGCTGCTCCAGCTCCAGCGGCGGGACACCCTCGAACAGCCGCGTGCCGGCGCCGAGGACGAGCGGCACGACGTGCAGCCGCAACTCGTCGATCAGACCGGCGGCGAGGTACTGGTTGACCGTGGTCGCGCCGCCGTGTACCAGGACATCGCCGTCGCCGGCCGCCGCACGTGCCCGGGCCAGCGCCGACGCGATGCCGTCGGTGACGAAGTGGTACGTCGTCCCGCCGGCCATCGGCTGCGGCTCGCGCGGGTGGTGGGTGAGCACGAACACCGGCGCGTGGAACGGCGGATCGTCTCCCCACCAGCCGTTCCACCGCCGGTCCCAGCCACCGCGCACCGGGCCGAACATGTTGCGTCCCATGATGAACGCCCCGGCGGCGGCCAACCGGTCGAGTTCGGCGCGGTTCTCCTCGGGGGTGTCGAACATCCAGGCGTGCAGCGCGGCCCCCGAGCCGTCGCCGCCGTCCTCACCGAACGGGCGTTCCTCGGTCTGGTGGAGGCCGGCGGAGAACCCGTCGACCGAGATCGTGAGGTCGCTGATCACCCTGCCCGTGCGTGTGGTCATCGCTGTGTCCTTCGCGCTCGACTCCGGTCCGAGGGGTCGGCCCCCACCGGCATCATCGCCCTCGGCCGGGGCCTCGGCGAGCGTCGCCGGGCTCCGTCGCGTCGAAGGCGCGGGCGACGGCGAGGCTGTCCTCGTAGACGTGGTGCCGGGTGACGAGGCCGTCCTCGACGGTGAGGTGCAGGGCGAACCTGGCGCGGTAGGCCCGGCCGGTGGAGCGCGCGGTCTGCCGGATCTCGCCGAGCACGACCGCGTCGCGGCCGTCGACGAGAACGCGTTCGATCTCGGTCGCCGCCTGTCCGGGCACGTGGTGCTCGGCGAGCTCGCGGTAGTGGGCGGCGGCGTCGGCGCGGGTCGAGCGGTGCCGGATCCACGGGGTGTCGGTGCGTCCGTGCTCGTCCTGCGGCCAGTCCAGCTTCCAGTCGCACGGTTCGGCGTACAGGGCGGCGATGTTCTCGGGGTCGCCCTCGCCGATCCGGAGCAGCAGTTCCTCCACGACGGTGCGGGTGGTCGCGTGCGCGGCTGTGGACACGTCTCTCCTCCGATCCGGCATCCGCGTCCGGCCGACGCGGTCACGTCGGCATTCTCGCGGGCGCCGCCGGGCCGGGGCGATTACCTCCCGGGTAAGGGCACGGACCGCCGTCCGCCCTCGCGCGACGCGAGCCGTTCCGGGCAGTGTGACGCGGATCGCACGGAAGACTTCGAGCGTCGCAAATCGGACAGTGATGCGGTTACCGAATATCGGACACCTACCGCTCACGCTTTGGAACAAGTGATCATGGCGCGCGTATGGCATTAGAAAGCTAGGAGATGTCGTCGATCAGCTGCTTGAAATGCAGGCTGGTCGCGCGTCCCTTAGCTCACCGCGAGCGGCCGCACCACGGAAAACGCAGGATTTAACGTCTTGTTCATGACTCAGCTGGACACGCGTTCCCCGGACACCGCGAAAGAGGGCGGCGCCCCTGCCGACGGCATGCGCAGCAAGGGCCTGGGCGGCAACAGCGTGGGCCTGCTGGGCAGTGCGGTCATCGGTGTCTCCACCGTGGCCCCCGTGTACTGCCTCACCTCGACGCTCGGTTCCACCGCGGGCGAGGTCGGCGTGCAGATGCCCGCCGTGTTCCTCGCCGGCTTCCTGCCGATGCTGCTCGTCGCCTTCGCCTACCGCGAGCTGAACAAGGCCATGCCCGACTGCGGCACCTCGTTCACCTGGACGGTCAAGGCCTTCGGGCCGCGCGTGGGATGGATGTGCGGCTGGGGCCTGGTCATCGCCACGATCATCGTGCTGTCGAACCTGGCCGGGGTGGCGACCTCCTACTTCTGGCTGCTCGCCGGCGAGATCACCGGCAGCGGCTCGGTCGCGGCACTGGACGGGAACAAGGCCGTCCACATCGTGACCTGTCTGGCGCTCATCGCCGTCGCCACCGTGATCAGCTACCGCGGCATGACGGCGACCAAGGGACTGCAGTACACCCTGGTGGCGCTGCAACTGCTGGTCCTGGCCGTGTTCGTGATCATGGCCTTCACCAAGGCCGGAGGCGCCGACTTCCCGACCTCGGCCGACTTCTCCTGGTCCTGGCTGAACCCCTTCGCCGTGCAGTCGTTCGCCGCGTTCACGGCCGGCCTGTCGCTGTCCATCTTCATGTACTGGGGCTGGGACGCGTGCCTGACCGCCAATGAGGAGACCAGCGGCAGCAGCCGCACGCCGGGCCGTGCCGCGCTCGTCGCCATGGTCGTCCTCGTCGGCTCGTACCTGCTGACGGGTGTCGCGGCGCAGATGATCGTGGGCTCCGGCGACCAGGGCCTCGGACTCGCGAACCCCGACACCTCGGACAACGTCTTCGCCGCCCTCGCCGGCCCCGTCATGGGCCCGGTGCTGGGCGTCGCGCTGTTCGTCGCGGTCCTCGCGTCGGCCGCGGCCAGCCTCCAGACGACGTTCATCCCCGTGGCCCGCACGGTCCTCGCCATGGCGACGTACGAGGCGCTGCCCGCCTCGTACGCCCAGGTGCACCCGCGCTACCGCACCCCGGGCCGCGCCACGGTCACCGCGGGCGTCGCGACCGGCGTCTTCTACACGGTGATGACACTGGTCAGCGCGCACGTGCTGGTCGACACGATCTACGCGCTGGGCCTGATGATCTGCTTCTACTACGCGCTGACGGCCTTCGCCTGCGCCTGGTACTTCCGTGCCGATCTCCTGAAGTCCGGACGCGACCTCGTGTTCAAGGGGGTCTTCCCCGTCCTCGGCGGCACACTGCTCGCGGCGGTCTTCGCCAAGACGCTCGCCGACATGTGGGACCCGGCCTACGGGAGCGGCTCCTCCGTGTTCGGTGTCGGCTCGGTGTTCGTGATCGGTGTGGGCCTGCTCGCCCTCGGCGTGGTGATCATGTGTGTGATGCGCCGGCGCAGCCCCGCCTTCTTCCGGGGCGAGGTGCTCACCAAGTCGACGCCCGCCCTGGTCGCCGAGGACTGAGGGGACCGAGCCGGAGCCTCAGCCGCGGCTGTCCCGGTCCGCGAGGGCCAGGATGCCCCGGGCCCGCTCCAGCACGGGCCTGTCGACCATGTGGCCGTCGACGGCGGTGACGGACGCCCCGGCGTCGAGGACGGTCCGGGCCCAGCGGATCTCGTCGTCGGTGGGGGCGAAACCGTCCGCGACGGGGCCGATCTGCGAGGGGTGGACGCACAACTTGCCCGCGAAGCCCATGCGCCGGGCGTGGGCGGTGTCGGCGCGCAGGACCGCCGGGTCCCGCACGGCCGTGGTCACACCGTCCACCGGCGGGTCGATGCCCGCCGCAGCGGAGGCGAGGACGACACGGCTGCGGGCGTGGGCCAGCGCGAGGGTGTCGTCGTGGGCGACACCCAGCTGGGCGGCGAGGTCGACGTTGCCGAAGGCGACCCGTACGACGCCGGGGACGGAACACACCTCGAGGGCCCGCTCGACGCCGAGGGCCGTCTCGACGAGCGGGATCAGCGCGCAGCGCCCGTCGGTGCGCGCGGCGATGCCGCCGAGGACCGCGGGGTCCTCGGCCTTCGGCACCATGACCGGGCAGCCGTGGCCGGCAGCCGTCGCGAGGTCCGCCTCGAACCACGCGGTGCCGGGCGGGTTGACGCGCACCACGGTCCGGCCGCCGAGGCCCGGCCAGTCGGCGGCGGCCTGCCGGGCCTCCTCCTTGTCCTCGGGCGCCACGGCGTCCTCCAGGTCGACGACGACCAGGTCCGCACCGCTGCGGGCGGCCTTGTCGAAGCGGTCCGGGCGGTTGCCGGGCACGAAGAGCAGGGTGCGGGCGGTCGACACGGGCAGAGCCCGTTCCCGGGTCTCGCCGGTCCGCGTGCTCATGCGAAGGTCACCTCGGCCGTGGCGTGCCGGGCCTCGCGGGGGCCGGCCGTCCGCAGCCGGACGCCGGTGCCGGTGGGCTCCCCCTCGGCCAGCAGGTGCTCGCCCGCGAACGCCGGCCGGTGCAACCGGAAGGAGAGCGAGCGCACCCGGCGCCCGGGGGCGTTGCGCCGTACGACGTCGAGCATGAGCAGCGCGAGGAGCGGCCCGTGGACGACGAGGCCGGGGTAGCCCTCGGTCTCGCGGCAGTACGGGGCGTCGTAATGGATGCGGTGGGCGTTGGCGGTGAGGGCGCTGAGGCGGAACAGAAGCGTCGGGTCGGGTCGGAGGCGTACCTGCCAGGGGCTCTCGCCGTCGGGGGCGGCGCGGTCGTCGAGGGACGCCGGGTGCCGCCCGCCGCCGCTGCCGCCGGAGCGGTAGACGATGTCCTGCTCCTCCACCAGGCGGGTACGGCCCCCCTGGCGGAACTCCTGGCGCTCGGTGACGAAGAGCAGTTCGCCGTCGCGGCCCTGCTTGGGCGTCACCGCGGCCAGGCTGCTGACCCGTTCCGCGGGCTCGCCCAGGCGCAGCGGTTCGACGATCTCGCACCGCCCGCCGGCGAACATGCGGCGGCGGTCGGGGACGGGCGGCAGGAAGCGGGCGTCACGCGGGTGGCCGTCGGGGCCGAGCTCGTGCTGGGCGGGCCAGTGCAGGAAGTGGAACCACTGCCAGAGCGGCGGGAGCGGGTCACCGGTCACGGCGGCCGGTCCGGGCAGGTCCAGCAGGGCCGATACGGCCGCGGCGGGGCCCGGTTCCAGCGCGTCGCGCGCGACGACCGGTTCGGGGTGCCACGTCTGCACGTAGGAGGCGAGGGGGGCGGTGGCGGACTGCATGGGGTGATGTGACCTCGTGGTTCAGGTGAGGGGTGCGGTCTTCGACGGTCGCGGGGTTGCCGCGGGCGTCCCGGTGGCGTCCAGCCGGGAGGCCCGGGACGGCTCCCGTACGAACAGGGTGGCCAGGAACGTCAGTCCGACGCACCCGGTGACGTACCAGAAGAAGAGACCTTCGTGGCCGGCGTCCTTGAGGGCCAGGGCGACGGGCTCGGTGAGGCCGCCGAAGGTGGCGGTGACCAGGGCGTGCGGCAGACCCACGCCGAGGGCCCGGACCCTGGTGGGGAACATCTCGGCCTTGATGATGGCGGCCAGCGCGGAGTACCCGGTGACGAACGTCAGGGCCACCGTCATGAGGAGGAACGCGATCCACGGGCTGCCCGTGCGGCCGAGGAGGGTCATCAGCGGCACCGTGAGGAGCATGCAGCCGCCGGAGAAGGCGAACATGACCGGGCGGCGGCCGATCCGGTCGGACAGGGCGCCGACGGCCGGCTGCATCAGCATGTAGACGAACAGCGCGGCGAAGCCGATCACGGTGACCGTGGACTTCGGTATGCCGGCGGTGTTCACCAGGTACTTCTGCAGGTAGGTGGTGTACGTGTAGAAGGCGACGGTGCCGCCGATGGCCAGGCCGAAGACCGCGAGGAGCTCGCGGGGATACTCGGCGAACAGGGCGACGAGGCCCGTGCGTTCCCGGGCGGCGCCGGGGCCCCGTCGGGCCGTGCGCGCCCGCTCCTGCTCGTAGTGCCCGGACTCCTCCATCGTCCGGCGCAGGTACATCACGGCCAGGCCGGCCGCGGCGCCGATCACGAAGGGCACGCGCCAGCCCCAGCTGTGCAGCTCCTCCTCGGTGAGCAGGTGCTGCAGCGCGATGGCCACGGCCAGGGCGGCGAGCTGCCCGAGCACGATGGACACGTACTGGAAGCTGGAGTAGAAACCGCGCCGGCCCGGGGGAGCGACCTCGGAGAGGTAGGAGGCGCTGGAGCCGAACTCGCCGCCGACGGACAGGCCCTGGGCCAGCCGGGCGAGGACCAGCAGGGCGGGAGCCCAGAAGCCGATGGTGTCATGCCCCGGCGCCAGCGCGATGGTGAGGGAGCCGGCGCTCATCAGGGTGACGGAGAGGGTCAGCGCACGGCGCCGGCCGAAGCGGTCGGCGTAGGCGCCGAGCAGCCAGCCGCCGAGCGGGCGCATGAAGAAGCCGACGGCGAAGACGACGGCCGTCGACAGGAGTTGGGCCGTGCGGTCGCCCTCGGGGAAGAACACGGAGGCGAAGTAGATGCTGAACGTGGCGTAGGCGAACCAGTCGTACCACTCGATGAGGTTGCCCAGACATCCGCGCACGACGTTCCTGGTGACGCGCCGCCGGTCGTGGGTGGGGGGAGCGGGGGTGCGGCTCATCCGTGGCGACCTCCGTCTGCTCGGTGGCTGAAGTGCCACACATCATGAGCAGTGATGGAGTCCGCTGAACAATAGAAATGCGTGATGGGATCATGACCGGTCCGCATGGACGCGCCGGGTCAGGCGCCCACCTCGGGTTCCTCGGACGTCTGCAGCTGGGCGGACGGCCACCGCCCCTGTGAGACGGCCTCCGTGATCCGGCGGACCAGCTCGCGGGCCACGACCGCGACGGCCGGGGGCACGCGTCCGTACCGGGGGGTGCCCAGGACGATCGACCGCCGGACGTCGGGCTCGCACAGCGGCGCGGCGCTGAGCCTGCCCTCCGCCACGTCCTCGGCGATGCCGACGCCGGGCAGGACCGTCCAGCCGTGTCCCGCCAGCACCAGCTGTTTCTGCACCCGCATCGAGTTGGTCTGCACGGCGACCTCCATGGTGCCGCCCGACCGGGCCGCCGCCGCGTCGATCAGCGTGCGCAGTGCGTGTCCCGCGGCCGGCATGACCAGGGGGTGCGCCGCGACCCGGGAGAACGCCACCGGGCTGTCGGCGCGCAGCCCGGCCGAGGCGGGGGCGACCGCCCACAGGCGCTCGCGCACCAGGGGGCGGGCATGGAGCGACGGGCTGCTGTCCAGGTTGTACAGCAGTGTGAGGTCCAGGTCGCCCGTGTCGAGCCACTGCTGAAGATGGCCGGAGTACCCGGTCATCAGGCGCAGCTCCACCCCGGGGTGGGCTTCGCCGACCGCCGCCACCAGCTGCTCGGCGAGCAGGTCGCTCGTGCTCTCCAGCAGGCCGACCGTGACGATGCCGGTCACCTGCCCCGAGCGGGGCTGGACCTCGGCTCGGGCCCGCTCCAGTTCGTTCAGTGCCCTGCGCGCGCGGTCGACCATGATCTGGCCGGCGTCGGTGGGGCGCATGCCCTGCCGGGTGCGCTGGAAGAGAGGGACGCCGAGTTCCTCCTCCAGCGTGCGGATCTGCCGGGTGACGGCGGGCTGCACCAGGTGCAGCAGCTCGGCGGCACGCGTCACGCTGCCCACCTCGGCGACCGTGACCAGTGCCTTCAGCTGCTTGACGTCCATCCGGGCCAACCTTCCTCAACGCATCCACGGCACGCATGGGTTCATCAGGAATTGCTATTTCACTAAGTCAGGAATGAATGTTCATGATGGTACGCCAGTCCGGGTCACCGACACCTTTGCGGAGGTCGACACATGGCCGAGAACCCAGCGCCGCCGGCCGGCGGGCTGCCCCTGTCCGGCATCACCGTCGTGAGCATCGAGCAGGCGGTGGCCGCGCCCTTCGCCACCCGTCAGCTCGCCGACCTCGGAGCGCGGGTGATCAAGGTGGAGCGGCCCGGTGGCGGCGACTTCGCACGGCGCTACGACACGACGGTGCACGGCGAGTCCAGCTACTTCGTGTGGCTCAACCGCTCGAAGGAGTCGGTGACGCTCGACCTGAAGTCCGCAGAGGGGCGTGAGGTCCTGGACCGGCTCCTGGCGCGGGCGGACGTGTTCGTCCAGAACCTCGCCCCCGGCGCCGCGGCCCGCATGGGCCTGGGTGCCGACAGCCTGGCACGGCGGTTCCCCGCGCTGGTCCCGTGCTCGATCTCCGGGTACGGCACGAGCGGCCCGTGGGCCGACCGCAAGGCGTACGACCTGCTCGTGCAGTGTCAGACCGGCCTCGTCTCCCTCACCGGAACCGCCGAGGAAGCGGCCCGCGTGGGAGTGTCCGTCGCGGACATCGCCGCCGGCATGTACGCCTACAGCGGCATCCTCACCGCCCTGTTCACGCGAGCCGTACAGGGGACCGTCCGGGCCGTCGAGGTGTCCCTGTTCGAGGCGCTGGCGGAGTGGATGGGCCAGCCCGCCTACTACACGGCCCACAACGGCGCCCAGCCCCCACGGGTCGGCACCCAGCACGCCACGATCGCCCCCTACGGCACGTACACCGCCGCCGACGGCACGGACGTCCTGCTCTCCGTGCAGAACGAACGCGAGTGGGCCGCCCTGTGCGAGCACTTCCTGAAGACACCCGGCCTGATCGGTGATCCGCGTTTCGCCACCGGCTCGGCACGGGTCGCTCACCGCCGTGAGCTGAACGCCGTCCTGGCGGAGCGGATCGCCGCCTCGGACGGCGCCGAGGTGATGAGGCGCCTCGACGCGATCGGCATCGCCAACGCGCCGGTCAACGACGTCAAGCAGTTCCTCGACCATCCCGTACTGAGCGGACGGGACCGCTGGCGGCAGGTGCGGATACCGGGCGGTGAGACCGTCGCCGCCCTGCTGCCGCCGGTGGACCTGGCCGGTACCGCTCCCCGCATGGACGCGGTCCCCGCTCTCGGCGAGCACACCGAACAGATCCTCACCCAGCTCGGATACGACACCGCACGGATCGACGCGATGCGCACGGCCGGCGCCGTCTGACGCCCGGACCGGGCACCGGCCGGGACCACAGCAAGGAGACCCCATGAGCACCCTCGACACCCTGTCCGAGGACGAGCAGTTCATCGTCACCACGGTGCGCGACTTCGTCGACAAGGACATCAAGCCCGTCGCGCGCGAACTCGACCACACCGACACCTACCCCGAGGCGCTCATCGAGCAGATGAAGGAACTCGGCATCTTCGGCCTCGCGGTGCCCGAGGAGTACGGCGGCACTCCCGTCTCCACCCCCTGCTACGTGCTCGTCACCGAAGAACTGGCCCGTGGCTGGATGAGCCTGGCCGGAGCCATGGGCGGCCACACCGTCGTCGCCAAGCTGCTGCTGCACCACGGCACCGAGGAGCAGAAGCGCCGCTATCTGCCCAGGATGGCCACGGGCGAGGTGCGCGCCACCATGGCCCTCACCGAACCCGGCGGCGGCTCCGACCTCCAGGCCATGCGCACGGTCGCCCGCCGCGACGACGACGGCTATCTCGTGAACGGCACCAAGACCTGGATCACCAACTCCCGCCGGTCCCAGCTGATCGCCCTCCTGTGCAAGACCGACCCCGACGCCTCCCCGGCCCACCGGGGCATCTCCGTCCTCCTCGTCGAGCACGGTCCGGGGCTGACGGTCTCCCGCGACCTGCCGAAACTCGGTTACAAGGGCGTGGAGAGCTGTGAACTGTCCTTCGAGAACCACCGCGCCCCGGCGGACGCCGTACTGGGCGGCGTCGAGGGCCGGGGCTTCGCCCAGATGATGAAGGGGCTGGAGACCGGCCGCCTCCAGGTCGCCGCCCGCGCACTCGGTGTCGGCCGGGCGGCACTGGAGGACGCGCTGGCCTACGCCCAGGAACGCGAGTCGTTCGGCAAGCCCATCTGGAAGCACCAGTCCGTGGGCAACTACCTGGCGGACATGGCGACCTCCCTCACCGCCGCCCGCCAGCTCACCCTCCACGCGGCCCGCGAGGCGGACGCCGGCCGGCGCATCGACATGGAGGCGGGCATGGCCAAGCTGTTCGCGTCCGAGACGGCGATGCAGATCGCGCTCAACGCCGTGCGTATCCACGGCGGTTACGGCTACTCCACCGAGTTCGACGTGGAACGCTACTTCCGGGACGCGCCGCTGATGATCGTCGGCGAGGGCACCAACGAGATCCAGCGCAACGTCATCGCGAGCCAGCTGGTCAAGCGCGGCGGCCTCGACGCGTGAGGCACCGGCCGCACGGTGGCACCAGCCCGCGCCGGGGCGAGGGAGACAGCGCCCGTCGGGCGTGTGAAGGGACGGCGCGTGAGCCGGGCCCGCACGGAGAGAGCGCCGCGCGAACGGCGCCCGACGGGGGAACACCCGCGGCCGTCATGACGTGCGCGGCCACCGCGTCCGCGTCCTCGGGCAGCGTCCAGGGCGCCTGCCCGGGCGGGTTGCCCGGACAGGCGCCCTGGTGCCGGGTCCTAGAAGAAGCCCAGCTTCTTCGGGGAGTACGAGACGAGGAGGTTCTTCGTCTGCTGGTAGTGCTCCAGCATCATCCGGTGGTTCTCCCGGCCGATCCCCGACTGCTTGTAGCCGCCGAACGCGGCGTGCGCCGGGTAGGCGTGGTAGCAGTTCGTCCAGACGCGTCCCGCCTGGATCGCGCGGCCCGCGCGGTACGCGGTGTTCATGTCGCGGGTCCACACTCCGGCGCCCAGGCCGTACAGCGTGTCGTTGGCGGTCTTGATCGCGTCGTCGAAGCCGTCGAAGGAGGTGACCGCGACGACCGGGCCGAAGATCTCCTCCTGGAAGATCCGCATGCGGTTGTGACCCTCGAAGATCGTGGGCCGGACGTAGTAACCGCCCTTCAACTCACCCTCGTGGTCAAAGCGTTCACCGCCGGTGAGGACCTTGGCTCCTTCCTGCCGGCCGATGTCCAGGTAGGACAGGATCTTCTCCAACTGGTCGTTGGACGCCTGGGCGCCGATCATCGTGTCGGTGTCCAGCGGGTGACCCGGAGTGATCAGCTCCGTGCGGGCCACCGCCGCCTCCAGGAACTCGGCGTACGTGCCTCGCTGGATCAGCGCCCGGGACGGACAGGTGCACACCTCGCCCTGGTTGAGCGCGAACATCGTGAAGCCCTCGAGCGCCTTGTCGCGGAAGTCGTCGTCCTGCGCCCAGACGTCGTCGAAGAAGATGTTCGGCGACTTGCCGCCCAGCTCCAGCGTGACCGGCTTGATGTTCTCCGAGGCGTACTGCATGATCAGCCGCCCGGTGGTGGTCTCTCCCGTGAACGCCACCTTCGCCACCCGCGGGCTCGACGCGAGCGGCTTGCCCGCCTCCACCCCGAAGCCGTTGACGACGTTCACGACACCCGGCGGCAGCAGGTCCGATACCAGGCTCAGCCAGTAGTGGATCGAGGCCGGGGTCTGCTCGGCGGGCTTCAGGACGACCGCGTTGCCGGCGGCGAGAGCGGGGGCCAGCTTCCAGGTCGCCATCAGGATCGGGAAGTTCCACGGGATGATCTGCGCGACCACGCCCAGCGGCTCGTGGAAGTGGTACGCGACCGTGTCGTCGTCGATCTCGCCGATCGAGCCCTCCTGCGCGCGGAGCGCGCCCGCGAAATAGCGGAAGTGGTCGATGGCGAGAGGGATGTCGGCCGCCAGCGTCTCGCGCACCGGCTTGCCGTTCTCCCAGCTCTCGGCGACCGCCAGGCGTTCCAGGTTCGCCTCCATGCGGTCCGCGATCTTCAGCAGAATGCCGGAACGCTCGGTCACCGACGTGCGGCCCCAGCCCGGGGCGGCCCCGTGCGCCGCGTCGAGCGCCCGCTCCACGTCCTCCGCCGTACCGCGCGCGATCTCCGTGAACGGCTGCCCGTTCACCGGGGACGGGTTCTCGAAGTACTGCCCGCGCACCGGCGGCACGTACTCACCACCGATGAAGTGGTCGTAGCGCGACTCGTAGGAGACGATCGCACCCTCGGTACCGGGCGCCGCGTAACGGGTCATCCTGGTCTGCCTCCCTCATCGTGCGCCGCCCACGTCGGGCAGCTCTCCAGGAGGCTAGGGAGCGCCACGTTGCGCGGACGTTGCGTGAGCGGCGGCTCCGGACCCGCGCCCGGAGGTGCGCCGGCGGGCCGTCACCACGCGCGCGGTACCGTCAGCTCGGACTCCAGCGCGGCGAGCCGGGACAGCACCGCGGCGGTGGGCCGGACCGCGGCCAGCGCACGCCAGACGTCCAGGTCGTCCTCGCCCCACGGCGCGTGCGCCCAGTCGGCCAGGAGGTCGGGGTCACGGCAGGCGATCAGCGCGGTGCGCAGGCCGTCGGCCAGCCGGCGCCGGTGCCGTGCCACCGCCGGGGCCTGGGAACCGGGCAGCAGCGGTCCGGCGTACGCCGCCGCGGCCGCCGTTACGCCACCCGCCCGCAGCCGGCGCTCGACCACGGCGACGTCGGACTCGACGGGCATGGTGAGCCGGTACGGGCGGGACGCCAGTACTCCCGGCCCCAGCACCCCGCGCAGCCGCGCCAGTTCCGCGCGCAGGGTCACCGCGGGCACCGTCTCGTCCTCGTAGAGCGCGCACAGCAGCTCGTCCCCGGTCAGACCCTCCGGATGCTGCGCCAGCAACACGACGATCTCGCTGTGCCGGCGGCTGAGGCGGATCCTGCGGCCGCCGCGGCTCAGCAGCGCCTCGTCACGGCCCAGCGCGGACAGCTCGGCCGTGTCCACGGCAGGCTGCTCCGGTGACAGCAGGGCCAGCTGGGACTCCGCGGCACGGGCCACCGCCTGGACGAAGCCCAGGCTGTGCGGATGCGCCAGTCCGTCCCCGCCCGTGATGTCCACGGCGCCCAGCACCCGCCCGGTGCGCGGGTCGTGCACCGGAGCCGCCGCGCACGTCCACGGCTGGACCTGCCGGATGAAGTGCTCGGCCGCGAAGACCTGGACCGGGCGGCCGACGGCCACCGCCGTGCCCGGCGCGTTCGTCCCCACCGCGGACTCCGCCCACCGGGCACCCGGCACGAAGTTCATCCGCCCCGCGCGCCGCCGGGTGGCCGGATGCCCCTCGACCCACAGCAGCCTGCCGTGCGCGTCGCACACCGCCAGCAGGTGCTCCCCGTCGGCCGCGAACGCGCCCAGGAGTTCACGGAACAGCGGCATCACCCGGGCCAGCGGATGCTCGGCGCGGTAGGCGCCGAGGTCGCCGTCCATGAGTTCCACGCTCGCGGTGCCGTCCGGGCCGACACCCGCCCGGACGGACCGCCGCCACGACTCGGCCACCACGGCGCGCACGGGCCGCGACACCGTGCCCGCCTCGGTGAACGTCTCGTGCGCGCGGCGCAGCGTCCGCGCGCGCTCGACGGGATCGGCCCCAGGTTCCAGAGCCAGCCACGAATCGGTCAACTCGGCCTCCCTGGAGAGCGATACGACGGGGACATCGTCACTCCGCGGATGGGCTCCGACAACCTCTTCGACCGGCCCGATCACCCGAACGTGGCCGTCCGCCTGCCGTCAGGCGAAGTTGACCAGTCTGATGTACCGGGTCCAGTCCCACAGCGGTCCCGGATCCGTGTGGTCGCTGCCCGGCACCTCGTAGTGGCCGATGATGTGCGCACGGTCCTTCGGGATGCCGTACGTGGTGCAGATCGCCGCGGTGAGCCGCGCCGACTGCTCGTACAGGGCGTCGGTGAGGTACTCCGGCCGGTCCACCCAGGCCTCGTGCTCGATGCCGATGCTGCGGGTGTTGTAGTCCCAGTTCCCGGCGTGCCAGGCGATGTCGGACTCGCGGACGCACTGCGCGACGTGCCCGTCGGCGGACCGGACGACGTAGTGGGCGGACACCTGTCTGTCCGCGTTGCGGAAGATGGACAGCGTGTCCGCGTACGTCTCCTGCGTGACGTGGACGACGACGTAGTCGACCGGGTAGGTGAGGGGGCGGCTCGACCGGCTGTAGTTGGACGCGCTCGCCGGCTGCCAGTCGGCGGACGGGTAGTCGACGTCGGCCAGGGGCCGTGCGGCGGCTCGCGTGCCGGACAGGAGTGCGGAGGAGACGGTGGCGAGCGCGGCGCCTCGAAGGAGCCGCCGCCTGGTCGGGGAAGGTGTTGTCCTTTCCGATTCCACGGGGGACCGCCTTTCGTGTGGGGGGTGGTGCGCGGGTGTGGGTGCGCGGCTCCACGGCTCGGCGCCGTGTCGCACACGGTTGCCAACGGCGGGGCGACGGCTTGGTTGCGAGGGGTGGGGCCGAACGCCGAGGAGCGGGCCGGACGTCGCGGTGCCCCTGTGCCGCGGTCACGAAGGGCTTCGCGTGAACCACCGTACGAGGACGGCGGGTTGGGCAGAAGGGGGCGTCGCGGTTCGGTGGACGACCGCGGTGATGTGGAGACGGCGCTCACTCGGACGAGTGAGCGCCGCGGGACTCCGGGCGCTGCGCATGGGGGCCGCGCCGGTCCCTGGCCCGAGCGGTGTCCCGAGCCAGTGCCGTGTTCCGGGCCTGTGCCTTGCCCCGGGCCCGGGCCGTGCGCCGGCCCGCTCGGCCCTCCGGGCCCGAGCTCCGGCCAGTCAGACCGAGCCACCGCCCTCCGGGTGCGATCTCCGGCCCGCCCGGCCCTCCGGGTCCGAGTCGCTGCCCGCCTCGACCAAGCTCCAGTCCGCCCGGTCCGAGCTCCGGCTCGCCGAGCCCGAGCTTCATGCCCGCCAGGACTGGGCCCTGCCCGCCGAGCCCGAGCCCGCCGGACCGAGTCCTTGCCCGCCGGGACCGAGCCCCTGCCCGCCGAGCCCGAGCTTCCTGCCCGCCGGGACCGAGCCCCGGTCCCCCTGGGCTCAGCCCGGTCCCCCTGGGCCGGCCCCGGGGTCCCCCTGGGCTCGGCCCCGGGGGGACCCCGGGCCCGGCCCCGATCCCCGGGCTGAGCCCAGGTCCGCCCCGTCTCAGACCCGGCCGGCCACCGCGGCCGCCGGATCGTCCAGGACTCCCCGGATCACCGAGTGCGCCGCGCCGAGCAGGGGTCCCTGCGGACCCAGTTCCGACACGGACACGGGGCAGGCCGGGCCGGCGGTGCGCCGGGCCAGCTCGTCCCGCAGGGACGGCAGCAACCAGGGCGCGAGCCCGGCCAGGGCACCGCCCAGCACCACGCTCTCCGGGTCCAGCAGGTTGGCCGCCCCGGTCAGGGCGATGCCGAGCGCCGTCCCCGCTTCGCGCAGCGCGCGCCGTACGCCCTCGTCGCCGTCGGCGGCACGCCCCGCGAGCAGCCCGACCCGGTCCTGACCCGGTTCCACACCGGCCGCGCGCAGGACGGCCTTCTCACCGGCGTACTGCTCCAGGCAGCCACGCCCCCCGCAGGCGCACGCCGGCCCGTCGGGATGCACCGGCATGTGCCCCAGCTCGCCCGCGAAGCCCCGGGTCCCGCGCAGCAGCCGCCCGTCGACGACCACGGCGGCACCGATGCCGATCTCGGCCGAGACGTGCAGGAAGTCACGCGGGGTTCCGTCACCGAGCCACAGCTCGGCGAGCGCGCCGAAGTTGGCCTCGTTGTCCACGGTCAGCGGTACGCCGGAGGGCAGGAGAGCCCCGAGGTCGGCGTCGTGCCAGTCGAGGTTCGGGGCGCGTACGACGGTCCGTCCGTCCCGTGCCACCAGACCCGGCACGGCCACGGCCAGTCCGGCCGGCCACAGGCCCTCCGCCTCCGCCTCCGCGGTGACCGTCCGCACCAGGCCGGTGAGCTGCTCGACGACCGGCTCGAGCGAGCGGCCCCGGTTGCTGCCGTACCGCACGGCCCGCGCCCGTACCCGGCCGCGCAGGTCGACCGCGCAGACCGCCAGGTGGTCGACGCCGACCTCCGCGCCGATCCCGGCGGGGCCGTTCGCGCTGACGGCGAGCGCGGATCCGGGCCGGCCCACCCGTCCGGGACGTTCGGGCCCCAGCTCCTCCAGCAGGCCCGAGCGGATCAGCTCGTCCACCAGGGTCGACACGGCCGCGCGCGTCAGCCCGATCCGTGAGGCGACGGCTGCCCGGGAAAGCGGCCCCTCGGCGCGGACGGTGTGCATCACCCGGGAGAGGTTGCGGCGGCGCATGGCCTGCTGGGTGTCCGGCAGCCCACGGCCGGGGCGGGTCGGACGCGCTTCGTGCGGGGGTGCGGTCATGCCTCCGTCAGTCCTCGGTCGGTACGTGTGCGGTGCTCGGTCGGTGCTCGTCGGCCGTTCGGACGGTCCGAGCCGCCCTTGGCCGCAGGCTCGCCCGCGGACGGGCCCCGGGAGGAGCGCCCGCGGCGGAACGACCCCGCCGCGGGCGCCCGGAGGCGTGCCGCGGGGACGGCCCGTGAGCCTGTCCGTCCGAACGCCGCCGCCCGCGCGAGCACGTCGTCAGCGAGTGCCCCCGCCCCGCTCCAGGAGCGGCGCCGCGTCGGAGACTACCCCGGCGATCCTGGCCAGCGTCGCCTCGTCCCGCTCCACGGCGTCCAGCACCGGCCCGGCGGCCGTGTTCCAGCGCCGGGCGACCGCCGCCGGATCCTCGCCGGTGAGCAGGCCCGCCGCCTGCGCGGCGGCGCCGAGCGCCACCAGTTCCCTGGCCTCGGGGATCTGGACGGGACGCCCCGAGAGGCGTCGCACGGTCTGCTGCCACGCCGTCCCGCGCGCGCCGCCGCCGATCAGCAGCAGCGGCGCGGAGGGGTCCGCGTCCGCGTCGAGGACCAGGTCGAGGGCGCCGAGCAGCGAGTGGACGGCACCGTCGTACGCGGCCTGGAGCAGCTGGCCGGCGGTCGTGTCGTGGCGCAGCCCGTACAGGAGGCCGGAGGAGTGCGGCAGGTTCGGGGTGCGTTCGCCGTCCAGGTAGGGCAGGAGCGTGACGTCGGCGCCGGGTTCGACGGCCTCGCGGTCCAGGTGCAGCAGGGCCGCCACGCGGTCGACGGCGAGCGTGCAGTTCAGGGTGCAGGCCAGCGGCAGCCAGTCGCCGCGCGCGTCGGCGAAGCCCGCCACGGTGCCGGTCGGGTCGGCCGGCCGCCGCTGCGACACGGCGTACACCGTGCCGGAGGTGCCGAGGCTCATCACCGGCACGCCGGGGCGCACGCCGAGACCGAGCGCGGCGGCCGCGTTGTCACCGGTGCCGCCGGCGACCAGGGTGCCCTTGGTGAACGGCAGGTCGTGGCTGTCGCGCACGGTACCGGCCACCTCGCCGGGCCGGACCGTGCGGGGGAGCAGCGCCGGGTCGAGTCCCACGCGCGCGAGGGTCTCCTCGTCGTACGACTCCGTCCCGGACGCCCACCAGCCGGTGCCGGACGCGTCACCCCGGTCGGTGGTCCCCTCACCGGTGAGCCGCTCGGTGAGGTAGTCGTGGGGGAGGCGTACGGCCTTCACGGCCCGGACCGCCTCCGGCTCGTTCTCGGCCAGCCAGGCCCACTTGGTGACGGTGAAGGAGGCGCTGGGCACGCTGCCCGTGCGCTCCGCCCAGGCCTTGGCGCCGCCCAGCTCCTCGATCAGGCGGCGGGCCTGCGGTGCCGAGCGCACGTCGTTCCAGAGCAGGGCCGGGCGCACCGGGTCACCCGCGGCGTCCAGCGTGACGAGGCCGTGCTGCTGCCCGCCGATCGACACGGCGGCGGCCTCACGCGCCGCGTCACCGCACTGCTCCAGGGCCGTGCACAGGGCGTCCCACCACTGTCGCGGGTCGCTCTCGCGGCCGGCGCCGGAGGAGACCGTGTGGGGCGCCTGGCCGCTCGCGACGACCCGTCCGGTGGCCGCGTCGACGACCAGCGCCTTCGTGGACTGGGTGGACGTGTCCACGCCGACGACAAGCGGACCCTCGGCTGCTGACATCGGGCTACTCCCTCTTCCGGGGCTCTGCGGCTTCATGGCTCAGATCGGTCTGAGCTGGGGTTCTGCGGCGGAGCCGGGTCGCTGGGACCCGACACGATCCGTGGGGGGCACCGTGTTCCCTTCCCGGGACCGCGTGTGCATACTAATTTGTAAACCGCCATGACGAAATAGTCGCGAGCGAGCAAGGAGCCGTGGAATGAACTACCAGCCCACTCCCGAGGACAAGTTCACGTTCGGCCTGTGGACGGTCGGCTGGCAGGGCCGGGACCCGTTCGGTGATGCCACCCGTCCGGCGCTCGACCCCGTCGAGTCGGTGCACCGGCTGGCAGAGCTGGGCGCGTACGGGGTCACGTTCCACGACGACGACCTGATCCCGTTCGGCTCGGGCGACGCGGAGCGGCAGGCCACCGTCAAGAGGTTCCGGCAGGCCCTCGACGCGACCGGCATGAAGGTGCCGATGGCGACGACGAACCTGTTCACGCACCCGGTGTTCAAGGACGGCGCCTTCACCGCGAACGACCGGGACGTGCGCCGGTACGCGCTGCGCAAGACGATCCGCAACATCGACCTCGCGGTGGAGCTGGGCGCGTCGGTGTACGTGGCCTGGGGCGGCCGCGAGGGCGCCGAATCCGGGGCCGCCAAGGACGTCCGGGACGCGCTCGACCGTATGAAGGAGGCCTTCGACCTGCTGGGCGAGTACGTCACCGGTCAGGGCTACGACATCAAGTTCGCGATCGAGCCGAAGCCGAACGAGCCGCGTGGCGACATCCTCCTGCCCACCGTCGGACACGCGCTGGCGTTCATCGAGCGGCTGGAGCGCCCGGAGCTGTACGGCGTGAACCCCGAGGTCGGACACGAGCAGATGGCCGGGCTGAACTTCCCGCACGGCATCGCCCAGGCCCTGTGGGCGGGCAAGCTGTTCCACATCGACCTCAACGGCCAGTCCGGCATCAAGTACGACCAGGACCTCCGATTCGGCGCCGGCGACCTGCGCGCCGCGTTCTGGCTCGTCGACCTGCTGGAGCGGGCCGGGTACGCGGGACCGCGGCACTTCGACTTCAAGCCGCCGCGCACCGAGGACTTCGACGGGGTGTGGGCGTCGGCCGCGGGCTGCATGCGCAACTACCTCATCCTCAAGGACCGGGCCGCCGCCTTCCGCGCCGACCCGGCCGTGCAGGAGGCCCTGGCCGCGGCCCGCCTGGACGAACTCGCCCAGCCCACCGCCCCCGACGGACTCAAGGGCCTCCTCGAGGACGCCACGGCCTTCGACACGTTCGACGTCGACGCCGCCGCCGCCCGGGGCATGGCCTTCGAGCAGCTCGACCAGCTCGCCATGGACCACCTCCTCGGCGCTCGCTGAGCGTCCCGGTCGCGGCGGGCGCGGCCTCGCCGGGGTTGCACCCCCGGCGAGGCCGCGCCGGACACCGCCGGGCGCCCCGTCGGGCACGCGCACGCAGCGCGCGTGCACGGCGTCCGTACCGCCGGCGCCGGTCAGGGCGTCACGGCTCGTCCCCCACCGCGAGCGCGGCCGAGGCCAGGGCCGTCGACGGGTCCTGCTCCGGACCGGCCACGGGAACCCAGCGGCCCCCTTCCTCGCGGAACGGCCACCAGCGGCCGTCGCGGTCGAGGCGGAGCTGGTGCGGCGTACCGACAACCGTCCAGCGGTTGGCACGCGCCCGCAGGGAAGGCCTCTCGTCCCCGTCCCAGGCGGTCTCCAGCGCCGCACGCGCGCGTGCGAGAACCTCGCCCCGCACCGCCCATTCCTCCTCGAGCACCGACAGCGCGGCCGCGCCTCCCAGCCGCCATGCGCGCACGGCGGCGGCCAGCTCCTCGCCGTCGCGCCCGGAGCCGTCGCAGAGACGGTCCCGCACGGCCGGTTCGGGATCGCCCGCGGCCAGCCGGACGGCGTCCTCGGCGGCAGTCGGCTCCATGTCGAACGGCTGCCGGTCATGCCCGGGGCGCAGTGCCTCGACGAGCAGGCGGTGCGCCTGTGCCGCGGTACGGGAGGCGAGGAACGCCAGCGCCTCCGGGTCGACTCCGGGCGGTGGCGCCGTCTCGGTGTCCGGCGCGGACGGTTCACCCGGCCCGTCCGGAAGGAGGGGGAGCGGGGGTAGCGGCGGCAGGACGTGCCCCGCCGCGTACGCCTCGGCGGCATCCACCCCTTCCGGCCGGGAGGCCGTCACCTCGACGGGCGCGCCGTCGCGGGTCTGCAGGGCGGACAGCACGGCGCTCTCGCCGCGCCCGCGCATCAGCAGCAGCACGAGGGGATCCTGGTCCAGCAGCCGCGCCACCTGGTAGCAGAGCGCCGCGGTGTGCCCGCAGTGGTCCCAGGCGCCGCAGTCGCACTCCGGCTCCAGGTCGCCCAGGCCGGGCAGCAGGTCGATGCCCGCCGACGCCGCGTCCTCGACGAGATGCGGGGGCATCTCCCGGTCCAGCAGCGCCGCGACGTGACCGGACCGCTCGACCGCCATGTCGACAAAGCGATCCCACTGCTCGTCGGACAGCTCCTCCAGCAGGACGTCGGCCCGGTGCGCCGTACGGTCCCGGTCCTTGACCACCGCCGTGATGCGACCCGGTCGCACCGAGACCGCCCCGACCGCCCCGGCGCGCGCGAGGCGCCGTCCGGTCTTCACCTGCGCCCCGTCCAGGGCCGCGTCCTCCAGGGCCTTCAGCCAGGCCTGCCCCCACCAGGTCTGCGCGAATCCCCTGCCGTGCGCGGGCGGCAGCGGGGCGAACGTCCGCTCCTCACTGCTGTCGACGCCGGTGTCGCCGCCGTCGAAGTCGTCGTCGTACCGCGTCATCGCGCACCTCCGCGCAGGTCGACCAGATCGGCCAGTTCCGCGTCCGTCAGTTCCGTGAGCGCGGCCTCGCCCGCCCCCAGTACGGAGTCGGCCAGTGCGCTCTTGCGGCTCAGCAGGGCGGCGATGCGGTCCTCGACGGTCCCCTCGGCGATCAGCCGGTGCACCTGTACCGGTCGGGTCTGGCCGATGCGGTGGGCGCGGTCGGTGGCCTGGGCCTCGACGGCCGGATTCCACCAGCGGTCGTAGTGCACGACGTGCTCCGCGCGCGTGAGGTTCAGTCCGGTGCCGGCCGCCTTCAAGGACAGCAGGAACACGGGGACCTCACCCTCCTGGAACCGGCTCACCAGCGACTCCCGTTCGGCGACGGACGTCCCGCCGTGCAGGAGCAGCGACGGCACGCCGCGGGCGGTCAGATGCCGTTCGAGGAGCCGCGCCATCTGCACGTACTGGGTGAACACGAGCACGCTCGCGTCCTCGGCGAGGATCGTGCCGAGCAGCTCGTCCAGGAGCTCCAGCTTCCCGGAGCGTCCGGCGATCCCGGGACCGCGGGAAGGATCCTCCTTGAGGTACTGCGCCGGGTGGTTGCAGATCTGCTTCAGACTCGTCAGCAGCTTCACGATCAGACCCCGCCGCGCCATGCTGCCGGCCCCGGAGATCTCCGCGAGCGCCTCGCGCACCACCGCCTCGTACAGGCCCGTCTGCTCCGCGGTCAGCGACACGGGACGATCGGTCTCTGTCTTCGGCGGCAGCTCGGGCGCGATGCCCGGGTCCGACTTGCGGCGGCGGAGCAGGAACGGCCGTACGAGCCGGGCCAGCCGCTCGGCCGCGGCCGGGTCCTGGCCGGCCTCGACCGCCTGCGCGTAACGCCTGCGGAAGGTGCCCAGCCGGCCCAGCAGCCCCGGGGTGGCCCAGTCCAGGACGGCCCACAGCTCCGACAGGTTGTTCTCCACCGGGGTGCCGGTGAGCGCCACGCGCGCGCGTGCGCCGATGGAACGCAGCTGTCGCGCGGTCTCCGAGTAGGGGTTCTTCACGTGCTGGGCCTCGTCCGCCACGACCATGCCCCACCCCGCGGCGGCCAGCCTCCGCGCGTCCAGACGCATGGTGCCGTAGGTGGTGAGCACGAACTCGCCGCCGGCCAGGTCCGCCAGGTCGCGCCGGGGACCGTGGAAGCGCCGCACGGGCGTGCCGGGCGCGAACCGCTCGATCTCGCGCTGCCAGTTGCCCAACAGGGACGTCGGACAGACGACGAGGGTGGGTCCGGCGGCGGACGCGTCGGTCTGCCGGTGCAGGTGCAGGGCGATCAGTGTGATCGTCTTGCCGAGGCCCATGTCGTCGGCGAGGCAGCAGCCCAGGCCCAGCGACGTCATGTGCGCCAGCCAGCTCAGGCCCCGGCGCTGGTAGTCGCGCAGCGTCGCCGCGAGGGCGGCCGGCTGGTCGACGGCGTCCTGCCCCTCGGGGTCGGCGATCCGCTCCCGCAGGGCGGCCAGCCACCCGGTGGGCCGCACCTCGACGCGCTGTCCGTCGACCTCCGTGGAGCCCGTCAGGGCCGCGGCGAGCGCATCGACGGGCGTGACCTTGTGGTCCTGGCGCGCGCGGGCCCGGCGCACCTCCCCGGCGTCGACGAGCACCCACCGGTCACGCAGCCGCACCACGGGCCGGTCGGCCTCGGCGAGCCGGTCCAGTTCGTCGCGCGTCAGCCGCTCGTCCCCCAGGGCGAACCACCAGTCGAAGGCGAGCAGCGCGTCGGCGGACAGGAACGACGGCCCGCCGTCCCCGAAGGCGGTGTCCGGCCCCGGTCCGCCGTCGGTCGGCCCGACCTCAGCGCGGGTGGTCAGACCTCGGGACAGCTCCCGTGGCCAGTGCACGTCCACGCCGGCGCCGGCGAGCGCGCGGGTGCCCGCTCCGAGGAGCTCGGTGACCTCCTCGTCGGCGAGTTCGACGGCTTCCGGCACGGCGGCCGACAGCAACGGGGCCAGCGGCGGCCAGGCCCGTGCCGCACGGCGCAGCGCCAGCAGGGTGTCCATCCGCGCGCGCGTGCCGAACGCGTCGCCCACGGCGCCGGACCACACCTCGGCGGTGTCAGCGACGTACACGGGGTCGCTCACGCTGTGCACCTGCGGCACGGCCCGGAACGTCGGTGACGCGTCCCCGGAGTCGGCCGGCAGGCCGCTCACCTCGACGCGCAGCGACAGCCGTACGCCCGTGCCGTGTCCCGCGGCGACCTCGGCCGCCCAGGCGCGCAGCTCCGGCAGCTTCCGCGGCTCCGGTGCCGCGTAGGCGGGGCCGCCGGTCACCAGGGTGGCCGCGGGGGAGCGGGGGAGCGAGTCGGCGACGGCGTCCAGGAAGGCGCGCACCAGCCGTTCCGGGTCCGGCAGCCGCGGCGGTCCGGCGCCGTCCACCGGGACCGCGTGCGCCTCGGGAGGCATCGCGGCGGCGAGATGGCGGATCCGTTCGGTGTCCTGCGCGTCCAGCGGCCCCGCGCGCCAGGCGTCGTGGTCCGTCTCGGACAGGCCGGGCAGCAGCAGCCCCCGGGCCACGAGGTGCAGGGCCTCCACGGCGACGGCACCCCAGAACACGGCCGCCCGATGCCCCGACGCACCGGCACGCGCGCGCGTGAGGATTGGCAGTGCCGCACGTACCGGCAGGAGGACGGCGGGCACGCGGGCCGGTTCCACTGCGCCGCCGCCCGGCACCAGGACCGTCAGCTCCTCCAAGGACCCCGAGGGAACGGTGGGCGGGTCCTCGCCGTCGGGCCGCCAGAAGGCGACCGTGCCGGTACGGGCCGGATCGCCGGGCACGAACACGGCGCAGCATCGGGAGAGTTCTGAGATGGGGAAAGTGGTCGCCGGAAGAGCCGTCTGCGCAGCGATGACGTATTCCTCAAATTTGACTAGTGCGGGTCGCGGTCGCCGAGTGTACATGAGCGGCGACGCCACGGGTGTCGATCCACTGTGTTCCGGGTCACTCTTCGGTGAGGGTGGTGCGGGCGCCCCCGCGGCGGCTTCTCAGGGTCGGCTTCTCAGGGTCGGGTCGGGGTCCGGTCTCAGGGAGCTCTCAGGGGTGGGGTACGGAACTGCGGGGAGCGCGGGCCCGTTTCACAGACAGAGAGCGGCAGTGGCCGCGAAGGAGGCGCACCATGTCGAAGAACGCCAAGATCGCCGCGGGGGGTGTGGCGGCCGGACTCGTCCTGCTCATCTGGCTGCCCTGGTGGGCCGCCCTGCTGATAGTCCTCGGAGTCCCGGCCGCCGCGTACCTCACGCTGGACCCCTCGCAGCGGCGCAGGCTGCGCCGCGTCACGCGCAAGGAGCTCGGTCGCTGACGCGCTAACGCCGTGCCGAGGCGTTCCCGGTCAGGCCGCAGGAGTCGACCACGTCGCCGTCCGCCGGCCTGCCGATCGTGTGGTCGGCGGGCGGCGGGGTGCCCCGCTCCACCCATCCGGTCAGGGCGTCGAACGCCGACCGGAAGCAGGGCAGGATCGGACGCAGCCGCGTGGGATAGGTGTCGTAGAGCCCGTCGACGTGGGTGCCGCCCTGGACCGTGTAGTACCGGTGCAGCCGGCCTCGCCCGTTCGCGTCGATCATGCGCGCGTACACGTCGGAGTCGGCGGCCCGGGGCAGCAGGGCGTCGAGGTCGCCGTGCAGGGTGATCAGCGGCTTCCCGATCCGCCCCGTCAGGGCCACCCGGGCCACGGCACGGTGGACGGAGGCGGGACGTGAGGCGTAGTCGTACGTCGCGTCGGAGGGACACGGCGCCAGGATCTCCTCCAGCGAGGACCCGGCCGACGGACCGGGACAGGCGCGGTCCCGGTCCGGGTCGAACTCGGCGCGGTAGATCTTCTGGGTCAGGCCCCAGTACGCCTTCTCGTGGTACTCCCACAGGAACTCGGAGCCGCGTGCGAACCCTGCGGCGTACATGTCCTCGTCCCGTGCCGCCCCGAGGCTGCGGGCCACCGTCGTGGGCAGGGACGTGAGCAGGCTGGGGCCGTCCGCCGTCCACAGCGCGCCCTCCCAGTCCACGCCGCCGTCGTACAGCTCCGGGTGGTTCTCCAGCTGCCACCGGGTGAGGTAACCGCCGTTGGAGATGCCGGTCATGTACGTGCGGCGCGGCGCTTGTCCGTAGCGCTGCGCCACCACTCGCCGGGCGGCGCGGGTGAGCTGGGTGGTCCGCGTGTTCCACTCGGCGACCGCGTCCCCCGGCCGGGTGCCGTCCCGGTAGAAGTCCACCCCGCTGTTGCCCTTGTCGGTCGCGGCGTAGGCGTAACCCTGCGCCAGGGCCCGGTCGGAGATCGCCTTGTCCGTCGCGTACTGCTTGCGCGTGCCCGGTGCGCCCGTCACGACGAGGCCGCCGTTCCAGTGGTCCGGCAGCCGGATCACGAACTGGGCGTCGTGCTGCCAGCCGTGCGTGGTGTTGAAGCGGGAGGAGTCCGGGAAGTAGCCGTCGATCTGGATCCCCGGGACCCCGGAGGGCGTGCGGGTGCCCGCGGCCGTCAGGCCGGCCTGGTCGGCCGTGTCCGTGTAGTCGGTGCCCGCCAGCCCGGTGGTGGTCAGATCGGCGAGGCAGGCGCTGCGCTGGAGGGCGGCGCCCGGCACCCGGACACGTTCCTGGCGGTCACAGTGGTCACCGCCCTCCGCGGCGCCGGCGGGGGACGGTCCGGTGAGCGCCGCCGCCGTCATCGCGGCGGCGAGCAACGGGACAGCACGGGACAGACGCATGGAGGACCTCCAGGGGCGCGACGGGGGAGTGGAGCCGATGGCGGCCCCATCCTGCGGGCCCACTCCGCCCTCATCCATGGGTCGGCGCCACATGACAGGAGGGCTGCGCATGGAGGTTCAAGACAGCGGGACGTGCCTCCGCCGGTCAGCTGGGCCGGACGGCCATCTTGTCGAGGGCGTCCAGAAGGCCGGGCAGCTCCGGGCCCCGACCCACCGGCAGCACCTCACCGGGTTCGTCGTCGAGCAGGACGAAGGCGATGTCGTCGGTCCTGGCCACGAGGGACCAGCCGGGGCCGTCGGCGCGCAGGGTCCGCGCGTCGCCCGGCGCGAACGACGACCGGACCCGGCCGAGCGGCGGCGGTGTGTCGACGTAGGAGCGGGCTTCCGCGAGCACCCGTCGGACACCCCCGTGTCCCGCGGCGCCGGCCGCGGTGGCGGCGTCGGCGGCCCGGGCTCCGGCGTCCGCGGTGCCGGTGCCGTCCCCGGCGTCCGTCTCCGCCCCGCTCCGCCGTTCCGCACCGGAGCTCCCGGGGTGCTGGACCGTGAAGTCGGCGTCGTCGACCTGTTCCCGCCACTGCGCCCACTGGAGCGCGATCTCGTCGGCTCCCAGGCGCCGCTGAGCGGGCCCCCAGGCCGTGGTGTCCGGCGGTGCCAGCGGGGGCCCGTCGGCCACCTCGGGACCGGGATCGTGCGGCGCGGGCACGTCCGGGGCCGCGACGGCGACCGCCAGGGGCCAGCCGGGCAGGGCGGTGACGACTGTACGCTCGTCCGGCGACAGGTCGTACTCCATTCCGCAGTCCCAGGAGGCCACGGCAACGGCGACGAGCGAGACGTCGTCGATGACGACGGTCCACCGGGCACCGTCCCCGTCCTGGCCGAGCACCAGGCCGTAGCCGTCGGCCAGTGGCGGGAGACCGAGCGCGGCGCAGGCCTCCGGATAGTCGTCGCCCAGCACACTCGGGAACTTCGCCGGTGTCAGCAGCACCGCCGTGAGCACGTAGAGCGCATCGTCCGCGGCGGCGACGGTGTCCTCTTCCGTCCCTGCCATCCCAGCCTCCCCATCGGTTCGTCCAACGGCGCGCACCCTAGTGCGATCAGGAGGCCCTTGTCACGAGCCCCGCACCCGGCCGAGCTGCAGTTTTCCGGCTGGACGGGGGCGAATCGACCACCTCCGAGGGCTGTGCGCGTCACACCGCCGGAAGCCCGAGCAGCGCACGGGCCACGTCCCGCGGCGACTCGCCGCGTTCCCGGGCGAGGGCGACGACCGCCCGGCACGCCAGCTCGTTCACCCCGAAGGACAGGGCCTCCGGTGAAACCCAGCCCGCGGCCTCGTCCATGCCCTCCTGGTCGTCGTCCGCACACGCCGGGACGTACGCCGCGGCCGCCTCGAACAGGTTGTGCGCACGCGTGTCCCCCTCCGTCCTTTCCTCCGTGCGCCGGATGCCGGCCCGTCCGCTCCGAGCCCTGCGGGTCCTGCCGAACATGCTGACCGCCCTTCCCCTTGCCGGTGTGCCGGCAGATCGTCCGTCCTCCTGCTGCCCAACGTAGAGTTGAAGCTTCGACGGCAGAAGGGGACGGCCACCGTGAAGCGCTTCGAACGGCTCGGGGAGATCCGGCGGATGGACCCGTACCGGGACGCCTCGGAGATCTACCGGCTGTCCTCCGCCTACGAGTTCCCCTGGGACTTCGCCCGCGCGCTCGAACTCGCCCTCTACCGCACCTATGCCGTGCCGAGCATCGGCCGGCTGCTGGCCGAGACGGCGGAGCTCACCGACCGCCCCCAGAAGCGCTACGACGACACCGTGCTGCTCCTCGACGCCGTCGTCGAGCACGGTTTCGGCAGTGAGGAGGGGCGCACGGCGATCCGCCGCATCAATCGGATGCACCGCAGCTACGACATCACCGACGACGACATGCGGTACGTCCTGTGCACCTTCGTCGTGATGCCCAAACGCTGGATCGACGCCTACGGCTGGCGCAGGATGTCCGGCCACGAGACCGTCGCCTGTGCCGTCCACTACCGCACTCTCGGGCGGCACATGGGCATCAAGGACATCCCGGAGACCTACGAGGAGTTCGAGGCCTGCCTCGACGCCTACGAGCAGGCGCACTTCGCGTGGGACGAGGGCGCGCGCCGGGTCTCCGACGCCACGCTCGACCTCATGACCTCCTGGTACCCGCGCCCCCTCGCGCCCCTCCTGCGGACCGGTACGCTCGCGCTGCTCGACGAGCCCCTCCTGCGGGCCTTCCGCTACACCCCGCCGGCCGCCGCCACCCGGGCGATCGCGCGCCGTGCGGTACGGCTTCGGGGGCGCGCGGTCCGCCTCATGCCGCCGCGGCGCGCCCCGCACCACGCCCGGCAGAACAGGGAGATCAAGGGCTACCCGAACGGCTACCGGCTGACGGAGCTGGGCACCCGCCCGGTCCCCGGCGTCGCGGGCTGTCCCGTGCGCCACATCGACACCTCAGCCGCCGAGTGAGCCGATCGTCTCCCGCAGCCAGCTGAGTTCGGCACGCGAGGTCGCCCGCGCGATGGTCAGGACGCCGCGACGGAAGGGGTCGTCCAGTTCCTCCGCGCGCAGCGGGCGGTCACCGTCGTAGAAGAAGCTCGCGGGCTCCTCCAGGAAGGCCAGCCGGCGGCGCAGTACGGCGGCCTGCGCGGCGGCGTCGTCCAGGTGCCGCAGGAAGGCGAGCACCGTGAACCAGCGGTTCTCGTCGGAGATGTCGCGCGGCCCGGGCTCGGCGAGGCGGCGGCGCAGCTCGGCCCTGCCCTCCTCGGTGAGTGTCAGAACGTGACGCGGGGCGGCGACCGATCCGGGCTGCGTGGCGCGCGCGAGCAGCCCCGCCTTCTCCAGCCGCTTGATCGCGGGATAGAGCGTGCTCTCGGCGACGGGGCGCACGTGCCCGGTCAGCGCGCTGATGCGCTTGCGCAGTTCGTAGCCGTGCAGCGGGGCGTCGTAGAGGAAACCGAGGATGGCGAGCTCGAGCATGCCCGCATTCTCGCGCACGACCGGTGTACATCGATCAGAACTTACCCCGCCCCAGGTGTACTCCTGTTCCGTAATACTTCGTGACCGATGTATTCTCCCCGGTGTGCGGAGAACGCTGATCCGCCTGGCGAAGGGGAGACGGGATGAGAGAAGCCGAGTTCGACGGCAGGGGGAGCCGCATCCGCTGGACGGAGGCCCCCGGGGCGGAGCCGGCGCGGGTGTACGTGCACGGACTCGGGGCGATGTCGTCCGTCTACCACGCGCACATCGCGTCCCGCCCGGACCTCGCGGGCCGGCGGAGCCTCTTCGTCGACCTGCCCGGTCACGGCATCAGCGACCGGCCCCAGGACTTCGGCTACACCCTCGACGACCACGCCGGGGCCCTCGCCGCGGCGTTGGACGCGGCGGGTGTGAACGGCGCCGAGCTGATCGCGCACAGCATGGGCGGTTCCGTGGCCGTCGTCCTGGCCCACCGGCGGCCCGACCTGGTCGCCCGGCTCGTCCTCACCGAGGCCAATCTCGACGCCTGCCCGCCACCCACCGCCGGCAGCAGCGGCATCGCCGCCCACGAGGAGGAGGACTTCGTGAACGGTGCCCACGCGCGCGTCCTCGAGAGCGTCGGCCCCCAGTGGGCGGCGACGATGCGACTGGCCGACCCGCGCGCCCTGCACCGCTCCGCCGTCGGTCTGCGGCGCGGCTCGGAGCCCGTGATGCGTACCCTGCTCGAAGGGCTGAGCGCCGACCGCGTGTATCTGCAGGGCGAGTCCAGCGGTGAACTGGCCGGCCGCCAGGCCCTGGAGGCGGCGGGCGTACGCGTGGTGACCGTGCCCGGCGCCGGGCACAACGTCATGTTCGACAACCCGGACGCGTTCGCGGCGGCCGTGGCGGGACGGGCCTGAGCGGTCAGCCCTCGCGCACGGCCAGGGCGAGGAACAGGGCGTCCTCGTCGGTGTACGACGTCATGCGCCACCCGGAGCCGGCCAGCAGCGGCCGGAGGTTGGGTTCGGCACGCAGGTCGTCGGGGGTGATCCGCCGCCCCTGCCGGGCCGCGAGCGCCGCCCTGCCGATCGGGTGGAACAGCGCCAGCACACCGCCGGTGCGCACGACCCGCGCCAGCTCCCTCAGGCCGCCCGCCGGATCGGGCAGATGCGCGATCAGCCCCGCCGCGAACACGGCGTCGAGCGAGCGCGGCCGCAGCGGCAGCGCCGCCGCGTCGGCCAGCAGCAACCGCCCGGCCCGGTCCCGCCCGGCCCGCACGGCGGCCTCGAGCATGGCCGGGGTCAGATCGGCGCCGACCACCACTCCCGACGGGCCCACGGCCGCACGCAGCGGCGGCAAGGCCCGTCCGGTGCCGCAGCCCGCGTCGAGGACCCGGTCCCCCTCGCGCAGACCCAGTTCCGCCACGGCCGCCGCGTAGGCGGGACCGTCGTCGGGGAACCGGCTGTCCCAGTCGGCGGCCCGGACCGTGAAGAACTCCTGGACGTGTGTGTGGTCGTCGCTCATGTTCCGCATGATCCCCCAACCGGCACCGGAGATGCCGCAGCGCACACGTTCGAGCGTGACGCGATCGTTCCCGCACCTCTCTGTGTCATATCCCAACAGCTTTCGAACGCGCCCAGGTTGTGCGCCCCGGGCAGGGCTAGCGTCCCGGGGCCATGGGACACCTGGACCACGCAGCCCTGGGCTGGCTGACACCCGCGCTGTCGTACGCGATGGCCTGCACCGGCGCCGCCCTCGGGCTGCGCTGCACCGTGCGTGCCCTCGGCGCCACCGGGCGCTCGCGCCGCAACTGGCTCCTCACCGCGGCCACGGCCATCGGCACCGGCATCTGGACGATGCACTTCGTCGCCATGCTCGGCTTCCGGGTCGCCGGCACCGACATCCGCTACGACGTGCCGCTCACCCTCGCGAGCCTGCTCGTCGCCATGCTCGTCGTCTGCGCCGGTCGTCTTCGCGGTGGGGTACGGCCGCGACCGCGGACGCGCGCTCCTGCTCGGCGGCCTCACCACGGGGCTCGGCGTCGCGAGCATGCACTACCTCGGCATGGCGGCCGTACGCCTGCACGGCGACGTGAGCTACGACCCGACGCGGGTCGCCCTCTCCGTCGTGATCGCCGTCGTCGCGGCCACGGCGGCGCTGTGGGCCGCGCTCAACATAAGGTCACCCCTCGCGGTCACCCTCGCCTCCCTGCTCATGGGAGCGGCGGTGAGCAGCATGCACTACACCGGGATGTTCGCGGTGAGCGTGCGCGTCACACCGTCCGGCGAGGCCCTGCCCGGGGCCACGGCGATGCAGTTCATCTTCCCCCTCGCCGTCGGCCTCGGGTCCTACCTGTTCCTGACCTCGGCCTTCGTCGCCCTGTCACCGACCACGGGGGAGCGCCGGGCGTCCGCTTCGGCTCAGCAGCCCGTCCAGAGCACCGCACGGTAGCCGCGCTCCCGGGCGCCGGCGGCCCGGGGACAGAGCCCGCACCGAACCAGTCAGAAGCGAGGAGGCCATGCGCACACCCCGTACGACCCCCGCGACCGGCGCCGAGGCGCCGCCGTCGCCACCCGTGCGCGGCCGTCGCGCGCACGCCGGGCCACCGGCCGACGAGAGCCCGGCCGAGGGCGCGGCCGAGACACCGGACCCGGCCCCGCGAGCGGTGCGTCTGCGCATGCGCCCGCGCACCGTGCGGGCCAAGATCGTCTGCCTGCTGATGGTGCCCGTGGTCTCCCTCCTGGCCCTGTGGGCGTACGCCACCGTCACCACCGCTCAGGACGTCTCCCGGCTGCGCCAGGTCCAGCGGGTGGACACCCAGGTCCGGGCCCCGGTGAGCGCCGCGGTGGCCGCGTTGCAGGAGGAACGGACGGTGGCCGTGCGCCGCGCCACCGACCCGGACGCGGTACCGCCCGGCGACTACGAGGAGCTGTCCGCCCGCACCGACCGGGCCGTCGGCAAGCTGCGGCTCGGCGAGCACAGCACCGTCGCCGACAGCGGGGAACTGCCCACGGGAGTGGCGCGGCGGCTCGAGGCGTTCGTCACCGGTGCCGAGGAGCTGGGCCCGCTGCGCAGCGCCGTGCTCGACCGCCGCGCGGACTGGGCGGAGACCTATCAGCGGTACACGACGGCGATCTCGGCCGCCTTCCAGGTGGGCGGTGCGCTGAGCGGGGTCCAGGACGCGGATCTCGGGTCCGACGCGCGCGTCCTGGTCGAGTTCGCCCGCGCGGGCGAAGCGCTGGCCCAGGAGGACGCCGTACTCGCCGGCACCCGGCCCGCCGGCGGCCTGGACGGCGAACGGCTGCGGATGTTCGCCTCCGCCGTCGGCGCCCGCCGCGCCCTCACCGAGTCCGCCGTCGCCGACCTGCGCGGCGCGGACCGCGCCGCCTGGCTGGAACTCGCCGGCGGTGCCGCCTACACGACCGTGGGCGCCACCGAGGACCGGCTCCTGAACGGCGGCTCGGGCGACCGGCCGATCGAGGCCGCGGCGCCCCGCGGCTCCTGGGACCCGTCCCACGCGCGCGTGCGGGACGGCATGCGGACCATCGAAGGGAACGCCGGGCGCGGGGTCGCCGACCGGGCCGACCCGTTCACCCGGGGCGTGCTCACCCCGGCCGGGGCCGCCGTCCTCTTCGGGCTCCTCGCCGTCGCCGCGTCACTGGTCATTTCCGTCCGCATCGGCCGCGGCCTCGTGGTCGAGCTGGTGAGCCTGCGCAACAGCGCCCTGGAGATCGCCCGGCACAAACTTCCCGAGGCCATGCGCCGACTGCGCTCGGGCGAGGAGATCGACATCCGGTCCGAGGCCCCGCCGGGGGCACCCGCCGAGGACGAGGCCGGGCAGGTGGCCGAGGCCCTGGGCACCGTGCACCGCGCCGCACTGCGGGCCGCCGTCGAGCGCGCCGAGCTCGCCAGCGGCATCTCCGGGGTCTTCGTCAACCTCGCCCGCCGCAGCCAGATCCTCGTCCACCGCCAGCTCAGCCTCCTCGACAGCATGGAACGCCGCTCCGACGACCCGGACGAACTGAGCGACCTGTTCCGCCTCGACCACCTCACCACCCGGATGCGCCGCCACGCCGAGAGCCTCATCATCCTCTCCGGCGCCGCCCCCGGCCGCGCCTGGCGCATGCCCGTCCCGCTGACCGACGTCGTCCGTGCGGCGGTCTCCGAAGTCGAGGACTACGCGCGCGTGGAGGTGCGACAACTCCCCGAGGCGTCGGTCGGCGGCGCCGCCGTGGCCGACCTCACCCACCTCGTCGCCGAACTCATCGAGAACGCCGCACAGTTCTCGCCGCCGCACACACGGGTCAGCGTCACCGGCGAGCCCGTCGGCAACGGCTACGCGCTCGAAGTGGAGGACCGCGGGCTCGGCATGGGACGGGAAGCCCTGGCCGAGGCAAACCGCCGCATCGCCCAGTCGGAGGCGCTCGACCTGTTCGACAGTGACCGGCTCGGCCTGTTCGTGGTCAGCCGGCTCGCGTCCCGGCACGGCATCAAGGTCCACCTGAGGCCCTCGCCGTACGGCGGCACCACAGCCGTCGTCCTCCTGCCCACCGCTCTGCTGCACCACGCAGCGGCGGAACGTTCCCTCGAGGACGCCCGACCGCTCCAGGCGCAGTCACGGCCGTCGCCCGGAGCGGGACGCGGGGCAGCCGCCCCCATGGAGGCTGCACACGAGGAAGCCGCACAGACAGCGGGAGAGCCGGCGGAGCACAGGAACGGGCGCGTGCCCGCCGGCGTCCCGCGCCGGGGACCCGTCCCCGCACCCGCCGACCGGCCCGCGCTGGTGGCGCCCGCACCCGCCACGGCGGAGACCACGACCACAAGCCGGCCCCCAGGAGCCCCCGCCTTGCGTCTGCACCCGTCCCCCGGCCGGTCCACCGACCGGCCCTCCGACCCGGCCGCGGACTCCGACCACCTCCCCCGCCGCGTACGCCAGGCCAGCCTCGCCCCCCAACTGCGCGGCGGGCGACCGGAAGAACCCGCACCGCCCGTCTCCGCGCACGACCACGACGAGCGCACCCCCGAAAGCGTGCGCGACCGCATGGCGGCGTACCGCGACGGCTGGACCCGCGGCGGTGGCCGGCAACCGGGCCGCGGTGCCCCGCCCGGCGCGACGACCCCCCGCGACACCAGCGAAGGAGACCCCGCATGATCCACGACCCCCGCACGGCATCCGACCGGCGGACCGGCGAACTCGACTGGCTGCTGGACGACATGGTCGTGCGCGTGAGCGAGGTGCGGCACGCCGTCGTGCTGTCGAACGACGGGCTCGCCGTGGGCGCGTCGACCGGCCTCGGCCGCGAGGACGCCGAGCACCTGGCCGCGGTCTCCTCCGGTTTCCACAGCCTCGCCAAGGGCGCGGGCCGGCACTTCGGCGCTGGGAGCGTGCGCCAGACCACGGTGGAGATGGACGACGCCTTCCTGTTCGTGGCCGCCGCCGGGGACGGCTCCTGCCTCGCCGTCCTCACCGCCGTGACCGCGGACATCGGCCTGGTCGCCTACGAAATGGCACGGCTCGTCAGACGGGTCGGCGAGCACCTGTACACGGCGCCACGGGCAGCGGCTCGACCGCCCGCCGCAGGATGACCCGGGAGGGCGGTCCGCGCAGATGACCGACGACACCACGAGCGGCGTCCCCGACGGGCCGGGCGGCCGGTGGTACGACAACGAGGCCGGACCTCTGGTCCGCCCCTATGCGATGACGGGCGGCCGTACCCACCCGGGCCCCACCGGAATACGGTTCGACCTGATCGCCCTCGTCACCCTGCACCCGGACGCACCAGCGGCCGGCCACGCCGCGCTCGGACCGGAACACCGCGCCCTGATCGAACTGTGCCGCACGGAGACCCAGTCGGTCGCCGAGCTCGCGGCCGACGCGAATCTGCCCGTGGGCGTCGTCCGGGTGCTCCTCGGCGACCTGGTCGAACTGGGCTCCGTGACCGTCAGCCGTCCCGTACCGCCCGCGCAACTCCCCGACGAGCGCATCCTGCGCGAGGTGATCAACGGGCTGCGCGCCCTGTAGAGGCCGCCCGAACCGATGAGAAGAGGCCGCAGGCCATGACAGCGAAGAACGCCCACGACGACCCGCCCACCCGTGAAGGCCGCTCGCGCACACCGAGGCCGCCGCGCACACCCCCGGCCGTCTGCCGTCGTCCGCACTCCCGAGAGAAGTGATCGATGGTCTCCGAGCATCCCGACGCCACCGGCGGCGACACCACCGCGCTGGCGCTGAAGATCCTGGTCGCCGGAGGGTTCGGCGTGGGCAAGACGACCCTCGTGGGCGCGGTCAGCGAGATCAGACCGTTGCGCACGGAGGAACTGCTCAGCGAGGCCGGTCAAGGCGTGGACGACACCGCAGGCATCGACCAGAAGGTCACCACGACCGTCGCCATGGACTTCGGACGCATCACCATCCGCTCCGGGCTCTCCCTCTACCTCTTCGGCACCCCGGGCCAGGACCGCTTCTGGTTCCTGTGGGACGAACTCGCACAGGGCGCCCTCGGCGCGGTCGTCCTGGCGGACACCCGGCGCCTGGAGGACTGCTTCCCGGCGGTGGACTACTTCGAGCACCGGCACATCCCGTTCGTCGTGGCCGTCAACTGCTTCTCGGGCGCTCGCCGACACGGCACGGACGACGTCCTGCGCGCTCTCGACCTCGACGCCGGGACGCCCGTGGTGCTGTGCGACGCGCGGGAACGCGACTCGGGGAAGGAGGTGCTGATCCGGCTGGTGGAGTACGCCGGGAGGATGCACACCGCCCGGCTGCTCGACTCGGTGCGGTGACCGGCCGACCACCCCCGGCGGCCACCGCCCCGCGGTACGGGCGTCGCGGCGAACGTCCGCCACTCGTCATCGGTCATCTTCTGTGCCATGCACCAATCCTCCTTGCCCGCGGCACGGGTGTGGGGAAGGCTGGCGGGCAGATCCCCCGCGCAGGGGGAGACGACGCATACGGGGACAACACGGGGAGACCGGATCATGGTGCAGAAGCAGGGACTCGGCTGGCTGCTGGACGACCTGACCGAGCGGGTGGAACACGTACGGCACGCGCTGGTCCTGTCCAACGACGGCCTGGTGACAGGGGCGAGTACGGGGCTGCGGCGGGAGGACGCCGAGCACCTCGCCGCCGTCTCGTCCGGACTTCACAGCCTGGCCAAGGGCTCCGGCCGTCACTTCGGGGCCGGCGGAGTACGGCAGACGATGGTCGAGTTCGACGACGCGGTGCTGTTCGTCACGGCGGCGGGCTCCGGCAGCTGTCTGTGCGTGCTCAGCGCGGCGGAGTCGGACATCGGGCAGATCGCCTACGAGATGACGCTGCTCGTCAACCGGGTCGGTGAACACCTCGACGTCGACGCGCGGCAGCCGGACCGGAATCTGTCCACAGACTTCTGACCAGGTCTTTCCTACCCTGCCGGTGCGGGTGTGCGGAGTTTTCCACAGGCTCGGAACGGGTGTCGCGGCAGCGGCTACGGTTCTGTGTCAGGCGGCCGGGGACGACGTCGGCCGACGCACTCCACGGGGGAGACGAGCATGCCGGAAAAGACCATCGCGCACGACGACACGGTCACCGTCGAACGGATCACCGCTGTCCGGGAGGTATCGGTCGCGCCGAGCCGGGCGGCACGCGAACTCGGGCTGAGGCGGGCCGACTTCGACATCGCCGTACAGCTCGGACGCATCCGCACCGTCCCCGGCGACAGGGGAGGCGGAGGGCGCGTGGCCCGCGCCGAGATCCAGCGGGTCCGTTCGGAGGCGGGCTTTCCGGAGGCCCTGCGGGAGAGCGTCCGGACAGTGGGGACGACGGACGGCGCGGCTCTCCTGGAGGTGACGAAAGCGCGGTTCACCCGCCTCGCCCGGCTGGGACTGCTGGTGCCGACGACGTTCTCCCTGAACCGCTACCGGGCCGTCGTCTGGAGGTATCTCGTCGACGACCTGCGGGAGTTCGCGGCCGACGAGCGGAACAGGGCGCTGCTGACGGGGCGCGTCCCGGGAGGCCTGCGGGACCAGCTGGCGGAAGGGCTCGACCTGCGCCCCCGCAACTGGCGGGGCCGGCACCTCGAGTGTCTGCTGCGCCGGACGGACGACCCGTGGGCCCGGGCCGCCGCCGTGGCCTCACTGCTCGACCCGGTCGACGTCTCGGAGGTCGTCCGGGACCCCTACGAACGCTCCCACCTGAGCCTGCTCCGACCGGCCCGCCCGGTCCACGGCTCACCGGGTTCGCCGGCCGCGCAGCTCGCCGAAGAGCTCATGACGGCTGCCGAGCCGGACGAGACCGACCGGCTCCGGGCCGACCTGGCGCGCGCGGTGCGCCACGCGCGCATCCTCCGACCGGCCCCACGCCCGGCCCCACGAGCGCAGCGACACGGCCCGGCAGCGACGGCCCACGGTCACCGCCCGGCACCGGCGCCGCCCCGTCGTCGTCCGGCACTGGCGGCACCGACGGCAGCGACGGCACCCGGGCATCACCGGGCGGCGACGGCCCGCGGACGCCGGGACGCGCACCCTGCTCTCCGGCCCGTACCGAACCCGCCGCGGCCGGTGTCGAACGCACCCGGGCCGGCGCCGTCGCGGCACCGGGCCGCGGACTCCGGAAGGATCCGCGGCCTCCTCGGCCGGCTCCGGCGCCGAGGCTCATGACCTACAGGGACCGGAACAATCCCTCCTGGACGACGGAGACCAGCAGGCGTCCCTCCACGTCGTAGATCCGCCCACGGGCCAGTCCCCGCCCGCCGGTCGCGATCGGGGACTCCTGGTCGTACAGGAACCACTCGTCGGCGCGGAACGGCCGGTGGAACCACATGGCGTGGTCCAGCGAGGCCATGTCGAAGCCCCGCGGCCCCCACAGGGGTTCCACCGGGAGGCGCACGGCGTCCAGGAGCGTCATGTCGCTGGCGTAGGTCAGGGCGCAGGTGTGCACGAGCGGGTCGTCGCCGAGCGGTCCGACCGCGCGCATCCACACGGCGCTGCGCGGCTCGGCGTCCGCGACCTCGTCGGCGCTCCAGCGCAGCCGGTCGACATAGCGGATGTCGAACGGCTGACGGCGCGCCATCCGCTCCAACTGCTCCGGCAGCGCGCCCAGGTGGGCGCGGATCTCGTCGGTGAGCGTCGGCAGGGACTCGGGGTCCGGGACCTTGCGGGCCGGCGGCAGCTGGTGCTCGAAACTCCCCTGCTCAGGCTTGTGGAAGGAGGCGGTGAGCGTGAAGATCGTGCGGCCCTGCTGCACGGCGGTGACCCTGCGGGTCGTGAACGACCTTCCGTCCCGGTCCCGTTCGACCTGGTACACGATCGGCACGCCCGGGCGCCCGGGACGCAGGAAGTACGCGTGCAGCGAGTGCACCGGGCGGTCGCCCTCCGTGGTGCGCCCGGCGGCGACCAGCGCCTGGCCGGCCACCTGGCCGCCGAAGACCCGCTGCAGGGACTCCTCGGGACTGCGGCCGCGGAAGATGTTGACCTCGATCTGCTCCAGGTCGAGCAGGGCGACAAGGCTCTCTGCCGGGTTCGTCATCGGTGGGACTCTCCTGTGCTCACAACTGGCCGACATCGGTGACACGGACGACCGCCCGGCCCTCGGCGTCCGAGGCCGCGAGATCGACCTCGGCGCTGATGCCCCAGTCGTGGTCGTCGTTCGGGTCGTCGAAGATCTGCCGCACGCGCCACAGGCCGTCCTTCGGCTGCTCCTCGATCACCAGCAGCTTGGGGCCGCGGGCGTCGGGACCGGTGCCGAGGTCGTCGTACTCGTCCCAGTACTTGTCCATGGCCTCGCCCCACGCGTCGGCGTCCCAGCCGGCCTCGGCGTCCATCTCGCCCAGCTCCTCCACCTGGTCGAGAGCGGCGAGCTCGACCCGGCGGAACATGGCGTTGCGGACGAGGACGCGGAAGGCCCGCGCGTTGGCGGTGACCGGCCGTACCTGGTCGGCCTTCTCCTGGGCCTCCTCGGCCGTCATCACCTCGGGGTTGGCGAGCTGCTCCCACTCGTCCAGCAGGCTGGAGTCGACCTGGCGCACCATCTCACCGAGCCACTCGATCAGGTCCTGGAGGTCGTCGGACTTCAGGTCGTCGGGGACGGTGTGGTCCAGGGCCTTGTAGGCGCTCGCGAGGTAGCGCAGAACGATGCCCTCGGTGCGGGCCAGCTCGTAGTGCGAGACCAGCTCCGTGAAGGTCAGCGCCCGCTCGTACATGTCACGGATGACCGACTTCGGCGACAGCGGATGGTCACCGACCCACGGGTGGCTCCTGCGGTAGGTGTCGTACGCGTGGAAGAGCAGCTCCTCCAGCGGCTTCGGGTACGTGATGTCCTGGAGACGCTCCATGCGCTCCTCGTACTCGACGCCGTCCGCCTTCATCGCGGCCACGGCCTCGCCGCGCGCCTTGTTCTGCTGGGCGGCGAGGATCTGTCGCGGGTCGTCCAGCGTGGACTCCACGACGGACACCATGTCCAGGGCGTACGACGGCGACTCGGGGTCCAGCAGTTCGAACGCGGCCAGCGCGAACGTGGACAGCGGCTGGTTCAGCGCGAAGTCCTGCTGGAGGTCCACCGTCAGGCGGACGATGCGGCCCTCGGCGTCGGGCTGGTCGAGCTTCTCGACGATGCCGCCGTCCAGCAGCGAGCGGTAGATGGCGATCGCCCGCCGGATGTGCCGCAGTTGCTGCTTGCGCGGCTCGTGGTTGTCCTCCAGCAGGTGCCGCATCGCGGCGAAGGCGTTGCCGGGCCGGGCGATGACCGACAGCAGCATCGTGTGCGTGACCCGGAAGCGGGAGGTCAGCGGCTCCGGATCGGAGGCGATGAGCTTCTCGAAGGTGCTCTCCGACCACGCCACGAAGCCCTCGGGGGCCTTCTTGCGGACGACCTTGCGCCGCTTCTTCGGATCGTCACCCGCCTTGGCGAGCGCCTTCTCGTTCTCGATGACGTGCTCGGGGGCCTGGGCAACGACGAAGCCCTCGGTGTCGAAACCCGCGCGCCCGGCCCGGCCGGCGATCTGGTGGAACTCACGGGCCCGCAGCGTGCGCACCCGGCTACCGTCGTACTTGGTCAGGGCCGTGAACAGCACCGTGCGGATCGGGACGTTGACGCCCACGCCGAGCGTGTCGGTCCCGCAGATCACCTTCAGCAGACCGGCCTGCGCGAGTTTCTCCACCAGGCGCCGGTACTTGGGCAGCATGCCCGCGTGGTGCACGCCGATGCCGTGCCGGACGTAACGGGAGAGGTTGCGGCCGAACTTCGTGGTGAAGCGGAAGGCGCCGATCAGCTCGGCGATCTTCTCCTTCTCCTCACGTGTGCACATGTTGATGCTCATCAGCGCCTGCGCCCGCTCCACGGCCTGCGCCTGCGTGAAGTGCACGATGTAGACGGGCGCCTGCCGGGCCTCGAGCAGGTCGGTGAGCGTCTCGGTGAGCGGCGTGTAGCGGTACTCGTAGGAGAGCGGCACGGGCCGGGTGGCCGAGCGGACCACCGCCGTGGGGCGGCCGGTGCGGCGCGCGAGATCCTTCTCGAAGAACGAGACGTCACCGAGCGTGGCCGACATCAGGACGAACTGGGCCTGCGGCAGTTCCAGCAACGGGATCTGCCAGGCCCAGCCGCGGTCCGGCTCCGCGTAGAAGTGGAACTCGTCCATGACGACCTGGCCGATGTCCGCGTGCTTGCCGTCGCGCAGCGCGATCGAGGCGAGCACCTCGGCGGTGCAGCAGATGACGGGCGCGTCGGCGTTCACCGAGGCGTCGCCGGTCAGCATGCCGACGTTCTCGGTGCCGAACAGCTTGCACAGCTCGAAGAACTTCTCCGACACCAGCGCCTTGATCGGAGCCGTGTAGAAGGTGACCTCGTCCCGGGCCAGGGCGGCGAAGTGAGCACCCGCCGCGATCATGCTCTTGCCGGAGCCGGTGGGCGTCGACACGATCACGTTGGCGCCGGAGACCACCTCGATCAGCGCCTCCTCCTGATGGGGGTAGAGCGTGATCCCGCGTTCCTGGGCCCACGACTCGAAGGCTTCGTACAGGGCATCGGGATCGGCGGTCGGCGGGAGCTGGTCGATGAGGGTCACGCCCCCATCTTGCCTGGCCCGGGCCGCGATGGGGGAATCGGATGCCGGAACGAAGATCACGACCGCTACGCTGGGTCGCCGACGGCGCATCAGCGGATCCGGAAACGGGCCCGGACAACTGGACAGCGGCAGACGAGGAATGGGGCGGGCAACGGCGATGATGGGACCAGCACACTCACTGTCGGGCGCCGCGGCCTGGCTGGGCGTCGGGGCGGCGACCGCCGCGGCCGGACACCCGATGCCCTGGCCGGTGCTGCTCGTCGGGGCCCTGATCTGCGCCGGTGCCGCCCTCGCCCCGGACCTCGACCACAAGGCGGCCACCATCTCCCGGGCCTTCGGACCGGTCTCCCGGTGGCTGTGCGAGATCGTCGACAAGCTGTCGTACGCCGTCTACAAGGCCACGAAGAAGCGGGGCGACCCGCGCCGCTCCGGCGGACACCGCACCCTCACGCACACCTGGCTGTGGGCGGTCCTGATCGGCGCCGGCGCCTCGGCCCTTGCCATCGCGGGCGGACGCTGGGCGGTGCTCGCGATCCTCTTCGTGCACATGGTGCTGGCGATCGAGGGCCTGCTGTGGCGGGCGACCCGCGGCTCCAGCGCCGACGTGCTGGTCTGGCTGCTCGCCGCGACGAGCGCGTGGATCCTCGCCGGGACGCTGGACGAGCCGGCCGGCGGTTCGGACTGGCTGTTCACCGCACCCGGCCAGGAGTACCTGTGGCTGGGACTGCCGATCGTGCTGGGTGCGCTGGTCCACGACATCGGGGACGCGCTCACCGTCTCGGGCTGCCCGATACTGTGGCCGATACCCGTGGGCCGCAAGCGCTGGTATCCCATCGGTCCGCCGAAGGCCATGCGGTTCCGGGCGGGCAGCTGGGTGGAGCTGAAGGTGCTGATGCCGGCGTTCATGGTGCTCGGCGGAGTGGGCTGCGCGGCGGCGCTCAACTTCATCTGAGGCGCCCGGCGGCCTTTTCCGCGGGCATGCGTCCCCTGGAGACGCGCCCCCGGGGCGTGCGCCTCGCCGGCTCAGCCGGTGCCGCCGCCCTCCGCCTCGCCGCTGCCGTAGCGTCGCTCGAAGCGGGCGACGCGTCCCTCCGAGTCCACCGTCCGGGCCTTGCCCGTGTAGAAGGGGTGGCTCTCCGAGGAGATCTCGACGTCCACCACCGGGTAGGTCTCCCCGTCGTCCCAGGCGATGGTCTCCTCGCTGGTCGCGGTGGACCGGGTGAGGAAGGCGTATCCGGCGGCGCGGTCGCGGAAGACGACGGGCCGGTAGTCGGGGTGCTTGTCCTGCTGCATGGCTGCTCCTCGTGCGGCGCGGACCGCCGGGCCGGCGGCGCGGGGACCCGGTGGCGGGTGGTGTCAGCCGGGCAGGGAGTCCTCGTCGACGACGTGCATCGCGGCCTCCTCGGCGGACGCCGCCGCGCCGTCGATGCCCACGTCCCTGGCGACCAGCGCAGGCTCCTCGTCCTCGTGCGTTCCCTCGTCGGGGGCCACGAGCCGGCCGGAGCGGCCCGCGCCGACCTCGTCGTCCAGCAGTTCGCCGTCGGTTCCCTCGGAGTCGCCCAGACCGTCGCCGTCGGGGGCGGCGGGGTCCGGCCGCTCCTCGGCGAGCCGCTGCTCCAGCGTCTCGCCCCGGTGACGTTCGGCGGCCGTCACACCGGTGTGCTCGACCGCCCAGGGGCGCTCGGGCGGGGACCAGCCCCGGTCGAGGGGGTCGTCGACACCGTCGTACTCGAGGGTGTCCTCACCGTCGAGCAGTCCCGTGTCCTCCCTCTGCTCGGAATCGTCGGGCTGGTAGACGTCATCTCCCCATCCGTCGGCGCTGTTCACGGGTACCTCCAGGGGGTGGGGTCCGACCCCTTCTCTCCGTGGACCGCGGCGGGCCGCCGCTGCACGGGGCACAGGCGTCACCCGTCGTCGAACCACGCGGTTCCCGGGCCTTCCCCGAGCCGGTGCCTCCTCCCAGCCTTCCACCCCCGTTCGGGACCGCGCAACGGCACGGAGCCCGGCCGGGGCGGCTCCTGCGGTGCCTGCCCGGCGCCGGGCGGCGCAGCGCCCGCACGGGGCCTGGGGAACCGCGCGACGAACCGCGTACCACCCGCACCGCAACCACCTACGACCGAGCGTCCACGGCCGTCCGCCCCGCCCGCCCCGCGCCGCGGGACCGGCGTGCCCCCGTCCGTGTGGCCGAGCAGCGAGGGGTGCCGCCCCGCCCGCCCCGCGTGGGACCGGCGCGCCGCCTGCTCCGCCCCGCGTGGGACCGGCGTGGCCCCGCCCGCGTGGCCCGGCGGCGAGCGGTGCGCGCCGCTCAGCCGTGCCACGACCGCCAGAGCGCCGCGTAGGCACCGTCCGCCGCGACCAGTTCGTCGTGGCTCCCCAGCTCGCTGATCCGGCCGTCCTCGACGACGGCGATGACGTCCGCGTCGTGGGCGGTGTGCAGGCGGTGCGCGATGGCGATCACCGTGCGGCCGTCCAGGACACGGGCCAGGGACCGTTCGAGGTGGCGCGCGGCCCGCGGGTCGAGGAGGGACGTCGCCTCGTCCAGCACCAGGGTGTGCGGGTCGGCCAGCACCAGCCGGGCGAGCGCGATCTGCTGGGCCTGTGCCGGTGTGAGCGCGTACCCGCCGGAGCCGACCTCGGTGTCCAGGTCCTCGTCGAGCGCACGGGCCCAGTCGTCCGCGTCGACCGCGCCCAGCGCCGCCCACAGCTCGGCGTCGGTGGCTCCGGTGCGGGCGAGGCGGAGGTTGTCGCGCAGGGAGCCCACGAAGACGTGGTGCTCCTGGTTGACCAGCGCGACGTGCGAGCGGACCCGCTCGGCGGACATCCTGGACAGTTCCGCGCCGCCCAGGGTGATGCTGCCGTCACGGGGACCGTAGATGCCGGCGAGCAGCCTGCCCAGCGTCGACTTGCCCGCACCGGAGGGGCCCACCAGGGCCAGCCGCGTCCCCGGGGCGACCTCCAGCGACACCTTGCGCAGGACGTCCACGCCCTCCAGGTAGCCGAAGTGCACCCGGTCGGCGTGCACGTGCCGTCCGTCCGGCGCCAGCGAGGCGTCACCGGCGACCGGCTCGATGTCCCGCACGCCCACCAGACGGGCCAGCGACACCTGGGCCACCTGCAGCTCGTCGTACCAGCGCAGGATCAGCCCGACCGGGTCGACGAGCATCTGGGCGATCAGCGCGGCCGTGGTCAGCTGGCCGACCCCGATCCACCCCTGCAGGACGAACACACCGCCGATCAGCAGGACGGAGGCGAGCACGGTCACATGGGTGACGTTGATGACCGGGAAGAGCACCGACCGCAGCCAGAGCGTGTAGCGCTCCCAGGCCGTCCACTCCTTGATCCGGCGCTCCGACAGCTCGATGCGGCGGGCGCCGAGGCGGTGGGACTCGACGGTGCGGCCGGCGTCCACGGTCTCCGCGAGCGCGGCGGCCACGGCGGCGTACCCGGCCGCCTCCGAACGGTAGGCGGAGGGTGCGCGGCGGAAGTACCAGCGGCAGCCGATCACCAGGAGCGGCACGGCGAGGAGCACCACCGGCGCGAGCGGGGGAGCGGTGACCGCGAGGCCGCCGAGCAGCAGCACCACCCACACCACGCCGATGGACAGCTGGGGCACGGCCTCGCGCATGGCGTTGCCGAGCCGGTCGATGTCGGTCGTGATGCGGGACAGCAGGTCGCCGGTGCCCGCCCGCTCCAGGACGCCCGGCGGCAGGCCGACCGAGCGCACGAGGAAGTCCTCGCGCAGGTCGGCCAGCATCCGCTCGCCGAGCACGGCACCGCGCAGCCGCACCTCGCGGACGAACACGGCCTGGACGACGAGCGCCAGCAGGAACAGCGTGACGGTGAGCCCGAGATGCAGTTCGCGGGTGTCGTCCGAGACGCGTTCCACGAGCCCGCCCAGCAGCGAGGGGCCCGCCATGGAGGCGATCACGGCGACGGTGTTGACGGTGACGAGCAGCACGAACGCACGGCGGTGCCGGCGCAGGAGATCGCCCGCGTAGGCCCGGACGGTCGCGGGGACCCCGACGGGCAGGGTGCTCGCCGTCGTCGGGGCCGCCGGGTCGTACGACGGTGGCGCCACGCCGATCATGCCGTCTCCTCGATCTCTTCCAGTCGGTGCAGTACGTCGTCGTCCAGCCGCCCGCCGAGGGAGCCGCCGTCGGGGTCCGGCGTGTTCCCGGCCCCGTGCCCGGTGTGCCGGGCGGCGTTCTCGTCGTCGGTCTCGCGGGTGACGACGGCCCGGTACCGGGGCTCGCCGTGCAGCAGCTGCCGGTGGGCGCCCACCGCCGCCACCCGGTCGTCGTCCAGGAACACGACGCGCTCCGCGCGGTCCAGCAGCAGCGGCGACGAGGTGAACACCACCGTCGTGCGCCCCGCGCGCAGGTTCCGCACGCCCTCGGCGATCCGCGCCTCGGTGTGCGAGTCCACTGCGGAGGTCGGCTCGTCCAGGACGAGCACCTCCGGGTCCGTGATCAGGGACCGGGCCAGGGCGAGCCGCTGGCGCTGGCCGCCCGAGAGAGAGCGGCCCCGCTCGGTGATGCGGGCGTCCATCGGATCGTCGGCGCCGACAGACCCTTGCGAGAGCGCCGCCAGCACGTCGCCACACTGGGCCGCGGTCAGCGCGTCCCCGGCTGCGACGGCGCCGGACGCGGGCACGTCCAGCAGTTCGCGCAGCGTGCCGGAGAGCAGCACCGGGTCCTTGTCCTGGACCAGGACGGCCGTGCGGGCGGAGTCCAGCGGCAGCTCGTCGAGCGGCACCCCGCCCAGCAGGGCCGACGTCCCCTCCTGCGAAGGATGCCCGCCGAGACGCTCCGCGAGGCGGCCGGCCGCGTCGGGGTCGCCGCACACCACGGCGGTGAGCGTGCCCTTCGGAGCCAGCAGACCCGTGGACGGGTCGTACAGGTCTCCGGCCGGTACCTCGGCGGCGCGCGTCCCCGCGGTGTCCGTGGCCCGCTCCAGCGCCAGCACGCGTGCGGCCCGCTTGGCGGAGGGGCGGGAGAAGGAGTACGCCATGGCGATCTCCTCGAAGTGCCGCAGCGGATAGGTGAGGATCATGACGGAGCTGTAGACGGTGACGAGTTCGCCGACGCCGATGCGGCCCTCGCCGGCCAGGTGCACTCCGTGCCAGACCACCGCGATCAGCAGCAGTCCCGGCAGCAGCACCTGGATCGCGGAGATCAGGGACCACATCCGGGCGCTGCGGACGGCCGCGTGCCGCACCTCCTGGGAGGCGCCGCGGTAGCGGTCGAGGAAGAGCTCCTCGCCGCCGATGCCGCGCAGGACCCGCAGTCCCGCGACGGTGTCCGAGGCCAGTTCGGTGGCGCGTCCGGCCTTCTCGCGCTGGACGTCGGCTCGCCGGGTGGCGCGGGGGAGCAGGGGCAGCACCGCGAGGGCCAGCACGGGCAGACCCGCCGCGACGACGACCCCGAGCGACGGTTCGTAGACGACCAGGCCGACGCAGACCAGCACGATGGTCACCGCCGCAGCGGTGAACCGGGACACGGCCTCCACGAACCAGCCGATCTTCTCGACGTCGCTCGTGGAGACGGCGACGACCTCGCCGGCCGCGACGCGGCGGGTCAGTGCCGAGCCCAGCATCGCGGTCCTGCGGGCCAGCAGTTGCTGGACGCGGGCCGCGGCGGTGATCCAGTTGGTGACCGCGGAGCGGTGCAGGAAGGTGTCGCCGAGGGCGTTGCCTACGCAGCACAGCGCCATGAGGCCGCCGGCAGCCGCGAGCCGGGCGCCGGAGCGGTCGACGACGGCCTGGACGGCGAGGCCGACGCAGAAGGGCAGGGCCGAGACGGAGGCGAAGTGCAGCAGGCCCCAGGCCAGCGACTTGAGCTGGCCACCCAGTTGGTTCCGGAACAGCCACCACAGGAAACGGGGGCCCGAGCGCGCGTCGGGCACGCCCGGGTCGGGATACGGAAGGTCTTGGATCTGCATGGCGTCCCAGAGGCTCGTGTCAGGGGGTGCCGCGCAACACGGCATCAAGAGGCTGCAAACCGTGAAAGGTTCGCGTCGCGGCGTGCCCAAAATCAAGCGGTTTTCCGCGAGGGGATACGAATCCGGCTGCGGCGTCGGGGGCCCCGTGGCCGGACCGGCGACGCCCGGGGCGACCGGAAGCGTTCCGCGCGGTGAGTGCGACGATGGACGGATGCGAAGTGGTGGAGCACGGCGTACGGCGGTCGCGGTGGCGGCCCTCGGTTCCCTTCTGACAGCCCTGTCCGCCTGTGGCGGCGGACCGTCCGGGCACGGCACGCAGGCCGGTGCGAGCCGGCCCGCCGGCGGCGCGGCCGGCACGAGCGGCGCCCCGGCCGACACCACGCGGATCCCGGGGGTCGGCGACCGGTTGCGGCAGCGCATTCCCGCCGCGTCCCGCCAGGTCGTCGCGGTGTACGGCGAGGGCAGGGACTCCGCCGAGTCCACGGTCGTGCTGTACACGAAGCGGGGCTCCGTCTGGCACCGGACGCGCAGTTGGGCCGCGCACAACGGCCGCAAGGGGTGGACGACCGACCACCACGAGGACGACAAGCGCAGTCCCGTGGGTGTCTTCACGCTCAGCGACGCGGGCGGTGTGCTCCCCGACCCGGACCCGGCCCCCGGCGCGGGACTGCCCTACACCCGGTCCTCCGCCTTTGCGGCGCCGCGTTCGTGGGGCACGTCGTACTGGCACGACTTCGACTACGTCATCGCCATCGACTACAACCGGGTCAAGGGGACGTCACCGAACGACCCGACCCGTCCCGAGGGCGCGTCCAAGGGCGGTTCGATCTGGCTGCACATGGACCACGGCAGCGGCACGTCCGCCTGCGTCAGCCTCCCCAAGGCGGGGATGGAGTACCTGCTGCGCACGCTGGACCCGGACCGGCATCCGGTGCTGGTGATGGGGGACCGGGCGGACCTGGGCGCCTGACCGGCCCAGGGACGGCGCATCGCCTACGCCGCACCGTTCCCGGGTTCCGTGCCGGGCCCGTCGACCAGCGTGTCCAGGAGCTCGCCCAGTGCCGCGCGCTGCTCGTCCGTGAGCGGGGCGAGGATCTCCTCCGCGGCCAGGCGGCGTGCGCCGCGCACCTCCCGCAGGGCCGCGCGCCCGTCGTCCGTGAGCTCGATCCGGGTCACCCGGCGATTGGCCGGATCCGGGACGCGACGCACCTTCCCGGCCGTCTCGAGTCCGTCGACCAGCGTCGTGACCGCCCGCGGAACGACCTCCAGCCGCTCGGCCAGATCGGCCATCCGAGGCGGTGACCCGTAGTGCGCCAGGGTGCGCAGCAGCCGGGACTGGGCCGGTGTGATGCCGAGGTCGCGCCGTTCGAGATGGCGCTTCTGGATGCGGTGCACCCTGCGGGTGAGCCGCAGCAACTGCTCGGCGAGCAGGCCGTCGGGATCGGGGGCGGTCATGCGGGAACAATAACAGGACGACGTTCATTGTGAGTACAGGTAACAATGAGCTATGGTCCGTCGTCCGTCGGGTCGCCGTCCGCGCGGGCCGTCCGGACTTCCCCTCGCACTCCCCGTAGGAGCCCATGCATCCCGATCGTGAAACCCGCTGGACGCCACCCGCCGACGCCAAGGAACAGCCCCGGCAGGTGCGTCGCATCCTGAAGCTCTTCCGCCCGTACCGAGGCCGTCTGGCGATCGTCGGACTGCTCGTCGGCGCCGCGTCGCTGGTCTCCGTCGCCACGCCCTTCCTGCTCAGGGAGATCCTCGACGTCGCGATCCCCGAGGGGCGCACCGGCCTGCTGAGCCTGCTCGCCCTGGGCATGATCCTGGGCGCCGTCCTCACCAGCGTCTTCGGCGTGCTGCAGACGCTGATCTCCACGACGGTCGGCCAGCGGGTCATGCACGACCTGCGCACCGCCGTCTACGGCCGGCTCCAGCGCATGTCCCTCGCCTTCTTCACCCGCACCCGAACCGGCGAGGTCCAGTCCCGCATCGCCAACGACATCGGCGGCATGCAGGCCACCGTCACCTCGACGGCGACCTCCCTGGTCTCGAACCTCACCAGCGTGGTCGCCACGGTCGTGGCGATGGTCGTCCTCGACTGGCGTCTGACCGTCGTCTCGCTGCTGCTCCTGCCGGTCTTCGTGTGGATCAGCCGCCGGGTCGGCAGGGAGCGCAGGAAGATCACCACCAGGCGCCAGAAGCAGATGGCGGCGATGGCCGCCACGGTCACCGAGTCGCTCTCCGTCAGCGGCATCCTGCTGGGCCGCACCATGGGCCGCTCCGACTCGCTCACCCGCGCCTTCTCCGACGAGTCCGAGCGACTGGTCGACCTGGAGGTGCGGTCGAACATGGCGGGCCGCTGGCGCATGGCGGTGATCACCATCGTCATGGCAGCCATGCCGGCCGTCATCTACTGGACCGCCGGCATCGCCCTCCAGTTGGGCGGTCCGGACGTCTCCCTCGGCACCATCGTGGCCTTCGTCTCGCTCCAGCAGGGACTGTTCCGGCCGACGGTGAGCCTGCTGTCGACCGGTGTCCAGATCCAGACCTCCCTCGCCCTCTTCCAGCGCATCTTCGAGTACCTCGACCTGCCGATCGACATCACCGAACGGGACGAGCCCGTCCGTCTCGACCGGGTCAAGGGCGAGGTCCGTTTCGAGCACGTCGAGTTCGCCTACGACGGCAAGGGCGGCCCGGTCCTCGACGACATCGACGTCACCGTTCCCGCGGGCGCCAGCCTGGCCGTCGTCGGCCCCACGGGTGCGGGCAAGTCCACGCTCGGCCACCTGGTGCCGCGGCTGTACGACGTGACGGGCGGCCGGGTCACCCTCGACGGGGTCGACGTGCGTGACCTGGACTTCGACACCCTCGCCCGATCGGTCGGCGTCGTCTCGCAGGAGACGTACCTCTTCCACGCCTCGGTCGCGGAGAACCTGCGCTTCGCCAAGCCCGACGCCACCGACGAGGAACTGGAGGCGGCGGCGCGGGCGGCACAGATCCACGACCACATCGCCGCCCTGCCCGACGGCTACGACACGGTCGTCGGCGAGCGCGGCCACCGCTTCTCCGGTGGGGAGAAGCAGCGCCTGGCCATCGCCCGCACCATCCTGCGCGACCCGCCCGTCCTCGTTCTCGACGAGGCGACCAGCGCCCTGGACACCCGCACCGAGGCCGCCGTTCAGGACGCCATCGACGCCCTGTCCGCCAACCGCACCACCATCACCATCGCGCACCGCCTGTCCACCGTCCGGGGCGCCGACCGGATCGTGGTCCTCGACGCGGGCCGCCTGGCCGAGCAGGGCACGCACGAGGAGTTGCTGGCCCAGGACGGGCGGTACGCGGCCCTGGTGCGCAGGGACGCCCGACTGGAGCCGACAGGCTGACGATATGCCGGGATCGAGGTGATAAGAGGGTTACCGTGCCCGCATGCACAAGAACACTCCGCGACGGAACGCGAGGAGTCCGAGGAGTCCGAGACCCCCGCGCTTGTCGAACACCACGAGACCCCCGAGGCTGCCGAGAACGCCCAGGGGCACGATCACGTTGACGCTCCGGGGCCGCATCGCCCTGGTCGCGACCGGAGCCCTCGTGGCCGGAGCCGCCGTGGCGGTGCCGCTGCTGATGACGGACGACGAGGGCGAGTCCCGGCCCACGTCCCTGGTGATCCCGGAGGGCTGGCGCGCGACCCAGGTCTACGAAGCCGTCGACAAGACCCTCGGCCTGCCCGTCGGCACCACCAGGAAATCCCTGGCCAGGGCCGATCTGAAGCTGCCGAACGACGCCGAGGGCAATCCCGAGGGCTACCTCTTCCCGGCGACCTATCCGCTCGGTGAACAGCCGACCCCGGAGAAGCTGCTGGCGGCCATGGTGGACACGGCGAAGAGGAAGTTCCACGGCGCCCCGATCGCCGCGGGCGCCCAGCGCAACGCGCTGAACGTCTACCAGGCGGTCACCATCGCGAGCATCGTCCAGGCGGAGGCCGCGACCAAGGCGGACATGGGCAAGGTGGCCCGGGTCGTCTACAACCGCCTGGAGCGCGGCATGCCGCTGCAGATGGACTCCACCATCAACTACGCCCTGGGCCGTTCCACCCTCAGGACGACCACGCGGGACACCCGGATCAACAGCCCCTACAACTCGTACCAGCGGATGGGCCTGCCGCCCACGCCCATCGACAACCCGGGCGACGCGGCGATGCGCGCCGCGATCGACCCGACCCCGGGGGACTGGCTGTACTTCGTCACGGTCAGGCCCGGCGACACCCGCTTCACCGCCGACTACGCCGAGCACCGGCGCAACGTCGACGAGTTCGACGGCAATCGGCGGAGCGCCTCGCCGCCGGCCGGTGCCGGGGCCCGGTGAGCGGGCCGGGCGTCACGCGGCGACCGGTTCCTCCTCGGCCAGCAGCCGCCTGATGTCCCGTACGGCCGCGCGTCCGGCCCGGTTGGCGCCGACGGTGCTGGCCGACGGCCCGTAACCGACGAGGTGGACCCGCGGATCGGCGACCGCGCGCGTTCCCTCGACGCGGATGCCGCCGCCCGCCTCCCGCAGCCGCAGCGGCCTCAGGTGCTCGATCGCGGCCCGGAACCCGGTGGCCCACAGGATGACGTCCGCCTTCACCCGCCGGCCGTCGCTCCACTCCGCCCCGTCGGGCGTGATCCGGTCGAACATGGGCCGCCGGTCCAGCACGCCGGACGCGAGGCCCGCCCGGATCGCGTCGTTGAGGGGCAGCCCGGTCACCGAGACCACGCTCTTCGGCGGCAGCCCCTGCCGCACCCGCTCCTCCACGAGCGCCACCGCCGCCCGGCCCGCGTCCTCGTCGAAGGGGCCTTCGCGGAACACCGGGCGCCGCCTGGTCACCCACGTGGTGGCCGCGGCGTACGGGGCGATCTCCAGCAGGTGCTGCGTGCCCGACGCGCCCCCGCCCACCACGATCACCCGCTGCCCGGCGAACTCCGCGGGCCCGGCGTACTGACTGGTGTGCAACTGGCGGCCCCGGAAGGTCTCCTGGCCCGGGTAACGCGGCCAGAAAGGCCGGTCCCAGGTCCCGGTCGCGTTGATCAGCGCCCGGGTCGACCAGGCGCCCTCCGTGGTCTCCACGAGCAGCCGTCCGCCGCTCCCCTCGCGCACCGCGCGGACGTCGACGGGACGCCTCACCCGCAGGTCGAAGGCGCGCTCGTACGCCGCGAAGTACTCGGCGACGACCGCGGAGGACGGCCGTGCCGGGTCGGCGCCGGTCAGCTCCATGCCGGGCAGGGAGTGCATGCCGTGCACCTTGCCGTACGTCAGCGACGGCCAGCGGAACTGCCACGCGCCGCCCGGCCCGGGCGAGTGGTCGAGCACCACGAAGTCGCGCTCGGGCTCGAACCCGGTGCGCCGCAGGTGATAGGCCCCGGCCAGCCCCGCCTGACCGGCTCCGACGACGACGACCTCGACCTCGCGTGTGTTGTTCACGCTTCTACCAACGGTGTGCCCGCCCCCGGTCTTCCCGGAGACCGTGTCCACGGCTCGACGCTCCCGCCGGTCACCCGCCGCGTGCGTCAGGATGGGAGCATGTCAGACGCCTTCAGCACCCGAGTCATCAACCTCACCACCGGCTCCGCGGAACGGGTCGCCGACATCACCGGTGACTGCGAGTCCTTCCTCCGCGAGGTGGCGGCGGGCCGCGACGGCCTCCTCAACGTCTTCGTCCCCCACGCCACGGCCGGCATCGCGATCATCGAGACGGGCGCGGGCAGCGACGACGACCTGCTGGCCGCCCTGCACACCCTCCTCCCGGCCGACGACCGCTGGCAGCACCGTCACGGCAGCCCGGGCCACGGCCGCGACCACGTCCTGCCCGCCTTCGTCCCCCCGCACGCCACCCTCCCGGTGACCGACGGCCGCCTGGAACTCGGCACCTGGCAGTCGGTCTGCCTGGTGGACACGAACAAGGACAACGCCGACCGCAAGGTCCGGCTGAGCTTCCTGGGGTGAGCGGGGTGAGCGGGGTGAGCGGAATCCGTTTCCCGAGGCGGGGTTTCCGCCCTGCTCCCCACGGCTGAACGGAGAGCGACGGAAGGCGGGTCACGTCGCTGTGGTGAGTTCGACGAGGTGCCGGGCCATGCCGGCGGGGTCGACGATCTGGTGGAGGTGCGCGCCGGGCAGGTGCGCCACGCGCCAGCCGCGCTCGCGCGCCTCGTCGGCGAGGCTGTCGTAGGGAGGGCCGAACAGCACGTAGGAACAGGGGTGGTCGTCCCAGGAGTCCGGGACCGGGATCCGCTGCTCGTAGTAGGACAGCGGCAAGGTGGGCTGCTCGTCGACGACGGTCTGCCGTACCAGCGGATCGGGGAACATGGGTGCGACGTCCGCCTCGTCCCACCAGTCGGTCCAGCGTGGCAGCCTGCCGTTCACTGCCATCGGGCGGAGGAACTCCAGCAACTCGGGTGAGGCGACAGGGGTCGGCCCGCTCCGGGCCGGCAGCGCGGCATCGACGAAGACCGAGCCGGCCACCGGACGGTCGAGTCCCGAGCGGATCACCGGGAGGAAGAGGCCGGCGTTGCTGTGCACCACCAACGTGAGGGGGCTTCCGGCCGGGACCTGCCGCACGTCCTCGCGGACGGCGTCCACGACGCGGGGCCAGAAGGGTGGGCCACCGGCGCCGATGTGCAGCAGGGACGGCACCCGCACCTGGTGTCCCGCCGCCGTCAGGTGTTCGGCCACGGACTGCCAGGTCGCGGGACCCACGGACGGACTGTGCACGAGAACGAAGGTCGGCTTCATGCGGCGACCCTGTCACCCCTGCCATGGGAGGCGGGGCGGTATCGGCTGACAGCAGAGTGCTTCGTGGGTGGCGGACCTGCGCCCGGTCCGACGGCTTCGCCGGACGCGCCGGCCTCCTCGTGCCGCCCGGTGAGGAGGCCTCGCGTTCACCCGGTGGTGCGTGGTCCCACGCTGATCGTTGCGTACGCGTACGCCTCGCCCTGCCTCGGTGCGCGGTTCCAGGAACGGGTGGTCAGTTCGGGCAGGATGCCCTCGGCCAGGGCGAGCCGGGGGAGGGCCAGGCCGAACTCGGCCTCCACGGCGGCCAGCAGACGCTGTTCGTGCGCGTCCTCGCCGACGCCCTCGAGGAGCTGTTCGGGATCCAGCGCCCCGGGGACCGGTCCCGTCCGCTCGACGTCGGTGCCGCGCAGCGTGAAGGCGTACAGCTCCTCGCCGTGCCGGGCCACCGACAGGTGGAACACCGACAGACCGCCGGACCTGGCCCTGCGCACCCACAGCACCACCGCGCGCCCGTGGCGCGACGCGGTCGCGGCGGGCGAGACGAAGAAGTTCCCGACGGGCGAGCTGCGCGGAGCCGGGTCGAAGCCGAACGCCCATCCGGTACCCGTCCGGCCCACCGACACCAGGGCCCGGTCCTCCCACGGTGCCAGGCCGTCCCGTCGCTGAGCGCCGTGGTGCGGCCACGGGTCCCGGTGGCCGGGCGGAGCGGTCAGGCCCGCGCACCCGTCCTCCCCGATCAGGGACGGCAGCACCTCCGGCTCCACACCCTCCACCCACAGACACCGGTAGGAGTCGTAAGCCGCGTTCCGCCTGGGCGTGTCCGCGAGCCAGCGCAGTCCGGGCGGGTCGAGGTCCGCCACCGGGGCCGGTGCGGTGCCGGACCGGCCGGCGCGCGGCGTGGCCAGCAGTTCCCTGCCGCGCTCCGGTGTCACCACCGGCCCCAGCACGGGATCCGCGAGCAGTCCCAGTGGCGCCAGCAGGTCCGGTCCCGGCGGTGACCACGACGGCAGCGCGGCGCGGATCGTCCGCCATGCCCCGTCGGTGTCACCCCACCGGGCCGCCTCCCTTGCCTCGGCCACCGCCTGTCCGAACGCGCCGTCCGGCGCGTAGCGGTAGGAGCGGTCACGCACCCGCGCGAGGATCGCGTCGGCGGCCGCGCCGACGGCGTCGTCGGTCTCGGTACCGAGCACGAACCGGCCAGGGAAGGCGCTGTGCTGGTCGTGCCGCAGGTGGGCGGCGGCCATCGACGGCACCAGCTCGTCCGTGTACCGCGGATCGGCCACGAGTTCGTGGAAACCGTGCCCGCCACCTCTGTGCGCCAGGGTGTCGATCTGCCGCAGCATCCCCCAGGCGGACGGCCGCCCGTAGCGCCGGGCCTCGTCCAGCAGCTCGCGGGCGGTCTGCCACCGTCCGCCCAGGGCCTCCTGCCGCGCGCGCTCGACGCCGGCGTCCAGGGCGCGCGTGGTGTCGTTCACGAAGCCGGGCATGTTCGCGCGGTTCGCGTGGAAGTCGCGGTACGCCTCCTCCATGAAGGCCCGGAACGACGGGTACCGGTCCGGGAACTCGCCGCTCCACCCCTTGTACACGTACAGCGCCCACTCGCCGTCCTCGTCGGTGTCCCCCGGGTCCAGCAGGGCGTACGACATGTCCGAGTCGGTCTCCAGCCGCAGGGCCCGCTCCCACATGCCGGCCAGCAGTACCTCCTGTTCGGTCGAGCGCTCGCTCAGTTCCTGCCGGTAGGCCTCGGTCATGCCGAACGGATCCCCGAACCAGCCGATCTCGTGCACCGCGCCCAGCCGGTAGATCGACGCCGTGCCGTCGACGCGCCAGCCGTTGCTGGCTTCGAGAAAGCCCCGGTAGGACGGAGGGAACCGCGTGCCCAGGCGTTCCTCGGCCACGGCGATCTCCTCCCGCGTCGCGGGCGGGGCGGCGAGTGCCAGGTCGGCGAGGCTGACACCGCCCTCCTCCATGTCCTCCAGGTCGTCCTCGCCGGGTATCCACTCGTCCTGCCAACGGCTCAGGAAATCATGCCAGTTGAAGTGGCTCTCGTTCATGGGCCGAGTGTGGCACCCGCCTCTGACAACGGGCCCGGCCCGCCCCCGGCGACGGGCGGGCCGGCTGCGTCAGGCCGTCCGTCCCGCCCGCCTGCGCACCACCGCACGGCTCACCAGCGGCCAGGCGAGGAGCAGCACGATCACTCCGTACACCGTCACTGCGAACGGCGTGTTCACCAGGCCCGTGACGCTGCCGTCGCTGATCTGCAGGGCGCGGCGCAGCTGCTGCTCGGCGTTGGGGCCGAGGATGACGCCGATCACGGCCGGCAGGACGGGCAGGCCGTAGCGCCGCATGCCGAAGCCGACCAGGCCGATGACCAGCAGGATCACCAGGTCGATGACCTCGCCGCCGACGGCGTACGCGCCCACCGCCGCGAAGAACATGATCCCCGCGTACAGATAGGGCCGCGGGATGCGCAGCAGCTTGGCCCACACCGGTGCCAGCGGCAGGTTGAGTGCGAGCAGCAGCACCATGCCGACGAAGAGGGAGGCGATCAGGCCCCACACCAGCTCGGGTTCGCGCTCGAACAGGAGCGGACCCGGCTGGATGCCGTACTGCTGGAAGGCGGCCAGCATGACCGCGGCGACGGCGGTGGTCGGCAGGCCCAGGGTCAGCATGGACACCAGCGTGCCCGCCGCCGAGGCCGACGCCGCCGACTCCGGCCCGGCCACGCCCTCGATGGCTCCCTTGCCCCACTCGTCCTTGTGCTTGGACAGCCGCTTCTCCGTCACGTAGGAGAGGAAGGTGGGGATCTCCGCGCCGCCCGCCGGGATCGCGCCGAACGGGAACCCGATGAACGGGCCGCGCAGCCACGACTTCCACGTCCGCCGCACGTCGCCGCGGCCGAGCCAGGGCCGTCCCACCGGGATCGGCTCGGCCGCCCCGCGCCGCAGGTGCGCCGCGACCCACAGCGCCTCGCCGATCGCGAACAGACCGACCGCGACGATCACCACGTCGATGCCGTCGGCGAGTTGCAGCGAGCCGAAGGTCAGCCGCTGCTGGCCCGTCATCTGGTCCAGGCCCACCAGGCCGATCGTCAGGCCGATCAGCAGGGACGCCAGGCCCCGGATGCGCGAGGAGCCGAGCACCGAGGTCACCGCGATGAACGCCAGCACCATGATGGCGAAGTAGTCGGGCGCGCCGATGTCCACCGCCAGGTCGGCGACCGTCGGCGCCAGCGCCACCAGCAGGATCGTGCCGATCATGCCGCCCGCGAAGTGACCGATGGCGGCGGCCGCCAGCGCCTGGGCGCCCCGCCCCGCCTTGGCCATGGGGTTGCCCTCCATGGCCGCGACCACCGCGGCACTCTCGCCGGGGGTGTTGAGCAGGATGGAGGTGGTCGAACCACCGAACATGGCGCCGTAGTAGATGCCCGCGAACATGATGAACGCGGCCACCGGGTCCAGCCCGTACGTCACGGGCAGCAGCAGGGCCACCGCCATCGCGGGGCCGATTCCGGGCAGCACGCCGATGGCCGTGCCCAGCAGGACACCGAGGGCGGCCCACAGGAGATTGAGTGGGGTGAGGGCCGTGCCGAAGCCGTCCAGGAGGGAGTTCAGGGCGTTCATGTCAGAGCACTCCCATCAGCGGACCACCGGGCAGTGGCACTCCGAGCAGCTTGTCGAAGACGACGTACGTGATCAGGGACAGCACCGCGGCGATCAGCGGATCACGGTCGACGCGCCGGCTGCCGAGGGCGAAGGCGGCTCCCCAGAACAGCAGCGCGCCCGCGACGGGGAAACCGGCCGGCTCGATCAGCACGGCCGCGCCCAGGAAGATGCCGGCCAGCAGCAGCACCGTGCGCCAGTCGGCCGGTTCGGACAGGTCGACGTCCTCGCCGCCCTCGGCCTCGCCCCGGCCGCCGCGCAGCACGTCCACGGCGAGCAGGGCGGCGATCACCAGCAGGCCCACGCCGACGACGACAGGGACCGTCTTCGGGCCGACCGGACCCCGTTGCGTGATGTCGACGTCCATGGTCAGCGCGTCGGTCAGCACCAGTACACCGAGCGCCAGCAGCAGCACGCACACGCCCAGTTCGGAGTGGTCGCGCAGCCACGACCGCCGCGCGGCGGCCGGTTCGGTGGGCGTCTCGGTCCGCGTCGTCACAGTCCCAGCTCCTTCAGCACCGACACCACACGCTTGTCCTGGGCGTCCAGGAATGCGCCGAACTCCTCGCCCGTCAGGTAGGCGTCGTCCCAGCCGTTCTGCTCCAGCGACTTCTTCCACTCGGGAGAGTCGTGCAGCTCGTCCACCAGGCGGGTCAGCTTGGCCCGCTCCGCGTCGGTCAGGCCGGGCGGGGCCACGATGCCGCGCCAGTTGGTGAAGTCCACGTCGTAGCCGGACTCCTTGAGCGTCGGGGCGTCCGCGAGGTCGTCCACGCGCTCCGGGCCCGTCACCGCGAGCACTCTGAGCTCGCCCGCCTTGATCTGGTCCAGGTACTCGCCGACGCCGGAGACCCCGAAGCCGACCTTGTTGCCGAGGATCGACGCGAGCAGCTCGCCGCCCCCGTCGAAGGGGATGTAGTTGACCGACCTGGGGGAGATCCCGGCGGCCTGCGCCATCAGCATCGGCGCGAGGTGGTCGGGCCCGCCCGGGGACGAGCCACCACCGACGGGGATCTTCCCGGGGTCCTTCTTCCAGGCGGTGATCAGCTCGTCGATCGTTCGGTACGGGGAGTCCTTGGCGACCACGACGACGTCCTGCTCCTCGGTGAGCCGCGCGATCGGCGTGGTGTCGGCGAGCGTCTTGGGCGCGTGGTTGGACCGGGCGGCGCCCACGACGCCCAGGCCCATGGACATGGCGAGCTTGCCGTTGCCGTGTTCGCTCACCAGCCGGCTCAGGCCCACGGTGCCGCCCGCGCCGGGCAGGTTGAACACCTCGATGTTGTGCGTGAGTCCGGCGTCCTCGGCGTTCTTCGCGACCGTGCGGGCGGTGATGTCGTAGCCGCCGCCGGGGGTGTTGGGGACCATGAAGCGCAGGCCGGGAATCTGCGTGCCGGTCTCGGACTCGCTGCCCGTCGAGAGCAGCGGGGGACCGGCGAGGACGAGCACGGCGGCCCCGAGCAGAGCAAGGGGGGTGCGCAGGCGCACGAATGCCACCACCTGTCGGTTGGGTAGATCGGTACGGGGAGCCCTGTGGGGGAGGGTGATGTGGGCCACATGGTGCCCGCGACCCGTCGATGTGTCTTCCTTGCGGAACCAAGGGAGGTTGTGGTCTTTACGGTCGCCGGGTCGCCGGGTCGCCGGGTCGCCGGGTCGCCGGGTCGCCGGGTCGCCGGGGCGCCGGGGTGGCGGGGCGGCGGGGCGGCGGCGGGACTGTCGGATCGCCGGCCGTCCCGCGTCACCGGTGCATCGCCGGTTCATTGCGAAGACAGCACATCCCTTTCCTTCGCCGCAGGTGGGCGCCATGATGGCGCCCGACGTCCCCCACGCCGACACCCCCACCCCCGCCCCCCGTCCACCGAGATCGAGTACGCCGTGGCCCCCACCTTCCGCCGTCACACCCTCGCGGGCGAGATGCTGGTCCTCCAGCTCGCCATCGTCGTGGTGGTGCTGCTCGCGGTGGCCGCCGTCTCGCTCGCCCAGTCGAAGGCGACGTTCAACCGCGTCGAGGGCCGCCGCGTCGCGGCCATCGCCGAACAGCTCGCCGCCACTCCGCTCGTCCGCAGCCGGCTGCTGCGCCCCGTGCCGCAGGAGGCACTCGCCCCCCTGGTGAACTCCACGCAGACCCAGTCCGGGGTCACCTCGGTCACGGTGGCCGATGCCGGCGGCCGCATCGTCAGCTCCACCGACCCGACCGTGGTGGGCGCCCGGCTGCCGCTCGCCGGCGACGCCGCCGAGGGACGCGGCTGGACGGGGGCGCTGACGCTGGGCGGCAGCCGGGAACTCGTCGCGCAGGTCCCGGTGCTCGGGGACACGCCGGAAACCCTCGGCCGGCACCTCGGCACGGTGATGGTCGGTGAGGCCGACCCCACGGCGTGGCAGCGGCTCGGCGGCGCGTCCTCCTACCTCATGGCCTACCTCGGCATCGCGAGCGCCCTCGGTGTGGCCGGCTCCTGGCTGCTCGCCCGGCGCGTCAAACGGCAGACCCTCGGCCTGGAACCCCGCGAGATCGCCGGGCTCGCCGAACACCGGGAGGCGATGCTCTACGGCATCGCCGAGGGCGTGGTCGCCCTCGATCCGCAGCACCGGATCACCCTGGTCAACGAGATGGGCCGGCGCCTGCTCGACCTGCCCGAGGACTGTGTGGGCCAGAGCCTGGACGGCCTGGGCATCGACGGGCGCCTCCTGGACGTCCTCACCGGCGCCACGGCCGACGCGGCCGACCGGCACGACACGGGCGCGCTGCACGACGCGGCCGACCGGCACGACACGGCCGGGCGGCGCGACGAGGTCGTCGTCCGCCACGGCCGGGTCCTGGTGATGAACCGCATGACCGTCACCAAGGACGGCCGCCCGCTCGGCTCGGTCACCACCCTGCGCGACCGCACCGAACTGGCCCGCCTGGAAAGGGAGATCGGCGCCTTCCGCAGCACCTCCGAGCTGCTGCGGGCCCAGGCCCACGAGTTCGCCAACCAGCTGCACACCATCTCCGGGCTGATCCAGATCGGCGAGCAGGACGAGGTGGTGCGCTACATCCGGGCACTCAACCAGCGCCGCCAGTCCCTCGACGTCACCCTCAGCCGCCGGGTCCGCGACACCGCCGTCGCCGCGCTGCTGACGGCGAAGTCCTCGCTGGCGGCCGAGCGCAGGGTCGCCCTGCGCGTCTCCGAGCGCACCGCCCTGGGCCGGCTCACCCCCGAGGACGCCGCCGACGTGGCGACCGTGGTCGGCAACCTCGTCGACAACGCGGTGGACGCCGCCGCGACGCACGGAGACGGAGCCGCCTGGGTCGAGGTCGAGCTCAGACAGGACGCCACCGGCGTGGAGATCGTGGTCCGCGACTCGGGGCCCGGTGTGGCGCCCGCACTGGCCCGTGAGGTCTTCGCCCACGGATTCACCACCAAGGCCGCCCGGCAGGGCGAGCGCGGCATCGGCCTGGCGCTGACCCGGCTGGTCTGCGAACGCCACGGCGGCGAGATCTCGGTGACCAACACCTCCGAAGGGGCCGTGTTCACGGCACGCATGACGGTCAGCCACCTCACCGACGCGGTGGCGGAAGGAGCAGCACCATGACGGGGACGAGCGGCACCGGCGGTGCGAGGGCCGCGGCCGGCGCGAGGGCCGCCGCCGACGCGATCGGCGTGCTCGTCGTCGACGACGACTTCATGGTGGCCCGGGTCCACCGCGCCTACGTCGAACGCGTAGAACCCTTCCGGGTCGTCGGCGTCGCCGGTACCGGCGAGCAGACACTCACCGCCGTCGGCGAGCTCCGCCCCGACCTGGTCCTGCTCGATCTGTACCTGCCCGACCTCTTCGGCCTGGACGTCGTCACCCGGCTGCGCGCCGCCGGCCACGACTGCGACGTCATGGTCATCAGCGCGGCCCGGGAGGCGGACACGGTGCGCGGCGCCGTACGCCACGGCGTCGTCGACTACCTGCTCAAGCCGTTCGACTTCGAGGACCTGCGGGTCCGGCTGGAGCGTTACGCCGGGCGGCGGGGCCGGCTGCTCGGGACCGTCGTGCGCAGTCAGGCCGACGTCGACCGCGTACTGGCCGGCGCGACGGCACCGGCCGCCCCGGTCCCGGCGCTGCCCAAGGGGATGAGCGCGGAGACGGCCGAGCTGGTCGAACGGACCCTCCGCGATGCCGAGGGCACGCTGTCGGCCAGCGAGTGCGCGGCGCTGACCGGCGTCTCCCGGGTCAGCGCCCGCCGCTACCTGGAGCACTTCCACACCGTCGGCCGTGCGGAGGTGTCCCTGCGCTACGGAGCGGCGGGCCGCCCCGAACGCCGCTACCGCTTCCGGGGCGCGGTCACCGGCCCGGCGCTCCCGCCCGCAGCCCGTCCATGACGAAGTCCAGGAACCGGGTGGCCCGCGGCTGCCAGTCCTCGCCGGGGTCGATCAGCCACAGACCGCCGATGACGAGGAAGAAGTCGTCCGCGGTGATCCCGGGCCGGATGGTTCCGGCCTCCTCGTTGGCGCGCAGGAGGAGCCCGGCCGCGTCCATGACCGGGGTGGGGTGCGGCTTCCGCGGGCTTCCCGGCGCGCTGGTGACCAGCCGGATCGCGTCCGCCAGGCCGGCCTTGGTCATGGCGAACCCGGCGAGGCGGTCCATCCACTCCCGCAGGGCACGTTCGGGCGGGCGGGTGGCGAGCAGCTCGGGCGCGGCGTCGGCCACCTGCCGCATCTCGTAGCGGTAGACCTCCAGGACGAGCGCCTCGCGGTTGGGGAAGTTGCGGTAGAAGGTGCCCTGCCCGACGCCCGCCTTCTTGGCGATGGCGCTCAGCGGCGCGTCCGCGCAGCGCGTCAGTTCCTCCGTGGCCACGTGCAGGATCCGCTCGCGGTTGCGCTGGGCGTCCGAGCGCAGGGCAGCGTCCGGCTTGTCCTTCTTCGCCTGCGACACCCGTCCTCCTCCCGGGTCCGTGGCCGAATCCCGTTCTTGCTAAGCGGACAGCTGTCCGTTACGTTTCCAGTGAGCGGACAGCTGTCCGGTTTCCTGCCCACTGTAGCGGCGGATGCGGCCCGGCGGGACCGGCCGGTGCGCCCGCCCATCGATGAACCCACGCCTCCAGCCCGTTTCCCTGTCACCAGACACCAAAGAAGGCTGACCATGGCCCCAGCGCCCTCGTCGACGTCCAGCGCCATCACCCTGAACATCAACGGCGAGAAGCACCAGCTGACCGTCGACCACCGCACCACCCTGCTCGACGCCCTGCGCGAGCGCCTCGACCTGACCGGTACCAAGAAGGGCTGCGACCAGGGGCAGTGCGGTGCCTGCACCGTCCTGGTCGACGGGCGTCGCGCCGTCTCGTGCCTCAACCTCGCCGTCGCGGCCGAGGGGCGCGAGGTCACCACCATCGAAGGCATGGCCGAGGGCGACCGGCTGCACCCGGTGCAGCAGGCCTTCCTCGACCTCGACGGCTACCAGTGCGGATACTGCACGCCCGGCCAGATCTGCTCGGCCGTCGCCGTCATCGAGGAGCACGCCGCCGGGTGGCCGAGCGCCGTCACCGACGACGTCCGGCCCGAGGCCGGACCACCACCGCTGACGCCCGACGAGATCCGTGAGCGGATGAGCGGAAACCTGTGCCGCTGCGGCGCCTACGTCTCGATCGTCCAGGCCGTCGCCCGCGCCGCCGAGAGCCACGGCAAGAACGAGGACGCCGAGGAGGCCGTTGCATGAGGGAGTTCGGCTACCAGCGCGCCGACGACGTCCCCGGAGCCGTGGCGCTGCTCGCCGCCGACCCGGACGCCCGCTTCCTCGGCGGCGGCACCAACCTCGTCGACCTGATGAAGACCGGCGTCGAACGCCCCGCCCTGCTCGTCGACGTCCGCGAGCTCCCCCTGGACGGCATCGAGCCGACCGGTGACGGCGGCCTGCGCATCGGCGCGACCGTCACCAACAGCGACCTCGCCGCGCACCCCGAAGTCCGCCGACGCTACCCGGCGTTGACCCAGGCCGTCCTGGCCGGCGCCTCCGGGCAGCTGCGCAACATGGCCACCGTCGGCGGGAACCTGCTCCAGCGCACCCGCTGCGGCTACTTCACCGACGTGAGCAAGCCGTGCAACAAGCGCGTCCCCGGCAGCGGTTGCCCCGCGGTCACCGGCGAGCACCACAACCACGCCGTGCTGGGCGCCTCCGACCACTGCGTGGCCGTGCACCCCTCGGACATGGGCGTCGCCCTCACCGCCTTCGACGCGGTCGTCACCTTCGAGACGGCCGAAGGACCGGGGGAGCTGCCGCTCACCGACTTCTACCTCCCCGTCGGTGACACCCCGCACCGGGAGACCGCCCTGCCGCCCGGCGCGCTGATCACCGGAGTCACCCTGCCGCCCGCCCCCGCCGCCGCCCGCTCGCGCTACCGCAAGGTCCGCGAACGCGCCTCGTACGCCTTCGCGATCGGGTCGGTCGCCGCCGCGCTCGACATCGAGGACGGCGTGGTCCGCGAGGCACGGCTGGCCCTCGGTGCCGTCGCCTCCCGCCCCTGGCGGGCCCGCGCGGCCGAGGCCGTGCTGACCGGCGCACCGGCCGGCGACGACACCTTCGCCGCGGCCGCGGACGCCGAACTGGCAGCGGCGAGGCCCCTGACCGACAACGCGTACAAGGTGACCCTCATGCGCAACCTCGTGATCGCCGTGCTGACCGAACTCGCCGAGGAGACCACCCGATGACCACCGCCACGACCGGCCGCACGCCGGTGCAGGGCGCCGTCGGCACCGCGCACACCCGCGTGGAGGGCCGGGACAAGGTCACCGGGGCGGCCCGCTACGCCGGTGAGATCCCCTTCGCCGACCTCGCCCACGGCTGGCTGGTGCTGTCCACCGTCACGCGTGGCCGCATCCGCTCCCTCGACACGGACGCCGTCCTCGGCATGCCGGGCGTGCTGGCCGTCCTGCACCACGGCAACGCCCCGCGCCTGGACACCGGGTACGTCGGCATGCTGGGCGTCCCGGACCCGACCGCAGCCGTCTTCCAGCACGACCGGGTGCCGCACGCCGGATGGCCCGTCGCCCTCGTCGTCGCCGAGACGCCCGAGCAGGCCAGGGAGGCCGCCGAGGCCCTCGCCGTGACCTACGACGAGGAGCCGCACGACACCGTCCTGCGCGCCGACCACCCCGACGCCCACCCCGTGGGCGGGCACATGCCGGCGGAGACGGAGAAGGGCGACCTGGACGCCGCCCTCGCCGCGTCCGCCGTCGTCCTGGACGCCGAGTACACCACCCCCGAAGAGCACCACAGCATGATGGAGCCGCACGCGGCGACCGCGCTGTGGGACGGCGGGCGGCTGGAGGTCGTCGACTCCAACCAGGGCACCACCTGGGTGCAGGGCGAACTCGCGAAGATGTTCTCCCTCGACGAGTCCGCGGTGCGGGTGCGGTCCGAGCACATCGGCGGCGGCTTCGGCAGCAAGGGCCTGCGCGCCCACCAGGTGTCCGCCGTGATGGCCGCGACCGTCCTCCACCGCCCGGTGCGTGTCGTGATGACCCGGCGTCAGATGTTCTCGCTGGCCGGGTACCGCAGCCCCACCGCCCAGCGCGTCAGGCTCGGCGCCGACCCCGACGGCCGGCTCCGCGCGCTGGAGCACCGGTCGCTCAACCAGACGTCCACGGTGTACGAGTTCGTCGAGCCCGGCGCCGGCGTGGCCCGGGTGATGTACGACGCCGAGGCCCACCGCACCGCCAACCACGTCGCACGGCTCGACGTGCCGTCCCCCACCTACATGCGGGCGCCGGGCGAGGCACCGGGGTCGTTCGCGATCGAGTCGGCGCTCGACGAACTCGCCGAGCGCTGCGGCGTCGACCCGATCGAGCTGCGCCTGCGCAACGAGCCCGAAGTGGGCCCGGTCTCCGGCAACCCGTTCAGCAGCCGCAACCTCGCCGCCTGCTTCCGCGAGGGCGCCCGCCGCTTCGGCTGGGCGGACCGCGACCCGCGCCCCGGCGTACGCCGCGACGGGCGCTGGCTGCTGGGCACCGGCACGGCCGCCGCATCCTTCCCCTCGGGCGCCGGGCCCTCCACGGCCCTGGTGACCGCGGAGGCCGACGGCACCTTCACCGTGCGGATCGCCGCCGCCGACATCGGCACCGGCGCCCGCACCGCCCTCACCCTGGTCGCCGCCGACGCGCTGGAGGTCACGCCGGACAGGGTCCGCGTCCGCATCGGGGACAGCGACTTCGGCCCGGCGATGATCGCGGGCGGCTCCATGGGCACCCGCTCCTGGGCCTGGGCGGTCACGGCCGCCGCCGCGGAACTGCGCGAACGGCTCGCCCTCGGCACCGACCTCCCGCCCGAGGGCATCACCGTGCGCTCCGACACCACCGCCGCCATCGGCGCCCTCGCCCAGAAGGAACGGCACTCCTTCGGGGCGCAGTTCGCCGAGGTCGCCGTGGACACCACCACCGGCGAGGTGCGGGTGCGCCGGATGCTCGGCATCTTCGCCGCGGGCCGGATCGTCAACCCGCTCACCGCCCGCAACCAGCTCGTCGGCGGAATGATCTGGGGCATCTCCATGGCCCTGCACGAGGAAGCCGTCCGGGACCGGATCAGCGGCGGCCTCTACGGCCCCGACCTCGCCGGCTACCACGTCGCCACGCACGCCGACGTGCCGGACGTCGAGGCGGACTGGGTGGACGACCCCGACCCCGACGACCCCGTCGGCATCAAGGGCATCGGCGAGATCGGCATCGTGGGCGCCGCCGCGGCCGTCGCCAACGCCGTCCGGCACGCGACGGGCGTCCGCCACCGCCACCTGCCGATCCGGCCCGACCGCGTACTGACGACAGCGGCGCCCGGCGGCGGGGGAGCGGCGCCCGCAGACGGGGGACCGGCGGATGCTTGACATCGCCGGCGAGTTGCACCGCTGGATCGAGGAGGGCCGGGAGTTCGCGGTCGCCACCGTCGTCTCCGTCGGCGGCAGCGCACCGCGCGGACCCGGCGCGGCCCTCGCCGTCGACAGCGAGGGCACGGCGCTCGGCTCGGTCTCCGGCGGCTGCGTGGAGGGCGCGGTGTACGACCTGTGCACCGCGGCCCTGCGCGACGGCGAGACGGTGCGCGAACGGTTCGGCTACAGCGACGAGGACGCCTTCGCCGTCGGGCTCACCTGCGGCGGGGTCATCGACGTGCTGGTCACTCCGGTCGGGGCCGGCTCGCCGGCGCGGGCGGTTCTCCGGGCGGCCCTGTCGGCCGCCGCCCGGGACGAGCCCGCCGCCCTCGCCCGGGTCGTCCGGGGCCCGGCCGGGCTCCTCGGGCGGGCGCTGCTCGTCCGCGCCGACGGCTCGTCCGAGGGCGGACTCGGCGGTCACCCCGAGCTGGACCGCACCGCGGTGACCGAGACGCGGGCGCTGCTGGACGCGGGGCGCACCGGCACGGTCGGCCTGTCGGAGGACGGCTCGCACTGCCCGGGCGGACTCACCCTGCTCGTCGAGTCCCGGGTGCCCGCACCCCGCATGATCGTCTTCGGTGCGGTCGACTTCGCCGCGGCGCTGGTGCGCGCCGGCAAGTTCCTCGGCCACCACGTGACCGTGTGCGACGCCCGGCCCGTCTTCGCGACGCGGGCCCGCTTCCCCGAGGCCGACGAGGTCGTCGTCGACTGGCCGCACCGCTACCTGCGCGGCACCCCGACCGACGCGCGGACGGTGCTGTGCGTCCTCACCCACGACGCCAAGTTCGACGTACCGCTGCTGACCGAGGCCCTGCGGTTGCCGGTCGCGTACGTCGGCGCGATGGGCTCGCGGCGCACCCACGAGGACCGGGAGCGACGGCTGCGTGAAGCAGGCCTGGGCGAGCCCGAGCTGGCCCGGCTGCGGTCGCCCATCGGCCTGGACCTCGGCGCCCGCACCCCCGAGGAGACGGCCCTGTCCATCGCGGCGGAGATCGTCGCCGTCCGGCGCGGCGGCACCGGCGCGCCGCTGACCGGCGGCGCGGCGCCGATCCACCGCGACCTGTCCCGGGCCGCCGCCTGACGGCCCGGGGCAGGAGCGCGCGGACTACTCAGGGCAGCGCCGACACGCCGGCCAGGCGGACGGCGGACTCCAGCAGCGTGGCGTGCACGAAGGCCTGGGGGAGGTTGCCGCGCAGCTGACGCTGACGCACGTCGTACTCCTCGGCGAACAGCCCGGGCGGCCCGCAGGCCGCCCGGGTGCGCTCGAACCAGCGGAACGCACCCACCCGGTCACCGAGCCGGTGGGTGGCGAGCGCCATGGTGAATCCGCACAGCAGGAAGGCCCCCTCCGCTTCCCCGAGCGGCTCGCCCGGGTGCTCGAAGCGGTACAGGTACCCGTCCTCGGCGAGCCGGGACTCGATGTACGCGCGCGTGGCGGCCCCGCCGTCGTCGCCGAACGCGCAGCCGCGGGCCATCGGCACCAGCAGGGCGGCCTCGGGACCGTCGTCGTCGGCGGCCCGGCGCCAGCGTCCGTCGGGGCGCAGGCAGCGCCGCCGGGTCTCCCGCAGCACGGCCTCCGCGAGGTCGTCGAGGCGCTGTCCCGCGCCGCGGGGCAGCACCTGCGCCATCCGGCGCAGACCGCACACCACGCTCAGTCGTGAGTGGGTCCACCACCGGTCCTCCAGCTCCCACAGTCCGGCGTCCGGCCGCAGCCACTGCCGCTCCACGACGTCCACGGCGACGGACGCGGCGCGTTCCGCGTCCCCGGTCAGCCGGTCGTGCGCGGCCGCCGCGGCGAAGAGCTGGAGCGCCTCCCCGAAGGTGTCCAGCTGGAACTGGTCGCCCGCGTCGTTGCCGATGTGGTCGGTGCCGCCGGGATAGCCCGGCAGCCGCAGGGAACGGCCCCCACCGACCGGCCTGCCGTCGACCGTGTAGGCGGGGCGGGCCTTGTCACCGTCCTCGAGGATGCGTTCGGCGACGAACCGCACGGCGTCGTCGACCAGCGGGTGGGGGCCGTGCGCGGCGACGGCGAGACCGGCGTAGCACTGGTCGCGCAGCCACGCGAAGCGGTAGTCGTAGTTGCGCCCGCTGTTGGCCCGCTCGGGCAGGGACGTGGTGGCGGCGGCGACCATGCCGCCGGAGACGCTGGTCAGCCCGCGCAGCACGGCGTACGCGTGCCGGGCGTCGCGGGGCGCGACCAGCGGCGAGCAGTCCGGGACGGCCCGCTGCCACTCCCGTTCCGTGGCCCGCCACAGCGCGTCCGCGTCCAGCGGCTCCGTCCCGGGTCCCTCGGACAGCTCCAGCACGAGGTCGTGCGACGCGCCCTCGCGCAGCGGGAACTCGCCTACCAGCCCCTCGCCGGGCCGCCACACCGCGTCCGGCGCGCCGGTCAGGCGCATCCGCATCCCCGGGGCCCCCGCCGTCCACACCCCGTCCACGCGGCGGGGGTCCGCCATCCGGCCGGTACCGAAGCCCGGACGGGCGTCCAGCACCAGGCGCAGCCGCGGCGCGCCCCGCACCGCCCGCATCCGGCGCAGCAGCACGAGCCGGTCCGTGCGGGCGGGCATGGCCAGCGCCTCGCGGCACTCGATCACGCAGTCGGAGGTCAGCCAGCGGCTCACCCGGATGAGCGTGCCCTCCTCGTAGTAGCCGCCCCAGACGTGCCGCGGGTCCACCGGTCCGACCGTGAAGTGCCCGGGGCCGCCGATGAGCGCGGAGAAGACCGCGTCGTCGTGCCAGCGCGGGGCGCACAGCCACACGATCCGGCCCCGGGGGTCCAGCACCGCGCCGCGCTCCCCGTCGGCGATCAGGGCGTAGTCCCGCAGCACCCAGGGGGGAGAGGACGAGTCGGGCTCCTGCGCGGGCTGGTCGGCACGGTGGTCCATGACGCTACGGCTATCCCTGTGCCGATGGCCGAAACGGTGCCGTCGGCCGGTGTCACCGCGGCGCGCGGCGTCGCCGGGCGCGCCCCGGACGTCCGCCCTCAGACGGCTGTGGCGCGCCACCCCACCCCGTGCGCGGCCAGCGGCCCTACCGTGAGGCCCGCCGCGCGGCAGTCGGCGACGAGGTCCGGGAGGGCGCCGAGGGCCGCCCGCCAGCTGCCCGGGGCGGAGGCGTGGTCGGTGTCGTGCAGGAGGACCGTGCCGCCCGGACGCAGGTCCGCCGCGACGGCCGCCCGCACGGAGACAGGCGTGGCGTCGTGCCGCCAGTCCTCGCCCCACGCCGTCCACAGCACCGGCCGCAGTCCGGCACGCCGGGCCGCGGCCCAGCGGCCGGAGGTGAGGATGCCGTACGGCGGCCGGTACCAGCGCGGGGCGCGGCCGGTGACCTCGGCGACCGTGCGGGCGGCCCGCAGCAGCTCCCGCGCGTCCCGTGCCGGCGACGGCAGCCAGGGCCGGTCGTGCGACCAGCCGTGGACGGCGAGTTCGTGCCCCCGCCGGACCAGCTCACGCGCGGTTCCGGGGTGCCGTACGACGTTCTCGCCCAGGACGAAGAACGTGGCCCGCACGCCGAGCAGGTCGAGGGCGTCGAGGAAGCGGGGTGTGGACGCCGGGTCGGGGCCGTCGTCGAAGGTGAGGGCGACGTGGTCGGGCCGGCCCTGTCCGGCCAGCGCGGGGAACCAGCGGCGGCGCAGGCCGGGCAGCCAGGTCGCGGCCGGACCGATGTGGGCCAGCGCGGCGACCGCCGGCACGACGACCGCGGGTACGACGACCGCGGGTACGGCCGCGTACGCCGCCCGTCCGGTCCCTGTCCTGTCCCGCATCCGCCGCGCTCCTGTCGTTGCGCCCTCTCCCGGGGGTGCCCGGGCGGGGCCGTGCCCTGCCGGACGTCAAGGCCATGGTGTGCCGGAAGTCCCGGCGGTCACGACTTCTGCTGCTCCTGACGCGGCCTCCCGCCCGGCCCGTCGCGCGCCGCGGGCGGGGTGTCCCAGGTGCCGTGCACCGACGGCGCCCGGGCCAGTCCCACGCTGCCGAGGCCGATCAGCGCCACCCCGATCAGCTCGGGCAGCACCCGCACCCCGAGGGCGATCTCCTCACCGAACAGTGCCCAGCCGAGGCCGACGCTGGTCAGCGCGTCCCCGAGGGTGAGCGCGGGCTGCGACGCGGCGAGGGTCCCCGCGCGCAGGGCGCTCTGCAGGAGCAGGAAACTGATCACGCCGACGGCCCCGGTGGCGTACAGCGGCCACTGCGTCAGCACGGCCCCCACCCCCTGCGGGAACCGCCCGGTGACCTCCTTCAGCAGTGCCGCCGTGCCGCCGAACGCCACCGCGGACGCCGACCCGAACAGGGCGGCACGGGGCGCTCCGTGCACCACGCGGCCGACGACGGCGAAGCCGGTCACCACGGCGAACAGTGCCAGGAGCGCCCAGGGCCAGCGGCCGGGGGTCGCCGTGTCGTGCCCGGCCGACGGGGACGCGGCGCCCAGGAACAGCGCCAGTCCCACCGCCAGCGCCACGAACGCCAGCCAGGTCCGCACATCGGGCCGCCGGTGGAAGATCACGCTGCCGACGACCAGGGTGAACAGCAGCTCGGTCGCCATCAGCGGCTGGACGACGGCCAGGCTGCCCACCGCCAGCGCGGCCGCCTGCAGCACCGTCGTCAGGGCGAGCAGCGCCGCGCCGCCCACCCAGTACGGGTCGCGGACCAGCCGCAGCAGTGAGCGCACCACCGTGTGGACGGCACCCGCCCGGTCCTCGTCCTGCGCGGCGGCCCGGCGCTGCAGCACCGACGCCGCAGCGTTGGACAGCGCCGCGAACAGGGCGAGGACGACGGTGAGGACACTCACCGCGGGGGGCTCCCGCTCATCCGAACCGGGAGGCCATCCGTCGGTACAGTCCGGGCGCCGCGCCCCGCACCCGGCACGGCAACCGCAGCCAGCCGGGCACGTACACCTCGTCCCGGCCACGGGCCACCGCGCGGCACACCGCCTCGGCGACCCGCTCCGGCGACACCGGCCGCGGCCTGGACCGCCGGTAGGGCGCACCGCGGCGTTCGAAGAAGGGCGTGTCGACGACACCGGGCACCACATGGGTCACCCCGACCCCCGTGCCCCGCACCTCGTACCGCAGGGCGTCGGCGAAGGCGCCCAGCGCGGCCTTGGCGGCGGAGTACACGGCCTCGTCGCGCACGCCGACGCAGCCGGCCAGCGATCCGACGAGCACCACCCGCCCCGAGCCCGCCTCGATCATGCCCGGCAGCAGCAGCCGCACCAGTCGCAGCGTGGCCAGGACGTCGATGTCGAAGACCTCGTCGATGGCGTGCGGCGGCATGTCGCGGAATTCGCCGGCCCAGCCGATCCCGGCCCCGGCCACCAGGAGGTCCACACGACCCGTCGTGGCCAGGGCGAAGTCGGTGAGCTGCCGGTCGGTGCCCGGCAGGGTGAGGTCGGCGGCGAAGGCGGTGGCCGATGCGGCGTCCGCCACCTCGCGGAGCCGGGCCGGGTCGCGCCCGCTGAGCACCAGCCGCCAGCCGCCCTCGTCGGCCAGCCGCCGGGCGACGGCCGCGCCGATGCCGGAGGAGGCCCCGGTCACGAGCGCCGTGCGCGTCCGCGTGCCCCGCTCGCCGGCCGGCGGCCGGGGCTTCGCGTGGCCCGCGTCGGGTGCGGCGAGCCGCGCTCCGGGGGCGGACCGGGTGCGGGAGAACGCGTCGACCATGGGGACCACCTTGGCTCGGGGCGGACTCCGGTGGGCGAACCGACCGGCTGGTCGGGCCCCCGGGTGTCCGGCCGGACGGGCGGTCTCGGAGTATCCCTGGCGGAAGGTCCGAAACGCCCGCGTGTGTCGCGGTTTAGGGCCCATCGGGCGGGCAACTTGAACCGCCGTGCATCCTCCCAGCTCATTCGCGTCCCGCCGGACCGCGTCCCCGGCCGCTCCCCAGGACACCAGACGTCTGCTGGTGATCAGCGCGAGCATGGGCGCCGGGCACGACACGGTCGCCGCCGAACTGGCCCGCCGGACCCGTGAACGCGGTGGCGAGGCCCTGGTCGTCGACGTCCTCGCGCTCCTGCCGTACGGCCTGGGCAGCGCCCTGCGGGTCTTCTACCGCGGGTCGGTGCGGCACTTCCCCTGGGCGTACGCCGCCCTGTACCGCCTCTTCCTGCGCCCCGGCGGCGGCCGCCGGCCCAGTGGGACGCCCCTGGCCCGGCTCGCCGGCGCCCGGCTGCGGGAGCTGGTCGACCGCACGGGAGTGGACGTGGTGGTCCCCGTCTTCCACCTCGGTGCCCAGCTGACCGGCCACCTGCGCGCCCGTGGCCTGCTGCCCGTGCCCAGTGTCGTGCTGGTGATCGACTTCGTCGTCCACCGGCAGTGGCTCCATCCCGGCAACGACCACTGTCTGTGCCTCACGGAGGACGCGGCGCGGGAGGCGCGGAGGAGCACCGGCGCGCCCGCCGGGACCTGCGGCCCCGTGGTGGCGCCCGAGTTCTTCCCCGACGGGCCCGGAGCGGACGAGTGGCGCCGGCGGTTCGGCCGGCACGGCCCCGGGCGGCCGGCCGTCGTGCTGTCCGCCGGTGCCTGGGGGGTCGGCTCACGCCTGGGTGCCACCGTCCGGCTGCTGGCCGAACACGGCTTCCTCCCCGTCGTGCTCTGCGGGGACAACGCGCGACTGCGCCGTGAGCTGTCCGGCGTGCCGGGCGTGGTCGCCCTCGGCTGGGTGACGGACATGCCCGGCCTGCTGCACGCCGCCCACGCGCTGGTCGACAACGCCGCCGGCCAGACCGCCGTCCAGGCGCTCGCCGCCGGACTGCCGGTCGTGGCGCACCGGCCGATCCCCGGCCACGGGGCGGACGGCGTCCGCCGGATGGCCGCGCTGGGCGTGTCCGAGGTGGCCGAGGACGACGCCGCGCTGCTTCGGGCGCTGCGCCGGCTCACCGCCCCGGGCCCGGCGCGCCGGGAGCGGATCGCCGCCGGACGCGCGCTGTTCCGGGGCGACGCCGTGACCCGCGTGACCGACGTCGCCGACGCGGTGCGCGCACGCCGGTGAGCCGGGACCGGGCAGCGGCGGCCGTCCGGTGGGCCGGCGCCCGTTTCCCCCGCCCCGGCCGGGGGCACCCGGGCCCGGCCGGAAACCGGCGGAAGGAGGCGACGCCGTGCGGCTCGACGAGTTCCTGACCCGGGTCCGTGACCGCGGGGAGTACCACAGCGAGGAGGAGGCCCAGCAGGTCACCACGGCCGTGCTGTGGGTGATCGCCTCCCGGATCGCGCCGGAGGAGGCCGTGGCCCTGGCCGCGCACCTGCCGGCGCCCCTCGACGACGCGCTGCGCCTGGAACGGGGACGCCCCGAGTCCTTCGGCCGCGCGGAGTTCCTGCGGCGCGTGGCCCAGCAGACCGGCGCCCGGCCGCGCACCGCGGAGTGGGACGCGGGCGCGGTGCTCTCCACCCTCGCCGAGGCCGTACCCGGCGAACGCGCCGACGGCCTCCGCGGCGCGCTGCCGGCCGACTGCGCCGATCTCTTCGGAAGGCCCGCCACGGGCTGACGGGGAGCCACCGGCCAGGCCGTGAGCGACGCGACGAGCCCTCGCGTTGCCCGCGGCCGGAACAGGGCACTCGACCCCCGGTCGACGAGGCGGCCCCCGGTGCGTCGCCCGAGAGGAAGGCATTCATGACGGACGGTGAGCAGCGCTACGGCGCCGAGGACGACACCCCCCTCGCGGGTTACGCGGCGCTCGCGACGACCTTCGCGGCCGCTGTCGGAACGCTGGCCGCCGTGGCGTGGCGCCGTGGGGTCCGACTGCCCGACACCGTCCCGCCCTGGGACGTGGCCCTGCTGGGGACGGCGACGTTCAAGGCGTCCCGGCTGCTGACCAAGGACAAGGTCACGAGCTTCGTGCGGGCGCCGTTCACCCGCCGCGAGCGCGAGGGCGAGGCCGCCGAGGTGATGGACGCTCCGCGCGGCGGGGGGCTGCGCCGCGCCGTCGGCGACCTGGTGTCCTGCCCGTTCTGCACTTCGGCCTGGGTGGCCGGCGGGCTGGTCGGCACCTACGCGGTGGCACCCCGGACCGGCCGCATGCTGAGCGCGGGGCTGAGCGCCGTCGCGCTGTCGGACTGGCTGCAGTACGCGTGGAGCCTGACGGAGCAGAAGGCCGAGGGCTGAGCCGGGGCCCGCGCGCCGAGACGTCAGCCGCGCTCGGCGCGCTCGGCCCGTTCGGCGTGGAGCTGCTTCACGCGGGCGGCCTCCTTGCGGACGTCGGCCTGGACGGCCTGCTCCCGCTCCAGCCACTCGGGACGCTCCTGCTTCAGCGCGTCGATCTGCGCCGTGGTCAGCGGTTCGTCCACCCCGCCGCGGCGCAGGCCCGCGATGGACACGCCCAGCTTGGCCGCCACCACCGGCCGCGGGTGCGGCCCCTCGCGCCGCAGGTCGCGCAGCCACGCCGGCGGATCGGCCTGCAGCGCGTTCAGCTCGGCGCGCGTGACGACGCCCTCCCGGAACTCGGCGGGTGTGGCCTCGAGGTACACACCCAGCTTCTTGGCCGCGGTCGCGGGCTTCATGGTCTGGGTGTTCTGGTGCGACGTCATGATGTCAAGGGTATCGAGCGTGTGAGCGGCTCCCGACCACGCCCGGTAACCTGGCCGCGTGACAGGCTCGGAAGAACCCCCCTCGTTCCGGCTCGCGTACGTTCCGGGGGTGACGCCCGACAAATGGGTGCGCATCTGGAACGAGCGGCTGCCGGACGTCCCCCTCGCCCTGACCCAGGTCTCCGCCGCCGAGGCGGGCGGGGTGCTGCTGGGCGCCGGCGCGGACGCCGGACTGGTGCGGCTGCCCGTCGACCGGAGCGTCCTCAGCGCGATCCCCCTCTACACCGAGACCACGGTCGTGGTGATCCCCAAGGACCACCTGGTGACCGCGGCCGACGAGGTGACCGTCGAGGACCTCGCCGACGAGATCGTCCTGCACCCCCTCGACGACGTGCTCGGCTGGGAGCGGCCGCCCGGCCGGCCCGCGCTCGAGCGCCCGGCCACCACCGCGGACGCCGTCGAACTGGTGGCCGCCGGCATCGGCGTCCTCGTCGTCCCCCTGTCGCTGGCCCGCCTGCACCACCGCAAGGACCTCACGTACCGGACGGTCACCGACGCCCCCGGATCGGGCGTGGCGCTGTCGTGGCCCGAGGACGCGCACACCGACCTGGTGGAGGAGTTCATCGGGATCGTCAGGGGCAGGACCGTCAACAGCACCCGGGGCAGGCGTCCCGCCCCGGCACAGCCGAAGGACGAGCGCACCGGTACGGCGCCGGCGCGGCGCACACCGGCGGCCAGGAAGCAGGCCGGCGGGAAGCAGGCCGGTGCGCGGCGCGGCTCCGGCGGCAGCACCAAGGGCGGGCGACGGGGCAGGCCCCGCGGGCGGTGAGCCGCGCCGCGGCGCCCGTCCGCCTCAGCGGACCGTCGGAGCGGGCGTCGGAGCCGTCGTGTCGACGTCCAGCCCGGGCGGCTCGGTGAGGGACAGCACGGGCTCGCCCGGCTGCGGAGCCGGCGGGGTGAGCTGGACCTTGGGCAGGCCCGGCGGCGCCGACTGCTGGAAGTTGACCTGGTCGAAGTTGACCAGACCGGTCCTCTCCAGCACGGTGATGTGATCCAGGACGGTGTCGTTGGCCTGGTCGGCGAGCTGCCGCACCAGGGAGTTCTTGGTGTTGGCGCGGATCTTCGCGATCACCGGGAAGATCTGGCCGTGCGTGATGCGCATGATGTTGACCGCGGTGGTGTCGAACTGCTTGCCCGTGGTCCCGTTCACGGTCGACACGAACTGCTGCTGCTGGGGCGACGCCAGGTTGGGCAGCGTGATGCCCAGTTCGGGAGCGATCCGGCGGCAGGTCGCGTCGAGCCGCGAGTGGCCGGCGACCAGGTGCTCGCCGGCCTCCCGCATCTCCGGTGTCGTCCCTCGTTCCATGGCCAGCAGCCCGAGCGGGTGCTCCCACAGGCCGGCGGCACGGACCTTCACCACGAAGTCCCGGTCGGCCTCGGTGAGCGGCCCGTACCGCGTCTCGGTGACGACGCGGGCCTGGTCGCTGCCCGCGTTCTGCACACCGAGCATGGCCGGGTAGGCGAGCGCGGTGAGGGTGAGGACCAGGGAACCGGCCACGAAGGCCGTCCCTGCCGTGGTGCGCGTGATGCGCATCGTGCCTCCTGGGGCGACGACAGGCTCGGACACCAGGAGATACGGACGCGGACCCGCGTCTGATCACCGTTCGGGCGGAAATCCGCACGCGCGCCGCGCAGGCCGGCGCCCCGGAGTCCGCCACCGCCGGGCTGCTGCCGTGCCAAGGCTCATTTCCGCGCCGTGCGCCCGATCGACTCCACCAGCGGCAGCAGCCGGTGCGGGACGCGTTCGCGCAGGGCGACCTCGCTGCGGGTGCGGACCACGCCGGGCAGGCTGATCAGCTTCTGGACCACGTCCTCCAGGTGCGCGTTGTCCCGGGCCACCACCCGGGTCAGCAGGTCGCCGCCGCCCGTGATGGAGAAGGCCTCGACGATCTCCGGAACGGCGGCCAGCGCCTCGCCCACGTCGTCCAGGTGGCCCTGGGTGACCTCGATGTGCACGAACGCGAGCACGGGATGGCCCAGCGCGGCGGGGGAGAGGGACGGTGCGGTGCCGGTGATCACACCGTCGCGCTCCAGGCGGTCCAGCCGGGCCTGGAGCGTCCCGCGGGCGACCCCGAGGAGGCGTGCGTACTCGCGCACGCTGGTGCGCGGCTGCTCCAGCAGCAGCCGCAGGATGCGGGTGTCGAGTTCGTCGACGGCCATGAGGTCCTGTTCCTCCCGTCGGCCAATGGCTCTTCGATGGCCGGATGAATGCCCTGTCGACTGTACCAATGGCCCAGTGTCCGGAGTGGCAGTTGAGCCACTGGTGGGAGGGATGCTGATATGGAGGGGTCGATGGCGCTGCGGATCCCGCGGCGCCTTTTTCATGCCGATGGTGTCCGGGCCAGTGTGCGAGGGGGCGGTAGTCAGTGCTGAAGAGGGTGTTCGTGAGCCCGGACCCGGGGCGGGCGCGGCTGCGCTTCGCCGCGCGGGCCGTCGTCGGCATCGGTCTGGCCGTCGCCGTCTGCGGCCTGGCCGGCATCTCCCTCGTGGGCGCCGTCATCGGCGGGCTCGCCGCGCTGCTCGCGCTGTTCACGGTCGCCGACGCCACCGTGCGCGGCCAGGCGGCCACCACCGCGCTGCTCCCGGTGGCGGGACTGCCCGTGCTGACCGCCGCGGCCGGACTGCACGGCCATCCCGTGGCCCGCGACCTCGCCTTCCTCGCCGTGGTCGGCGCGGGCGTGTACGCCCGGCGCTGGGGTCCGCGCGGGCACAGCCTCGGCGTGTTCGCGTTCATGACCTTCTTCATCGCGCAGTTCCTGCACGCGACCACGGACCGGCTGCCCGAGATGTACGCCGCCGTCCTGCTGTCGGTGGCCACCGCCGCTGCGGTCCGCTTCGGCCTGTGGTGCTACGAGCGTCGCCGGCCCCCGGCCGCCGTGCCCGCTCCGCCCGCCGGTACCGGACTCGCCCGCATCACCACCCGCCAGGCCGTCCAGGCCACCGTCGGCGCGGGCTTCGCGCTGGTCGTCGGCCAGCTGGTGTCCGGCGACCGCTGGTACTGGGCCGTCGGCGCCACCTGGTGGGTCTTCGTCAACACCACCTCGCGCGGCGAGACCCTCGTCCGCGGCTTCCGGCGGGTGCTCGGCACGGTCGTCGGCATCGGCCTCGGCTTCCTGATCGCCGTTCCCGTCGCCGGGTCCGCGGTGCCCACGGCCGTGCTGGCCGGCGTCTGCGTCTTCGGCATCTTCTACACCGCCGCGGTGTCCTACACCTGGATGATGCTCTGCGTGACGGTGCTCGCCGAGCTGCTCTACGGCCTTCTCGGCGTCCTCAGCCCCGGGCTGCTCGCCCTGCGGATCACCGAGACCGGCGTCGGCGCGCTCGGTGCCGTGCTCGCCGTGCTCTTCGTCCTGCCGGTCACCACCCACGCCGTCACCGACGCCTGGATCCAGCGCGCCCTGCGCTGCGTCCACGCCTGCACCGCCGAGGCCGCCGCACGTCTCGCCGGCACGCAGGGTGCCGATCCGGCGCCGCGCGTGGCCGAACTGGAGCAGCTGCTCGGCCGGGTCCGGCTCTCGCTCGCCCCGCTCGTGCATCCGCTCAACCCCATGCGCGGCCGCAAGCGCCGTGCCCGGCGCGTGCTCGCCCTGCTCGACGACTGCGCCCGGGAGATCCGCGGCCTGGTCGCCGTCGCCGCCGACCCGGAGGCCTCGCACGACGCCCGCCTGGCCGCCGCCTGCTGGCGCGTCGAGACCGCGGTCGAGGCGCTCACCGGCGGCGGAGCCGTCCCCGCCCACCAGGAACGGCCGCTCGCCGCCGAGCCGGCGCTGGCCCACCTCCACGGCCTGGAACGGGCCCTGGCCGAACTCGCCGCGCCCCTGCGCAGCCCGTCCGGCTCACCGCTGGTCGGCGCCTGACCCCGCGAGACCCCACCTCGTCCGTTTGGTCTAGACCGCACGTGATCGACTGCTACCGTCGCTCCGGGGCGGACGATCGGTCGGCACCCGACGCGGTGCCCGACGGGGCACGGGACGAGAGGGGTCAGCGGTGGCGGACGGCGGCAGGCGGCAGCGGCGGGCGTTCATCGGATCGTTCACGGCGGCCGGCGGCCCCGGGATCGTGACGGCGGCCGTCACCCCCGGCGAGGGCACGCTGACGCTCCTGAACAGCGTGAACGGCGTTCCCGACCCCTCCTACCTGGCCCTCGCCCCGGGCGGTGGCACCCTCTACGCCGTCAGCGAGACCGCCGAGGGGGCCGTGGCCGCGTACCGCGTCACCGGGGACAAGCCCGAGCCGGCCGGGCGGCCGGTTCCGGTCGGGGGCGACGGACCCACCCACCTCAGCCTCTTCGCCGGCCACGTCCTGACCGCCAACTACGGCTCCGGCAGCGTCACCGCCGTACCGGTGCGCTCCGACGGCACCCTCGCCCGGTCCGCGTCCGGCGTGCTCCGGCACACCGGCTCGGGCCCGCACACCCAGCGCCAGCAGGGCCCGCACGCGCACCAGGTGCAGCCCGACCCCAGCGGACGGTGGGCCGTCAGCGTGGACCTCGGCACCGACTCGGTGCGGGTCTGCACCCTGACGGACGGCGCCCTCGCCGTGCACCGGGAGATCGCGCTGCGCCCCGGCTCGGGGCCCCGGCACCTGGCCTTCCACCCGGACGGCACCCACGCCTACGTGGCCAACGAACTCGCCCCGACCGTCACCGTCTGCCGCTGGGACGCCGCCGAGGGCACGCTGCGGCCGCTCGCCGAGGTGCCGGCACTGTCCGGCACCCCGGCGGGTGACGCCTATCCGTCGGGCCTTGTCGTCTCGCCCGACGGCCGCTTCGTGTGGACCGCGACCCGCGGGGAGGACGTGCTGTCCGTCTTCGCCGTCGAACCCGACGCGCTCCGGCTGACCGGCACCGTCCCCTGCGGCGGCCACTGGCCGCGGGAGATCACGGTCTCGGACGGCTTCCTCTACGCGGCCAACGAGCGCTCCGGCGACGTCACCTGGTTCGCGCTCGACCCGGCGACGGGAACGCCCCGCCGCGCCGGCGCGCTCGCGGTGCCGGCGGCGTCCTGCGTCGTCTTCGGCTGACGTTCCGCCGCCGGGCACGGCGAAGGGCCCGCTCCCGTACCGGAGCGGGCCCTTTCGGCCGTACGTGCCGTGGTCCTGCGGGCGCCGGGCGCCTCAGCGGACCGGCGTGCCCTGCGGCTGCTGCGGCGAGATGCCCAGCGCCGTGGTGTACTTCGCGAGCGTCAGCTTGCCGATCGCCGGGTAGGGGCCGAGCGGCTCGGCGGTGGGGCAGTCCGCCTCCCTGGCCGCCTCCTCCAGCAGGGCCGCGTCGATCTCCGGGCCGATCAGGTACGGCGCCAGCGCGAGCTGCTGCGAGCCCGAGGAACGCAGCTGCTCGGCCACGGACGCGATCGAGCCCTCCTGGTCCAGCGCCGCCGCCATCACCGGCACGGCGAGGCGCGCGGCCAGCAGCATGCCCGTGATGCCGGCCGCCTGCACGGCCTCGTCACCGCCGACGGACGCCAGGATGATGCCGTCCGCGGCGGTCGCGACGGTGAACAGGCGGGCCCGGTCGGCGCGGGCGAGACCGGCCTCGGAGAGCCGCACGTGCAGCGCCTCGGCCAGCAGCGGGTGCGGGCCGAGCACGTCGGTCAGCTCGGCCGCGATCCGGCTGTCCATGACGGCCTGCCGGATCCGGCGCAGCAGCGCGCCGTCCGGGCCGGCGAGCAGCGGCACGACGACGGCGACGGGACCCTCGGGCTCCCGCACCTCGAGGCCGGCCGCGCGTGCCTGCTCGTAGCGGGCCGTGCGCTCCTCGGCGGCCCGTACCAGCACGGTCGACAGCGACAGGTACTCCTCGTCGTCACCGTCGAGGTGTCCGATGCGGGCGTCGATGCCGGGGAGCTCGGAGCGGGCGATGCTCACGATCTCCTCGGCGAGGCCCCGGGTGGCGCTACTGGGCGTGCCCGGCACCGCGAGGACGAGCGCGGGCGCGCCCTCGGGAGCGACCAGGGGCTCGGGTCGGCGGTGCCGCCCGGGCTGGCGGGGGCGCGGCATTCGTACTGGCAGGCCGGACGCGGGCCCAGTGGGGGAGCTCATGGCGCCGCATGTTACTGGTTTCCTGGGTTTCCCTGTTCGGGGAGGGTGCAGGTGAGCGGTATCCGTCCGGTTTTGTCTGATGAGTGATGTACGGATCGGACGACATCGGTACGATTCCCCTCGCCGAGGGGCGGTTGTCAGCCGCCCGGCACCGTCGTCACGAACAGCGTGTCCTTCTCACCCCAAAGGGTGAGGAAACCGGCCGCCGCCCCGGTCGCGGGACGCACGTCGGGGAGGGAAAGCGGCGCCCGGTGAAGCGGCGGGCACCGGAGGCCGGTCCGCCGGTACGGACTGTCGGTGTCGGCCAGTAGAGTGACGCAGCGTGGCACCACGACCGTTGCATGAACTTGTCGAAGCCGGCTGGGCGAAGGCCCTGGACCCGGTCGCCGGACGTATCGCGGGCATGGGCGACTTCCTGCGCGCGGAGGTCGCCGCCGGCCGGACGTATCTCCCCTCGGGGGCGAACGTCCTGCGGGCCTTCCAGCAGCCCTTCGACGACGTACGGGTCCTGATCGTCGGTCAGGACCCCTACCCCACACCGGGAATGGCGATCGGGCTGAGCTTCGCGGTCTCGCCCGACGTGCGGTCACTGCCGGGCAGCCTGGAGAACATCTACCGGGAGATGCACACGGACCTGGGCCTGCCCCGGCCCTCCAACGGCGATCTGACCCCGTGGACCCGCCAGGGAGTGCTGCTGCTGAACCGGGCGCTGACCACGGCCCCGCGCAAGCCGGGAGCCCACCGCGGCAAGGGCTGGGAAGAGGTCACGGAGCAGGCCATCCGGGCCCTCGCCGCGCGCGGCAAGCCGCTGGTGTCCGTCCTGTGGGGACGCGACGCGCGCAACCTGCGCCCCCTGCTCGACGGGTATCCGGCGATCGAGTCGGCACATCCCTCGCCGATGTCCGCGGACCGGGGGTTCTTCGGCTCGCGTCCCTTCAGCCGGGCCAACGAGCTCCTGGCGCGGCAGGGAGCCGAGCCGGTGGACTGGCGACTGCCGTAGGAAGCGGCGGGACGTACCGGCGCCGTTCCGCCACCGCGGGACGACGCCGGTACGCAGGCCGGCCGGGCCGGCCGGTCACCCGACCACCGCGGCCCGGACGCACAGCACGTCCGGCAGGTGGGAGGCCAGCTGCCGCCAGCTGTCACCGTCGTCGGCCGAGGCGAACACCTCGCCGTTGCGGTTGCCGAAGTACACACCGGCCTGCTCCGCGTCGTCGGTGCTCATCGCGTCGCGCAGCACCGTGCCGTAGTGGTCCTCCTGCGGCAGACCCGCCGTCAGCGGCTCCCAGCTCTTGCCCGCGTCGGCCGTGCGGAACACCCGGCAGCGCCGGTCGGCCGGGACCCGGTCCGCGTCGGCGTTGATCGGGAACACGTACGCCGTGTCACCGCGGTGCGGGTGGGCGGCCACCGCGAAACCGAACGTGGACGGCAGCCCCTCGCCGATGTCCGTCCAGTGGGCGCCCGCGTCGTCGCTCCGGTACACCCCCCAGTGGTTCTGCAGGTAGAGCCGGTCCGGGGTGGCGGCGTCCCGCGCGACCTTGTGCACGCACTGGCCGAACTCCGGGTCCGGGTCCGGCAGGAACACCGCGGAGACGCCCGAGTTGGACGGCGCCCAGCTCGCGCCGCCGTCGGTGGTGCGGAAGACGCCCGCGGTCGAGACGGCGACCGTCACCGCCCGCGCGTCCCGCCGGTCGGTGAGCACGGTGTGCAGTCCCTCACCGCCGCCGCCCGGCACCCACCGCGACCGCGTGGGATGCTCCCACAGGGGGCGGACCAGCTCGAAACTCTCCCCGCGGTCCTCCGAGCGGTACAGCGCCGCCGGTTCCGTGCCCGCGTAGACCACGTCCGGTTCCGCGGCTGCCGGGTGCAGCTGCCACACCCGCTCCAGCGAAGCGCCCGTGTCCTGCGGGAACTTGACGGCAGGCCGCGCCGGTTCCGTCCAGGTCCGGCCCAGGTCGTCGGAGTGGAACACCGACGGTCCCCAGTGCGCGCTGTCGCCGCCGGCCAGCAGCCGCGGGGTGTCGCCGCGGGTGTCGACGGCGACCGAGTAGACGGCCTGTGCGTTGAAGTAGGGACTCTCGTCGAACTCCCAGGTGCCACCTCGCCGGCGCCCGATGAACAGGCCCTTGCGGGTGCCCACGGCGAGCAGTACCTCGGTCATGCCGATCACCTCCGCGACGTCGTCGACGCCTTTGTCTCGGACACCGGCCAGTCTGCACCCCACCACTGACAGTCACCTCTCCAAAGGTCTCCGTCGCAGGTCACAGCGGGGGTGTCGGATCCGGCGGGAGGCGGGGCCGCCCGTCGCTCAGTCCGCGCCCGGCAGCGCCCGTGCCAGGATGCCGCCGAGGTCGGCCCCGTCCGGCAGCGTGCCGAACGCGTGTCCCCAGTCGCCGCCCAGCCGGCTCGCGCAGAAGGCGTCGGCGACGGCCGGCGGGGCGTGCCGGACCAGGAGGGACGCCTGGAGGGTGAGGGCCATCAGCTCCACCAGGCGGCGTGCTCCGGTCTCGGACGCCGTGGTCAGCCCCGTCTCCAGCCGGGCCACGGCCGCGTCCAGCCGGGCGTCCGCGCCGCGCGCGAGGGCCAGCTCCCCGAAGAGGGCGTGCGCGGTCCGGGGCGAGCGGCCGAGCGCCCGCAGGACGTCGAGGGCGTTCACGTTCCCCGAGCCCTCCCAGATCGACAGCAGCGGCGCCTCCCGGTAGTGGCGGGGCATGCCGGACTCCTCCACGTAGCCGTTGCCGCCCAGGCACTCCAGGGCCTCCGCGGTGAACGCCGGCCCCCGCTTGGTCACCCAGTACTTGCCGACGGCGGTGGCGATCCGCCGGAAGGCCGCCTCCCCGGCGTCCCCGCGCGCCGCCCGGTCCGCGGCGCCGGCCAGCCGCAGGGTGAGCGTCGTCGCGGCCTCCGACTCCAGCGCCAGGTCGGCCAGGACGTTGCGCATCAGCGGCTGGTCGATCAGCCGGGCGCCGAACGCGCTGCGGTGCCGCACGTGGTGACCGGCCTCGACGAGCGTCTTGCGCATGAGCGTCGCCGACGCCATCACACAGTCGAGCCGGGTGCAGTTGACCATCTCGATGATCGTCTTGACGCCCTGTCCCTCGGGCCCCACCAGCCAGGCGACCGTCCCGTCGAACTCGGGCTCCGAGGAGGCGTTGGACCGGTTGCCGAGCTTGTCCTTCAGCCGCTGGATGCGGAAGGTGTTGCGGGTGCCGTCGGGCAGGACCCGCGGCACCAGGAAGCAGGAGAGCCCGCCCGGCGCCTGGGCCAGCACCAGGAACACGTCGCACATCGGAGCCGACGTGAACCACTTGTGCCCGCGCAGCGCGTAGACGCCTGGTTCGGCGGTCGGGGTGGCCGCGGTGGTGTTGGTCCGGACGTCCGAACCGCCCTGCTTCTCGGTCATCCCCATGCCGGCCAGCAGCCCCCGCTTCTCCGTGGGCGTGCGCAGTCCCGGGTCGTACTCCCGGCTGGTCAGCAGCGGCTCGTAGACCTTCGCGAGCTCCGGCTGCCGGCGCAGCGCCGGGACGGCCGCGTACGTCATCGACGTCGGACAACCGTGCCCCGCCTCCGTGTGCCCCCAGACGAGTCCGCCCGCGGTCCGCGCGACATGGGCGCCCGGCCGGTCGTCCGCCCAGGGCGAGGCGGCCAGACCCTCGCCGACCGCCACGCTCATCAGGTGGTGCCAGCTCGGGTGGTACTCGACCTCGTCGATCCTCTTCCCGTACCGGTCGTGGGTGCGCAGCACGGGCTCGTGGCGGTTGGCCAGCTCGCCCCACTCCTGCGCCTGGGCACTGCCTGCCCGCAGGCCGAGCCGCCGCAGCCCCTCCTCGGCCCACCCCGCGCCCTCCCGCCGCAGCCCCTCCAGCAGGGACGCGTCGTCGGCGGCGTCGTACGGGGCCGGGGGAGGGGGCTGGTTGGTGACGTCGTGCGTGGCGTACCCCCCGGGCCGGTCCACGGTCGCCTCGTCCTCGTCCCGCTCCTGCGCGCGTGTCGTCATACGGCGAGTGTTGCACCGTCCCTACAACCGCAGCAATAGTGCAACACCCTGGACGCGCACGTACAGTACGTGCCGTGTCCCTGCGCATGAACGACTCCGCGGCCCCGGGCGAGCTCGCGCTGCGCCCGCTGTCCGCGCGGTCGGTCGTGCTGAGCCTGCTGCTCGGTACCCATCCGGCAGAGCTGCCGGTGAGGGACCTGGTGCGGCTCGTGGAGCGCTTCGACGTGGGCGGGTCCACCGTGCGGGCGGCGCTCAGCCGGATGGTGAACGCCGGCGACCTGCGGCGCACGGACACCGGGTACCGCCTCAGCGACCGGCTGCTGGAGCGGCAGCGACGCCAGGACGAGGCCGTGCGCCCGCACGCGCGCGCGTGGAACGGCGACTGGGAGATGGTCGTGATCACCACGACCGGGCGGGGCCCCGCCGAACGCGCCGGACTGCGCACCCGGCTGGCCGGCCTGCGCCTCGCCGAACTCCGCGAGGGTGTGTGGCTGCGCCCCGCCAACCTGAGCCGCCCGCTCCCCGGCGATCTCGACACGGTGGCCGAGCGCTGCACCGCCCGCCCCGAGCGGCCGGCCGGCGAGCTGGCCGCGGACCTGTGGCCGCTGGACGACTGGTCCGCGACGGCCCGGGCGCTGCTCGTCCACGTCGGCGGGGCGCGGCGGCCGGCCGGCCGGCTCACCGCCTTCGCGGCCGTCGTGCGCCACCTGCTCGCCGACCCGGTCCTGCCTTCGGAACTCCTCCCGCCCGACTGGCCGGGCGCGGCCCTGCGCGAGGCGTACGCGGACTACCGACGGGAGCAGGCCGACCGGGCCTGATCAGCCGGTCGGCCCGGGCCCCGGCCGGCCCTGAACGGCGGTGGATCGCGGTGCCGGGAAGGCCGCCGTCCCTCAGACGCGGCGCCGCCGGCTCACACGGCCCAGCCGTACTGGTCCGGCACCCGGGCCTCGCCGCCCAGTTCCCGCGCCGCCCGCTGCGCCCACGACGGGTCGCGCAGCAGCTCGCGGCCCAGCAGCACCGCGTCGGCCTCGCCGTTGGCCAGGATCTTCTCCGCCTGCTCGGCGTCGGTGATCAGGCCGACGGCGGCGACGGGCAGCGAGGTCTCCGCCTTCACGCGCGCGGCGAACGGAACCTGGTAGCCGGGCCCGGTCGGGATGCTCACCCGGGCGGCGTTGCCGCCCGTGGACACGTCGAGGAGGTCGACGCCGTGGGCCTGGAGGTCGCGGGCGAAGCGGACGGTGTCGTCCGGCGTCCAGCCGCCCTCGTCCAGCCAGTCGGTCGCGGAGACGCGGAAGAACAGCGGCTTCTCCTCGGGCCACACCTCGCGGACGGCGTCGACGACCTCGAGGGCGAACCGGGTGCGGTTCTCGTAGGAGCCGCCGTAGCCGTCGGTACGGCGGTTGGAGTGCGGGGAGAGGAACTCGTGGATCAGGTACCCGTGGGCGCCGTGGATCTCGACGATCTCGAAGCCGGCCGCCAGGGCGCGGCGGGCGGCGTCCGCGAACCGGTCCACGATCTCCCGGATCTGCCCCACCGTCAGCTCGGCCGGCACCGGGTGCCGCTCGTCGAAGGGCAGCGCGCTGGGCGCCACCGGCTGCCAGCCGTGCGCGTCCGCGGCCACCGGCGCCCCGCCCTTCCAGGGCCGGTCGGTCGACGCCTTGCGGCCGGCGTGCGCCAACTGGACGGCAGGGACCGTGCCGTGCTCGCGGAGGAAGCCCGTGATCCGGCGGAACGCCTCGGCCTGGGTGTCGTTCCAGAGGCCGAGGTCCTGCGGGGAGATGCGCCCCTCCGGCGAGACGGCCGTGGCCTCGACGACGATCAGGGCGGTGCCGCCCGTGGCGCGGGCGCCGTAGTGGGCGAGGTGCCAGTCGCCCGGAACGCCCGCCGACGGACCCGCCGGTGCGGCCGAGTACTGGCACATCGGGGGCATCCACACCCGGTGGGGAATGGTGACGTCGCGCAGCTTCAAGGGCTGGAAGAGGGCGCTCATGGGGGCTGCTCCATCTGTCGCGGTGCGGGAACGACTCGTACGGTAACCCTCGTAGTACGGCGGATGTCAAACTACGGCAGTCCTCGTACAATGGGGGATCCCTCCCCTCCCGCATCGCTCCCGAGCGGTGGGACCTCCCGGACGAACTGGAGCCGCCGTGACCCCCGCCACCGCCGTCAGCAGCCGCGACCTGCCGCATCCGGCGCGTGCGGAGATCCGGCTCGAGGGCGTGCTGCACGCCCTGTCGGACCCGATGCGGCTGCGGATCGTGCGGGACCTCGCCGCCGGCAGTGACGAGCTCTTCTCCTGCTCCTACTTCGACCTGCCCGTCACCAAGTCGACCACCACCCACCACTTCCGGGTGCTGCGCGAGAGCGGGGTGATCCGGCAGACCTACCGGGGCACCGCCAAGATGAACGGGCTGCGCAGGGACGACCTGGACGCCCTCTTCCCGGGGCTCCTCGACGCCCTGCTGGCCGCGGCCGACCGTCAGACCGCCCGCCTCGGCACCGGCTGACCCTTCGCGGATGCGCTGACGGGGTGCCGCCCGAGGGGGTGGGCGCGTGTGTCGTCCGTAGGGAATCTGATCGTGCGGTTACGTTGCGGATGTGCTCGAAGCATCCTTTGTTGATCGTTCTCTTCAGCTTTCCGATCGCTGCCCGGACGACAGTGAGGTGTCCGTACGGCACACGTGGGCGGTACGGGAGGGGGACACGACGACGTCGTGGTTCGACGTCCGGTGGACGTTCCCCGACGGCGCGCGCATGGACGCGCTCGCCGTGCTCTGCGGGGACGGCGTCCGGGTCGAGGACGTGCGGGCCGAGCCGGCCCTGTCCCTCGAGGACCTGTCCGTGCTCGCCGAGTGGCTGGAGGATCCGCTCTTCGAGGCCTGCGTGCGGCCTTCCGCCGACCGTGCCGTGGCCTCGCGGCGGGCCCGTCCCGCCGGGCCGTACGGCAGTGACGAGCGCCGGCTCGTCGCGCAGGAGTACCGGGCGGCCCGGGAGGAGGGCGCCGACCCGGTGCTCGCGGTGATGCGCGCGACCGGGTACGGGCGGCGCAGGTCGCTCAGGCTGATCGGCCAGGCGCGCGACGACGGCCTCCTGAGCCCCCGCCGCGCACGGCGCTGAGCGCCCGGCCCGCCGGTACGCGGGGCGACGACCCCGTCAGAGCATCCCGCGCATCCGCGAGATCTCGCTCGTCTGCTGGGCGACCACGTCGTCGGCCATCTCCTCGATCTGCACGTTGTTGCCGTCGGCCTTCACGTCCGTGGCCATGGTGATCGCGCCCTCGTGATGAGTGATCATCAGCGTGAGGAAGAGCCGGTCGAAGGCCTTGCCGTGCGCCGCGCGCAACTCGCCGAGCTGTGCCTCGGTCGCCATCCCCGGCATCGCGGCATGGTCGTGCCCGCCGTCCGTCTCCTGCTGCCCGTGGGACGTGAGCCAGCCCTTCATCGCCGTGATCTCCGGACCCTGTGCGGCGGATATCCGTTCGGCGAGTTTCTTCACCTGGCCCGACTCGGCGTGCTCCGGCGCGAGTTCGGTCATCCGCAGCGCCTGGGCGTGGTGCTGGATCATCATCCTTGCGTAGGCGACGTCCGCCGAGTTGGGGGAGTCGTCGTCGGCGCGCTGCCGTTCGGCCTCCTCGGCCGAGATCGTCCGGTTGGCCTCGCCGGGACCGCCCGGCACGATCACCGAAGGCCCGGCCGCCGCCGCCGACTTGGTGTCCGGGCCGGAGTCGCAGGCCCCGAGCCCGAGCACGGCCAGTGCGGTCAGTGAAGCCGTGACGAGCGACGCGCGGATCGACGCGGGACGGAAGGGCACGACAACCTCCTGTGGCCGGGGTGCCCCTCGTGGGGGGGGGAGGGACACGGAACACCTCGTGAGTGCGATGACCGTCCTAGCACGCTTCCGCGCCCTACTGATCAGGAAACTTCATTACGTGTTTGTTGCACCCTGTTGATCTGTGCATGGCGAAGACGATACTGCGGGGGTGCGTGAACCGTTCCAACGGGAACGGACGTAGGGAGGAAACAGTGATCCTGTTGAGCGACCCGCGAACACGGCGCAGACACTTCGGAGTCGCGGCGGCCGCCGCCGGACTGGTGGCGGCGCTGCTCACGGCCGTCCCGGCCGCGGCGACCCCCGACCCGGGGGACGGCCCGGCCACGTCGAAGGAGGTGTCCTCCGGTGTCCGCGCCGAGGCGCGCGACGCCATCGCGAGCGGCGAGATACCCGGGCAGGACGAGATCGTCCACTCGGACAACATCCAGCACCTGACCAACATCCCGAAGGACGCGCTGCCCGGCACCAACTCCGACCTGGCCTTCCAGGGCAAGTACGCCTTCGCCGGCAACTACGACGGCTTCCGTGTCTTCGACATCAGCAACCCGAAGAAGCCGAAGACCGTCGCCCAGGTCCTCTGCCCGGGCTCGCAGAACGACGTGTCGGTCTCCGGTGACCTGCTGTTCCTGTCGACCGACTCCTCGCGCAGCGACAGCAGTTGCAACAGCACCACCCAGCCCGCGACCGAGAAGTCCTCCTGGGAGGGCATGAAGGTCTTCGACATCAGCGACAAGCGCAACCCGAAGTACGTCGCCGCCGTCGAGACCGCCTGCGGCTCGCACACCCACACGCTGGTGCCCGAGCGCAGGAACGTCTACGTGTACGTCTCCTCGTACTCGCCCAACGCCGCCTACCCCGACTGCAGGCCGCCGCACGACGGCATCTCGGTCATCAAGGTGCCGCGCAACGCGCCCGAGCGGGCGGCGGTCGTGAACTTCCCGGTCCTGTTCCCCGGTGAGGGCCCCGACGGCGGCGGAAACCCGGGCGGCCCCACCAACCCGGGCGTCTCCAAGACCACCGGCTGCCACGACCTGACGGTCCTGCCCTCGAAGGACCTGGCCGCGGGCGCCTGCATGGGCGACGGCATCCTGTTCTCCATCAAGGACCCCGAGCGCCCGAAGGTCATCGACCGGGTCCAGGACAACGTCAACTTCGCCTTCTGGCACTCGGCGACCTTCAACCAGAAGGCGAACAAGGTCGTCTTCACCGACGAGCTGGGCGGCGGCGGCGCGCCCACCTGCAACGCGGAGATCGGTCCGAACCGCGGTGCCGACGGCATCTACGACATCGTCGGCAAGGGTGACCACCGCAAGCTGGTCTTCCGCAGCTACTTCAAGATCCCCCGGCACCAGGCGGACACCGAGAACTGCGTGGCCCACAACGGCTCGCTGATTCCGGTCAAGGGCAAGGACCTCATGGTCCAGGCCTGGTACCAGGGCGGCGTCTCCGTGTGGGACTTCACCGACTCCTCCCGACCGAAGGAGATCGCCTACTTCGAGCGCGGCCCGCTGAGCACCGAGTCGCTCGTGACGGGCGGTGCCTGGTCGGCGTACTACTACAACGGCTACATCTACTCGAACGACATCGCCAAGGGCTTCGACGTCCTGAAGCTCAGCGACCGGCGCACCGACCCGGCCAAGCGGGTCCACCTGCGCGAGCTCAACGTGCAGACGCAGCCGGACTACTTCGGCTGATCCGCCCGGTCCGGCGGGTCCGTCTGTTCCGTCGGGCCGGCCGGCGGCGGGCACCCGGGTGCCGCGCCGGTCGCGAAGAACCGCGACAGGTCCGTGTCGCACGTCCCGTCGGGCGCCTCGGCGTCCGGCGGGACACCCAGGTCCCAGTCCAGCCGGTAGCGCTCGAACAGCTCGGCGCGCAGGGCCGGCACGGGCATCGGCACGCCGGGCACCAGGGCGGCGAAGACGGCGCCCATCAGCAGCGCCCGCAGCATCGGGTAGTCGTTGTCGACGTCCCGGGAGCCGTGCCGGGCCACGGTGTCCCGCAGCAGTTCGGCCAGCCGCCGCTGCTCGGGGCACGGCAGGAAGCCCTCGGCCTGGAGCAGGCCCGCCATGTGCTGGCGCATCAGCACCGGCCGGTCCCGGGCGAGGCCCAGGATCGCGTCGATGGCCCGCGCCATCCGCTCCGGGCCCTCGGCGGTGCGCGGCTCGCGCTCCAGTGCCTCCTCCAGCGTCCGGTGCATCAGCCGGTGCACCGCGGACTGCACCAACTGGCGCTTGCCGGGGAAGTAGTACGAGACCAGGCCGCGTGCCGATCCCGCACGGTCGGCTATGGCACCGAGCGTGGTCGCGTCGTACCCGTACTCACCGACCAGCTCCACCGCGGCCTGCAGGAGCCGCTCCTTCGAACGTCTCCGCAACTCTTCATTGACCGAGGCGCTGCGCGGGGACATGCTGTACTCCTGCGTTGACTGGCTGCCAGCCAACTATACTCAGCGCAGACGGACCGGACCCCAGCGGGGTCCCGTTCGGCTACCGTCTGTCCCGGGCGACACGGGGGATCGCCCGGGACGGGCGCTCGCCTCGATGGTTGCTTCGGGCTACGGCCCGCGCGGTCTCCGGGGCCGCAGTGTCACCGCGGTGTCACGGCGGCATCAGCGCTGCGGGACGTCCTTGACGAACAGGATGCCGTCGCTCCCCGCCAGGTGGGCCGGGTCGAGCGGGGCGTAGCCGAACCAGGGGGACACACGGGGCTCGGGGCGGGCGTCGGCGAGCGCCGCGGCCAGCCGCGGGGCGTCCACGACGCAGCGGTCCTCCGGGCGCGCGTACAGCATGCCTTCGAGGGTGTCCGGCGGAGGCGTGTCCACGCCCCGGTGCCGGATCGTACCCAGGGCCGTGGCCACGAAGGCGTACTCGGCACCGAGCCGGGCGCTCACCAGTGCGCCGGCGCTCCACCAGTGCGCCGGTCCCTCCCACAGCTGCATCGTGCTCTTCTCCCGCTGGAGGTGGGAGTTGTGGGCGTGGGCGAGCACCGGGCCCCGTTCGGCGAGCGCGAGGAGGTTGTGGGCCATCATCTGGGCCCGCACGGTCAGCAGCCGGGCCATGCGCTCCGGTGAGGTGTCGGCCATCCAGTGGTGGTAGCGCAGCAGGCCGGTCGCCGTGCGGGCGTACAGGCACGCCCGGTCCCAGTCGTCCCGTGGTCCCGCGGTGCCGAGCTGTGGCGCCTGCGAGTCGAGTAGCGCCGCCAGGTCGTCGGCGAGCAGCCGCAGCCGGCCGGCCTCGGCCGACCGTCCCACGGACCGGGCCGGGTCCATCATGGCGGCGGGGTCGGTCCAGCGCTCGTCGGCGCCGAGCAGGCGGTCGAGCGTCTCCCCGGAGCAGGGGAGCAGGTCCGCGTCCACGCGCGCCGCGAGGTAGCCGTGGAGTGCGGTGAGGGCCTGCCGTGGACTGGCGGCGGCCTCGAACTCCAGAGGGCCTTCGACGCCGGCGAAGCGGACCCGGTCGGCCGCGGGACGGCCGTCGTTGTGGGCGCGCATCCAGCGCACCAGCTCACGGTTGCCCGCGAAGGCGCCCCAGCCGTGGCTGATGCCGCGCTCCACGGCGTCGTCCAGGGAGCCCGCGCCCGAGGCGACGTAGTCGTCCACGATCAGGCCCGCCATGCAGTCGCTCTCGATCGCGATCGTCCTGTAGCCCTCCTCCACCAGTTGCCGGACGAGCTCGTTGCGCACGTCGAGCAGGGAGTCCTCGCCGTGGGTGGGCTCGCCCAGGGCGAGCAGCCGGGGCCGGGCCGGCAGGAGCCTCATGAGTGCGGAGGCCTCGACGGCATGGACGGTGTCCTGGATGTCAGTAGCCATGGATTCAACCGTATCGTTGAACCCTCGGTGGAGACTTTTTCGTACTCCAGCGCGCTATTGTCGGCTCTGTGGAGCGAAACCTTCAAAGCGGCGAGCGGCTGAGGCCGATCGATCTCGCGCGCGGGCACGGACTGTCCACCCAGGCGGTCAGGAACTACGAGGAGGCGGGCATCCTCCCGGCCGCCGCACGCACGCCGCACGGCTACCGCACCTACACGTCGCTGCACGCGGGAGCCCTGCGTGCGTTCCTTGCCCTGGTGCCCGGCCACGGCCACCCGGCGGCGACGTCGATCATGCGGGCCGTCAACCGGGGCGCGGAGGACGAGGCGTACCGCCTCATCGACGAGAGCCACGCCCAGCTCCTCGACGACCGGCGGACACTGCGGGCCGTGGAGGGCGCCCTCCGCGACCTGGAGCCCACCGCGGAGCCCGGGCCCGCCCCGGCCCCGGGGTCCGGCGCCACGTTCATCGGGCCACTGGCGGGCGGGCTCGGGCTCCGGCCCGCGACGCTGCGCAAGTGGGAGCGGGCCGGGCTGCTCCGCCCGCGCCGCGACCCGCACACCGGTTACCGCGTCTACGACGAGGCCGACGTGCGGGACGCCCGGCTGGCCCACCAGCTCCGGCGGGGCGGCTACCCGCTGGAGCGGATCGCCCCGCTGATCGCCCAGGTCCGGGCGGCGGGCGGCCTGGAACCGCTGGAGGGCGCTCTGGAGGACTGGCGCGCCCGGCTGTCCGCCCGCGGGCGGGCGATGCTGACCGGGGCCGCCGAGCTGGACGCGTATCTGCGCGGGCGAGGATGAGACCCCGGGCCGCTCAGCGCACCAGTTCCAGCACCGGCCGCAGCGCACCGGGCCGCTCGGCCACCGGCAGGTGGTCCACGAAGTGCACCCGGCACCCCAGGGCCGCCGCGCCGCCGTCCGCCCGCCGGTCGTCGCCAACCATCAGCGTCCGCCCCGGCTCGACGCCGAGCGCCTCGCAGGCGGTGGCGAACAGCCGGGGGTCAGGTTTGCGGATGCCGTGCTCGTACGACAGGACGTAGGTGTCGACGTACCGGTCGAGGCCGTGCTCGCGGAAGACCGGGCGCAGGTCCCAGCCGATGTTGCTGACCACCCCCACGGCGATCCCGCGTTCGCGCAGTGCGCTCAGCACCTCGACGGCGTCGGGATAGGGACTCCACGCACTGGGCGTCATGTGCCGGTCGTACAGCGCGTCGTGCAGCCCGGGGTCGGGCAGCGGCACCTGCCGGGACAGCCCGGTGTACGCGGCCCGGTGCAGCTCGGAGCTCTCGTCCCGGACCTCCCACACACCGGCGAGCTCCTCGGGCACCCGCAGCGGAGGGGCACCGCCCGGCAGGGCACCGGCCGCCCTGAGCGCCCGGGCGGCCTCGGCCGACTCCGGCCCGGACAGCGTCACGCCCCGGTCGTCCAGCACCGCGCGCAGCCAGGCCTCGGTGGACTCGATGCGGAAGAGGGTCCCGGAGAAATCGAACAGGACGGCAGCCATGGGCGGATCCTACGGGGCCGCACGGCGAGGGCGAGCCGTCACCGCGTTCCTCGCGCCCACCGCCCGTGGGCGAGCACGGCGAGCGCCACCACCAGTGCGCCCAGGAGCCAGCCCGCGACGACGTCCGTCGTCCAGTGCACGCCCAGCCACACGCGGGTCACGCCGACGCCCGCCACGGAGATCACCGCCGCCGCCAGCGCGGTCAGGCGCGCACCGCGGGGTGCGCCGTAGTGGTGGAGCAGCCACACCAGGAGGCCGCACACGAAGGTGCAGGTCATGGCGTGGCCCGACGGAAAGGCCGCGTAGTGCGCGGAGTCCACCGGGTCGGGCCAGACGGGGCGGGGGCGGTCCACCGCGGACTTGAGCAGCTGCTGGAGCAGGCTCCCCAGCACACAGGCCGCCGCCAGCCACACCGCCGTCCGCCGGTCCTCCCGCCGCCACCACAGCCACACCACCACCAGTGCGCACAACAGGCGCATCGTCCAGGTGTCCCACACCCAGTCGGTGAGGAGGCGCATGACCTGCGTGACGCCCGTCTCGTCGACCGCCCAGCGGTGCGTGGTCCGCGAGATGTCGTCGTCCATGCCGGTCAACGGGCGCCACTCGGCGGCGACCAGGACGAGCAGCACCAGGGAGCACAGGGCCAGGACCCAGGCCGTGCGGACGACCGTGCGGTGCTGCGGCGGACGGGGCGGGGAGTCGACGGGTGGCGAGTGCATGCTGCGATACTCGCCGACCCGAGGGGCGAGGGGCCACTCTCCCCACGAGCGATCCGCGCGCCAGGGGGGTACAACGTGACGGCCCTGACGACCAGTTGCGGGGAGGGCCGGGCAGCGGAACGGTCCGGCTCCGGCCCCGGGCCGCCCGGTGTCACATGGTCAGCAGCATCCCCAGCATCGCGATCCCCATCGACAGCCGGCAGGCCCGCGCCAGCTCCGGCCGGTCGCCCCACCCGGCCGCCGGGCCGCCGCCCGCCACGGCCGCGACGGGTATCAGGCGCACGCCGGTCAGCAGCACGTAGCCGGTGAAGTAGAGCAGCAGCACCCCGGTCAGCAGCGGGACGCCGGTCCCGCCGTGCCCGTGGCCGTGCCCCTGCGCGGCGGCGGGCGAGCCCGCCATCACCACCGCCATGTAGACCATGGCCGCGGCCCCGACGAGATGGTGCAGGTGGTGCCGCGACGAGCGGGCCGCCCACAGGGCGCGCAGTCCGGCGCCGCCGAACACCAGCGCGTAGCCGGGCCACGCCCACGCCGGCGGGGTGAACACCGCCGCGGGCACGGCCATGGCGGCCATGCCGAATCCCATGAGGGCCTCGCCGCCGGCCGCGCGGCGCTGCTCCTCGACGTCGCTGCGCATCCGCAGCAGGCAGTAGGCCCCGGTCGCCGCGCACAGCGCGACCAGGAGCCAGCCGGACGATGCCGGTCCGTGCACACGCACCTCCCCGCTCGACGGTCGGTCAAGGCATGCCCGGGCGATGCGGCGCGCACGCGAGCGCAAGGGAGTGCACGGGGGGCTTTCGGTGGAGCACGGCGGGTCGGAGCAGGTCGGAGACACGCGCGCGCCTCTCCAAGAGCATCTTTCACTAGTAAAACACCTGCTAAACTACTTCCATGAGCAGTGCGACCTCCACCTCCGGCACCTCACTCGGCCGCCGCCTGTCCCTGAGCGGCGTGCTGCGGCTGCGCCGTCCCTCCGAGATCTGGTTCAAACCCGCCCTCAGCTCGGTCGCCGCCATCGCCCCGCCCAACCTGCTCCTGCTGGCGCTCGGCAGGCTCGACCTCGCGATGTACACGATGGCCGGGTCCCTGTGCGCGCTCTACGCCCACAACCGTCCGTACGCCGCCCGGGCCCGCACCCTGGCGTGGGTGGTGCTGGGCATGCTCGGCGGCGTCGCCGTCGCCCTGGTCACCGCGTCGCTCACCCGCGACGCCGTCGTCCTCGTCGCCGTCGGCGCCGTCCTGGCCGCCGTCCAGAAGGCGCTGTGCGACGCCACCCGCGTCGGTCCCCCGGGCAACGTGGTGCTCACCTTCATCAGCTCGGCCTCCCTCTTCGTCCCGCAGACCCTGGGCCAGGCCCCCGGCCACCTGGCGCTGGGCGCCGCGGCAGGCGCCTGGGCCTGGCTCGTCGGCATGGCCCCCGCCCTCGTCCGTCCGCACGGCCCCGAACGCCGCGCCACCGCGCAGGCCCTGAACGCCGCCGCCGCGTACGCCGGCACGCGCGGCACCGGCGACGGTCACGCCGCGGCCCGGGCCGCCGGTTACGCCGCCGTCCAGTCCGCCTGGCAGACCCTGCTGTCCCTGCCCGCCACCGGCACCCGCGCCGCCACCCGGCACGCCCTGGAGCGCCTCGTCGTACGCGCCGAGGTCGCGCTCGCGGCGCCAGCCGACACGGACCCCGAACGGCTGCGCGACTGGGCCCGCGCCCTGCGCGGCACGGGTCGCATCCCCCGCACCGCCGACTTCCACGACGCCCCGGTGACCGAGGAACTGCTGGGCGTGGACGCCGAACTCGCCGCCCGCCCCGCACCGCTGCGGCAGCGACTCGGCCCGCTGGCCCCCATCGCCCTGCGCACCTTCCTCGGCTGCGCACTGGCCGGCTACGCCTCCCTGGCACTCGGCATCGGGCGCCCGTACTGGGCCCTGGTCACCGCCGCGGCGCTCTACCAGGCCAACATGGCCCTGACCTGGAGCCGGGCCGTCCAGCGGGTCGTCGGCAACATCGCCGGCGTGTTGTTGTTCGCCGCCCTCGCGCCGATCGCCCATCTGGGCCAGATCCTCCTCGTCCTGTTCTGCGTCGCCCTCAACTTCGGCGCCGAGGCCCTCATCACCCGCAACTACTGGCTCGGCAGCGTCTGCGTGACGCCGATGGCCCTGCTCATCACCGAGTTCGCGGGCTACCAGGAGCCCGGCGAGCTGATCACCGAACGGGTGGTGGACACGCTCGTCGGAGCCCTGGTGGGCTTCCTCGCGGCCGTCGTCGTCACCAACCGGCGTGCCGGCGACCGCGTCGAGCGGGCGGTGACCGCCGCCGACCGCGCCCGCGAGCGCGCCGCCCGCCTCCTCGCGGAGCCCGAGCCCGCACCCGCCGCCCTGGAGGCGGCCCGCCGTGCCCTGGCCGCCGCCCTCACCGACCTGCGCACCACGACCGACGCCGCGGCCGGCGAGTGGTGGCAGCGCGCCCTGCCCCAGGAGAGGGTCGTGCTCGCCGAGCAGGCCGGACACCGTACGCTCGCCGCAACGGTGCGACGCCAGGCAGCGCGTCCGGACCGGGACACCGGCACGAGAACGGAGGACGTACGGCCATGACCGCAACCGACGGGGGCTCGGCGACCGGGGGCAGCGCGACCGGGGGACCGGGGGGACCGGGCGGGGACACCGTCGCCGCCGTGGTCCGGCAGTGGCGGGCCGTCCACCCCGGCCTCGACACCGGCCCCATGGAGATCATCGGCCGCATCAACCGCTGCGCCGCCCTCCTCCAGCAGGCCGAGGACGCCCCGCTGCGCCGGGCGGGCCTCAGCCGCGCCGAGTTCGACCTGCTCGGCGCGCTGCGCCGCACCGGACACGAGCTGACCCCCGGCGAGCTGGCCCGCGAGACCTTCTCCTCCGGCGCCGCCGTCACCAAGCGGCTCAAGCAGCTCACCGAGCGCGCTCTGGTGGAACGGCGCGGCGACACCCGCGACCGCCGGGTCGCCCACGTCCGCCTCACCGACGCCGGACGCGACCTGGTCGACGGCATCCTGCCCGATCAGCTCGCCTACGAGGCGGCCGTCCTGTCCGGCGTCGACGGGGCGGAGCTGGAGGAGCTGGCCGCGCTCCTCGGGGCACTGCTGGGCCGGCTGGAAGGGCGGCTGGACGCGCTGCGGATCTGACGCCTTCCGCGAGGTGCCGCGCACCGGCTCACGTCTCGTCGCCCGCCCGGTAGACGCCGAACATCGCCCCCTGCGGGTCCCGCAGCACCGCGATGCGCGGCCCGTCGGGCAGGGAGGTGGGCTCCATGAGCACGGTGCCGCCGCTGTCGGTCGTGTCGACCGCGGCGGTGTTCACGTCCGCCACGGCGAAGTACGGCAGCCAGTGCGCGGGCACCTCGTGCGGGAACTTCTCGTCCATCGTCACCATGCCGCCGAAGTCCGCGCCGTCGACGGCCCACTGGGGGTAGCGCGCGGAGGCGTCGACGCTCCAGCCGAAGACGGTGGTGTAGAAGTCCGCGGACCGGCGCGGCTCCCGGGTCAGCAGCTCCACCCAGCCCAGCGAGCCGGGCGCGTTGAACAGCCCGGCACCGGGGAAGGCCCCGGCCTGCCACAGCTGGAACACCGCGCCCGCCGGATCCACGGCCACCGCGGACCGGCCCGCGTCGAACACGTCCACCGGGCCCTGCGGCACCGTCCCGCCCGCCGCGGTCACCCACCGCACGGCGGCGTCCGCGTCCGCCACGGCGAACGAGACGTTCCAGGCGACGGGCTGCGCCTGCTGGTACAGGGGCGTCAGCGCGGCGACGGCGGCGCCGTCGAGACGGGCGATCGTGTAACCGCCCGCCTGCTGCCGGGGGTCCGTCTCGGGACGCCAGCCGAACAGCTTCGCGTAGAACCGCTTGGCCGCTTCCAGGTCACTGGTGCCCAGCTCGGCCCAGCAGGGCCCACCGGTCACCGCTTCGTGGAGCTTCATCGTCTCGGGTCCTTCCACCGGGCAGCAGACCGTCCCCTCCCTCCAGCAAGCTAAGGCCGGGTGGGGACCGCGGCCATCCGGCACCTACGGTCCCGGGCACTCAGATCCCGGGCCGGTAGCGCAGCGGGTGGTCCGCCGGCACCTCCACCAGCACGATCCGCGTGCCGTCCGGGTCAGCGATCCACATCTCGACGAGCCCCCACGGCTCCTCGACCGGCGGCCGGACGATCTCGACGCTCCTGTCCCGCAGCTCCGCCTCGGCCGCCGCGGCGTCCTCGACCTGGAGCCACAGGGCGAGCGCGGGGGAGACGGGGGCCTCGGCACGGCCGGAGACCTCCAGGAAGCCGCCGCCCAGGAAGTACACGGTGCCCCGCTCCGGACCGGTGCCGAACTCGCGGTGGACGGCGAGGCCGAGCTGCTCGCCGTAGAAGGCGCGGGAGCGGTCGGGGTCGGTGGGGCGGAGCAGGATCCGGCTGCTGAGTACATGCACCATGCGTCCGGAGCATAACGCCGGGACGTTACGCTCATCGGTGCCCGCGCCGCGCCCGCGAACGAACCGGAGAGACGCCCCCATGGACACCGCCGCCAGCTCCCTGACCTACCGCGACGCCACCGACGCCGACGTGGACGCGCTCGTCGCGCTCATAGAGTCCGCGTACCGGGGCGAGTCCAGCCGGGCCGGGTGGACGACCGAGGCGGACATCCTGCAGGGACAGCGCACCGACCCGCAGGGGGTGCTGGAGGTCCTCAAGTCGCCGGACAGCCGCCTGCTGACGGTCGAGCGGGACGGCGCCGTCGTGGCCTGCTGCCAGCTCGAGCACCGGGGCGAGCACGCCTACTTCGGGATGTTCGCCGTCAGCCCCGTCCTGCAGGGCGAGGGGCTCGGCAAGGCGGTCATCGCGGAGGCGGAGCGGCAGGCCCGCGAGGCCTGGGGCGTGACGGAGATGCACATGACCGTGATCTCGGTGCGCGAGGACCTCATCGCCTGGTACGAGCGCCGCGGCTACCGCCGTACGGGAGAGATGACGCCCTTCCCGTACGGCGACGAGCGTTTCGGCATCCCCCAGCGCGACGACCTGCGGTTCGAGCTGCTGGTCAAGCCGCTGGCCTGAGACCCGACGCCGCGGGGTCAGGTCACGACCTCACGCCGTGAAGCGGCCGGTGCGCTTGATCTCCGGGTGGTCGGTGGTCGCGCCGTCCAGTCCCAGGGCGCGCACCAGCCGCAGATGGTCCTGGGTGTTCACCGTCCAGCAGAAGACCCGCAGCCCCGCCTCGCGGGCCCGCTCCACGACCTCCAGCGTGATCCGGTTGATGTCCAGGCACAGGGTCGCGGCTCCGGCCGCGACGGCCCGGTCCACCACCTCGGGCCCGTAGTGTTCCGCGACGAGGGCGGTCCGCACCCCCGGCACGAGCCGGGCGATCTCGGCGATGGCCTCGTCGTGGAACGAGATCACCTCCACCCGGTCCACCAGATCGCGCCGGCGCATCACCTCGGCCAGGGTCCGTGCCGCCGCCGCGTCCTTGATCTCGGCCTGCAACGGCACCGAGACGGCGTCCAGCACCTCCTCGAAGACGGGGACCCGCTCTCCGCGTCCCGCGTCGAGCGCGCGCAGCTCCTCGAGCGTCTTGTCGGCGATCGCGCCGGTGCCGTCCGTGGTGCGGTCCACGTCCGCGTCGTGCATGACGACGAGCGCGCCGTCCTTGCTCAGATGCAGGTCCAGTTCGACGACGTCGAGGCCGGCCTGCTCGGCGGCGACGAAGGAACGCAGGGTGTTCTCGGGTTCGACACCCATGACTCCGCGGTGACCGATGGTGAGGAAGTTCAAGGCTCGACTCGCTTCCGTCGACGTCGGCGATGGCAGGGCGGCAGCCTAACGGCCCTGCGGGACCGTTTCCCCTCTGCCGCGCCCGGTATACGGAGTGTGGTGCCCCGCAGGAAAAAGTGCGGTCATGGGCGGGGTAAGGCAGGATAATTTACGGGGGTACCCCTTGCTGGGAGAAACCTCGTATGCATACGGTGTCCTGACGCAAGCTTCTCCCGTGGAGGATGGGACATGACGGAAATTCTTGTGCAGGTGGGTGCGGAGGGGAAGATTCCTCCGGTGAGCAGGGTGGTCGAGCACCCGGCGTGGCCCGTGCTCAAGGATGCCGTGGAGCGGATCCGGCCATGGCAGTCCAAGGACGGGTCGATCGACCTCGCCGCCGAGGGCGCCCCGGGGCGGGCCGCCGCCGAGGAGGCCGTGGACCGCGTGGTGAGGGCCGTCCGCGAGCTGTCCCCGCTGCTGCCGCACGACCGCGCCTACCACGAGGCGCTGGTGAAGGACCTCGTCCGCTGGGCCGACGGCGGCTTCCAGGTGCCCGACTTCCTCGACTCGCTGCTGGCCTTCCAGCCCGCCGCCAACCGCGCGGACGGCCTCCAGCACCTGGTCGTCTTCCCGATGTACACGCAGAACGGCAACCCGGACCGCAACCTCGAGGCGGTCGTGCTGCGCATGGTCTGGCCCGACTGGCTGGCCGAACTGGAGCGCACCCGCTACGACAACCCGCTGTTCTGCGGCATCACCTTCGAGGACTTCACGGCCGGCTACGACACCAACTCGGCCGTCCTCTTCCCGGAGACCATCGCCGTGCGCGAGGCGCCCGAGCGCTTCTCCTGGGGCGGCATCTTCTGCGACCGCGAGGCCGCCCGCTTCCGCCGCGTCACCGATGCCGCCGTCGACATCCTCGGCCTCGAACTGCCCGAGGACATCGCCGCCATGGTGCACGACCAGAAGCGCTGCGAGGAGGCGTTCGTCCTGTGGGACATGGTCCACGACCGCACCCACAGCCACGGCGACCTGCCCTTCGACCCGTTCATGATCAAGCAGCGCCAGCCGTTCTGGATGTACGGCCTGGAGGAGCTGCGCTGCGACCTCACCGCCTTCAGGGAGGCCGTGAAGCTGGAGGCGGACGGCGTCCCGCAGGCCCGTGACGTGCAGTACGCGGTGCTCTTCGACCGCATGTTCCGCTTCCCGGTCACCGGCGAGCGCGTGCGCAACTACGACGGTCTCGGCGGCCAGCTCCTCTTCGCCTACCTGCACAAGCACGACGTCGTGCGCTGGACCGACAACAAGCTCTTCATCGACTGGCAGCGCGCCCCGCAGGTCACCAACCAGCTGTGCGCCGAGATCGAGACGCTCTACCGCGACGGCATCGACCGTCCGAAGATCGTTCACTGGTTCGCCGGGTACGAGCTGGTCTCCACCTACCTCGCCCCGCACCCGGGCTCGAAGTGGGCCAAGGGCCCCGACGCCCTGGACCTGACCCTGCCGCCGCGCAAACTCGTCGATGACGTGCTTCCGGACGAGTTTCCGCTGAGCATGTTCTACGAGGCACTGTCCAAGAAGCTCAAGAGCGTGATCGCCTCGACCCGGGGCATCACCAGGGACGGCGCCGAGCGGGCCGCCGCGTGAGCGACGGCACGGACACGCGGGAACAGGCTCGGCAGGCACAGGCTCGGGAGGCGAGGACCATGGGGAACGGGGCGCTCGACGGCGCGGTGATCGCGGTGGCCGGGGCGGGCGGACCCGCCGGAAGGGCCGCGCTGCTGCGGCTCGCCGAGGCGGGTGCGACGGTCGTCGGCTCGGACAACGACCCCGAGCGGCTGGCCGAGGCGGTCGACGCGGCGCGCTACGCGCACGGCGGCGCCACCGTCACCGGCGAGACGGTCGACCTGCTCGACCTGGACTCCACCCGGGCGTGGGCCGGCCGCATCGAGAAGGAGTTCGGCCGGGTCGACGGCCTGGTCCACCTCGTCGGCGGCTGGCGCGGCAGCCAGACCTTCACCAAGACGGACCTCGGCGACTGGGACCTCCTGGAGAAGCTGCTGATCCGTACCGTGCAGCACACCTCCCTCGCCTTCCACGAGCCGCTCCAGCGCAGCGACCGCGGCCGGTACGTCCTGATCAGCGCCGCGGGCGCGTCGCAGCCGACGGCGGGCAACGCCGCGTACTCGGCCGCCAAGGCCGCCGCCGAGGCGTGGACGCTGGCCGTGGCGGACTACTTTCGCAAGGCGGGGGGCGAACAGGGGCCGTCCTCCGCGGCTGCGATCCTGGTGGTCAAGGCGTTGGTGCACGACGCGATGCGCGCCGAGCGCCCCAACGCGAAGTTCGCGGGCTTCACGGACGTCAAGGACCTGGCCGAGGCGGTCGCCGGAGTCTGGGAGAAGCCCGCCGCGGAAGTGAACGGAAACCGTCTGTGGCTGACCGAGAAGCCGTGAACCCACCGAAGACCGACGCGCGTCGCCACCACGACCCCGAGGTCCGCGGATTCGCCAGCGACAACTACGCCGGCGCCCACCCGGAGGTGCTCGCCGCCCTGGCCCTGGCCAACGGCGGGCACCAGGTGGCCTACGGCGAGGACGACTACACGGCCAACCTCCAGCAGGTGATCCGCAGCCACTTCGGGCCGACGGCCGAGGCCTTCCCGGTCTTCAACGGCACCGGGGCCAACGTCGTCGCGCTCCAGGCGGTCACCGACCGCTGGGGCGCGGTGATCTGCGCCGAGAGCGCGCACATCAACGTCGACGAGGGCGGCGCCCCCGAGCGCATGGGCGGCCTGAAGCTGCTCACCGTCCCCACCCCCGACGGCAAACTCACCCCTGAGCTGATCGACCGGCAGGCCTACGGCTGGGACGACGAGCACCGGGCGATGCCGCAGGTCGTCTCGATCACCCAGAGCACCGAGCTCGGCACGCTCTACACGCCCGACGAGATCCGCGCCGTCTGCGAGCACGCCCACGCGCACGGCATGCGGGTGCACCTGGACGGCTCCCGGATAGCCAACGCCGCCGCCTCCCTGGACGTGCCCATGCGGACGTTCACCAACGCGGTCGGGGTCGACCTCCTCTCGCTCGGCGGCACCAAGAACGGTGCCCTGTTCGGCGAGGCGGTCGTCGTCCTGAACCAGGACGCGGTGCGCCACATGAAGCACCTGCGCAAGCTGTCGATGCAGCTCGCCTCGAAGATGCGTTTCGTGTCGGTGCAGCTGGAGGCGCTGCTCGCCAAGGACCTGTGGCTGCGCAACGCCCGGCACGGCAACGAGATGGCCCAGCGCCTGGCCGAGGGCGTGCGCGCCGTGCACGGCGTGGAGATCCTCTACCCCGTGCAGGCCAACGCCGTCTTCGCCCGCCTGCCGCACGAGGTGAGCGAGCGTCTGCAGAAGCGGTTCCGCTTCTACTTCTGGGACGAGGCCGCGGGCGACGTGCGCTGGATGTGCGCCTTCGACACCACGGAGGACGACGTCGACGCGTTCGTCGCCGCTCTCAAGGAGGAGATGGCGCGCTAGAGGACGCCACCCGAAGGATGTATAGGTATGCGGTCACCTGAAAAGTCATTGACTGACGGGTGATCGCGTTCCTATGCTCTGGCGTCATGGAGCTCGTCCAGAAAGACCCTGACCTGTCCGCCTACTTGGCCGCCGACGAGGTCATCGACCATGACCACCCGTCTGTTCGGGAGGTGGCGGGGCGCCTCGCGAAGGAGGCGGAGGACTCGTATGCCTATGCGCGACTGGCGTTCGAGTTCGTGCGCGACACCATCCCGCACTCGCAGGACGCCGGGGATCCGCGCGTCACCTGGCGCGCCTCCGACGTCCTGGAGCAGCGCACCGGCATCTGCTATGCCAAGGCGCACGCGCTCACGGCGCTGCTGCGTGCGGAGGACATCCCGACCGCCCTGTGCTACCAGCGCTTCGACGTGGTCCACGGGCTGGTCGCCGTGCGGTTCGACGGGGCCTGGCACCGCCAGGACCCCCGGGGCAACAAGCCCGGCGTGGACGCCCGGTTCTCCCTGGGGCGCGAGCAGCTGGCCTTCGTGCCGGACCGTGCGGCGGGGGAGGAGGACTGCCCGGAGCTGTACCCGGTCCCGCATCCAACCGTGCTGGCCGTGCTGCGGGCGGCCACCGACCGTGCGCACCTCTGGGAGACGCTGCCCGCCTCCCTCTGATGTGCCCGGCTCAGTGGGCTTCGGCCGTGCGCAGCTGCTCGGGCGTCGGCGCCGTGCCACCGAGGTGGGCCGGCATCCACCACGTGTCGTCGGCTCCCCTGGGGCGTACCGGGTAGGCGCGCTGGGCGGCCTCCAGGAGCTCCTGGACACGCTCGCGCAGACGGCGGGTGATGGCGCCCGCGTACTGCTCCCGGGGGGCCTCCATCGCCTCGCCGACCCGGATGGTGACCGGGGTGTGGCTGCGCTTGAAGTTGCGCGGGTGCCCCTTGGTCCACAGCCGCTGCGTGCCCCACACCGCCATGGGCACCAGCGGGACGCCCGCCTCCTGGGCCAGGCGCGCGGCACCCGACTTGAAGCTCTTGAGCGTGAACGACTCGGAGATCGTCGCCTCCGGGAAGACCCCGATGATCTCGCCGGACCGCAGCGAGTCCAGGGCGTGCGCGTAGGCGGCCTCGCCCTGCTTGCGGTCCACCGGGATGTGCTTCATCCCGCGCATCAGCGGCCCGGAGATCCGGTGCCGGAAGACCGACTCCTTCGCCATGAAGCGGACCAGCCGCTTCTGCGGCAGCGCCGCCAGGCCGTTGAAGATGAAGTCCAGGTAGCTGATGTGGTTGCTCACCAGCACGGCGCCGCCCGAGCGCGGGATGTTCTCCGACCCACGGCAGTCGATCTTGAGGTCCCACACCTTGAACATGGTGCGGGCGAGACCGATGACCGGGCGGTAGACGAGTTCTGCCATGGGCGGGTCGGACCCTTCCTTGTCTGCCTGGGAAGGGGACTCCCAGTCGAAAGTTACGCAGCCGTAGGTTTACGGCTTGTCGAGATCGTGCCCCAAGAACGGCCGGGGAACCAGCCCTGGTGCCCGGCCGCGGCGAGATCCTCATCACGTCATTGCCCGCCGGATGGCCGAAACACGACGGTGAACCGGGAATCTTCACCCGCCCCGGGGCGCTGGACCTGAGGACGACCGACCCGGGCGCCCGCGAGGCGCGCCCACGAGAGGCCGCGAGGGCGGCGGAGCGGGAGACGTGCGAGTGCGCGGGCGCAACGACGGCGAGAGGCGCGACGGCCCGCGCCTGGACGCGGCCGACCTCGGGGCGGAGCTGGGCACGCGCGCCACGCTCGTGCAGTTCTCCAGCGCCTTCTGCGCCCCCTGCCGGGCCACCCGGAGGGTTCTCGGCGAGGTGGCCGGCATGGTCCCCGGCGTCGCCCACATCGAGCTGGACGCCGAGGCGCGGCTGGAACTCGTCCGCGCGCTGGACGTGCTGAAGACCCCGACCGTGCTGGTCCTCGACGCCGACGGCCGCGTCGTACGGCGGGCGGCCGGCCTGCCGCGCAAGGCGGACGTGATCGCCGCCCTGGGGGAGGCGGTGTGATCATCCCCACGCCGCCGGTGAGGCGTTCTCCACAGCTTCCGGATCCCGGGACGTATTTGACTGTGTCCGCCACCCGTCGTCAGCCTGCCCGTATGCCTTCGCTCCCCCCTCCCCGGACCGGGGCGCACGGCGGAAGGACAACCCGCATGCCGGTCACCCCCGACCTCGCCGCGCCCCGGACCGCAACCGGCTCCGGCGACCTCCTGCGGTCCGTCTTCCGGCGGCACGCGGCCGGGGTGGCGGTGATCACCGCGCACGGCGACGCGGGACCCGTCGGCTTCACGGCCACCTCCCTCACGTCCGTCTCCGCCGAGCCGCCGCTGCTCTCCTTCGGCATCGGCACCGGCTCCTCCAGCTGGCCCACGGTGGCCGAGGCCGAGCACGTCGGCGTGCACCTGCTCGGCGAGCACCAGCAGGAGCTGGCCGCCACCTTCGCGCGCAGCGGCGCCGACCGCTTCGGCGCACCCACCGTCTGGCGCGAGGGCCCCGGGGGCGTCCCCCTGCTGGACGGCGTCCTCGCCTGGCTCGTGTGCCGGGTGGTGGGCCGCGTCCCCGCCGGGGACCACCGCATCGTGCTGGCCGAGGTGCTGGCCGGCGACCCGTCGGGTGCCGGCAGCCCGCTGCTGTACCACCAGGGACGCTTCAACGGCCTGCGCGACTGAGGCTTCCGGGCTTCTCCTCCCGCTCCTCCGCCTCCTTCTGCGGAACGGTCGAGTTCCGGTTACGCTGCGTTGCGAAGGTCACAGTTCAAAGCGCTTGCTTAGCGGGAAGGAACTGGGTGTACTGACGAGTAATGTTCCGGGTGGAAGCGCGGATCGCCCCGACCGGAATCGGCCGCTTGAGGCGCCTATGCTGCCTGCAAGCAGGCAGCACTGAAATGACGATGCAGTAGGAGAGCCGGCGTGAGCTTGAGGATCGTTGTCACCGTGAAGTACGTGCCCGACGCCACTGGCGACCGGCACTTCGCCGATGACCTGACCGTCGACCGTGACGATGTGGACGGTCTGCTCTCCGAGCTGGACGAGTACGCGGTCGAGCAGGCGCTGCAGATCTCGGAGAATTCGGACGACGACGTGGAGATCACCGTCCTGACGGTGGGTCCGGAGGACGCGAAGGACGCGCTGCGCAAGGCGCTGTCCATGGGCGCGGACAAGGCGATCCACGTCGAGGACGACGACCTGCACGGCACCGACGCCATCGGCACCTCCCTGGTCCTGGCCAAGGCGATCGAGAAGGCCGGTTACGACCTGGTCGTCTCCGGCATGGCCTCCACGGACGGCACCATGGGCGTCGTTCCCGCGCTGGTCGCCGAGCGTCTGGGCGTGCCGCAGGTGACGCTGCTGTCCGAGGTGTCGGTCGAGGGCGGCACGGTCAAGGGCCGTCGTGACGGCGACTCCGCCACGGAGCAGCTCGAGGCGTCGCTGCCGGCGGTCGTGTCGGTGACCGACCAGTCGGGCGAGGCGCGTTACCCCTCGTTCAAGGGCATCATGGCGGCCAAGAAGAAGCCGGTGGAGTCCTGGGACCTGTCCGACCTCGACATCGACGAGGACGAGGTCGGTCTCGAGAACGCCTACACGGTCGTCGAGTCGGCCGCCGAGCGTCCGGCGCGCACCGCGGGCACCATCGTCAAGGACGAGGGCGAGGGCGGCAAGCAGCTCGCTGAGTTCCTCGCGGGCCAGAAGTTCATCTGAGCCCCGGATTCACCGACCGCCCCTCACATCTCGCAAGCAGGAGAGAAGAAGTCCCATGGCTGAAGTTCTCGTCTACGTCGACCACGTGGACGGTGCCGTCCGCAAGCCCACCCTGGAGCTGCTGACCCTCGCCCGCCGCATCGGCGAGCCCGTCGCCGTCGCGCTGGGCAACGGTGCCGGTGACACCGCCGCCGCCCTCGCCGAGCACGGCGCGGCCAAGGTCCTCACGCACGAGGCCGCCGAGTACGCGGACTACCTGGTCGTCCCGAAGGTCGACGCCCTCCAGGCCGCCGTCGAGGCCGTCTCCCCGGTCGCCGTGCTGGTCCCGTCCTCCGCCGAGGGCAAGGAGGTCGCCGCCCGTCTGGCGCTGCGTCTGGGCTCCGGCATCATCACCGACGCCGTCGACCTGGAGGCCGGCGACGAGGGCCCGGTGGCCACCCAGTCGGTGTTCGCCGCCGCGTTCACCACCAAGTCCCGGGTCGCCAAGGGCACCCCCGTCATCACGGTCAAGCCGAACAGCGCGGCCGTCGAGGCGGCCCCGGCCGCCGGCGCCGTCGAGGCCCTGTCGGTCACCTTCTCCGACGCCGCGACCGGCACCAAGGTCACCTCGCGCACGCCGCGTGAGTCGACCGGCCGTCCGGAGCTGACCGAGGCCGCGATCGTGGTCTCCGGTGGCCGTGGCGTCAACGGCGCGGAGAACTTCGCGATCATCGAGGCGCTCGCCGACTCGCTCGGTGCGGCCGTCGGTGCCTCGCGCGCCGCCGTGGACGCCGGCTGGTACCCCCACACCAACCAGGTCGGCCAGACCGGCAAGAGCGTGTCGCCGCAGCTGTACATCGCGAACGGCATCTCCGGCGCGATCCAGCACCGCGCGGGCATGCAGACCTCGAAGACGATCGTGGCGATCAACAAGGACGCCGAGGCCCCGATCTTCGACCTGGTCGACTACGGCGTCGTCGGCGACCTCTTCGACGTCGTCCCGCAGCTCACCGAGGAAGTGAAGTCCCGCAAGGGCTGAGCGTCCCCGGAAAGCCCGGCCGAGGCCCCCGCGACCACCCGTGGTCGCGGGGGCCTCGTCGTGTGCGCAGGATGGAGAGGTCCGCCGGGCGGTGGCCGGGGGACGGTTGACCGGGGCAGGGGCGGCAGATAACTTCGCTCTACGGATTATTGATTCCGTTCAGCGGAAAATAGGAGAGTGTGGGATGGGTCAGCAGGAGAAGGTGGCAACGAGTCTCGCGGGCGCCGTCGGCGAGGAGATCAGTGCCTCCCTCGCACCGGTCGACGCGGAGCTGGAGCGCCGCTACCCCGGGGACCCGGGCACCCGGCAGCCCGTCCACACCGTGTACGTCCCCGGTGACGTCTTCGCCGCCGACACCGTCCGCTCCTGGGGGGACCGGGCGCTCGCCGCGCTCGACGAGCACGCCCCCGACGCCGCGTCGTTCGCCGCCGTCCTCGGCCTGTCCGACGAACTCGCCGAGCCGGTGTACTCCCGGGTGCGCGCCAAGCTGGAGCGCGAGCCGATCGAGGACCTGCGCATCGACTTCGAGGACGGCTACGGCAACCGGTCCGACGCCGAGGAGGACGAGGCCGCCGCCCGCGCGGCCCGGCTCGTCGCCGAGGCCTACGACCAGGGCACGGCGGCCCCGTACATGGGCATCCGCATGAAGTGCATGGAAGCCCCCGTCCGCGCCCGGGGCATCCGTACGCTCGACGTCTTCCTCAGCGGCCTGATGGAGGCCGGCGGCCTGCCCGACGGGCTCGTCCTGACCCTGCCGAAGGTGACCTACCCGGAGCAGGTCACCGCCATGGTGCGGCTCCTGGAGGCCTTCGAGAAGGCCCGGGGCCTGGAGCCCGGCCGGATCGGCTTCGAGATCCAGATCGAGACCAGCCAGTCCATCCTGGCCGCCGACGGCACCGCCGCCGTCGCCCGCATGATCCAGGCCGCCGAGGGCCGCGCCACCGGACTGCACTACGGCACCTTCGACTACAGCGCCTGCCTGGGCGTCTCCGCCGCCTACCAGGCCAGTGACCACCCGGCCGCCGACCACGCCAAGGCGGTCATGCAGGTCGCCGCCGCCGGCACCGGCGTACGGGTCTCGGACGGCTCCACCAACGTCCTGCCCGTCGGCTCCACGGAGAAGGTCCACGACGCGTGGCGCCTGCACTTCGGGCTGACCCGCCGCGCGCTGGCCCGCGCCTACTACCAGGGCTGGGACATGCACCCCGGCCACATCCCCACCCGGTACGCGGCGGTCTTCGCCTTCTACCGCGAAGGCTTCGAGCAGGCCGCCGCCCGCCTCGCCCGCTACGCCAACCGGACGGGCGGCGACGTCATGGACGAGCCCGCCACCGCCAAGGCCCTCAGCGGCTACCTGCTGCGCGGCCTGGACTGCGGCGCCCTCGACACGGGCGAGGTCGCCCGGCTGACCGGGCTGACCCGCGCCGACCTGGAGGGCTTCTCCTCGCCCCGGCGCGGCGACCTCACGGCATCGGCGCAGTAGGCGGCGGCCGGGTCCCGGGGAGCGGCCCGTCCGTCCGGCCGGAGTCCACGTACCGCTCCAGGCCGGACGCCGTCACCCGCCGCTCCTCGGCGAACAGCCGCGTCCCCCTGTCGCACAGCCGCCGGTCGGCCCGCGCCCGCGCGCAGAACTCCTCGGGCGTCCTTCCGAAGAGCTCTCGCAGCCGGGCCGATCCGCGCAGCAGGTCCGTGAGGAGGGGGCGCTGCTCGCCGGGGTGCCGCCGGGGCGCCCCGGCGCCGTCGTGCAGGACCCCGTGCCGGTTGACGTAGGCGTACACGCCGCGCAGCACCGTGCCGCCGCCCGGCTCCACGCGCACGTCGGGCGCCGGCAGCCAGGCGCGGTCGAAGTTCCCGGCCGCCATGGGCACGCCCTCGCTCGCGTCGATCACGGCGAGCTGCTCGGTGTCGAGCCAGAGCACGAACAGCTCCCGCACGACGCCCGGAGCGAGGACCGGCGACGCGGACACGTAGCCCATGCGGCTCACATGGGCGGAGACGCCGATGTCGACACCCGTGATCCGGGCCTTGACCATCGGGATCGGTGACTCGATCCCGAACTCGGCCATCTTGTGCCGCAGCTGGCCGGGGCTGGCGTTCGAGCCGATCGCCAGCACCGGGGCGCGGTCCTCGTGCACGAGCCGGTCCAGCGGCAGCAGCCGGTCGCCGTCGAGCAGGCCGGACTCCCGCGGCCACGCCCCCGGATACAGCAGCGGATGCTCCCGCGGCGCCTCGGCCAGACCGAGCGCCGCGAGCGTCCGGTCCGCGGCGTCCCCTTCGGCCCGCGCGGGATCGTCCCCGTCCCGGGCTCCGGCGGCGGCCTCGGACGTTCCGGTCTCCCGTGCCGCCCGCTTCCCGGCGGCGCCCTCCGCGCCCGACCCTGCCAGCTGCCCGGCGTCCTCCACGTCGTCCACGGGCCGCTCAGTCCGCCGGTGGCAGTTCGCCCGAGCCGCGGGTGACCAGCCGGGTGGGCAGTTCGATGCGCTCGGGACCCAGGAGGGTGCCGTCCAGCTGCCGGAAAAGCCGCTCGGCCGCCGTACGGCCGAGGGCCGCCGCGTCCTGGGCGACCACAGTGACGCCCGGCCGCAGCAGGTCGGCGAGCTCGATGTCGTCGAAGCCGACCAGGGCCACGCGCCGGGTGTGCTCGGCGAGGACGCGGATCACCGTGACCGTCACCCGGTTGTTGCCCGTGAAGATGGCGGTCACCGGGTGCGGCTCGGCGAGCATCTCCTCGGCGGCCCGGCGCACCCGCTCGGGGTCGGTGACGCCCAGGGACATCCAGGAGTCCTTTGCCGGTATGCCCGCGTCCTCCATGGCGGCCCGGTAGCCGCGCAGCCGCTCGGCGGCGGTGTGGATGCGCGGCATGTCGCCGATGAAGCCGATCCTGCGGTGCCCGTGCGCGATCAGGTGGGCCACGCCGTCACGGGCTCCGCCGAAGTTGTCCGACACCACCACGTCCGCGTCGATCCGCCCCGCCGGACGGTCCACGAACACCGTGGCGACACCGGCCTTGAGCTCGGGCTCCAGGTACCGGTGGTCGTCCCCGGCCGGGATCACCAGCAGCCCGTCCACGCGCCGCGCGCACAGCGCCAGGACCAGCTCCTGCTCACGGTCCGGGTCCTCCGCGCTGGAACCGTTGATCAGCAGGGCCCCGTGGGCGCGGGCCACCTCCTCCACCGCACGGCTCAACGGCCCGTAGAACGGGTCCGCGAGGTCCTCCAGCACCAGCCCGATGCTCGCCGTGCGGCCCTTGCGGAGCACCCGCGCGCTGTCGTTGCGGCGGAAGCCGAGCGCGTCGATGGCCTCCTGGACGCGCCGTTCGGTCTCCGGAGTGACGCCCGGCTCCCCGTTGACCACCCGGGAGACGGTCTTCAGCCCGACTCCGGCGCGGGCGGCGACGTCCTTCATGGTGGGCCGGTTGCCGTAGCGGTTCCCGGGAGGCCGCTCTGCGCGGCGGGGCGTGTCGGGCACGGTGCGGTGTCCTGTCCTGTCGTCCACGGGATTGCGTCGGCTCCTGTCGGCAACGGGGATGCGGTGCTCATGCGCTTGTATGAGGATGTGGCGTCGAGCATAGAGCCTGGACAACGTTGTCAGATGCGGGAGACACTGTCCATCGCACTCTCCGGCCCGCGCCCCCCACCGCGCGGCCGGCCTGCTGCTCCCGCTCGTGTTCTCACATTCTTTCGGTTGACGGGGAGATCCGACTCTGATGCACACCGACCTCGTGGCAGCGCTGGACATCGGCGGCACCAAGATCGCCGGGGCGCTGGTGGACGGCCACGGCCGGATCCAGGCCCGTGCGCAGCGCGCGACGCCCGCCCGGGAGGACGGCGAGACCGTGATGGGGGCGGTGGACGCGGTCCTGGCGGAGCTCACCGCGTCCCCCCTGTGGGGACGGGCCACGGCCGTCGGCATCGGCAGCGCCGGACCCGTGGACGCCTCCGCGGGCACCGTCAGCCCGGTCAACGTGCCCGGCTGGCGCGACTTCCCCCTCGTCCGGCGGGTCCGCGCCGCCGCCGGTGACCTGCCCGTCGAGCTGATCGGCGACGGGGTGGCGATCACGGCGGCCGAGCACTGGCAGGGCGCGGCCCGGGGGCACGACAACGCGCTGTGCATGGTCGTCTCGACGGGCGTCGGCGGCGGACTGGTCCTGAACGGGGCGCTCCAGCCCGGCCCTACGGGCAACGCCGGTCACATCGGGCACATCAGCGTGGACCTGGACGGCGACCCGTGCCCGTGCGGTTCGCGCGGCTGTGTCGAGCGCCTGGCGAGCGGCCCCAACATCGCGCGGCGCGCACTCGCCGACGGCTGGCGTCCGGGACCGGACGGCGATGCCTCGGCCGCCGCCGTGGCCGCCGCCGCCCGCCTGGGCGACCCGGTCGCCGTGGCCTCCTTCGAGCGGGCGGCACAGGCGCTGGCCGCCGGTATCGCCGCCACCGCCACCCTCGTCGAGATCGACATCGCCGTGATCGGCGGCGGTGTGGGCAAGGCGGGCGAGGTGCTCTTCGGCCCGCTGCGCAAGGCCCTGACCGACTACGCGACGCTGTCCTTCGTGCAGCGCCTCGCGGTCGTGCCCGCGCGGATGGGTACGGACGCGGGACTGGTCGGGGCCGCCGCGGCCGCGCTCACCAGGGCGGCGGGCGTGACCGCGGCGGGGGTCTGAGAGACGTCGGACGGGGTCAGCAGGTCAGCCGGGCCGCCGCCCAGTCGGCGTGGTCGGAGTCGGTGCCGTCGCCGCCGTCGGTGACGACGAGCCGGACCACCTCGGCGCCGGTCACGTCCGCGGTGACCGGCTGGGCCGGCATCGCGTTGGTGAGGACCCCGGTCGAGGCCACCTGGGTTCCGTCCGCCCAGATCTGGAAGGCGACGGTGCCCTTGGCGCCCTTCTCGTCGTCCACGCCGACCTCGGCGGTGACCTTCTCGCAGTCCCTGCCCGTGTAGTACGCGACGCTGCTCGCCGCGTGCACTCCGAGTCCGGCGTCGTAGGCCACGCCGCCGACGGTGATCGGGTTGCCGTCACCCGCGGCGCTCTCCCCGTTGCTGGTGTTGCGCTCCACCGGGCCCCAGCCGTTGGTGGCCGACAGCCACGGCAGGTCGCCGAGCCCGGACGTCCCGGCGGGCGGTGGCACCACCACGGACGCGGTCACCGGCAGGACCGTCCCGACGCGCGCGCCGGACGGTGAGCGGTGACTCACGTCGACGGTGAGGTCGTACGCCCCCGGGGGCGTGCCCGCGGGGGCGGTGAGGGACCAGGCGGTGCGCAGCGACCGGCCCGCGGGGAGGACGGCGGCACCCGCCGGTGAGGTGGCCCGTACCCGCCAGCCCTCCGGGGCGCGCACGGACACGGAGACGCGGTGCGCCGGAGTGCGGCCGAGGTCGGTGACCGTCGTGGTGAGCGGGGCCGGGGTGCCCGACTCCACCAGCGTGCCGCCCTCCAGGCCGAGTTCGACGGCGGGCGGGTGCTGGACCCACCCGCGGTCGGCGCGGACCCGCAGCAGGACCGTGCCGTGCGCGGGCACGGTGGCCGACAGGGTGCCCGCCGTGTGGTAGCTCCGGTGCTGCCACAGGTCGCGCAGGGTGTAGGCGTGGGCCTTCGGCAGTCCCACGGCCTGGGCGTCGGTGGTGATCCGTTGCGGGCTGTCGGACTCGTTGAACAGCGCCACCGCGCGGCTGCCGTCCCGCATCTCCTTCGCGACCACCCAGCGGCCGCCCTCGGAGGAGACCACGGTTCCCTGCTTGCCCAGCGGGTCCTGGTCGACGGCGATGACCTCACGGTTGCCGAGGATCTCGAGGGTCTCGTCGGAGGCGTGGCGCAGGTCGGTGCCGATGAGGAGCGGGGCCGCCATGACGGACCACATCGAGAAGTGGGTGCGGTACTCGATGCCGGTCATGCCGCCGTTGCCGACCTCCAGCATGTCCGGGTCGTTCCAGTTGCCGGGGCCGGCGTAGGGGGCGAGCGGGAGGTTCTTCTTCAGGATCGACAGCATCGAGCCCCAGTTGTCGCTGATGTCGCCGGTGGTCCGCCACAGGTGACCGAGGTCGCCCGCCCACTCCCAGGGCTTGTTCTGCCCCCATTCGCAGATGCTGTAGACGATGGGCCGGCCGGTGGCCTTCAGGGCGTCGCGCATGGTCGTGTACCGCTGCACGGCGTCCAGGCCCTGGTTGTTGCAGTTGTCGTACTTGAGGTAGTCCACGCCCCAGTCGGCGAACTGCTGTGCGTCGCTGTACTCGTGGCCCAGCGCGCCGGGCATGCCGGTGCTGTCGCACGTCCTCGTGCCCGCGCTGGTGTAGATGCCGAGCTTGAGGCCCTTGGCGTGCACGTAGTCGGCGACCGCGTCGATGCCGTTCGGGAAGCGCGACGGGTCCGGCACGAGCTTGCCGTCGGCGCCCCGTTGCGGGAGCGCCCAGCAGTCGTCGAGGTTGACGTACTCGTACCCGGCGTCCTTGAGGCCCTTCTCGACGAAGATGTCCGCGATGCCCTTGACCATCGCCTCGTCGAACTCGGCGCGGCAGTGCGTGGAGTTCCAGTTGTTGAAGCCCATGGGCGGGGTGAGGGCGAGGCCGTCGTCCGGGGCGGGCGCCGGCTGTGCCCGGGCGGCCGGCTCCCCGGCGGCCGCGGGCGCGGCGACTCCCGCCGCGCACAGCAGCCCGGCGACGAGCGCCCCGGCCAGGGGCCTGCGGGTCGGGCGGGGGGAAAGGTGACGTCTCATTACGTTCCTCCGAATCCGCGGCAGGTGGAACGACGGGCGAACGCGGCACCGGCCCGGGGCGACACGCCCCCAAGGCATGTGCACGTCATCGTTGCGCGTTTACGTTAGGACGTGTCGAGCTTTGTTGGAAGAGGGTGGGTGATGGTGATTCGACGCGGTTCTTGGGCCGTACGGGCACCGGCCGTGACCCCTGACCGGTCACGCAGTTGAAGCAGGCATGAAGAAGCGCAGCATGCTCGCCATCGCCTCCCTGGCCACCGGTTTCGTCGTCGCGGCCGTCAGCCCGTCCCACGCCGCCCCGAGCGACCTCCCCCTCCAGCACGTCGAATTGGACGACACGCTCGGCACCGTCGAACACGTCGTCGCCGCCGAAGGCCTGCCCCTGGACCAGGGCGGTCCGGTGCGGAGCGCCTGACGCGCCGTACGCCGACCGCGCGGCGGCGGGGGCCCCCCGCCCGGGGGGCCCCGCGCCCCGGGGGGTCGCCCCCCACAGGGGCGGGGTTTCGGGGGCGGGGGGGGCGGGGCACCCCCCCGGGGGCCAGAACAAAGGGGGGCCGGGGGACCGCGGGGGCCCCCCGGCGGCCGGGCCCGGGCCCCGGGGGGGGCGGGGGGGGGGCCCCCGCCGCCCCCCCCCCCCCCCGCGGGGGGGGGGGCCCCCCGGGCGGGGGGCCCCCGGCGCCGCTGTCGTACGCCCTCAACTGGGCCTGGTTTCCGTGGCAGGGTGGAGCGGGCAAGCCACAGGGGGCCAAGACAAGAGGGGGACCTGTGACCGTCGTCTGGATCAACGGCGCGTTCGGTGCGGGGAAGACCACCACCGCACGGGAACTGATCGAACTGATCCCGAACAGCACGCTCTTCGACCCCGAGGTCATCGGCGCGGCACTCGCGCACCTGCTGCCGCCCAAACGCCTGGCCGAGGCGGGCGACTTCCAGGACCTGCCGATCTGGCGGCGCCTCGTGATCGACACGGCGGCCGCGATGCTGGCCGAACTCGGCGGGACCCTCGTGGTCCCCATGACCCTGTTGCGCCAGGAGTACCGCGACGAGATCTTCGGCGGTCTCGCCGCCCGCCGGATAGCGGTCCGGCACGTGCTGCTGGCACCGGCGGAAACGATCCTGCGGGAGCGGGCGGCCGCCCGCGAGGCGTCCGAGGCGGCCGACGGGGGCCTGGGTGTACGACAGTGGCCGTCCGACCGCGTCGAGCCGTACCGGGCCGCCCTCACCTCCTGGCTGACGGCCGACGCCCACCCGGTCGACACGAGCGCCCTCACCCCGTACGAGGCCGCCGCCCGCATCGCCGAGGCCGTCGGTACCGGTGAGGTGCCCGCCTGCGACATCGTGCAGACCCCCGAGCCGACCGCCGAGACACTGGCCGCCGGCGTCCTCCTCTTCGACGAACAGGACCGCGTGCTGCTCGTCGACCCCACCTACAAGCCCGGCTGGGAGTTCCCCGGCGGCGTCGTCGAACCCGGCGAGGCGCCCGCCCGCGCCGGGATGCGCGAGGTCGCCGAGGAGACCGGCATCCGCCTCGACGAGGTGCCCGCACTGCTGGTCGTCGACTGGGAGACACCCGTGCCACCGGGCTACGGCGGCCTGCGCCTGCTCTTCGACGGCGGCCGGCTCGACGCCGCGGAGGCGGACCGGGTGCTGCTGCCCGGACCCGAACTGCGCGACTGGCGCTTCGTCAGCGAGGAGGAGGCCGCCGCCCTGCTGCCCCCGGTCCGCTACGAACGCCTGCGCTGGGCCCTGCGGGCCCGGGAACGCGGGGCGGCGCTGTACCTGGAGGCGGGCACGCCCGTCGGCTGACACCGGCCGGCCGCACCGTACGCCCGCCTGTGCCCGGGACGGCCCACGTCTCCCGACGAGCGCCGTCCGCCGTGGCGTCGAGCGCGGAACCGGACGAGCGTGAACGGCCGGGGCTCAGCCTGCCGCGTAGTTCCGCAGGAACAGCGCCTCCGCCACCGACAGCCGCTCCAGCTCCTCGGGGGACACGCTCTCGTTCACGGCGTGGATCTGCGCCTCCGGCTCGCTCAGGCCGATCAGCAGGATCTCCGCCTCCGGGTAGAGCGCCGAGAGGGTGTTGCACAGCGGGATGGAGCCGCCCTGGCCGGCGTACTGCATCTCCTCGCCCGGGTACGCCACCGCCATCGCGTCCGCCATCGCCTGGTACGCCGGGCTGGTGGTGTCGGCGCGGAACGGCTGGCCCTGGCCGATCTGCTCGACCTCGACCCGCGCGCCCCACGGCGTACGCGTCTCCAGGTGGGCCCGCAGCAGCTTGGTGGCCTCGGCGGCGTCGACGCCCGGCGGCACCCGCAGGCTCACCAGCGCCCGGGCGCTCGCCTGCACCGACGGCGTCGCGCCGACCACCGGCGGGCAGTCGATGCCGAGCACCGTCACGGCGGGGCGCGCCCAGATGCGGTCGGCGACGGAGCCGGAGCCGATCAGCTCCACGCCGTCGAGCACCTTCGCGTCCCGGCGGAACTGCTCCTCGTCGTACGCCAGACCCTCCCACTCGCTGTCCGGCGTCAGACCGTCGACGGTCGTCGAACCGTCCTCGGCGCGCAGCGAGTCCAGGACGCGGATCAGCGCGCCCAGCGCGTCGGGGGCCGCGCCGCCAAACTGGCCGGAGTGCAGGTTGCCCTCGAGCGTGTCGACCTTCACGCGGAGCAGCGTCATGCCGCGCAGCGTCGAGGTGACCGTCGGCAGCCCCACCCGGAAGTTGCCGGCGTCGCCGATGACGACGGCGTCCGCCGCCAGCAGCTCCGGGTGCGCCTCGGCGTACCGCTCCAGACCGCCCGTGCCCTGCTCCTCGGAGCCCTCGGCGATCACCTTGACGTGCACCGGCACGCCGCCGTTCGCCTTCAGCGCGCGCAGTGCGAGCAGGTGCATCAGCACGCCGCCCTTGCAGTCGGCGGCACCGCGCCCGTACCAGCGTCCGTCGCGCTCGGTCAGCTCGAACGGCGGAGTGTCCCAGCCGGCCTCGTCCAGCGGCGGCTGCACGTCGTAGTGGGCGTAGAGCAGCACGGTCCTGGCGCCCTCGGGACCGGGCAGGAAGCCGTACACCGACTGGGTGCCGTCCGGCGTGTCGAGCAGGGACACGTCCTCGAAGCCCTCGGCGCGCAGCGCGGACGCTATCCAGCCGGCGGCGCCCTCGCTCTCGCTGCGCGGGAACTGGTCGAAGTCCGCCACCGACTTGAAGGCCACCAGCGCGGTGAGCTCCTCCTTCGCCCTGGGCATCAGCGAGGACACCGTCTCGGCGACCGGATTCGACGACATGGGCACGCTCCTTGCGGGTACGACGTTGTACCGACGAGTACGCGAGCGGGCGCTGCTGGTGAGTGCCCGCGCGCGCACCGCTGGGTACGGGTGATCGTGCGGGTGAGGACACCTCCCGGTGTGCGGGTGGTGTCCGCCGCCGATCCTCCCACAGTGGCCTGCGGCGATGCCCGCCGTAGGATGCGGGGGTCAGGTGCGGCATGCGGTTTGATCGGAGCAGTAGACCATCGTGAGCAGCGAGAACTCTTCGGCGGACGACACGCGTCAGGTCTGGGACGTCGTCGTGGTGGGCGCGGGACCGGCGGGGGCCTCGGCCGCCTATGCGGCGGCGGTCGCGGGGCGGCGCGTGCTGTTGCTGGAGAAGGCGGAGCTGCCCCGCTACAAGACGTGCGGCGGCGGCATCATCGGCCCCTCGCGCGACACCCTGCCCCCCGGTTTCGACCTGCCCTTCCGGGACCGCGTGCACGCGGTGACGTTCTCCCACAACGGCCGCTTCACGCGCACCCGGCGTTCCAAGCAGATGCTGTTCGGTCTGATCAACCGGCCGGAGTTCGACCAGCAACTGGTCGAGCACGCCCAGAAGGCGGGCGCCGAGCTGCGCACCGGGGTGACGGTGACGCGGGTCGAGCAGCACGGGTCGGCGGTGCCCGACCGGCGCACGGTCGCCGTCGTCCTCCAGGACGGCGAGACGGTGCTGGCGCGGGCCGTCGTCGGCGCGGACGGCAGCGCGAGCCGGATAGGCGCGCACGTCGGCGTGAAGCTCGACCAGGTCGACCTCGGCCTGGAGATGGAGATCCCGGTGCCCGAGACGGTCGCCGACGACTGGAAGGGCCGGGTCCTCATCGACTGGGGGCCGCTGCCGGGCAGTTACGGCTGGGTCTTCCCCAAGGGCGACACACTCACCGTCGGGGTGATCTCGGCGCGCGGTGAGGGCGCGGCGACCAAGCGGTACCTGGAGGACTTCGTCGGCAGGCTCGGTCTCGCCGGCTTCGAACCGAGCATCTCCTCCGGGCACCTGACCCGCTGCCGTGCCGACGACTCGCCGCTGTCCCGGGGGCGGGTGCTGGTGTGCGGGGACGCGGCGGGGCTCCTGGAGCCGTGGACGCGCGAGGGCATCTCGTTCGCGCTGCGCTCGGGGCGGCTCGCGGGGGAGTGGGCGGTGCGGATCGCGGAGGCGCACGACGCCGTGGACGCGCGCAAGCAGGCCCTGAACTACGCGTTCGCCGTCAAGGCCGGGCTGGGCGTCGAGATGAGCGTGGGCAAGCGGATGCTGGCCATCTTCGAGCGCCGTCCGGGGCTCTTCCACGCGGCGCTGACCGGGTTCCGCCCCGCCTGGAAGGCGTTCCGGGACATCACGCAGGGCTCGACGTCGCTGGGCGAGCTGGTCCGCAACCACCCGCTGGCGCAGCGGGCCCTGTCGGCGGTGGACCGGCGGCGCGCGGAACCCGCGCCCGACGAGGCCGGAGCCTGACCCTCCGGGTGGCCGCCGGCCCGGTGAGCCGGTCGCACCCGCGCGGGATGCGGGCGCCGTGGGAGCGCGGACCGGCCGGGACAGGCCCGCCTCGGGAACGACCCCGGGCCGTGACCCCGCTCGCGGCGGGCCGGAGCCTGACCCTCTGGTTGGCTGCAGGCCCGGTGAGCCGGTCGCCCGCGCGGGATGCGGGCGCCGTAGGAGCGCGGACCGGCCGGGACATGCCCGCCTCGGGAAGCGGCCCCGGGCCGTGACCCCGGCTCGCGGCGCCCACGGCCGCGGGCCTCCGGGCCGACGCGCGGTGGGTCGGTCCCGAGCATTGCCGACGACGGTCGTGGGCGGCGGAGCGGGCTCCGTGCCGGCGGAGGCGTGGTCCTGGCCACGCCGGGCCGACGGCCGTGGGCGGGCCTCCGGGCCGACGAGAGGGGCCGGTCCCGGACGTCGCCGACGGCCGTCGCCGGCCCGGGTGTGAAGCCGCGCCTGCCGAGAGGCGGGCCCCCCGCCCCGCATCACCGCATCACCGCACCGGCCACCGGGTCCGCCGAGCCGTGAGCCGCGCCGACGGTCGTCGTACTTCCGCGGGAGTACGCGGGATCACCACGCGCGGGTGACGCCGCCCGAGGCGTGCGGCGTCTAGCGTGGCGGGCATGGACGGACAGGACGGGCACGGGGCCGGGTCACCGCCGTGGTGGCGTCCCGGGTCCCCGTGGCGCAGCCGGCGGGGCGACGAGGAGCGGCGCCCCGGCCTGCCCTGGCTCTCCACGGCGCTGGTCACGGCGTTCGTGCTGGCCGGCTCGAACTTCGCCGCCAACGCGCAGGAGGGCGAACGCACCCCGCTCGACCCCTTCGGCCGTGCCCTGCTGCTCGTGACCGGCCTCGCCCTGCTGGCCCGGCAGCGCTACCCCGTGGCGGTCGTCTCCGGCACGGCCGCCACCACCCTGGTCTACCTGGGCGCCGGATACCCCTACGGGCCGGTGTTCCTGGCCGTGGCCGTGGCCTGCTTCGGTGCCGTCGTCGCCGGGCACCGCCGAGCCGCCTGGGCGGCGATGGCCGCACTGTGGGCCGGGCACGCCCTGCTGGCCCACTGGCTCTACCGGTGGCTGCCGCCGTCCGGGGACCGGGCCGCGTCCTGGGGACAGGAGCTGGTGATCGCCGCCTGGGTGGTGGCGATCGTCGCCCTGTCGGAGCTGGCCAGGACCCGGCGCGAGCAGTGGGCGCGGGAGCGGGCCGAACGGGCCCAGGCCGCCAAACGGCGCGCGGACCAGGAACGGCTGCGGATCGCCCGTGAACTGCACGACGTCCTCGCCCACAGCATCTCCGTCATCAACGTGCAGGCGGGCGTCGGTCTCGCCCTGCTGGACAGCGACCCCGAGCAGGCCCGCACCGCGCTCACCACCATCAAGGACCAGAGCAAGGAGGCGCTCGGCGAGGTCCGCCAGGTCCTCGACACCCTCCGTGCCCCCGGAGACGCGCCGCGCACACCGGCCCCCGGCCTGGACCGGCTGCCGGAGCTGGTGGACCAGGCCGCCGGCGCCGGCCTCACCGTCGAGGTCGAGGGGGAGCCGCCGCGCCTGCCCCCCGGCACCGACCTGGCCGCGTTCCGCATCGTCCAGGAGGCCCTCACCAACGTCGTGCGGCACTCCGGTTCGCGCCGCGCCCGCGTCCGCCTCGACCGGGACGGCGGCGCGCTGCTCCTGCGCGTCGACGACGACGGACCGGCGACCGGCGCCGACGCCGGCGGCAGCGGCAACGGACTGGCCGGAATGCGGGAGCGGGCGGCGGCGCTCGGTGGCACCATCGAGGCGGGCCCGCGCCCCGACGGCGGCTTCCGGGTGCTCGCGTCCCTGCCGCTCACCGCGCGGCGCGCCGAGGAGGAGGACCGGTGATCCGCGTACTGCTCGCCGACGACCAGTCACTGGTCCGGGCAGGCTTCCGGGCCCTGCTCGACGCGCAGCCGGACATCGAGGTGGCCGGTGAGGCCGCCGACGGAGAGGAGGCGGTGCGCGCGATCCGCGAACTGCGCCCCGACGTCGTCCTGATGGACATCCGCATGCCCGCCCTCGACGGCCTGGCCGCCACCCGCCGGGTGACCGGGGACGAGCAGCTCAGGGACGTGAAGGTGGTCATGCTCACCACCTTCGAGCTCGACGAGTACGTCTTCGAGGCCATCCGCTCGGGCGCCTCCGGGTTCCTGGTCAAGGACACCGAGCCGGAGGAACTCCTGCGCGCCGTACGGGCGGTGGTCGCCGGGGACGCGCTGCTGTCACCGGGGGTGACCCGCCGCCTGATCGCCGAGTTCGCGGCGCGCTCGAAAGAACCCGCCGCCGCCGACGCGCTGGCCCACCTCACCGAGCGGGAACGGGAGGTGATGGCCCTGGTCGGCATCGGCCTGTCCAACGAGGAGATCGCCCGGCGCCTGGTCGTCAGCCCCCTCACCGCCAAGACGCACGTCAGCCGCACCATGGTGAAGCTGGGCGCCCGCGACCGAGCCCAACTCGTCGTCCTCGCCTACGAGTCGGGGCTGGTGCGGCCGGGCTGGCTGGGCTGACCGCCGCGCCCGAACCGGACCAGCACGGTCACCACCCGGGCGGCGAACACCACGACGGCCAGTACCGTGCCCGTGCCGACCAGGGCGTCCCGCACACCGGCCGGCAGCCCGAAGGCGTAGGCCGGGCCCACCAGGGCCCCGAACAGCACCGCCGCGGCGAACGCCGCACTGCACAGCGCGTATCCGATCTCCACGGTCATCGCGTCCCGCTCGCCCTGTGTGCGGCGTCCCCCGTCAGTGGTCATACCGGCAGTCTGCGTTCCGGAGTCCGGCACGGCAAGCGCGGCGCGAGCCCGGCGGGGCGGCCGAGCGGCGCGCCGGGACCCGGGCGGTCGCGCGGCGGCCCGGTGCCGCTCAGTTCCAGGTGACGCCCGACCTCTCGCGCCACAGCGCGGCCAGGGACCGGTCGCCGGTCACCTCCGGGAACGGCCGGCGGTTCCACAGCGCCGCGTACAACTGCGCGGCCGGGCCGGTCAGTTCGCAGTCGGCGGTGTCGTCGTCGGTGCGCCGCGCGACGGGCGGCTCCTCCGACAGCCGCACGGTCCACACGGCGTCCGGGGCGTCCGTCGCCCGCACTCGCAGCGTGCGGGGTCCCGCGGTGCGGACGGCGCTCTTGGGGCGGGCGTGGAACGCACACAGCAACTCGTCGATGCCGTCCAGGGCGAAGTCCGTGCCGACGCCGGACGGGACGCCGTCGGCCGGGGCGCCGTCCAGGGCCGACTCGGCGTCGAGCCGGTGCACGGACGTCTCGTGCGCCTGCCGCCGGGCCCAGAACGCCAGCGGTGAGGGCGCGGGCAGGAAGTGCCAGCAGCGCAGGTCGGACGGGGCGGTGGTGAGGGTGGCGACGAGCTCCCGGTGCCCCTCGCGGAACCAGGCGAGGAGCAGGTCGCCGTCCAGGTCGGGCAGGCCGCCGTCGGGGTGGGGGGACGTGTGGCCCTCGGCGACGATCGTGGTTGCCCAGCGGTGCACCATCCCGGTGTGCCGCAGCAGGTCCCGCACCTGCCAGCCGGGACAGGTCGGCACGGCGGCGCCGGTCCCCGCCTTCTCCGCGGCGGCGGCCAGCAGCCCGCCCTCCCGGTCCAGTGTCTCGACGAACGTGACGGTCTCCATGGCGCAGAGTGTGCACGATGGAGTGCGCTCCAGGGGAGGCGCCGCCGCCCGGCCGGCGGCCCTCCACCGGGCCAGTCAGGGCGAGGGCGTCGCGTGCCGGGTCACGACGGTGATGAGCACCGCCACGGCCGCCAGCACCGCGACGCTGGTGAGCGCGGCTGGCAGCGAGAACCAGTCGGCCATGAAGCCGATCGCGGGCGGCCCGAGCAGCATGCCGCCGTAGCCGAGCGTGGACGCGGCCGCCACGCCGCCGGGTCCGCCCAGCGCGCCGGCCCGCTCCACCGCGACGGGGAAGAGGTTGGCGAGCCCGAGGCCGGTGATCGCGAAGCCGAACAGTGCCGCCCACACGGCGGGCGCGAGCGAGCCGAGCAGCATGCCGGCCACGGCCACGGTGCCGCCGGCCACCACCGTCGGCGTCCGCCCGAGGCGCTCCAGCAGCGTGGTGCCGGTGAGCCGGCCCAGCGTCATGGCGAGCGCGAAGCAGGAGTACCCGGCCGCCGCCAGGCCCGGCGAGGCGTCGAGGTCCTGCTCCAGGTGCAGGGCGCCCCAGTCGGCCATGGCGCCCTCGCCGTACGCCGTGCACAGCGCGATCAGGCCGAAGGTGAGGACCAGGCGGCGCGTACGGCCCTGGAGCCGGCGCGGGGCGCCGTCGTCCGGGCGGCGGTCCGGCGGCACGGCGGGTTCGCAGCGCAGCAGGGCGCGGCCCGCGACCAGCGTGACCAGCAGGCCGGTCACGGTGAGGCCGAGCAGATGCCGGGCGGGCGACAGCGCGCCGGCGACGAGCCCGCCGAGCCCGGCGCCGAGCATGCCGCCGAGGCTGAACGCGGCGTGGAAGCTCGGCATGATCGGGCGCCGCAGCACGGCCACCAGATCGACGGCGGCGCTGTTGAAGGCGACGTTGATCCCGCCGTACGCGCTGCCGAACACCAGCAGGACGGCGCCGAGGGCGAGCGCGGAGTGGGTCAGCGGGGGCAGTGCGATGCTGAGGCAGAGCAGAACCGCGCAGGCGACGGTGACGGGATGGCTGCCGTAGCGGCGGCACAGCCGTCCGGTGAGCGTCATGGTGACCACGGCGCCCGCCGACACGCCGAGCAGGGCCAGCCCGAGCGCACTGGCGGAGGCGCCGGTCTGCTCCTTGATGGCGGGGATCCGCACGACCCAGCCCGCGAAGACGAAGCCGTCGAGGGCGAAGAAGGCGGTCAGGGCGATGCGGAGGCGGGTGAGGTCCTTGTCGGGGCCCGGCACGGCACTGTGCGATCGGGCTTTGTTTATTTGCGGCACAAAACAGCAGGCTAGGCGCGGGCCCGGGGGAGCGGCAAGGCCGTGTCCTCGTCCACGGCCCGGCCGGACCCCGCTCCGTCCCTGGTGGGGACCGGGATCCCCGTCGCATACGCTCGACGCACGATGATGAACAACCTGACCCCCCTGGAGCCGAAGGCCGACAAGGCCACGGTGAGACGGCACAACCTCAGCCTGGTCCTGAGGGCCGTCCACGACGCGGGGGAGGCGACCCGGGCCGGGATCGCCACGCACGTCGGGCTGACCCGCGCCGCGGTGTCGTCCCTGGTGGAGCAGTTGCTGGAGTACGGCTTCGTCACCGAGTGGGGCAAGACCAGCAGCGGCCAGGTGGGCAGGCCCGGCACCGTCCTGAAGGTGTCCCGGTCGGGTCCGGCGGGCCTGGGCGTCGAGATCAACATCGACTACGTGACCGTCTGCGTGGTCGACCTCGCCGGCACCGACCGCGTACGCCTCGTGGAGCACTACGACAACCGCGGGGTCCAGCCCTCGGAGGTGCTGGCGCGCGCGGCCCGGCTGGCGGCCCGCGCCATCGGCTCGGCGGCCGAGCAGGACCTCGCCCCGGCCGGCGTCCACGTCGCACTGCCCGGTCTGGTGACCGGCGGCACGGTCCGCCAGGCACCCAACCTCGGCTGGCAGCGCGTCGCCGTCGAGGGACTGTTCGCGCAGGCGCTCCTCGCCCTGCGCCCCGCCCACCGCCCGCTGCCCGTCAGCTCCGACAACGAGGCCAACGCCGCCGCGCTCGCCGAGCTGTGGTTCGGGGCGGGCACCGAGGGGGTGCGCAGCTTCCTCTACCTGACGGGCGAGATCGGCATCGGCGGCGCGCTGGTCCTGAGGGGCGAGCTGCTGCGGGGCGCGCACGGGTTCGCCGGGGAGATCGGGCACATGGTGGTCGACCCGGACGGGCCGCTGTGCCGGTGCGGGGCCCGCGGCTGCCTGGAGCAGTACGCCGGCCAGGCCGCCCTGCTGCAGGCCGCGGGCATCGACGCGGGCATGGGCGTGCAGGGCGTCGCCGAACTCGAACGCCGGGCCCGCCGGGGCGAGCCGTCCGCGCTGTCGGCCATCGAACGGGCGGGACGGCAGCTGGGCGTCGTGGTGTCGGGCGCGGTGAACCTCTTCGATCCCGACGCGGTGATGCTCGGCGGTGTCTACCGCGAGTTGATGGGCTGGCTGGCGCCCGCCGTCGACCGCGAGCTGGCGCTGCGGGTGGTGTCCGGGCTGTGGACCGAGGACGGCAAGCGGCTGCGGGCCGCGTCCTCCCTCGGCGACGCGGCCCGGGGCGCGGCCGGCGTGATCGTCCGCGAGGTGCTGGCGGACCCGGTCGGGCACGCGGAGCGCGGCGAGGACTGACGGGGAACGGGGCCGCCCGACTGCTCGGCGGCCCCGTTCCCCGTGGCACCTCAGCCGCGGTGCGCGGCGATCAGGTCCCGGTACCAGCGGTAGCTGTCCTTCGGCGTGCGCCGCTGCGTGTCGTAGTCGACCCGCACGATGCCGAAGCGCCTGTCGTAGCCGAAGGCCCACTCGAAGTTGTCCAGCAGCGACCACACGTAGTAGCCCCGCACGTCCACCCCCGCGTCCATCGCGGCCCGCAGCGCCGTCAAGTGATCGCGCAGGTAGGCGACCCGGTCGGCGTCGTGCACCGCGCCGTCGGCGGCGACCGTGTCGTCCTCCGCGGAGCCGTTCTCCGTGATGTGGACCGGCGGCAGCGCGTCGCCGTACTGCTTCTTCAGCCGGACCAGCAGGTCGGTGAAGCTGCCGGGGACGACCGGCCAGCCCATCGCCGTGTGCCGCACACCGGGCAGCCGCACCTCCTCGTAGCGGTTGTCCGTCGCCACCCTGAGCGCCGGGTCGGCCTCACGGTGCGGGGCGTCGGCGACCACGATCGGCCGGTAGTAGTTGATGCCCAGGAAGTCCAGCGGCTGGGAGATCAGCTCCAGGTCACCGTCCCGCCGGAAGTCCGCGCCGGCGATCAGCTCGCCGAAGGTCTCCTCCTCCGTCGCCGGGTACCGGCCGGCCAGGATCGGCTCGGTCCACACCAGGTTGTGCTGGGTGTCCGCGCGGACCACGGCCGCCAGGTCGGCGGGGGAGTCGGTGGCCGGCAGGTTGCGGTCGAGGTTGAGCGTGATGCCGGCCTCGCGCACCCCGGCCGCCCGCAGGGCCCGCACCGCCAGGCCGTGGCCGACCAGCAGGTGGTGCACGGCGGCCAGGGCGCCGCGGCCCTCCTTGGCGCCGGGGGCGTGCCGGCCGATGGAGTAGCCGAGGAAGGCGCTGCACCACGGTTCGTTCAGCGTGATCCAGCGCGGCACCCGGTCGCCCAGGTGCTCGGCGACCACGGCCGTGTACTCGGCGAACCGCTCCGCCGTCTCGCGCACCCGCCAGCCGCCGCGGTCCTCCAGGGCCTGCGGCAGGTCCCAGTGGTAGAGGGTGGCGGCCGGCTCGATGCCGGCCTCGAGCAGCTCGTCGACGAGACGGGAGTAGAAGTCCAGCCCCTTGGTGTTCACCGCGCCCGAGCCCTCGGGCACGATGCGCGGCCAGGCGATCGAGAAGCGGTACGAGTCCACGCCCAGGTCGCGCAGCAGCGCCACGTCCTCCGGGTAGCGGTGGTAGTGGTCGCAGGCCACGTCACCGGTGTCGCCGTTCGCCGTCAGGCCGGGGGTGTGGCTGTAGGTGTCCCAGATCGACGGACCGCGGCCGTCCTCCCGGGCCGCGCCCTCGATCTGGTACGAGGCGGTCGCGGCGCCGAAGACGAAGCCGGGCGGGAAGCCGGGAAGGTCACTCATGGCGGGAAGCCCATCTCCTGGTGCGGTGGTCACTTGACGGAACCGCCGGTGATGCCGGCGGCGATGTACTTCTGGGCGAGGACGAGCAGGATCGCCGCCGGGACGGCGGACAGCACGGACGCGGCCATCACCGAGCCCCAGTCGCCGACGTGCGCGCCGATGTACTGGTAGATGCCGAGCGTGACCGGCTTGACCTCGTCGGTGGTGTTCAGGGTGAGCGCGAACATGAAGTCGCTCCACGAGAACAGGAACGCGAACAGGCCCGAGGTGATCAGCGAGTTGCGGCTCATCGGCAGCACCACCCGCAGGAACGTCCGCACCGGTCCGGCGCCGTCCATCTGCGCGGCCTCGATCACCTCGCCCGGGATCGACACCATGAAGGACCGCATCAGGACGATGGAGAAGGGGATGCCGAGCGAGGCGTCCGCCAGCATCAGGCCGAAGTAGGAGTTGACCAGGCCCAGGTCGACGTAGGAGTTGTAGAGCGCGTTGGCGATGACGATGCCCGGCACCATCTGGGTGATCAGCGTGCCGAACACGATGGTGCGCGAGCCGCGCAGCCCGAACCGCGCGAGCCCGTAGGCCGCGGGCGCCGAGATCGCCAGGCAGATGACGACCGCGCCGAGCGAGACGGCCAGCGAGGTCAGCAGGTGGCCGCCCTGGTCACTGATCGCCTTCGAGAAGCCGGACAGGTCCAGGCTGCCCGGCACCGGGTCGACCTGGAGCAGCCCCGAGTCGGGCTGGAGCGCGGTGTTGAGCATCCAGTACAGCGGGAACAGCATCACGCACAGGATCAGCACACCGGCGACGGTGGAGCCCCAGCGGCGCCGGGACCCGGTGGGAGTCTGGTCGGCCATCGTCGGTCACTTCCCTTCGGAGCGGTTGGCCCGCAGGTAGAACACCGCGAACACGGCGGAGATCAGGATCAGCACGTTGCCGACGACGGCGCCCGCGCCGAAGTCGAGCTGGACGAAGGAGTTCTGGTAGGTGAGCGTGCCCAGGGTCTGGGTCGAGTCGGCGGGCCCGCCGTCGGTCAGGGCGAGGATCAGGTCCAGGATCTTGACCGTCGACATGAAGCCGAGGACGAGCACGACCGTGATGACCGGCCTGAGCATCGGCAGGGTCACCGAGCGGAAGGTGCGCCACGCGGAGGCACCGTCCAGGGACGCCGCCTCGTGCAGCTCCTTCGGGATCTCCTGGAGACCGCCGTACAGGATGACCATGTTGAACGGGATGCCGATCCAGATGTTGACCAGGACGACGGACAGCAGCGCCATGTGCGGACTGGTCAGCCAGGGGGTGTGGCCGCCGATGCCGAGCGTGTCCAGGAACGAGTTGAGCACGCCCGTGTCCTGGTCGAGGATGCGCCGCCAGACGATGCCGGACACCACCATCGGCACCAGCCAGGGCAGCAGGATGAGCGAGCGCAGCACACCGTTGAGCGGGAAGCGCCGGCTGAAGAACACCGCCAGCGCCAGGCCGATGCAGAACTGGCCGAGCAGCGAACCCGCGGTGAACACGAGCGTGTGCCACAGCGCCTTGCCGAACAGGGCGTCGTGGAAGACGGTGGACCAGTTGTCGGCGCCGTTGAAGGGCGCCTCACCGGTGAAGAAGGTCTTCGGCGTGTAGTGCTGGAAGCTCATCACGACGTTGCGGACGAGCGGGTAGCCGAAGAACAGCAGCATGAAGACGACGGCGGGGGCGACGAACCCCCACTGGGAGAGCCTGCGCCGGCGCAGGCTCCTCGCCGGGTCCGGCGTGGTGGATCCGGACGCCCCGGCGGGTGCCTGTGCGGTCACGGTGGACGTGGTCATGGTTGCGCTCCCTCAGTTCCCGCTCGTGGCCCGCTGCTGGGCGCGCTTCAGGGCGGCCTCGCTGGACTGGCCGGTCAGGGCGGACTGGAAGGCGCTCTGCAGGGCGAGCGACACGCCCGACCAGCCGGCGCCGAGCTTGGCGGTCCGGGACCGGGCGGTGGCGACCTGGTCGGCGAGGGCGTCCAGCTCGGGCACCCGCTCGCGCCACACGGCCGCGGCCTCGGCGTTCGCCGGGACCATCCAGCTGTTGAGCGCGTAGGTCAGCTGCTCCTTCTCGCCGGACAGACAGGCGACGATCCTACCGGCGGTCTTCTCCCGCGCCTCGTCGCCCGTCCTCGGCACGGTGAGCACCGCGCCGCCCAGCGGGCCCACCGAGTCGTCACCGGCCTTCGGCACCGGAATCCGTGCGATGCCCCAGTGCAGCGACGTGTCGGTGTTGAGGGTCTCCACCTGCCACGGACCGTTGATCATCATCGCCGCGTTGCCGGCCATGAACTGGTCGTTGACATCCGCCTGCGTCCAGTTGACCGTCGACTTCGACAGCGAACCGTCCTTCAGCAGGCTCTTCCAGTAGTCGAGCGCCCCGGCGACCTGCGGGCTGTCCAGCTTCGTCTCGTCACCGCCGTTGGACCACATGAACGGAGTGAACTGGAAGACGCCGTCCTCGGCGCCGCCCGCGCTGAGCGCCAGGCCGTACTGCTTGCCCCGCGTGAGCGTCCTGGCGGCCTCACGCAGCTCGGCCCAGGTGGTGGGGACCCGCACACCCGCCTTGTCGAGCACGTCCTTGTTGTAGAAGAGGGCGAGCGTGTTCACGGACCGGGCCGCGCCGTAGTAGGTCCCCTCGTACGAGCCGAAGTCGACGATGCCCTCGGGGATGTCGTCGGTGCTCAGCCCGAGTGTCCGCAGGTCGACGAGGCCGCCGGCGTCGGCGAACGTGGGCATCTCGGAGGCGTCGAACTGGACGATGTCCGGCAGCGACTTGGACGACGCCATGCGCAGCGCCTTCGTCATCACCTGCGCCGCGGGGACGCTCTGCTGCTCGATGGTGACGCCCAGCCGCTCGCCGCACCGGGCCATCGCCTCCGCGTCCCAGCGGTGGTACGACTCGTCGGTCGAGGAGTTCATCACGGTGTACACGTCGGCGTCGCGCTGCTGCCCGCAGCCGGTCAGTGCCGTTCCGGCGACCAGGACGGAGACGGCGGCGAGCGGGACGACGGCTTTGCGTGAGCGTTCGCGCCCGCGGTGCGCGGCGTTGAAGCGCTTCGACATCATGCGGCCCTTGCTGTCGTACGATCCGGCTTCCTCGCCGGACTGTTTTGTTTGATGTGATGACTAATACGTCAGGGGCGGGTCGCAGCGCTAGGGGCAAGTGGCCCCCATCTCCTCCTTCCGCCGCGTGAGGATCCCGTTCTTTTCGGTGATCGTGCCTGCTCAGTGCGTCTGTGGAGGGAAGAGACCCTGGGCTGTCGCATTTGTTTTGTGTACGATCAAAATGCTGTGGGACGGCCTCCGCGCACCCACTCGACCGCTCCCGCCCCACCCAAGGAAGATCATGAAGTTCACCGACGGCTTCTGGCTCATCCGCGAGGGCGTGCACCTGTCGTACGCCACCGAGGTACGCGCTGTACGCACCGAATCGAAGCGCTTCACTGCCCATGCCGCCGTGAAGAAGGTGACGCGGCGGGGCGACACGCTCAACGCCCCGCTCCTCACGGTCGAGTGCTTCTCTCCCGCCGAGGGCGTCATCGGCGTCCGGGTCACCCACCACGCCGGGAAGCGCCGGCCGGGCCCCGACTTCGCCCTCACGGGCACGCCCGACGGCGCCGGCACCGTGCGCAGCGACGGCACGGTCACCGAGCTGACCAGCGGGCCGCTGACCCTGCGCCTCGACAGCGAGGGGCCCTGGGGCCTGTCCTTCCACGACGCCGACGGACGCGAACTGACCCGCGCGAACGCCAAGAGCACCGCCTTCGCCACCACCGGCGACGGCGCGCACCACATGCTGAGCCGGCTTGCCCTCGGCGTCGGCGAGCAGATCTACGGCCTGGGCGAGCGCTTCACGCCCTTCGTGAAGAACGGCCAGGTCGTCGACGTCTGGCAGGCCGACGGCGGCACCAGCAGCGAGCAGGCCTACAAGAACATCCCGTTCTACCTCTCCTCACGCGGCTACGGCGTCTTCGTCAACCACCCCGGTGCCGTCTCCTTCGAGGTCGGTTCGGAGTCCGTCGGGCAGGTGCAGTTCAGCGTCGAGGACCAGACGCTGGAGTACTACGTCGTCGCCGGCCCCACCCCCAAGGACGTCCTCACCCGCTACACCGCCCTCACCGGCCGCCCGGCCCTTCCGCCCGCCTGGTCCTTCGGCCTGTGGCTCACCACGTCGTTCACCACCTCCTACGACGAGCGCACGGTCACCTCGTTCGTCGACGGCATGGCCGAGCGCGGCATCCCGCTGACCGTGTTCCACTTCGACTGCTTCTGGATGCGCGAGTACCAGTGGTGCGACTTCCAGTGGGACCCCGACGTCTTCCCCGACCCGGAGGGCATGCTCGCCCGGCTCAAGGACAGGGGTCTGAAGGTCAGCGTCTGGATCAACCCCTACATCGCCCAGAAGTCCCCGCTCTTCGACGAGGCCGCCGAGCTCGGGCACCTGGTGCGCCGGCCCGACGGCGACATCTGGCAGTGGGACCTGTGGCAGGCCGGGATGGGGCTGGTCGACTTCACCAGCCCGGCCGCCCGCGACTGGTTCGCCGGCAAGCTCAAGCCGCTGCTCGACCAGGGCGTGGACTGCTTCAAGACCGACTTCGGCGAACGCGTCCCCACCGACGTCGTCTGGCACGACGGATCCGACCCGGAGCGGATGCACAACTACTACACCCACCTGTTCAACCGGACCGTCTTCGAACTCCTCGAGAAGGAGCGCGGACAGGGCGAGGCGGTCCTCTTCGCCCGCTCCGCGACCGCGGGCGGCCAGCAGTACCCCGTCCACTGGGGCGGCGACTGCTGGTCCTCCTTCGAGGCGATGGCCGAGTCGCTCAGGGGCGGCCTGTCCCTGTCCCTGAGCGGCTTCGGCTTCTGGAGCCACGACATCGGCGGCTTCGAGGGCACGCCCGACCCGGCGGTCTTCAAGCGCTGGCTGGCCTTCGGCCTGCTCTCCTCGCACAGCCGCCTGCACGGCTCCTCGTCCTACCGGGTGCCGTGGGAGTTCGGCGACGAGGCCGTCGACGTGGCCCGCCGCTTCACCCTGCTCAAGCACCGCCTGATGCCCTACCTGTACGGCGCCGCCGCCGAGGCCCACCGCACCGGCGTGCCGGTGATGCGGCCCATGGTCCTGGAGTTCCCGCACGATCCCGGGTGCCGTCCGCTGGACCGCCAGTACATGCTCGGCCCCGACCTCCTGGTCGCCCCGGTCTTCACCGAGGACGGCGAGGTCGAGGTCTACCTCCCCGAGGGCACGTGGACCCACCTGCTGTCCGGCGAGCGGGTCACCGGCCCGGCGTGGCGCACCGAGCGGCACGGCTACGACAGCCTCCCGCTGTACGTCCGTGAGGGTGCCGTCCTGCCGCTGGCCTCCGACGACCGGCGCCCCGACGGCGACTGGCTGGACGCCCCGGTGCTCCTGGTGCACCCCACCGCCGAGCCCGGCTACACCGCCGAGGTCACCGTGCCCGACCTGCTCGGCGCGCCGGCGGCGACCTTCCGCGTCCGGCGTGACGGCGATGTCCTGCGTGTCACCGCGACCGGCACCGACCGTCCGTTCACCGTGCGCGTCGCGGGCGGGGCGAGCGCGCAGGGCAGCGATGAGGTGAGCGTGCCCCTGGGGTGAGCGGCCGTCAGCGGGGCAGGCCGTCCAGGGCCGTCAGCAGCCGGTCCACGTCGTCCGTGCTGCTGTACGGCGCGAGCCCGACCCGGACGCCGCCCTCCTCGCCCAGGCCCAGGTGACGGGAGGCCTCCACCGCGTAGAAGGAGCCGGCGGGGGCGTCGATCCCCCGCTCGGCCAGCAGGCGGTAGACCTCGGCCGGGCGCAGCCCCGCCACGGTGAACAGCAGGGTCGGCGTGCGCCGTGCGGCCCGCGAGTACACCGTGACCCCGTCGAGCTCGGCCAGCCCGCGTTCGATGCGGTCGCGCAGGGCGTCCTCGTGGGCCTCCAGCGCGGCGAAGGACGCGGTCAGCCGTTCCCGCCGGGTGCCGTGGGCCCCCGGCGACAGGTCCGCGAGGAAGTCCACCGCGGCGGTGGCGCCGGCCAGCAGCTCGTAGGGCAGCGTGCCCAGCTCGAACCGTTCCGGGACGGTGTCGCTGGAGGGCAGCAGCTTGTCCGGCCGCAGGGTCCGGAGGAACTCGGGCCGGGCCGCCAGCACGCCGAGGTGCGGGCCGAGGAACTTGTACGGGGAGCACACCAGCGTGTCCGCGCCGAGTGCGGTCAGGTCGACGGCGGCGTGCGAGGCGTAGTGCACCGCGTCGACGTGGAGCAGCGCCCCCACGCCGTGCACCAGGCGGGCCACGGCCGGCAGGTCGGGCATGGTGCCGATGAGGTTGGACGCCGCCGTGACCGCGACCAGCCGGGTGCGCGGGGTGAGCACCGCCTCGATGTGCTCGGGGAGCAGCTCCCCGGTGGCCGGGTCGAAGTCGGCCCACCGCACGGTCGCGCCGGCCGCCTCGGCCGCCTGCGTCCAGGGCCGGATGTTGGAGTCGTGATCGAGGCGGGTGACGACCACCTCGTCACCCGGTGCCCATGTCCTGGCCAGCGTCCGGGACAGGTCGTACGCGAGCTGCGTGGCGCTGCGGCCGAAGACGACGCCCCGCGGATCGGTGTCGAGCAGGTCGCCCAGTGCGGCGCGGGCCCCGGTGACGATGCGGTCCGCGTTGCGCTCGCCCTCGGTGGTCCGGCCCCGGTTGGCCAGCGGAGCGGCCAGGGCCCCGGCGACGGCGTCGATGACGGGCCGCGGGGTCTGGGTGCCGCCGGGCGCGTCGAAGCGGGCCGTGCCGGACTCGAGGGCGGGTATCTGCGCGCGGATCGCGTCGATGTCGAGGGCCATGTGCACTCCAACCGGTGGCGGGGGACTCCCGCATCATGATCGCAGCGGGGCGGCGACCGGAACAGACCGCGGGGGCGGGGCCGGGCGGCCGGGTCAGGGCTCGGCGTCCGCCGGAGGCTTCTCGCGCCCGCCGGGGTGGCGGTGCCGCCAGGTCCAGAACACCGCGCAGGACAGCAGCGCCCACCCGCCCAGCACCAGGTACGGGAACACGTGCTGGCGCCCCTGGAAGTACACCGCCGTGTGCTGGGCGTTGACCGATCCGCCCGGCGGCAGCCAGCGGCCGATCTCGCCCAGCGGGGACGGCAGCAGCGGCCAGGACACCGCACCGCCGGACGAGGGGTTGCCGAGCAGCACCATGAGCCCCCAGGTCGGCAGCATCGCCCAGCGCCCGAACAGGGTGTTGAACATGGTGAACACCATGCCGCTGGTGAACAGGGTGAGCGCGAGGATCATCCACGACTGCGCGAACGGCAGGTGGAGAGCGCCGAGCAGCCAGTCCACGGTCGCGGCGATGGCGAACCCGCCGAGCAGCGCGTAGGCGGTCGTGAAGAGGATGCGTTCGAGCGGGGTCAGGGACCGCGCGTGCACGCTGAGCTGGATCGCCCCGACGAAGCCGATGATCACGGCGGCCAGGGAGATGTAGAAGATGGCCAGTCCGCGCGGGTCGCCCTCCTGGAGCGGATTGATGTCCCGGACGGTGACCACGACCCCGGTCTTCTTCCCCACCGCCGGAGCCGTCTGCTGGAGGACCTCGGCGACCGAGGCGCCCGACGCGCTGGACAGGTCGAGCACGGCGGTCCGCCCGTCGTCGTGCAGCTCGAAGATCGCGAAGACCTCCTGCTCCTCGACGGCCTCGCGCGCCTCGGCGGTGCTGTCGTAGGGGTGCACCCTCACGGAGGCGTTCAGCGCCTCCTCCAGGCCGTCCAGGAAGGCCTTGCCGCGCCCCTGTTCGTACGCGCCGACCACGGCCGTGGGCAGCGAGTGCGGCGTCGGGTCCGCCATGGAGTAGGTGTACGAGCCCGCGAAGAGTCCGGCCGCCGCCGCCAGGATGAGCACCAGCACGGTGGCCGGCCAGAACGGCGACTGCCGGAACGCGGACCACCTCTGGCCGGGCGTCGGATGCCGGGCGTCGGCGCCGTGGGAATCGGGGGACATGTGGGCCATAACAGGACACTTTCACGGCAGGGGTGAAAGGGCATCAAGGGCGCTTCGTCCGGGCGCGGGGAGCGTGCGGCGACCACGGGCGAAGGCGCCGGCCCCGGACGGCGGTCGCACGGGGCCGGGATGTCGCGTCCGGTCAGACGTGCACGAGCGGTGTGTCGACCAGGTGCTCCGCCACGAACCAGGCCTGCAGTTCGTTGGTCCGCACGACCTCGGAGACCAGGAGGTCGTTCGTGCCGTCGTCCCCGAGCTCCTGGGTGCGGGCCGCGGCGTCGTGGCAGTCGGTGAGGATCAGCTCGTGGGCCTCCAGGAGCCGCGAGAGCATCGCCGGCACCTCCTCCACGCCGTCCGGCGGACGCGGCACCGTGGTGATCTCCGCGACGTGGCGGGGGTCGCCGACCGCAACGCCGCCGAGCGTCTGGACGCGTTCCGCGACGGTGTCGATCAGCTCCAGCTGCTCCCCGGCGTGCTTGTCCAGCAGCAGGTGCAGTTGGTAGAACGTCGCCCCGCGCATGAGCCAGTGGTACTTCTTGTACAGGTCGTGCAGGATGCGGGTGTCCGCCAGGACCTTGTTGAGCCGCTGGCACGAGTAGAGGCGGGTCTCCATGGACAGCGCCACGGGGAACTGCTTGACGGTGCCGAACTCCTGGATGGTCCGGCCCCTCTGGTGCAGCCAGGGCTGGCTGCCGTCGGATCTGGGCTCCGGTGCCGACGGCTTCGGGGTGCTCACGCCTGAACTCCTTCCGGAGGGAAGCTGAAGGGTCCGTACCGGCGCGGTGCGACCGGCTCGCCCCTGCGACAGTCGACCAGCCGCGTGCCGGTCCCGCAAACGCTGTGACCCGTGCCGGTCGTCCGTCCGGGCTCGTGCGGGGGCTTGTCCCGTCCCTCCTCCGCGATCTAGGGTCTGCCGGAGTGCAAGCGCTTTCTAAAGGCCGGGGTGGGCACACCGGCGGCCCCGGAGCGCGGGCCGCCCGTCGCCGTCCGAGGAGGACCGCATGTCCCCACGCCCCGCCCGCCGCCGCGTCGCCGTGGTCGGTACCGGTGCCATCGTCACCGGCAGCCACCTGCCCGCGCTCGCGGCCCACGCCGACCGCGTGGAACTGGTCGCCGCCGTCGACGTGGACCCGTCCCGGCTGGACGCCTTCCGGCGGAGCGCGGGGGGTCACGTCGCCGGCTACACCTCGACGGGCGCGATGCTGGACGCCGTACGTCCCGACCTGGTGCTCATCGGCACGCCGCCGTCCCTGCACCGGGAGCAGGCGGTGGCCGCGCTCAAGGCCGGTGCCTGGGTGCTGTGCGAGAAGCCGCTGTGCCTCTCGCTCGCCGAGTACGACGACATCGCGGCGGCCGAGGAGGCGTCCGGGGCGTACGCCTCGGTGGTCTTCCAGCACCGGTACGGTTCGGGTGCCGCGCACGCCCGGGAGCTGATCGCGCGCGGCGAGCTCGGCGCACCGCTGGTCGCGCACTGCCAGACCACCTGGCACCGCGACGCCGCCTACTACGCGGTGCCCTGGCGCGGGCGCTGGGCCACCGAGGGCGGCGGCCCGACGATGGGCCACGGCATCCACCAGTACGACCTGCTGCTGCACCTGCTCGGTCCCTGGCGGGAGATCCGGGCGATGGCCTCACGCCTGGTCCACGACACCGAGAGCGAGGACGTGTCCACGGCCCTGGTGCGGTTCGCGAACGGCGCCCTCGCCACGGTCGTCAACAGCGTGCTCTCGCCGGACGAGGTGAGCCGCGTCCGCGTGGACTGCGCCGACGCCACCGTGGAGCTGACCCACCTGTACGGGCACCGCAACGACGACTGGACCTACACCCCGGCCCGGCACGTCGACCCCGCACGCGCCGCCGCCTGGCGCACGCCGCCGGCGGACGTCCCCAGCTCCCACACGGCGCAGCTCGGCGCCGTGCTGGACGCCTGGGACGCGGGCACCCGGCCGCCCGGCAGCGGCGCGGAGGCCCGGGGCACGCTGGAGTTCGCCGCCGCCCTGTACAAGGCGGCGTTCACCGGGCGGCCGGTGCTCCGGGGCGAGATCGCGCCCGGCGATCCCTTCCACGCGGCCATGCACGGCGGCCACCCCGACTGGGCTCCCCGGGGGCGCGCGTGAGCACCCTGAGCGTCAGCCACACCCACGGCGACCACATCGCCGTCACGGCATCGAACGGCACCGAGATCCTCCGCTACGTCTACCGTCCCGACCCGGAGGCCTTCGAGTCCCGCAAGCCCTACGCCCATCCCGTACGCACCCTGGCCGGGCACACGGTCACCGGGTACCGGCCGAACGACCACCGCTGGCACAAGGGCGTGCAGATGACGGCCAGTCACCTGTCCGGCCAGAACTTCTGGGGAGGCAACTCCTACGTCCACGGCGAGGGCTACCGGCCCCTGCCCGAGCGCGTCGGCTCCATGCGGCACGACGGCTTCCCGGACCTCACCGCCGGCGACGACCGGCTCGACGTCACCGAACACCTCACCTGGGTGGCGAACGGCGGTGCCGAGTGGGCGCGGGAGGAACGCGGGCTCGCCGTCCACTCGGTCGACGAGGACGCCGGCGCCTGGTCCCTGGACTGGTCCATCCGCCTCACCAACATCCGCGCCGAGCCGCTGGTCTTCGGCTCGCCGACCACCGCGGGCCGGGACATGGCCGGCTACACCGGCCTCCAGTGGCGCGGGCCCCGCGACTTCACCGCCGGCACCGTCTTCGCCCCGGGGGCCGGTGCGGGCGCCGAGAAGCTGATGGGCACCCAGGGCCCCTGGCTCGCGTTCACCGCCGAGCGCGACGGGAGCGACGGCCACTCCACGCTCGTCTTCGCGCACGCGCCGGAGAACCTGGACGAGCGGAGCGCGATCCACCCCTCGCACTGGTTCGTGCGGGCCACGCCGGTGCCGACGGTCGCGTTCTCCTGGGCGTTCTTCGAGGAATTCGAGCTGCCGCCCGGCGAGTCCTTCGCCTACCGCTACCGTCTGGTGATCGCCGACGGGGCGTGGGACGGCGACCGGGTCGGCGCCTACCTGGAGGACCTGCCGTGGTGAACGCCGCCCCTCGCGGGCGCCGCGGCCCGTCACGGTCCAAGAGTTAACGACCCGTTGGGGCGGCGGAGGTGTGAAGGGGTGGCCGAGATGCGCATCATCTTGACATGAACCTGCGGTCCGAGTGGCGGGCCGCAGCCTCGTGGAGGTGTGGAATGCACCGCAGACTCGCCACCGGACTCGCCGCCTCGGCCCTGGCCGTTACCACCGTCGTCGCCACCGCCGCGACCGCCGACGCCGCCCCCGCCGACAAACCGCAGGTGCTCGCGGGCTGGACCCAGACCAGCGCGTCGAGCTACAACGCCTGGACCGCCGCACGGGCGAACCAGTCCGCCTGGGCCGCGTACGGCTTCGACTGGACCACCGACTACTGCTCGACCTCGCCCGACAACCCGTTCGGCTTCCCCTTCAGCACCTCCTGCGCACGGCACGACTTCGGCTACCGCAACTACAAGGCCGCGGGCTCCTTCAGCGCGAACAAGTCCCGTCTCGACAGCGCCTTCTACGAGGACCTCAAGCGTGTCTGCGCCCGGTACGGCGGGGCCACGAAGACCGCCTGCACCAGCACGGCCTGGACGTACTACCAGGCGGTGAAGGCGTTCGGCTGACGGGCGCGTTCCGAACACGGGCAGACCATCAGCCGGTGCTCGCGCGCGTACCAGCTGACAGTCTGTGCGCATGCGTGCCTTCACCGCGCGCAGCCCCCGTGCGCCGCCGGTGTCCCGAACCGCTCGCCGACGACGGAGACGGCCTCGGGGCCGGTCGGCGAGTCCGTTCAGGAGGAGTTCACCCGTGATCGACGTGACGCACCAGATCGACTCCGTACGCCGGCAGGTCGGCACGCGCGCCTTCAAGGCGGGTGAGGCACGCGTCCTCACGGTGGCCCGGACCTACGGCACCCCGCTCGACGACCTGTGGAACGCCTGCACCGACCCCCGCCGCATCCCGCAGTGGTTCCTCCCGGTCTCCGGCGATCTGCGGCTCGGCGGGCACTACCAGCTGGAGGGCAACGCGGGCGGCACGATCGAGAGCTGTGAGCCGCCCAGGAGCTTCGCCGCCACCTGGGAGTACGGCGAGGAGGTCAGCTGGATCGAGCTGCGGCTGACGCCCATCGAGGGCGGCACCCGCTTCGAGCTGGAGTACCTCGCCCATGCCGACGACGAGCGGTGGGCCGCATTCGGTCCCGGCGCGGTCGGCATCGGCTGGGACCTGATGCTCGTCGGCCTCACCATGTACCTGTCGAGCGGCGGCACCCCGGTGGACCCCCAGGAGGTGGCGGCCTGGTCAGCCTCGGACGCGGGCCGGGAGTTCGTGCTCGCCAGCGGCGAGGCCTGGTACGGGGCCGACGTGGCGAGCGGCACCGATCCCGCGTCGGCGCGCGCGAAGGCGGACCGGACCGCCGCCTTCTACACGGGAGAGGGCTGAGCCACCGAGCGGACCGTCCGCAGACCGGGCACGGAAACGGCCGCGGCCACCGCCAGCGCGGCGGCCGCCCCGGCGACGCCCAGGACGGCGCCGGCCACCACGTCGCCCGGATAGTGCACGCCGGTGTGGACACGGGAGTACCCGACGGCCGTCGCCAGCGCGCCCAGGGGCGCGGCGGCCGCCGGCAGGACCACGCCGACCGCGGTGGCGAACGCGACCGCCGAGGCCGTGTGACCGGACGGGAACGACGCCGACGCCGGCATGGGCACGTGCCGGTCGACGCTCACGCGGGCCGCCTCGCGGTCGGGCCGGGGCCTGCGCACCAGACGCTTGCCGAGCAGGTTCGCGGCCGCGGAGGTCACGGCCACCGCCCCGACCCCGACGAGCGCGGCGCCGCGGGCCCGCGCACCGCCCAGGGCGAGGACGGCGGCGATGCCGAGCGAGATTTTCGCATGGTCGGCGGCGTGGGACAGCCGCCGCAGGGACCGGTCCAGCGTGGGCGTGTGCGTGGCGGCCACCGCCGCGTACAGCGCACCGTCCACGGCACGCAGATCGCTAAGCACGGCGTCGAGGGCACGGCGGCGGGGACGTGCCGGCTCCGCGTGCGGTGCGAGCGGGCCGCTCGTGTCACCGTCGGCGTCGGTCGGTTCGGTCATGGGCTCCTGCTCCGTGAGGCGCCGGCCGCTCCGGGCACGGCCGGAGGGAGGGCCGTGCCGTCACGTACGGTCGGTGCGGCCGTCCGCGGGTCCCGGGGGCGGGACCTGTCTGCCGGACCAGCCTCCTCCGTGTCCGGTCCCGCGGCGCTCCGGCGGCACCCGTCCGGGCGAGTGCGCACGGCCCGCGGGTGAGTCTCCCTGCGCGCCCGGGAACGGGGTGAGGGCGGGCCCCGCGGCCCGCCCTCACCCCGTTCCGTGAGCGTGTCAGTTCGCGGCCTCGAAACCGCGCAGTCGCAAGCTGTTGCCGACGACGAAGACCGAGGAGAAGGCCATGGCCGCACCGGCGAGCATCGGGTTCAGGAGCCCGGCGGCGGCGAGCGGGAGCGCGGCGACGTTGTAGGCGAAGGCCCAGAAGAGGTTGGACCGGATGGTGCCCAGCGTCCTGCGGGCCAGCCGGACGGCGTCGGCGGCGGCGCGCAGGTCGCCCCGGACGAGGGTCAGATCGCCGGCCTCGATGGCGGCGTCCGTCCCGGTGCCCATGGCCAGGCCCAGGTCGGCCTGGGCGAGCGCGGCGGCGTCGTTGACCCCGTCGCCGACCATCGCGACCGAACGCCCCTCGCCCTGCAGGCGCTTGACGACGTCGACCTTGTCCTGCGGCATGACCTCCGCGACGACGTGCTCCGCGTCGATGCCGACCTCCCGGGCGACGGAGGCGGCGACGGCCTTGTTGTCGCCGGTCAGCAGGATCGGGGTGAGGCCCAGCGCCCGCAGCCGGGTGACGGCCTCGGCACTGGTGTCCCTGACCGCGTCGGCGACCTCGAGGACCGCCCTGGCCTCGCCGTCCCAGGCCACGGCGATCGCGGTGCGGCCGGCCGTCTCCGCCCCGGCCTTGGCACGGGCCAGGTCCGCCGGAAGGCTCATGGCCCACTCGGCGAGCAGCTGTTCGCGGCCGACGAGGACAGCGTGGCCGTCGACGACGCCCTGCACGCCGAGTCCGGCGACGCCTGCGAAGTCCTCGGGCGCCGGCAGCGTGCCCAGCTTCGCCAGGGCGCCGTCGGCGACGGCGCGGGCGATCGGGTGCTCGGAGGAGTGCTCCAGCGCGCCCGCCAGCCTCAGCACCTCGGACTCCTCGGTGCCGGCGGCGGTGTGCACGGCGAGCAGGGTCATGCGGCCGGTGGTGACGGTGCCGGTCTTGTCCAGGACGATGGTGTCGACCTTGCGGGTGGACTCCAGGACCTCGGGTCCCTTGATGAGGATGCCGAGCTGGGCGCCGCGCCCGGTGCCGACCATCAGCGCGGTCGGCGTGGCCAGGCCCAGCGCGCAGGGGCAGGCGATGATCAGGACGGCGACGGCGGCGGTGAACGCGGCGGTCGGTCCGGCGCCGTTGCCGATCCAGAAGCCGAGCGTGGCCAGCGCCAGGGCGATGACGACCGGGACGAAGACCCCGGAGACGCGGTCGGCGAGCCGCTGGGCGGCCGCCTTGCCGTTCTGCGCGTCCTCGACCAGCCTCGCCATCCGTGCCAGCTGCGTGTCGGCGCCGACCCGCGTGGCCTCGACCACCAGCCGGCCCCCCGCGTTCAGGGTGGCCCCGGTGACGCCGTCGCCCACGCCGACCTCGACCGGCACCGACTCGCCGGTGAGCATCGACGCGTCCACGGCCGAGGCGCCCTCCACGATCGTGCCGTCGGTGGCGATCTTCTCGCCGGGACGCACCAGGAAGCGGTCACCGGCCTTCAGGTCCGCGACCGGGAGCCGCTCCTCGCGGCCTTCCCTGATCACGGTGACCTCCTTCGCGCCCAGCTCCAGCAGCGCCTTCAGGGCGGCGCCGGCCTTGCGCCTGGAGCGGGCCTCGAAGTAGCGGCCGGCCAGGACGAACGCCGTCACCCCGGCGGCGGCCTCCAGGTAGATGTTCCCGGAACCGTCACCGCGGGCGATGGTCAGCTCGAAGGGGTGCGTCATGCCCGGTGTGCCCGCGGTACCGAGGAACAGCGCCCACAGCGACCACAGGAACGCGGCCGAGGTGCCGACCGAGATCAGTGTGTCCATGGTGGCCGCGCCGTGCCGGGCGTTGGTGAACGCGGCCCGGTGGAACGGCCAGGCGGCGTAGGTGACCACGGGCGCCGCCAGGGTCAGCGACAGCCACTGCCAGTACTCGAACTGCAGCGCCGGCACCATCGCCGTCGCGACGACCGGAACGGCCAGCACGACCGCGGTCACCAGCCGCTGCCGCAGTGGCCGCAGTTCGTCCGCCTCCTCGGAGCCCGCCGTGCCCGGTCCGGGCTCGGTCCGTACCGGCTCGGGCCCGCGGGCCGTGTAACCGGTCGCCTCGACCGTGGCGATCAGCTCCGGGACGGACACGTCATCGCTGTAGTGGACCTTCGCCTTCTCCGTCGCGTAGTTGACGGTCGCGGTGACCCCTTCCATCCGGTTCAGCTTCTTCTCGATCCGGGCGGCGCACGAGGCACAGGTCATCCCGCCGATGGCGAGTTCGACCTCGGCCTGCGCACTGGTCGTACTGGTGGTCATGACGGCTCCTGTATGCGGGGTCTTGGGCCGCGACCCGGGGGACCGGGCTCCCCGGCCTCGGTACGGGGTGGGGGTATGGCCCTGTCGCGGGACTCATGTATACCCCCCAGGGGTACAGGAAGCAACTCCCTCCAGCGCTTGACCAAGTACCCCCCAGGGGTATGCTGAGGTGCAGGAAGCGGCGTCCGCAGGAGCCGGGCGCCCGGCTACGGAGGAGACGACCGCCATGCGTACGGGAACGAACACCGGACTGAGGATCACCGCGTTCACCGCCGCACTCGCCGCGACCTTCGGCACGGCGTACGGCGTGGGCAGGGTCGTCGACCCGGTGGTCGCGGAGGCCCCGCCGGCCGCCCACGACGAGCATGCCGAGCCGTCGGCGGACCCGGGCCGGGGCGGCCACACGGGTCATGGGAGCGAACCGGCCGGTGGTCTGCAGATCTCCGAGAACGGCTACACGCTCGACCTCGCCACCCCGCGCGTCACCGCCGGTCGGCGCACCGAACTGCGCTTCACCGTCCGCGACGGCGACGGCCGGGCCGTCACCGCGTACCGGAGCGAGCACGAGAAGGAGCTGCACCTCATCGTCGCCTCACGCGACCTGGCCACCTACCGCCACCTGCACCCCACCCGCTCCGCCGACGGCACCTGGAGCACCCCCGTCGACCTGCCCCGCGCGGGCGGCTACCGGGTCTTCGCCGACTTCACCCCGGCCGGCAAGGGCGCCGAGAACCTCACCCTCGGCGCGGACCTCGCGGCGGGCGGCAGCCACCGGCCCGCGAACCCGCCGGCACCCGGCAACACGGCGCGGACCGACGGTTACCGGGTCGACCTCACCGGGTCCCTGACCCCCGGCAGGGCGGGCGAGCTGAAGCTGAGGGTCTCCCGCGACGGCGCACCCGTCACCGACCTCCAGCCCTACCTCGGCGCCTACGGCCACCTCGTGGCCCTGCGCTCCGGGGACCTCGCCTACCTGCACGTCCACCCGAACGGCGAACCCGGCGACGGCACCACGAAGCCCGGCCCGGAGGTCTCCTTCACGGCCACCGCGCCCAGCACCGGGACCTACCGCCTCTTCCTGGACTTCCGGCACGAGGGCCAGGTCCATACCGCGGCGTTCACCGTGCGGGCCGGATCGGCGCCCGCCGCACGGGAGACGGCACCCGCCGCCACGCCGGAGCACGCCGACGGCCACACCCACTGACGGACCGCCTACGCCAGGACGACCCGGACCCCCGCCTCCTCGAACCGCCGGACGGTCTCCGGGTCGGCCGCGCCGTCCGTGACCAGCGTGTCCACCGACTCGGCGGCGCAGATCCGCGCGAACGCCCGCCGGCCCAGCTTGCTGGAGTCGGCGGCCACCACCACGCGCTCGGCGCGCTCGCACAGCAGCCGGTTGATCGCGGCCTCCGCCTCGTCGTGCGCCGCGGCACCGTGTGCGACGTCGAAGGCCACGACGCCCAGCACCGCCATGTCGAGCGTGACCTGGCCGAGCACCCCGTCCGCCAGCGGCCCGATCAGCTCGTACGACTGGGCCCGGGCCACCCCGCCGGTCACCACGATCTTGAACTGCGGCCGGACCGCGAGCTCGTTGGCGATGTTCAGCGCGTTCGTGACCACCGTCAGCGCCGGCGTGCCGGAGGCCAGGTCGGCACGCACCGCCAGGGCGCGCGCCACCTCGGTGGTGGTCGTGCCCCCGGTCAGGCCCACCGCCTCGCCCGGCGCGACCAGCGCCGCGACGGCCTGCGCGACGCGCTGCTTCTCCGAGGCCCGACGGGCGGTCTTGTAGCGCAGCGGCAGCTCGTACGACACCCCGTGCACGACCGCGCCCCCGCGCGTGCGCACCAGCATCTGCTGCTCCGCCAGCCGGTCGAAGTCGCGGCGGATCGTCGCGGCCGACACCTCGAGTTCGGTCGCCGCCTCCTCGACGTCCAGGCGGCCGCGCTCGACGAGGAGCTCCAGCAGCGCCTTCCAGCGGGCGTCGCGCGACATCCGCGCCTCCGTTCCTCGATCCACCGGACGACCCTAACGCACGGACCTCCTGCGCCGATTTGCTTGATAGTGCTCGAAAGTTCGCTGTACCTTGCAGAAACAATCAAGCGAGCCAGGTCCGCTCAAGGACCGACCGGGAGTGTGCGGCATGACGTACGTCGAGGACGAGCTCAACAGCCAGCCCGAGTGCTGGACACGCGCCGCCGCGGAGGCGGCCGGGCACGCGGCGGCGCTGCCGGCGACGGGGGAGCGAGTGGCCGTCGTCGGCTGCGGCACCTCGTACTTCATGGCGCAGTCGGCGGCCGCGCTGCGCGAGGAAGCGGGCCTGGGGGAGACGGACGCCTTCGCCGCCTCCGAGTTCCCCTCGGGCCGCGCCTACGACCGTGTCGTGGCCCTCACCCGCTCCGGCACCACCACCGAAGTGCTCGACCTGCTCGGTGCGTTGAAGGGCCGTACGCGCACCGTCGCGCTCACCGCGGACCCGGACACGCCGGTCATGGCCGCCGCCGACGACGTCGTCGTCCTCGCGTACGCCGACGAGCGGTCCGTCGTGCAGACCCGGTTCGCGACCACCGCCCTGACCCTGCTCCGCGCCCACCTCGGCCTGCACACCGAGGCCGCGGTCGCCGACGCCCGCACCGCACTCGCCGCCGGGCTGCCCGAAGGGCTCGTCGACTGCACCCAGTTCACCTTCCTCGGCCGCGGCTGGACGGTGGGACTCGCCAACGAGGCCGGGCTGAAGATGCGCGAGGCCTCCCTGTCCTGGACCGAGGCGTACCCGGCGATGGAGTACCGGCACGGCCCGATCAGCATCAGCACCTCGGGCACGGCGACCTGGATGTTCGGCGAGGCCCCGGACGGACTGGCCGAGCAGGTCCGGGACACCGGCGCGCTGTGGGTGGCCGCAGGCCTCGACCCGCTCGCCGAACTGGTCCGCGCCCAGCGGCTCGCCGTCGCCGTCGCCGCCTCCCGCGGCCTCGACCCGGACCGCCCCCGCCACCTCACCCGCTCGGTGATCCTCGCCCCCTGACGCCCGCCCGACACCCGAGACCGGGACGGTCCGGGGAAGGAGACTCCGTGCCCCTCGCCACCACCGGCGACCTGATCGGCCGGGCCGCCGCCGCGCGCTCCGCCGTCGCCGCGTTCAACGTCATCACCCTGGAGCACATCGAGGCCGTCGTCGCCGGCGCCGAGTCCGTCCGGGCGCCCGTCGTGCTCCAGGTCAGCGAGAACGCGGTGAAGTTCCGCTACGGCCGTCTGCTGCCGCTGGCCCGTGCCGCCGTCGCCGCGGCCGAGGCCGCCGCCGTGCCCGTCGCCCTCCACCTCGACCACGTCCAGAGCGACGGCCTGCTGCGCCAGGCCCCGGACGCCGGATTCAGCTCCGTGATGTACGACGCCTCCCGGCTGCCCTACACGGAGAACCTGGCCGCGACGCGGGCCGCCGCCGACTGGGCCCACGCCCAAGGACTGTGGATCGAGGCCGAGTTGGGGGAAGTGGGCGGCAAGAACGGCGAGGCGCCGCTCGACGCGCACGCACCCGGCGCCCGCACCGACCCCGCCGAGGCCCGTGCCTTCGTCACCGACTCCGCGGTGGACGCGCTGGCCGTCGCCGTCGGCAGCAGCCACGCCATGACCACCCGCACCGCCGCCCTCGACCACGACCTGCTCAAGGAGCTGTCCGGAAGACTGGACGTGCCGCTGGTGCTGCACGGCTCCTCCGGCGTCCCGGACGGCGAACTCGCCGCGGCGGTCGCGGGCGGCATCGCCAAGGTCAACGTCGGCACCGCGCTCAACATCGCCATGACGGGCGCCATCAGGGAGTACCTCGCCGCCCACCCGGACGCCGTCGACTCACGCCGCTACCTCACCGTGGGAAGGGAGGCCATGGTACGGACCGTGGCGGCGCTCACCCGCCTGGTCACCGGCACTACCGCTTGACGGCCTTCAGCACCACGAACTTGCGGTCGCCGGCCACCAGCCGGCTGTTGCCGAACAGCCGGCGCAGCTTCACGTGGTAGCCGAGGTGCCGGTTGCCGACCACCCACAGCTCACCGCCGGGGCGCAGCACGCGCTTCGCCCCGGTGAACATCCGCCACGCGGTGGCGTCGGTCGTGGCCTGATGGGAGTGGAACGGCGGATTGTTGAGCACCAGGTCCACACTGCCGTCCGGCACCCCGGCCAGTCCGTCGCCGACCCGGAACTCGGCATGCCCCGGCGCCCCGTTCGCCTTGTACGTGGCCTCGGCCGAGGCCACGGCCTGGAACGACTCGTCGGTGAACAGCACCTCGGCACCGGGATCGGCCAGCGCCACGGCCGTGCCGACCACGCCGTTGCCGCAGCCCAGGTCCACGACCCGCCGGGCACCCCGGCCGTCCGGCAGGTGCTGGAGGAAGAACCGGGTGCCGATGTCGAGCCGGTCCGCGCAGAAGACCCCGGCGTGGTTGACGACCGTCCGGCCGGAGAGCACGCCGATGCCGTCGGGGAGCGGGTAGCTGAGCGGCCACGGGCTGGCGGGCCGTGCCGCCGCGGGGTCGGGCGTGCTGAAGACCAGCCGTGCCTTCTTCTCGGCGAGCGAGGTGCGGGTCGGGCCGACGATCCGCTCGAACAGCGCGAGCGTCGAGGTGTGGATCTCCTTGACCATGCCGGTGCCGACGACGACCGTGCCCTCGTGGACGGCGGGCGCCAGCCGCAGCAGCTGGTCCTCCAGCAGCGCCAGGCTCTTCGGCACCCGGACCAGCAGCACGTCGATCCGCCCGGGGGGCGGGTCCTGCGTGGTGAGCAGCCGCACCGAGCCGGGCGCCACGCCGTTGCGCGCCAGGTTGGCGCGGGTCGCCTCCTGGGCGAGGTGGGAGTCGGTGATCTGCACCGGCCGGTGCGCCGCCAGCGCCGTCACCAGCGCCCCCCACCGGTCGCCGACCACCACGACCGTGCCGGACAGCGGGACCTCCCGGTCCGCGAGATGCCGGAGCAGGTACTCGTCGGAGGCGTCCCAGGCGCGCAGCCGGTCGCGTGGATCCTCGGGGAAGCGGGCCAGTGCGTGCTCGCCCCACGGAGTCGTCATACGGTCGCTGCGGTCGTTCATCGTGCGTCCAGGCTAGCGGAGCCGCAGCTCGGGGCCGGATCGGGCGGCCGGGCGGGGCGGTCGGGGAGGATGGAGCCATGGACGCCGAGCTGTTCCCGAGGGACCGGACCGAGGTCGCCCCGGGCGCCGTGCACCTGCCGGACTGGCTGGACGCCGGCCGGCAGCGCGCGCTGCTGCGGGCCTGCCGGGAGTGGGCCCGCCCTCCCGCCGGGCTGCGCACCGTCCGCACCCCCGGCGGCGGCACGATGACCGCCCGGCAGGTGTGCCTCGGCCTGCACTGGTACCCGTACGCCTACGCCCGCACCGTCGTCGACGGCGACGGCGCCCCGGTGAAGCCCTTCCCGGCCTGGCTCGGCGACCTCGGACGCCGAGCGGTGACCGACGCGCTGGGCCCGGAGGCGGCAGCGGCGGCGGACTACGACATCGCGCTGATCAACTTCTACGACGGCGACGCCCTCATGGGCATGCACCGCGACGCCGACGAGCGGGCGGACGCGCCCGTGGTCTCCCTGAGCCTCGGCGACACCTGCGTCTTCCGCTTCGGCAATTCCGACGCCCGCACCCGCCCCTGGACCGACGTCGAGCTGCGCAGCGGCGACCTGTTCGTGTTCGGCGGCCCCTCCCGGCTCGCGTACCACGGGGTGCCCCGGGTGCACCCGGGCACCGCGCCGCCCGAGTTGGGGCTCACCGGGCGGCTGAACATCACCCTGCGGGTCAGCGGCCTTCAGGCACCCCGGGCTGGCTGCCCGTAGGTGCGCGGCCGGCGGATCATGGGAGACTCCCCCTCATGAGCGGCAAGGCGGACCCCCGGCCGGCGGGGGAAGGGACCACCTCGAGGACGCGGCTGGACCGGGGGCGCGGCGCGCTCGGACCCGCGTTGGAGCTCGTGCACACCGGACGTGCCCCCACCCGGGCCGTCCTCACCGCCGAACTCGGCGTGACCCGGGCCACGGCCGGAGCGGTCGCCGCCGAACTGGAGGCACTCGGCCTGATCCGGGTCGACGCCCGGCCCGGCGCGGCGGCCGGTTCGCAGGGCCGTCCCTCGCACCGGCTCGCGGTCGCCGAGGAGGGTCCCGTCGCCCTCGCCGCCCAGGTCCACGCGGACGGGTTCCGCGCCGCCCTGGTGGGCCTCGGCGGCCGGCTCGTCGCCACCGCGCCCGGCTGCGAGGTCGTCGACGCCGATCCGGCGAAGGTGCTCGGTTCCGTCGTCGAGGCGGGCGCCGACCTGCTGCGGCAGACCGGGCGGCGCTGCGTCGGGGCGGGACTCGCCGTGCCGTCCGCCGTCGCGGAGCCGGAGGGCCTGGCCCTGAACCCGCTCCACCTGGCCTGGCCGGCCGGCGCCCCGGTTCGGCGGATCTTCGCCGAGCAGGTGCGCGCCGCCGGCATCGACGGACCCGCCTTCGCGGCGAACGACGTCAACCTCGCCGCCCTCGCCGAACACCGGCACGGCGCCGGACGCGGCGCCCGCGACCTGCTCTGCGTCGCCACCGGCCACCGGGGCGTCGGTGGCGCGCTGGTCCTCGACGGCCGCCTGCACAGCGGCAGTTCGGGTCTCGCCCTGGAGGTCGGCCACCTCACCGTCCATCCCGAGGGCCGCCCCTGCCACTGCGGCAGCCGCGGCTGCCTGGACGTGGAGACCGACCCGCTCGCCTTCCTCACCGCGGCCGGACGCGAGCCCGGCCCAGAGGTGTCCCTGCTCCAGCAGTCCAACGACCTGATCCGCGGCCGGTACGAGGACCCGGCCGTCCGCACCGCCACCGAGGCCCTCATCGACCGCCTCGGCCAGGGCCTGGCCGGCCTGGTGAACATCCTCAACCCGGACCGGATCATCCTCGGCGGACTGCACCGCACCCTCCTGGACGCCGACCCGGAGCGGCTGCGTGCCGTCGTCGCCGACCGCAGCCTGTGGGGGCAGAGCGGCAGCGTGCCGATCCTGCCCTGCACCCTGGACCACAACAGCCTGGTCGGCGCGGCCGAGTTGGCGTGGCAGCCGGTGCTGGACGACCCGCTGGGGGCGCTGGCCTAGGCACCGGCCGGGGCCCGGGTCCGGCGGGGCAGGGGCCGCCTCAGGGGGTGGGCCGGTCGCCGCCGCCCGGGATGTGGCCGAGGTCGACCACGCAGAACCGGTTGCCGTCCGGATCGGCGAGGACGACGAAGTCGGGGTCGGACGGGTAGCGGTCCCAGTCGACGGCCTCGGCGCCGAGCCCGATCAGCCGACGCACCTCGGCCTGCTGCTCCTGCGCCGAGTCCGTGAACAGGTCCAGGTGCAGACGGGGACACGGTTCGACCGGGGAGTCGCTGCGCATCACGGCAAGGGCCCGGCCGCCGTCGGCGTGCTCGAGCGTCCGCCAGGTCTCGCTCGCCCGCTCCTCACTGGCGACCAGGCCGAGGGCTGACGTCCAGAACGCCACCGCGCGCGGCACGTCCGTGACACCGATGACAGGGAACCCGAGTCTCAACATGGGCCGAGCCTACGGCTCTTCCCGACGGCGCCGCCCTCCGGGTCACCGGCCGAGACGGGTCAGCGCGGTCAGCACGGGAGCCGCTCCGTCCTCGCCGGCGAGACGGTCGGCGATGCGGCCCGTACGGGCCCGGTACGACGGGTCGCCGACGGCGCGGCGCAGCGCGTCGGCGAGGACGGGCGCGGTCAGCCGCCGGTGCGAGAGGCAGGTGGGCGCGCTGCCCAACGCGACGAGCCGGGAGGCCCAGAAGTACTGGTCGAGCTGACCGGGCAGCGGTACGGCCGGCACGCCCGCCCTGAGCCCGGCCGCGGTGGTGCCGGCGCCCGCGTGGTGGACCACGGCGGCGGTGCGGGGCAGGAGCCAGTCGTGCGGCACCTCGGAGACGGTGAGGATGTCCTCGCCCTCGACGTGCAGCCCGCTCCAGCCCGACTGCACGATGCCGCGCAGCCCCGCCATCCGCAGAGCCTCGGCGACCAGGGCGCTCAGCCCCTTCGCGTCGGTGCCCGCGAGGCTGCCGAAACCGATGAGGACCGGCGCGGGGCCCGCGTCCAGGAAGTCGGCGATCCGGCTGTCGGGACGCCAGCCGCTCGGACTCGGTGGCCACCAGTAGCCGCAGACGCGCAGTTCCGCGGGCCAGTCCCGTGGTCGCGGCACCACCACGGGACTGAAACCGTGGTAGATGACGTCGCTGCGCGGGGCACGGCCGGTCACGCCCCGGCGGCGCGGCGGCAGGTCCAGTTGCCGGCGCAGCCCGGCCACGGCCGGCGCGAACGCATGGCTGGTGAGCGAGCGCAGGGCGTGCGAGGCCAGCAGGTTGCCCCGCGCCCCGAGCGAGCGGCAGCCGCCCAGCGCGAGCGGCGCGAACGCCCCGGTGGGTGCCGTCGGCTGCAGGTAGGCGCCCAGGCAGGGCACTCGCATGGCCTCCGCGACGGGCCGGCACAGGGGGTCGGCGAGGGCCGAGGCGAGCAGGACGTCCGTACCCTGCCGCACCGCTTCCAGCACACCGTCCGTCAGGCGGGGCAGAAACGACTGGAAGTACCGCAGTGCGCGGCCCAGCTTCACCGGTGCGGTCGCGGCGCGTGCCAGCCGGCTGCCGGCGGGGGACTGCAGCTCGTGCCGGGGATCGGCCGCGAGCGGGTGGTGGTGGAGCCCGTGCGCCGTCACGGCTCCGGCGAACCGCAGATGGGTGGCCAGGGTCACCTCGTGACCGGCCTCCCTCAGCCGCAGCCCCAGCCCGAGGAACGGAGCGACGTCTCCCCAGGTGCCCACCGTGACGATCAGAACGCGCATGCAACGGAGTATGTCCACGCGAGGTGCTTCCTCGGTGGCGCCGCGTCGACACGAACGCCCGGGTCCTCCCCACTGACGGCCCCGCCCCGGCGCGGACAGGTCCACCCGTCCCGGCCGCGTACCGGAAGAGGGGGATGTCGACCGGCCCCCACCGGCCGGGACGAGGACGCGGGGAGCAGGCGCGGCCCGCCGTCCTGCTCCCCGCGCGGTACGCGCACTGCCGCCGGCCGTACGACGACCCGGACCCCCCGACGGGGCGACGCTCGGAAGCGACACAGGACATCGCCACCGAGGAGCTGGACGACATGCAGACCCTGGCACACTTCGCCGACGGCGGGCCCGGCCCGTGGATCCTTCTCTTCCCGCTGATCTGGGCACTGGTCATCGGCGGCGGCATCACCCTGCTGCGCCGCACGGTGTGGCGCGGACGCCGCGGCCCCTGGCGCCCGCCGGCCGTCGAGGACGACTCGCCCATCGCCGTACTCGGCCACCGCTTCGCCTCCGGCGAGATCGACGAGGACGAGTACTGGCGCCGGCTGTCCGTGCTCGACGAGCAGTTCGGCCGGACCGGCAAGAGGGGTGCGGCATGACCACGACGACCGTCACCCGGGCCGCCGCCCGGGTCGTCGACGCCGTGAAGGTGTACGGCGGTGGCGACACCGCCGTACGCGCCCTGGACGGGGTCAGCGTCGACTTCGAGGCCGGCCGCTTCACCGCCATCATGGGGCCGTCGGGCTCGGGCAAGTCGACGCTGATGCACTGCGCCGCCGGCCTCGACACCCTCACCTCGGGCGCCGCCCACATCGGCGACACCGACCTCAGCACCCTCGACGACCGCCGGCTGACCCTGCTGCGCCGCGACCGCGTCGGCTTCGTCTTCCAGGCGTTCAACCTGGTCCCGACGCTCACCGTCGCCGAGAACATCACCCTGCCCCTCGACCTCGCCGGGCGGCGCGGCGACGCCGAGTGGGTCGACGCGCTGATCGACGTCGTCGGACTGCGCGACCGCCTCCACCACCGGCCCGCCGAACTCTCCGGCGGCCAGCAGCAGCGCGTCGCCGTGGCCCGCGCCTTCGCCGGACGGCCGGACGTGGTCTTTGCCGACGAGCCCACCGGCAACCTCGACTCCCGCTCCGGCGGCGAGGTGCTGGGCCTCCTCGGCCGCACCGTGCGGCAGACGGGCCGCACCGTCGTCATGGTCACCCACGATCCCGTCGCCGCCGCGCACGCGGACCAGGTCGTCTTCCTCGCCGACGGACGGCTCGTGGACCGCATGGAGTCCCCGACCGCCGACACGGTCCTGGACCGGATGAAAGCCTTCGAGGTGCCGTCATGAACACCTCCGTCCGCCTGAGCGTCTCCTCCCTCAGGGCCCACAAACGGCGCTTCGCCGGAACGTTCCTCGCCGTCTTCCTCGGGGTCGCCTTCCTCACCGGCACCCTGGTCATGGGGGACACGCTCCGCGCCAGCTTCGACACCCTGTTCGGCAACGCCACCAGCGGCACGGACGCCGTCGTGCGCAGCGCCGACGCCATCACCACCCCCGGCGAGAGCCAGGGCGTACGGCAGCCGGTCGGCACCGACCTGGTGCGGAGGGTCGAGAAGGTGCCCGGCGTCGCCGCCGCCGCGCCCAGCATCCAGGGCGCCGGCCAGCTCGTCGGCGCGAACGGCGACCCGGTCGGCGGCCAGGGCCCGCCCACCCTCGCCGGCAACTGGATCACCGACCCCGAGCTCAACCCGTACCGTCTGGCCGAGGGCCGTGCACCGCGGGCGTCCGGCGAGGTCGTCGTCAACCGGGGCGCCGCCGAGAAGGGCGGCCTGGAGATCGGCGACACGACCGTCCTGCGCACCCCCGACCCCGTCCCGGTCACCGTCGTCGGCCTGGCGACCTTCGGCGGCGAGGACGGCATGGCCCAGGTGACCTTCACCGGAATGACCCGCGCCGACGCGGAGAAGTACCTCACGGCGCGGCCGGGCGAGGCCGCGAGCATCCAGGTGCGGGCCGGTCCCGGGGTCGGGCAGCAGGAGCTGGTCGACCGGCTGGCTCCCGTCCTGCCGAAGGGCGTCGAGGCCATCACCGGGCAGGAGGCCGCCCAGGAGAACACCGACATGATCTCCAGCCAGTTCCTGACCGTCTTCACGACCTTCCTGCTCGTCTTCTCCGGGATCGCCCTGCTGGTCGCGACCTTCTCCATCCACAACACCTTCGCCATCGTCGTCGCCCAGCGCACCCGTGAGAACGCGCTGTTGCGCGCCCTCGGAGCCTCCCGGCGCCAGGTCACCACCGCCACCCTCGCCGAGGCGGCCGTCGTCGCCGTGACCGCGTCCGCGGCCGGACTCGCCGGCGGCATCGGCATCGCGGCCGGACTGCAGGCACTGTTCCCGGCGATCGGCTTCCCGTTCCCCGACGGCGCCCTCGTGATCAGCGTCCTGTCGATGCTGCTCCCGCTCGCCGTCGGCGTCGTCGTCTGCCTCGGCTCGGCCCTCCTGCCGGCCGCCCGGGCCGGCCGCACCGCGCCCCTGGCCGCGCTGCGCGAGACCGCCGTCGACACCTCGGGCGCCTCCCGGACACGAGCGGTCACCGGAGCGGTGCTGATCGCGCTCGCCCTCGCGGTGACGCTGAGCGGCGTCCTGCTCTCCCCGTCCGTCTGGCTCGCAGGAGCCGGCGCCGTCCTGGCCCTCGCCGCGTTCGTGGTCCTCGGCCCGGTCGCCTCCTCCACCGCCGTCCGCGTCCTCGGCGCCCCGCTCGACCGGATGCGCGGTGTCACCGGCGCCCTCGCCCGGCGCAACGCCCTGCGCAGCCCCAAGCGCACGGCGGCCACCGCGGGGGCGCTGATGATCGGCGTGGCCGTCGTGTCGCTGTTCACGGTGTTCGGCGCCTCGCTCAAGGCGACCATGGACCAGACCGTGTCACGGTCCTTCGCGGGCGACGTCGCCGTCAGCGCACCGTCGTTCGGCGCGGGCGGCAGCGGCCTCAGCCCGAAGCTGGCCGGTGAGGTGCAGCGGCTGCCCGAGGTGGACACCGCCGTCGGGCTCGGCCGGGGAGTGGCGGAAGTCGACGGCGAGGGACGGGCGTTGACCGTCACCGACCCCGTCGCACTGGAGCGCACCTTCGACCTCGGCACGGTCCGCGGCTCGCTCGCCACCCTCGGCTCCGACGGCATCGCCGTCACCGAGAGCGAGGCGGACGAGCAGGGCCTGGCCACCGGTGACACGGCACGGCTCACCTTCACCGACGGCCGGAGCGAGAACTTCACCGTCCGCGCGGTCTACGGGCAGTCCGAACTCGCCGGTGACTACGTCATCACCCGCGCCGCCTGGGCGCCGCACCGCACCCAGGACTCCGACACCCTGGTCGCCGTCTCCTTCGCGGACGGCGTGAGCACGGACGCGGGCAGGGCGGCGGTCGATAAGGTCGCCGACCGCTACGGCAACCCGGAGGTGCAGACCCGGGAGGAGTACGCGCAGTCCTCCGCCGGTGGCATCGACATGATGCTCACCCTCGTCTACGCGCTGCTCGCCCTCGCGGTCCTCATCGCGCTGCTCGGCATCGCGAACACACTGACGCTGGCGGTCCACGAGCGCACCCGCGAGCTCGGCCTGCTCCGCGCCGTCGGGCAGACCCGCGCCCAGCTGCGGGCCATGGTCCGCTGGGAGTCGGTCCTGGTCGCCGCCTTCGGCACGGTCGGCGGCCTCGTCCTCGGCGCCTTCCTCGGCTGGGTGCTCGTGGAGGCCTCCGACGGTGCCTCGGACAGCGCGTTCGCCTTCGCCGTGCCGCCCGTGCAGCTCGCCGTGGTGGCCCTGGTCGGTCTCGCGGCCGGTGCCCTGGCCGGACTGCGCCCGGCCCGTCGTGCGGCCCGCCTGGACGTGCTGCGGGCCATCGCCACGGAGTAGCTCCGCACCGCGGCGCGCGCCGGGCGGGTGATGTCCCGCCCGGCGCCGCGCCGAGACCGCCGCCGCCCGCACGTACGAGCCGGGTTGCGCCCGCACCACGGGACCGCACCGGCCGCACGGAACCTGACCCATGATCAGGAGCCGTTGCGAGCAAAGGCGTTGGCCGACGTCTGGCCGTGCGGGCCCGTGTACCGGACGCCTGCCGGGACGGCGCCGCACGGCCCCCGGCAGCGAAGGGTCACCGCCCGGTCAGCCGACAACGGCCGACCGGGCGGGAGCGGGTTGCGGTCCGCCCAGTTCGACGGCGTGCTCGGCCTCGGCGAACGCGGCGACGGGCACCTCGTCCATGAGGCGGCGCGGCGGACGCGCGGCGACGGGGGCCACGGCGGCCGTGGGGAGCGAGAACCAGACGACCTTGCCGGACTCGCCGTCCGGCCGGGCGCCCCAGCTCTCGCTCATCGCGGCCACCATCGCGAGCCCTCGCCCGCAGGTGGCGAGGGGCTCGGCGTCGTCCACCACCGGCAGTCGCGGATCGTGGTCGCGCACCGAGACCGTGAGCCGGTCCAGGAGCAGTTCTATCTCCACGGTGCACGTCTTGTCGGGCGCGGCATGCAGGTGGACGTTGGTCAGCAGCTCCGTCACGCCGAGCGCCGCCCGGTCGATCAGGGAGTCCATATGCCAGTAGCGCAATTGCGCAGATACGATTCTGCGGACCTGGCCGATCCGCGACGGCAGGGCTTGGAGCTCCACCGTGCAGTGTCTGCTTGGGTGACTGATCACGGCTGCGACTCCCCGACAAAGAGGTCCGGAAGAACACGGAGTTCGGATCCAGCAGGGCGCACGCGGCACATCGCCGCCTGCTGTCATGGCCGGCGGGCTGGTTCGCAGCGTTATCGCCGGTAAACCCAGAGTGACGTGAGACCAGAGTGACGCAAGGGGTGAGGCACCGCAAGTCACGCACATCTCAGCCGTTGCGCCCCGCCGCCCTGCGCACGGCCTCGATGAAACGGCCCGCGGCGGGCGGGCCCGGCTCACCGGGAGCGGGGTCGCGGTCGCCGAGGGTCAGCAGGTACCGCTTGCCGTCCAGGTCGGCGAGCGCCCGGCCCTCCGGGGCGAACCAGGGCCGGGAGGCGCGCACGGCCTGCACCGGCGCGCTGTCTATCTCGCTGCCGTAGCTGGTGAGCAACTCCAGCCTGCCGCCGCTGATCCGGACCTGCCCGGCCCGGGTGAGCGAACGCAGCCGCTTGCCGATCCGCACCCCCGTGGCCGTGAACTCCGGCTCCGCCATGCCGTCGCCCCCTCGCGCGCGTCGGTCTGCCGGACCATGGCACCGTGAGGGGCCCGGTACCGGCTCGTGTCGTCCTCCAGTGTGCGCCCGTGACGGGACCCCGGTCCCGCCGGGTGCAGTCTGCCCGCACCCGGGCGCCGAGCACCAGTGCGCGCCGTTCCTTTCCGGGGTCGCCCGGAGCACTCGCGCGAATGCGCCCCCACCCGGGAGCACCCCTTGCCCCAGCCTGTCTTTGGGGCCCTCAAAGGTGTGTTTATGCAGGTGAGAAGCGTGTGGAAGGTGCTTATGATCGGTGTGCACCGGCCGCGCGAGGCGCCGTCGGAGCGCAGCGTAAGGAGCCCCGTCGTGAGCACCCCCCAGCAGTCCCGGACCGGCGCCACCCTCGACGTCGACCACAGCGACGCCGACTACCGCGCCTGGCTGAAAGAAGCCGTGCGCAAGGTCCAGGCCGACGCCAACCGGTCGGCCGACACCCACCTCCTCCTGTTCCCGCTGCCGGAGCGGTGGGGCATCGACCTCTACCTGAAGGACGAGTCGACCCACCCCACCGGCAGCCTCAAGCACCGGCTCGCCCGCTCGCTCTTCCTCTACGGCCTGTGCAACGGCTGGATCAGGCCGGGCCGGCCCGTGATCGAGGCGTCCAGCGGCTCGACGGCCGTCTCCGAGGCGTACTTCGCCTCGCTGATCGGCGTGCCCTTCATCGCGGTCATGCCGCGCACGACCAGTGCCGAGAAGATCCGCCTGATCGAGTTCCAGGGCGGGCAGTGCCACTTCGTGGACGACTCCCGCAGGATGTACGAGGAGTCCGCCCGCCTCGCGGCCGAGACCGGCGGCCACTACATGGACCAGTTCACCTACGCGGAACGGGCCACCGACTGGCGCGGCAACAACAACATCGCCGAGTCGATCTTCCGTCAGCTGCGGCGCGAGCGGTTCCCCGAGCCGGCGTGGATCGTCGCGACGGCCGGCACCGGAGGCACCTCGGCGACCCTCGCCCGCTATGTGCACTACATGCAGTACGACACCCGCGTCTGCGTCGCCGATCCGGAGAACTCCTGCTTCTTCGACGGCTGGACCACCGGCGACCCGGACGTCACCTGCGACTGCGGCTCCCGCATCGAGGGCATCGGCCGGCCCCGCATGGAACCGAGCTTCGTGCCCGGGGCGATCGACCGCATGATGAAGGTGCCCGACGCCGCGAGCGTCGCCGCCGTACGGGCCCTGGAGCGGGCCATCGGCCGCAAGGCCGGCGGGTCGACGGGCACCGGGCTGTGGAGCGCGCTGAAGATCGTCGCCGAGATGGTGGCCGAGGGACGCCACGGCAGCGTGGTGACGCTGCTGTGCGACCCGGGCGACCGGTACCTCGACAAGTACTACTCGGACGCGTGGCTCGCCGAACAGGGCCTGGACATCAGTCCGTACGCCGCGGCGATCGAGTCCCTGCTGCACACCGGCACCTGGCCGGAGTGACCGGTCACCGGCCCTGCCGCCCGGCCAGGCGCCGGTCCAGCGAGGCGACCGCATCCCGGAAGGCCCGCCCGAGCGCCGGGCGGCCCAGGTGCAGGGCGAAGCGGAAGGGCGCCGTGCCGTCGGCGGCGAACGTCCACCGCACGCGCGTCCCGGTGCCGGCCGGAGCCAGCCGCCACTCCTCGGCCATCGCCCGGGCCCCCGGCGCGTTGGTGACGTCCACGCGATAGGCGTACACCTCGGGGCGCTCCGCCGCGAGCACCGCCTCCACGAAGCGTGTACCGCCCTTGAGCCGGACCTCGCGCCCCGCTCCGTCGCCGATGGGCCGGGCGGACGTCACCGCGGAGAACCACGCGGTCCAGCCCGGCACGTCCTCGGCGAGCGCGCGGAAGACCGGCTCGGGGGCGGCGGAGATCTCCGCCGAGAAGACCAGCCGTACGGGGGCCGACTCGACGAAGTCGAGCCCCACCGGACGCAGACGGCGAGCCATGGACGACGACCCCCTGGTGACGAGCCGCGGAAGCGGACGATCGGCGACGTGGCGTCACCCTAGCGGCGGCCGCGGCCGTTGTCAGCGCCGCCTCGGACCGCACCGGGGGTCCGCCGGGCACGCTCACCGGCGCCGGGCAGGGGCACCCACGCGCCGCTCCATGGTGCTCACCGATCCGGAAGCGCTCAGTCGCCGCTGTCCGGCTCGCCCGCCACGACCAGCCGCAGATGCTCCGCGATCTCCGCACGCGCGTCCGCCGGCAGACCGCCGTCGGTCACCAGCGTGTCGACCTGTTCCAGCGTCGCGAACGAACTCAGGCCCACCACACCCCACTTGGTGTGATCGGCGACCACCACGACCCGCCGCGCCGACTGCACCAGCCGCCGGTTGGTCTCCGCCTCCGCGAGATTCGGCGTCGACAGTCCGGCCTCGGCCGATATCCCGTGCACACCGAGGAACAGCAGATCGAAGTGGAGCGCCGCGATGGCCTGGTCGGCGACGGGCCCCACCAGCGAGTCGGAGGGCGTGCGCACCCCGCCGGTCAGCACCACCGTGGCCGTGGCCTGCCGCGAGCCCGAGGTGCGCTGCGCCACGTGGAACACGTCGGCCACCCGCACCGAGTTCGTCACCACGGTGAGATCCGGCACGTCCACCAGCCGGTGCGCCAGCGCGTAGGTCGTCGTACCGCCCGACAGTGCGATCGCGGCGCCCGGCGCGACCAGCTCGGCCGCGGCCCGCGCGATGTCCTCCTTGGCGGTCGGCTCCAGACCCGACTTGGCCTCGAACCCCGGCTCGTGCGTGCTCGCCTCGACCACCGGCACCGCGCCGCCGTGCACCTTCTCCAGCACTCCCTGCCGGGCCAGCGCGTCGAGGTCGCGGCGGACCGTCATGTCCGACACGCCGAGCTTCCGGGTCAGTTCATTGACCCGGACGCCGCCGCGGCGGCGCACCTCGTCCAGGATCAGGGCGCGCCGCTGCTCCGCGAGGAGGTTCGAATTCTCACTCACGTACGCCTCGGTCCTTTCGCCGCAAAACCGTCCGACACGCCCCGTCACCCGTTCCCACGAGGACTTCTCCCCGTTCCAGTGGCGGGCGTCCCATCCTCGCACGCCCCACGACTGGCCGCGCCACCGGCTGCGGAAGCGCACGCGCCACTCCCGCCCCGCCGGTCACACGGTTCGGGGAGATTCGGTGCCGGGGGGTGTGCGACGCCCGCGAAGTGGAGATCCTTGTGCCCGCACGGACACGGCCGACGGCGCGTCACGGGGGTGTGCGGACAGTGGAACAGGCGCAGGAACGGGCCGGAAACGGTGACGGGAGCGACCCCGCCGCCCCCGGCCCTCAGCCCCGGGAGACCGGCACCGCCCTGGAACTCCTGGTGCACGGCGTGGGCGGTACGACACCCGCGCAGATGCTGGACGACCCGCGCACCGTACGGATCACCGGCGACCACGTCGCGGCCGTCTTCCGCCGCACCGAGGACGCCGACGCAGAGTCCCGGCCCGAGGACTACCGGGGCCGGCCGGTGCCCGAGGCCTACGTCTGGTGCAACCTCACCTCGGGCAACGGCACCCGTGCCCTGTGGCTGCTGCTCCTGCCGTTCATGGTGGTCAACCTCGCCCACTGGATGCGGCCCGCCGCCCACGGCCGCATCCGGACGGTCCGGCTCTACGGCTTACTGGTGCGGCTCGCGGGACTGACCCTGACGGTGCTGCTCGTCGCCGCGGCCTGCGAGGTCGCCATCGACCTCGTCGCCTGGCAGTGCGCGGGCACGAGCGCCTGCGCCCGGAGGCACTCCTGGCTGGGCTTCCTGTCGCCGGCGGGGCCGGACGCCGGCTGGTGGAGCCCGCCCGGCCGCAGACTCGCCCTCGCCGCCGCCGTGCCCGTCGCGCTCACCGGCCTCCTGTGGTACCTGTCCCTGCGCACCTGGCGTGCGTACGAGTCCCGGCAGCCGATGGACCGCACCGACGGCCCCGAGGACGCCCCGGGCCGCACCGCCCTGAACCGCCCCGGCTTCTGGTACGGGCGGCGCCTGGTGGCCCGGCTGCGGGCCGCGCACACCGCCGCCGGCCTGCTGACGGTCGCCGCGGCCGTCGGCGTCCCGGCGGCCCGCTTCGACCGGGCGCCCGGCGGTCCGGCGCTGCTCGACGTGCTCGGCCGGCTGCTGGAGGGCGCACTGGTCGCCTGTGCGGTCGCGGCGGTGGGCGTGACCTGCCGCCGGGGCCGCAGCGAGAACCGCCTGGACCGGGAACTCGACCGGCACGTCGTACGCCGTCTGCCGCTCGCCGCACTCGTCCTGCTCGCCCTCGCCCTGGTGTACGGCGGCTGGGCCCGCCCGGGGTGGACGTCGGCCGGCCGGCTGCCCGGCGACATGACCTTCGGCGCCATCGCCCTGGTGCAGGGACTGCTGGTGATCGTGCTCGGCGTGGTCGCCCACGTGCTGCACCGCGCCCTCCCCGACCCGCGTGCCGCGATCCGCGGCCTCGGCGGTCCCGCCGTCGCCATGCTGGCCTGCGCGCTGGGGGGCGTGATGTCCGGCGGGGTCGCGCAGCGGGTGTCGGACTGGCTGGACGGCACCGGGACGTCCATCGACGGGCCGCCCGTCCTGCTGACCTGGCAGGCGTCGGTCATCCCACCGCTGCTCCTGATCGTGCTGCTGCTGTGCGCCGCCCTCGCCCGGCGCACCTGGCACCTCGCCCGGGCGGAGCGGGACGCCGTGGAGGGCGACCACCCCCGAGAGGCAGGGGACCCGGTCCGCACCCGGCGCATCGCGACCGCCCGCGCCATGGCCGGCCTCACCGACCGGGGCCCCTCGTCGTCGCCGTCACCTCCGTGGCCACCCTGCTGCTGGGGGCGGCAGCCCTGGCGGGAGCCCTGACGACCGACCAGGCACCGGCCGACGCCGCGCGCGGGACGCACGCCGTCGTGCACGGAGCCGCGCAGACCGCCGAGGCGCTCGGCTCCTGGCTCATCGGCCTCGGCTTCCTCCTCTTCGTCACCTGGGGCAGGCGCGCCTACAAGGACGCCTCCGCCCGGCGCACCATCGGCATCCTGTGGGACGTCGGCACCTTCTGGCCGCGCGCCGCCCACCCCTTCGCACCGCCCTGCTACGCCGAGCGCGCGGTGCCCGACCTGACCTGGCGCATGGCGACCTGGACCCGCGCCACCGGCGGGCGGCTGGTCATCTCCGGGCACTCGCAGGGCAGCGTCCTCGCCGCCGCCGCGGCCTGGCAACTGGCGCCCTCGGCCCGCAAGCGGGTCGCCCTGCTGACCTACGGCTCCCCGCTGGAGCGCCTCTACGGCCGCTGGTTCCCCGCCCACTTCGGACCCGACGCGCTCGGCTCCCTGCACCGGGACGTCGACTGCTGGCGCAACCTCTACCGGCGCACCGACCCCATCGGCGGTCCGATGCGGCTGCCCGGCGACTGCGGCCCGGCCGTGGACCGCGAGCCCCTCGAGGATCCGCTCTCCTACGGCCGCACCGACCTGCACCCGCTGCCCGAGCCGATCCTGGGCCACTCCGACTACCAGGCCGACCCGGTCTTCGCCGAGGAACGGCGACGACTGCTGGCCCGGCTGAGCCCGGAGGTGCCGGCCCCGCGCCGCACCGGCCGGGCGGCCCCCGCCCCGGGAGCGGACGGCGGGCCCGGCGGCTGCTAGGGCCTGTCGTTCGGATCAGCCGCAGACGCGGGGCCTGGCACGCGCATCTGCCGCGTTGTCGTCGGTTGCCGACGCTCCGCGTCGACGCCCTCCTCCGCCTTGCAGCTGCACGCACCAGGCCCCGCTCACCGGCGCTGACAAGAACCGCCGCTGTCCTGCGACCTGATCCAAACGACAGGCCCTAGGCCGCGCGCCCCGGCAGCTCCTACCGGGGCAGGTCCGGCAGGTCCTCCTCGTAGAGCAGGCTCAGGTCGTCCGTGGTCGGGTCCGCCAGCTGGGCGACGCGGCCCGCGTGCCGCTCCACCATCGCCTCGAAGGTCTGGCGCGCGGTACGGCCGTTGCCGAAGGCCGGACCCTTGGGGATCGCCGCGAAGTACCGCGTCAGCGCCTCGGGCGCACCCGGCGCCAGCCGGTACTCGTGCTCCTCGGCCTGCTGCTCCACGATCCTCAGGAGCTCCTCGGGCCCGTAGTCGCCGAAGGTGATGGTCCGCGAGAAACGGGACGCCACACCCGGGTTGACCGACAGGAACCGCTCCATCTCCGCCGTGTAGCCGGCGACGATCACCACGACCGCGTCCCGCTGGTCCTCCATCAGCTTCACCAGCGTGTCGATGGCCTCCTTGCCGAAGTCCCGGCCCGCGTCCTCGGGGGACAGCGCGTACGCCTCGTCGATGAACAGCACACCGCCGCGCGCCCGCTGGAAGGCCTCCTGGGTGCGGATCGCGGTGGAGCCGATGTGCTCACCGACCAGGTCGACGCGGGACACCTCGACGAGGTGCCCCTTCTCCAGCACGCCGAGGGAGGCGAGGATCTCTCCGTACAGCCGGGCGACCGTCGTCTTGCCGGTGCCGGGGGAGCCGGTGAAGACCAGGTGCCGTTTGACGGACGCGGCCTTCAGCCCCGCCTGCTGCCGGCGCCGGCCCACCTCGATCATGTCGGTCAGGGCCCGGACCTCCCGCTTGACGCTCTCCAGGCCGACCAGTGCGTCCAGTTCGCCGAGCACGGCCTTCGACGTCCGCGCCGGCTCCTCGGCTCCGGCGCCCGCGATCAGCGGCTCCTGTTCGGTGCTGCGCTGACCGGGGATCGAGCCCAGCAGACCACCGGGGGAGTGGCTCACCGTCTCCACCGCCGTCTCCCGCGCGGGAGGGGGTGTCGGACCGCCCCCGCTCTCGTCACTGGCGCAGTCCTCGACGAGCGGCCCCGAGTCGGACGACGAGTCCGGGCCGCCGTCCGCGAACTCGAACCCGCCGCGCGCGCACCGCTCCGTACGGCACTTCCGCAGTGTCGTACGGCAGCCGTCGATCACGTGGAAGCCGTAGCCGGCGCTGCCCGTCACCCGGCAGCCGAGGAAGCTGCCGCGGCCGCCCGCCGACACGTAGACCCCGGCCTCGGAGGGGGAGTCGACCGTGCAGCGCTCGATGGTGGGGTCGGCGCCCTTGGTGACGATCACGCCGGTGCGGTTGCCGCTCAGCGTGCAGTTGTTGAGGGTGCCGCCGCTGCCGTGGTCGCGGAACCACGCGCCGGTCGCCGCGTCCCGGATGCGGCAGTCGTCGAGCTGCGCGACGGCCCCGTCGCTCACCGACACCGCGGTGTTCCGCACCTGGGACAGATCGCTGTCCACGACGTCCGCGCGCGAGCCGCGGTCCAGCACGAACAGCGCGTCCGGCACGTCGTGCACCCGGCAGGAGTCGAGCACAGCGGTGGCGCCGTCGCTGACCCAGACCGCCGGGTAGTCGCCCGTGCTGTCGAAGATCTCGCACTGGTTGGCGTCCACGCGCGTGCCCGGGTCCCACACCGACAGGCCGTTGCGCCCGAACTGCCGCACGCTGGTGCGGGTCAGGGTGAGCACGGAGCGGGAGCGCAGGTCGACCGCGTTCTCCGGGATGTCGTGGATGCGGCAGTCGGCGAGCGTGAGCACGGCGTCGGTGTCGAGCGTGACACCGTCGGAGGTGGTGCGGTGCACGTCGCAGTCGGTCAGGTGCGCGGTGGCCCGGCCGGAGACCTGGACGCCGCTGCCCCGCACCTCGTAGATCTCGCACCCCACCGCCTCCAGCGCGGAGTGCTCACCGGTCGCCGTCAGCCCCGAACCGGCCGCGTGGTGGACCCGGCAGCGCTCCAGCCGGGGGTGCGCGCCGGAGCGCACCGCGACACCCGCCTGCCCGGCCGAGACGACCTCGCACTCCTCGAACACCCCGCCGCCGCCGTCGAGGACGGCGATACCGACGCCCGCCGGATTGTCGACCGTGCAGCGCCGCACCGTGGGCCGGGCGCTGCCGCGCACCTCGATGCCCGACGCGGACCGCGTGACCACCCGGACGTCCAGCAGTTCCGGAGTGCCCTCCTCGACGAGCACCGCGGGTGCCGCGGCGTCCTGGCCCTCGATGTGCAGGTCCTGGACGACGGCCGAGGCACGCACCGTCAGCGGCACCCCGTCGACGGGCGCGATCCGTACCGATCCCTGGGCCCCGTCGGGCCCGCGCAGGGTCACCGCCCGCTGGACGACGAGGTTCTCCCGGTAGGTCCCGGGGGCGACGGTGAGGACGTCACCGTCGGCCGCGGCCTCGAGGGCGGCGGCGAGCGATGCGTACTCACCCGTGCGGCGCCGCCACCGCGAGGTGCCGGTGTGCGTCACCTGGACCGTGCCCTGTGCCATGGCGTTGCTGTGCCCCCACCTCGTCGTACTGATGGCTCGTTCGCCGACGGGGACGCCCCGGCCGGGACGGGACCGCGGCCGTGCCCGCAGGCCCGCACGCGCTCCCGACACCGGTACGCACCTCTGGCTTCCTCGCGCGCGGGTCGTCGCCGATTGGTTCGGCCGGTCCACCGTAGCGTGCGCGCAGACGGTGGGTTGACCAGAGGCGGAAGCCCGTCAGCTGCCGGTGCCGGTCCGGCCCCAGTCCGGTCCCGCCCGGTCCCACTCCCGCTCCCAACGCTCGTAGCGGCGGCGGACCATGCGCCATACGATGATCCGCCGGCCGGCCTCGACCAGGACCGCGGTGGCCAGGGCGGCGCCGACCCCGGCGAGCGCGGCGTGCGTCGTCGCGGTGGCGGGGTCCAGCGGGCGGGCCACCATCCGGCCCTGACCGTCGGTCCATATCCGGAAATGGTCGCCTGGGTGCGGGTCCCGCAGGCCCGCCAGGACGGGACCGCGGTGCTCGGAGCCGTCCGCCGCCTGCCAGCGCGCGAGGACACGACTGCGCAGGTCTCCGGCCGAGACGCCCTCCGGATCGACGTCGAACGGGGAGCGCTTCAGTTCGCGGACGACGGAGGCCGTCACCTGGTGCCGGGACTCGTGCTGCGTCCGCACCGACCGCTGCAGGACGTCCTGCGCCGCACCGCCCACGAGCATGCCGATCAGGGGCGCGACGATGCAGATCAGCAACAGACCCGTCAGGGCCACCCAGGCCTCGACCAGGTCGGTCGTGCGGCGCAGCGGATTGTGCCGCCAGCGCCAGAGTCCCCTGATCGCCCGCACCGTCCGGCCCCCTTCCCGCTCCCTGCCGCCCCCGGTCGATCCGCCGTACCCCGAGCCGGTCCGGAGGAACCACGGCACCCCGTGCCGGCTTCCTCGGCCGCCTCCTCTCACACGCCTCTCATGAAAGCCAACGCGCGGGCGGGGAGCCGGGTTCCCGGCCGAGAGGACGCCGCTGTGTCGCTCCCGTCACTCGACGATCCGCACCGGGTCGCCGACCCGGACCGTGCCGTCACCGAGGGGCACGAGATTCTGCCCGAAGAGCAGCTTGCGCCCGATGCGGCGGTGCCGCCCGAGGCTGAACAGGGGCTCTCTGCCGCGCACGGCGGTGTCCTGGTCGGTGGTCGTCACCACGCAGCGTCCGGACGGTTTGGCGACGCGGAAGCCGACCTCGCCGACGGTGATGCGCGACCAGCCGTCCTCGGCCCACGCGCCGGTGCCGGTGACGACCAGGTTCGGCCGGAAGCGGTTCATGGGCAGCGGGCCCTCCGCCGCGTGCTCCCCGTCCGCGATCAGGGAGTTGAGGGCGTCGAGGGACGCCGTCGTGGTGAGCAGCAGCGGAAAGCCGTAGGCGAAGGAGACGGTCTCGCCCGGCAGCGCGTACTCGGGGTCGACGGGCCGGCGCGTGGCGGGGTCGTCCAGGTACACCAGCCGCACGTCCGCCCCGAGCCGGGCACTGCACCAGGCGTGCACGGCGTCGTCCTGCGCCGGGACCGCCTCGACCTTGCTCCCGAAGATCTGCACCGGAACGGTGCCCACCGCGCGCGGAACCGGCACCGTGAGCGTGCCGCTGCCGGGCGCGGACAAGCGGACACCGCCGCCGGGCAGAAGCTCGGCGGCGGCCAGGGCCAGGCGCGGCTGCTCGCGCTGGGTGACGACCTTTCCCCCGTCGTCGACCAGCATCCAGCGGCGGTCTCCGGCCAGCCCCCAGGGCTCCACGACGGCTTCCCGGGGCGCGAGGCCCCGGAACGCCTTCACCGGATGGACGTGAATCGACTGCAGTCGCGCGTTCCCCATGGGGTCATGGTGCCAGGCGGCACCGACCACCGGGGAGACGGCTCAGTAGCCGCGGTACTGCTGGTTGTTGTACGGGTCCTGATAGGGCGCCGGGGCGGGCCGCGGCGCCGCGGGGCGCATCGCCTCGTACCCCGCGGGGCCGGGCGCGGCCGGACGGGGCTGCTGCGGGTGCTGGGGCCCGGGGTATCCGCGCGGAGCGCTCGCCTGCTGCGGGATGTACGCGGCGGGCGCCTGCTGCAGCGGAGCCGGCTGCTGCATCTGCTGCGGGTAGCCGTAGGAGGGCTGGGACGGGGCCGCCGGGAGGGCGGGCAGGGCCGACGGGAGCGCCGGCAGGTGGTTGCCCGGCGCGTCGTACGCGGCGGGGACCCGGATCGGGGCGATCTGCGGGGTACCCCGCTCGGCGACGAGCGAGTCGTAGATCGGGGTGTCCGGGAAGGAGGCGGAGTAGTAGCCGCCGCCATAAGTGGAGCGGGGGGAGGTCATGGCACATAAGTTAAGCCCACGATGTGCTGGTTGGGGAGACCGATAAGAGGGTTGTTTTCCGGGCCCGCGGTGACCTGAGTTCCCCAATCAGAGCGAACTTGACGAAATAGGGCAGCGCGGAGGCGTGGTCTTGGTGTAAAGGCCAAGTTCCAGGCGGGTTACCGGCGGTTGGCCGACGGTCTCCGCGCACTCCCCCTGAGCGGTCCGCGGCGGGGGGAATAGGTTGGGCGCGAAAAGTTTGGCGAACCGCCGGGACGCGGCCCGGCGCGGTGACACGTGATGGGGGCGGACATGTCAATGTCGAAGGGCTCGAACACCCCGGTGCCGGCCACGGCGCTGCGGGTCGAACTGGGCTGGCGATCCGGCCCCGGCGTGCCCGACGCGGACGCCTCGGCGCTCCTGCTGGTGGCGGGCAAGGTCCGTTCCGACGCGGACTTCGTCTTCTACAACCAGCCGGCGCACTCCTCCGGCACGGTCCTGCACGAGGGCAAGCGGGACACCGGCGGCCGGGTGACCGACAGCCTGCTGGTCGACCTCGCGCGCGTGGAACCCGCGATCGAGACGGTGATCGTCGCCGCCTCCTCGGACGGCGGGTCGTTCGGCCAGGTCCCCGACCTGTACATCGAGGTGCGGGACGCGGCGCAGAACACCGTCGTCGCCCGCTTCGACAATCCGGGCGCCACGGTCGAAACGGCGTTCGTGCTCGGCGAGTTCTACCGCCGCCAGGGCGCCTGGAAGTTCCGAGCCGTCGGCCAGGGGTACGACAGCGGCCTCGAGGGCCTGGCCACCGACTACGGCATCACCGTGGACGAGCCCCAGCAGGCCGCCCCGCCCCTCGTGCCACCGCCCGCCGCGGCATCCCCGGCCCCGGCCGCCGTCCCGCCCCCGCCCGTGACGCGGCCCGCGGGCACCCCGCCGCCCCCGGCGGCGGCACCCTCACCGGAGCCGGTCCGCCTGACCAAGGTCACGCTCACCAAGGCCGCGCCCTCCGTCTCCCTCACCAAACAGGGCGGCACCTCGGGCGCCATGCGCGTCAACCTCAACTGGGAGGTGCGCAAGCAGTTCTCCGGCTGGGCCCGCAAGCTGGGCCGCCCCGTCGCCATGCACGACGACCTCGACCTCGACCTGTGCTGCCTGTACGAGCTCAGCGACGGCAGCAAGGGCGTCGTCCAGGCCCTCGGCAACGCCTTCGGCTCCCTGCACCAGCCGCCCTTCATCCACCTCGACGGCGACGACCGCACCGGCGCCGTGTCGACCGGCGAGAACCTGACCGTCAACCTCGACCACCAGAGAAACTTCAAGCGCATCCTCGTCTTCGTCACCATCTACGAGGGAGCGCGCTCCTTCGCCGACCTGCACGCCACCGTCACCCTGCAGCCGCAGTACGGCGCACCGATCGACTTCTCGCTCGACGAGTGCACGGTCCCCTCGACGGTGTGTGCCCTCGCCCTGATCACCAACACCGGCAACGACCTCGTCGTCCAGCGTGAGGCCCGCTACCTGGTGCCCGAGCGCGGTGTCAGCCCGCAGCGGACGGTCGACTACGCCTACGGGTGGGGCATGAACTGGACCCCGGGCCGCAAGTGAACCGTCCGGCGCGGGCGCTCAGCCCTCGTCGGGCAGGGCGCCCGGGCGGGCGTAGGTGCGGCCCTTCCAGGCCGCACCGCGCCCCCGGTAGTGCTGCACCGCGGAGTCGACCGTCATCAGGAGGTACAGCAACGCCGTGAAGGGCAGCAGCGGAGCGAGCCACAGCGGCTGCCCGTAGTACCGCAGCATCGGTAGGTACGTCCCCGCCATCACCAGCCACGCGGCGGCCGCGCACACCGCCGCCGCCGTGCCGCCGGCCACCGCGCCGGCGACCACCGCGGCCGGCGGCACCAGGTACACCAGCGCCAGGCCGACGACCGTACCGGCGAGCAGCAGCGGACTGTGCCTCAGCTGCGCGTAGGCGCTGCGCGAGACCATCCGCCACAGGTCGTGCAGCCGCGGATAGGGACGCACACTCTCCACGCCGTCGGCCAGCCCGAGCCACACCCGGCCACCGCTGCCCTTGACCGCCCGGGCGAGGGCCACGTCGTCGATGACCGCGTGCCGGATGGCGTCCGGGATCCGCGCCCGCTCGGCGGCGTCGGCGCGCAGCAGCACGCAGCCGCCCGCGGCGGCCGCCGTCCGCGTCGCCCTCCCGCCGGCCCGCTCCCCGCCGATCCGCCGGAACGGGTACAGCTGCGCGAAGAAGTAGACGAAGGCCGGCACCACCAGCCGCTCCCACGCGCTCTCCACCCGCAGCCGGGCCATCTGCGAGACGACGTCGAAACCGCCGGTACGAGCCGCGGCCACCAGCTGCCGCAGGCTGTCCGGCGCGTGGGCGATGTCGGCGTCCGTCAGCAGCAGGTACTCGGGGTCCCGTGCGCGTGCCAAGTGGATGCCGTGCCGCACCGCCCACAGCTTGCCCGTCCAGCCCGCCGGCGGCTCCCCGGGTGACGCCACGGTGAGCGCCGGGCCCTCCTGGCGCCTGGCCAGGTCGCGTGCCAGATCACCGGTGCCGTCCGTGCTGCCGTCGTCGATCAGGAAGATCTCCGCCCGCCCCGGATAGTCCTGGGCCAGCAGCGACGGCAGGCTCGCCGGGAGGACGGCCGCCTCGTCGCGCGCCGGCACGACGACGCACACCGGCGGCCACACGTCCGGCTCCGCGCGGGCGGGCAGCCTGACGTCCGTACGCCAGAAGAAGCCCTGGGCGAGCAGCAGCCACAGCCAGGCGGCGAGGGACAGGGCGGATACCACGGTCACGACGGAAGTCCACACATCGGCGCTCACGTGCGCAGTCTGCCCCACGACGCGGCGCGCGGAGGCCCATCGTCTATCGTGGCCTGGTGAAGATCGCGCTCATGGACTCCGGAATCGGTCTGCTGGCGGCCACCGCAGCGGTACGGCGCCTGCGGCCGGACGCCGATCTCATCCTCTCCCTGGATCCCGACGGCATGCCCTGGGGCCCGCGGACTCCCGAAGATCTCACCGGCCGGGCCCTGGCCGTCGCCGAGGCCGCCGCCGCACACCGGCCGGAGGCCCTGATCGTCGGCTGCAACACGGCCACCGTGCATGCGCTGCCCACGCTGCGGGCCCGCTTCGAACCCGGCCTTCCGGTCATCGGCACCGTCCCGGCGATCAAGCCCGCCGCGGCCGGCGGCGGCCCCGTGGCGATCTGGGCGACGCCCGCCACCACGGGCAGCCCCTACCAGCGCGGACTCATCGCGGAGTTCGCCGCCGGCACGCCCGTCACCGAGGTGCCGTGCCACGGTCTCGCCGAGGCCGTCGAGCACGCGGACGAGGCGGCGATCACCGCCGCCGTGGCCGCCGCCGCCGCGCTGACGCCCGAGGACGTGACCACCGTCGTCCTGGGCTGCACCCACTACGAACTGGTCGCCGAACGCATCCGCGCCGCCGTGCAGCGCCCCGGCTCCCCGCGTCTCGTCCTGCACGGCTCCGCCGGCGCGGTCGCCGCACAGGCGCTGCGCCGGATCGGCGCCCGGCCCGACCCCGGGGCCCCGGCCTCGGGCACCCTCACCGTGCTGCTGAGCGGACGGGAGGGAGTCCTGCCCGCGACCGCGGCGGTCTACGAGGAGGGCCGGCTGCTGCGCACGGTCACACCCGCCGGCTGACCCGGGGCGCACGCCCGCTCGGCCCAGTCACCCTGCGCGACGAGGTACCCGCGCAGCGAAACATGAGTAACCTCATATCCATGAGGCATCGCCCCGGCGAGAGCACCCCCGCACCGGACGTCTGGACCGGACGTGCCACCAACCGCGTCCAGTGGTTCCTGGCACTCATCGGCGTGGCCTGCGTGGCACTCGGTATCGCGCTGGCCGTCGAATCAGCCTGGCAATCCGGCATCGCCCCGCTGACCATGGCCGTCGTCGGCTGCATCGCGGCCGGACTGCTCGTGCTCTTCGGCACGCTGGCGTTCGTGCACGTCGCGCTGAGAGTCGACGAGGAGTGCCTCGAAGTGCGCTGCGGCCACATCGGCGTGCCGCGCCGGCGCATCCCCCTGTCGCACGTCGTCGGAGCCGAGTTCACCCCGCACGTCACCCCGCGGCACTGGGGCGGCTGGGGTTACCGCTGGCGGCCGGAGAAGGGCACCGCCGTCGTCGTGCGGCGCGGCGAGGGCCTGATCCTGCGACTGTGGGACGGCCACACCTTCACCGTCACGGTGGACGACGCGGAAGCGGCCGTCCAGGTCATCAAGGACCGCCTCCGCCCGAAGACGCCGGGCCCGGCAGCGCACTGACGCGTCCGCCGGCCGGTACACCCGTACCGCAGCGAGGACGACGCAGGTACATCCGTACCGCAGCGGGAGCTGCGCACGTCCGCCGCAGAGCCGCCCCCGGGATCACCGGAGCGCCCGGCGGCCCTGCCGCCCCGTCCCCGGCACCGCCGCCGGTGACTCGTCGGCGAGGGGGCGGGCCGTGGCCAGTCCGGCGAGCAGTCCCGCGCCCACCGACACGGCCGTGAAGCTCAGCGCGTTGCCGACCGCGGCGACGGCGGCCAGCCCGGTCAGCGCCACCGCCGCGGTCAGCACGACCGGCGTCGGCCGCGGCGAGCGCCACAACGCGTACAGCATCCAGCCGAAGGCCGCGCCCAGCAGGACGACGCCGACGACGCCCTGTTCGGCCGCCTGCTGCCAGAGGGCCGAATGGGGCCTGCCGTCGGACACCGCCGACTGCCCGGCCGTCGGACTCAGCTCACCGAAACGCCCCGGTCCCACGCCGAGGACGGCGTCCCGGCGCAGCAGGTCCAGCGCGTCGCCCCAGAGCAGGACCCGGGCGGAGGTCAGCCGTTCTTCCACGGGAGCGGCGAGACCGCCCGGGACGCCGCTCGCCGCGACCGCCCAGGTCAGACCGGTCACCACGCCCGTCACCAGACCCAGCCCGGCGAGCGCGGCACCGCGGCGGCGGACGCGTCCGGCGGCGAGCGAGCACAGCAGCACCACCACACAGGCCACGCAACCGGCGGTCGAGCCCAGGACGTACGCGGTCGCGGCGATCCCCGCGGCCGGCAGGCGCAGCACCAGCCGGACGGCCGGCACCGGACTGGCCCAGGCACCGCAGGACGCGGCACCCGCCGACAGGACCAGCAGGGCCGCGGTGGCACCGGCGTGTCCGAGCGGCACGGTGATCCGCGGTCCCGTGACCAGATGCGGAACGGCCACCGTCAGCGCGGCACCGGCGATCCCCGCGGCACACGGGGCGGCGACCGGGAGGAGCGCGCCGCAGATCCGCCCCACGGCATAGCCGGCCGCCACCGCCAGTACCGCGAGCAGCACCCCCTCCGGACGCCCGTCGTGCGCGGCGGCCGTGATCAGCGACCAGGAGGCACAGGCCCCCAGGATCACCACCCCGGCCGCGTCCGACCCGCTCCGTCTCCCGCCGTCCGCCGCCGCAGCCGCGGACTCACGCCCCCTCGCACCCACCGTGCCCCCCGCCCGTGCCGCCCCCGACCTCGACGGGCCCCGCGCCCGGGCGACAGGACCGGACGACCGGGGCTCCGGCACACCGTAACGGCTGGTCGGCGGATTGACGCCGGTCCGGCGGCCGGTTGTGCCGAACCGACGCGGCACCGGCTGCCGGCGGGCCACCGGCCCCCCTCGAACCATGCTGCCGGCGGCGACGTCACGCGCCGTACACTCCGGGGGGTGACCGTCACCGCAACCACCGTCGGCGAGCCGGACCGGCTGAAGCCCCAGGCCGCGCCCGCCTCGCGCCTCGCCGCGCGGCTCACGCGCCTGTTCCCGGCCGCCGCAGCCGCGCTCTCCGGCCTGCTGCTCTACGTGAGCTTCCCGCCGCGCACCCTGTGGTGGCTGGCCCTGCCCGCCTTCGCAGGCTTCGGCGCGGTGCTGCGCGGCCGGAGCTGGAAGGCGGGCCTCGGCCTCGGCTACCTGTTCGGTCTCGGCTTCCTGCTGCCCCTGCTGGTGTGGACCGGCGTGGAGGTCGGCCCCGGCCCCTGGCTCGCCCTGGTGGTCATCGAGGCAATCTTCGTCGCGCTGGTCGGCGCGGGCATCGCCGCGGTGTCGCGGCTCCCGGCCTGGCCCGTGTGGGCGGCGGCCGTGTGGATCGCCGGAGAGGCCGCCCGCGCGCGCGTGCCGTTCCACGGCTTCCCCTGGGGCAAGATCGCGTTCGGACAGGCGGACGGCGTGTTCCTGCCGCTCGCCGCGGTCGGCGGCACACCGGTGCTCGGCTTCGCGGTCGTCCTGTGCGGCTTCGGCCTCTGCGAGACCGTCCGGCTGGCCACGGGGGCACGCCGCACCCGCACGGTACGGCGGGGCGCGGCGGCAGCGGCCCTGCTCGCCGTGGCCGTCCCCGTGGTGGGCGCCGTGGCCGCCCGGCCGCTGGTCACCGACGAGGCGGAGGACGGCACCGCGACCGTCGCCGTCATCCAGGGCAACGTGCCGCGTGCCGGCCTCGACTTCAACGCCCAGCGCCGCGCCGTGCTCGACCACCACGCGCGCGAGACGGAACGCCTGGCCGCCGAGGTCGAGGCGGGCAGGGCCGACCGCCCCGACTTCGTGCTCTGGCCGGAGAACTCCTCCGACATCGACCCCTTCGCCAACGCCGACGCGCGCTACGTCATCGACCGGGCCGCCAAGGCGATCGGCGTGCCCATCTCGGTCGGCGGTGTCGTCGAACGCGACGGCAAGCTGCTCAACGAGCAGATCCTGTGGGACCCGGACAAGGGCCCCGTCGACACCTACGACAAGCGGCAGATCCAGCCCTTCGGCGAGTACCTGCCGCTGCGCTCGATGATCGGGGCGATCAACGACGAGTGGACCTCCATGGTCAGCCGGGACTTCAGCCGCGGAACCGAGCCCGGCGTGTTCACCATGGCCGGCACCGAGGTCGGCCTCGTCACCTGCTACGAGGCCGCCTTCGACTGGGCCGTGCGCTCGGAGGTCACCGACGGCGCCCAGATGATCTCCGTGCCCAGCAACAACGCCACGTTCGACCGCAGCGAGATGACCTACCAGCAGCTCGCCATGTCCCGCATCCGCGCCGTCGAGCACAGCCGGACCGTCACCGTGCCGGTCACCAGCGGCGTCAGCGCCATCATCATGCCGGACGGCCGGATCACCCAGAAGACCGGCATGTTCGTCGCGGACTCCCTCGTCCAGGAGGTGCCGCTGCGTTCGTCCGAGACGCCGGCCACCCGGTGGGGCGTGTGGCCGGAGATCGTCCTGGTGCTCGTCGCGGCCGGCGGGCTCGGCTGGGCCGTGGGCGCCGGTGTGCGCGGGCGGCGCGCCCGTGGTGTGTGACCGTCCGCCCGTCACACGCCCCGCGCCACCGGCAAGAGCGGCCCGCCCGGCCCGTTAGGGTCGGGCGCATGGCTACTCCCGACTTCATCCGCGACCTGCGCGCCTCCGCCGGACACCAGCTGCTGTGGCTCCCCGGAGTCACCGCCGTCGTCTTCGACGAGGAGGGGCGAGTGCTGCTGGGCCGCCGGGCCGACAACCGGCGCTGGTCGCTGATCGGGGGCATTCCGGAACCCGGGGAGCAGCCCGCCGCCTGCGCCGTGCGCGAGGTGGAGGAGGAGACCGCAGTCCAGTGCGTCGTCGAGCGACTGGTCCTCGTCCAGGCACTCGACCCGGTCACGTACGAGAACGGCGACGTGTGCCAGTTCATGGACGTCACGTTCCGCTGCCGGGCGGTCGGCGGCGAGGCACGGGTCAACGACGACGAGTCCCTGGACGTGGGCTGGTTCGCGGTGGACGCCCTGCCGGATCTCGGGGAGTTCGGCCGGTCCCGGATCAAGCAGGCACTGTCCGACGCACCCACATGGTTCGACCCCACTGGTTCCGTCTGAACTATGGGGCGTGCCCACATGGGGCGCGGGGTGGGCCCTGCCTAGGGTCGGGACATGACCTCGCCCAGTGTCCTCCCGGCCCCCCACGCCTCCCCGCTCGACCTCGGCGGCCGCACCGCCCTCGTCACCGGCGCCGCCGGCGGCATCGGCCGCGCCTGCGCGCTGCGGCTCGCCGCCGCCGGGGCCAAGGTCAGAGCGGTCGACCGGGACGCCACCGGGCTCGACGCGCTCGCCGAGCTCGCCGTGGACCTCACGGGCACCGTCGAACCGCACGTCCTGGACCTGACCGACCTGGACGCCGCCGAACACGCGGCCGCCGGCACCGACGTCCTCGTGAACAACGCCGGGCTGCAGATGGTGCGGCCCCTGGAGGAGTTCCCGCCCGACGTCTTCCACACGGTGCTCACCGTCATGCTGGAGGCCCCCTTCCGCCTGATCCGCGGCGCCCTGCCCCACATGTACGGGCAGGGCTGGGGCCGCATCGTCAACATCTCCTCCGTGCACGGACTGCGCGCCTCCGCCTACAAGGCGGCCTACGTGTCCGCCAAGCACGGGCTGGAAGGCCTCTCCAAGACCGCGGCCCTGGAGGGGGCCGCCCACGGCGTCACCTCCAACTGCGTGAACCCCTCCTACGTCCGCACCCCGCTCGTGGAGAAGCAGATCGCCGACCAGGCCCGGGCGCACGGCATCCCCGAGGAGCAGGTGCTGTCCGACGTACTGCTGCGGGACAGCGCGGTGCGGCGGCTGATCGAACCGGAGGAGGTCGCCGAGGCCGTGGCGTACCTGTGCGGCCCGCAGGCGTCCTTCATGACCGGCACCTCCCTCGTCCTGGACGGTGGCTGGACGGCGCACTGACCGGGCGCCGAGCAGGGCGCCACCCCGGCGGCCCGGGTTTTCCACAGGGCTGCCGGGACGACCGTGCGATGGGGAATCCTGTGACCATGTCCCGCGATCACGCGCAGTCCGCCGAGCGTCCCGTCCACGATGCCGCGGCGCCGGTGCAAGCAGCGGCGTCCGACGGGGCGGAGACGCCCTTCCTGGAGCTGCTGGCCCGGGGAGCCGGCGCCGACGCCTACGAGCAGCCGGTGCTCCTCGCCCGCGCGGAGGGCGGACCGGCCGAGCGGATCGCCGCCCTGGAGCGGGCCAAGCTCCTCGCGCTCCGCGTGCGCTCCGAGCTGGAGGGCCGGCGCCGGCGGGAGGCCGAACTGTCGGCACTGTTCGAGACGGCCCACGACCTCGCGGGGCTGCGCGACCTGGACGCCCTACTGCGCGCGATCGTGCAGCGGGCCCGCTCGCTGCTCGGCACGGACGTGGCCTACCTCAGCCTCAACGACCCCGCCCGCGGCGACACCTACATGCGCGTCACCGAGGGTTCGGTCGCGGCCCGCTTCCAGCAGCTGAGGCTCGGCATGGGGGAGGGGCTCGGCGGCCTCGTCGCCCAGACCGCGCGGCCCTACGTCACCGACGACTACTTCAAGGACGCCCGTTTCCAGCACACCCGCACCATCGACACGGGAGTGAGGGACGAGGGACTCGTCGCGATCCTGGGCGTCCCTCTGATGCTCGGCCACCACGTCATCGGCGTGCTGTTCGCCGCGGACCGGCGCGCCCGGGTCTTCGAACGGGAACAGATCGCCCTGCTCGGTTCCTTCGCGGCCCTCGCGGCGGCGGCCATCGACACCGCGAACCTGCTCGCGGAGACCCGCTCGGCCCTCGCCGAGCTGGAGCGGGCCAACGAGATCATCAAGGACCGCAGCGGCGTCATCGAACGCGCCTCCGACGTCCACGACCGGCTCGCCGAACTGGTCCTGCGCGGCGGCGGCGTCCACGACGTGGCCGCCGCGGTCTCCCAGGTCCTGGCCGGCACCGTCGAGTTCACGGAGGCCGCATCCGCACCCGGCCGGGCCCTGGAGACGTCCCGCGCGGAAGGACACGCGGTGCGGCACGACGACGACTGGATCGCCGCCGTCGCAGCCGGCGGCGAACTGCTCGGCGCCCTGGTCCTGCGCGGCCACCCGGGACTCGACCCCGTGGACCAGCTCACCCTGGAGCGGGCCGCGATGGTCACCTCCCTGCTGCTGCTCGCCCGGCGCTCCGCCGCCGAGGCCGAACAGCGGGTGCGCGGCGAACTGCTGGACGACCTGCTCGACGCCCGCGACCGCGACCCGCGCCTCCTGCGCGAACGCGCACGCCGGCTGCACGCCGACCTCGACGCCACGCACGTCGTCCTCGCCGCACGCCTCGACGCCACCGCGCCCGACGCCGACCAGGAGGCGGACGCCCGCCGGCGCCTGTGGGCCGCGGCCTCCCACCTCGCCGCGACCCGGCACGGCCTGGCTGCCGCCCGCGACGGCGGCACCGTTCTGCTGCTGCCCCTCGACGCCCGGGACGGCGCCACGGAGCTGGCCCGCCGCACCGCACGGGACCTGGGCACCGCCGTCCACGAGGCCGTCACCGTCGGCGCCTCCGCACCCGTCGAGGACCTGACCGGCCGTCCCGAGACCGTGGCCGCCGCCTACACCGAGGCCAGGCGCTGCCTGGACGCCCTGCGGTTGCTGAGCCGCTCCGGGGACGGAGCCGCCGCCGACGACTTCGGGTTCCTCGGGCTGCTCCTGGCCGGCGACCGGGACATCGGCGGCTTCGTCGACCGCACCATCGGCCAGGTCGTGGCCTACGACGAGCGGCGCGGCACCGAGCTGCTGCGTACCCTCGACGCGTACTTCGCCTGCGGCATGAGCCCCGCGCGCACCAAGGACGAACTCCACGTCCACGTGAACACGGTCGCCCAGCGCCTGGAACGCGTCGCCCGCCTCCTCGGTGACGACTGGCAGAGCCCCGCCCGCACACTGGAGATACAACTGGCCCTCAGACTGCACCGGTTGTCGGCCCCGGAACGGCGCTGACCCCCGCACGCGGGGAGCGTACGGGGGCCGGCGGCACGGCGGTCAGGCGGTACGCGCACCGGTGGGGCGGGAGTCGGCCGGCTCCTCGGCCCCCTCCCCGGCGGACGCGACGTCGGCGAGGTCCCGGTGGCGGGTCTCCTTGGCCACGCCGACGGCGACCAGGGTGAGCAGGGCCGCGGCGATGACGTAGAGGGAGATCGGCGTCGAGCTGTCGTACTCGGACAGCAGCGCGGTGGCGATCAGCGGCGCGGGGGCACCGGCCGCGACCGACGCGAACTGGGCGCCGATGGAGGCACCGGAGTAGCGCATCCGGGTCGCGAACATCTCGGAGAAGAAGGCCGCCTGCGGCGCGTACATCGCGCCGTGCAGCACCAGGCCCACGGTCACCGCGAGGAGGAGGCTGCCGAAGTGCCCGGAGTCGATGAGCATGAAGAACGGGAACATCCACAGCCCGACACCGGCCGCCCCCAGCAGGTACACGGGGCGGCGGCCGATCCGGTCCGACAGCGCACCCCAGGCCGGGATGACCGCGAAGTGCACGGCCGAGGCGATCAGCACCGCGTTGAGCGCCGTCTGCTTGGACACGTCGGCCGCGGTGGTGGCGTAGACGAGGATGAAGGCCGTGATGACGTAGTAGCTGATGTTCTCCGCCATCCGCGCGCCCATCGCGATCAGCACGTCGCGCCAGTGGTGCCGCAGCACGGAGACCAGCGGCAGCGGGTCGGCGTCCGCCTTGCGCGCCTCCGCCTGCGCCAACGCCTGCTTGAAGACGGGGGATTCGTCGACGGACAGGCGGATCCACAGACCGACCATGACCAGCACGCCGGACAGCAGGAACGGTACCCGCCAGCCCCAGCCGGTGAACGCGGCGTCCGACAGCACCGCCGTCAGCAGCGACAGCACACCGGTCGCCAGCAACTGCCCGGCCGGTGCACCGGTCTGCGGCCACGACGCCCAGAACCCGCGGCGCCGGGCGTCCCCGTGCTCGGACACCAGCAGCACGGCGCCGCCCCACTCACCGCCGAGCGCGAAGCCCTGCACGAGCCGGAGCACGGTCAGCAGCACGGGAGCGGCCGTGCCGACGGTCGCGTGCGTCGGCAGCAGTCCGATCGCGAAGGTGGCCCCGCCCATCATCAGCAGGCTCAGCACCAGCAGCTTCTTGCGGCCGAGCCGGTCACCGTAGTGCCCGAACACCAGCGCGCCGAGCGGACGGGCGGCGAATCCGACGGCGTAGGTCAGGAACGACAGCAGGGTGCCGACCAGCGGGTCGGAGTCCGGGAAGAACAGCTTGTTGAAGACGAGGGCGGCGGCGGAGCCGTAGAGGAAGAAGTCGTACCACTCGATGGTGGTGCCGATGAGGGACGCGGCGACGATGCGCTTGAGATTGCCGGGTGTCGGGGGAGCGGATGCTGCGGAGGCCATGTGCGCCACTTCCTCGTGTGCGGTGGGGACGGGTACGTGTCGGCACACCGTAGAAACACGCAGGTCAAGCGCACATGTGGTGGGGCACCATAGTTCGGGTCCTGGGTATCCGCGTGGCCACCATGCCGGCTCCCGGAACGGCGGGGACGGGCCCCGGCCGGGGCAGCGCGGAGGTGGAGCGTGAGAACCGGAAAAGCGCAGATCAACGGGGCGTCCCGGTTCCTCCCACAGCGTAAACCTTGAGTGGCGGACTCCGGTCGGGAAGGGTGGGTCCTCGAAGGCGTCCTCACCGGAACGCGTTCGCAGGACGAACAGAACGGACGGAGTACATGGCTGACTCGCACGAGCTGAGGCAACGCTGGATCAGGCGGTTCCACCCTTCGCAGGACAGCGACGTCACGGTGGTCTGCTTCCCGCACGCGGGGGGATCGGCCAGCTACTTCCTGCCGGTGTCGGCTCGCCTCGCGCCCCGTGCCGAGGTGCTCGCCCTCCAGTACCCCGGACGCCAGGACCGGCGTAACGAGCCCGCCCTGACCAGTGTCGACGCCCTCGTGGACGGAATCACCGACGCGCTGCGCGACTACGCCGACCGGCCGCTGGTGTTCTTCGGGCACAGCATGGGCGGCACGCTCGCCTTCGAGACCGCGCGGCGTCTGGAGGCGGAGTCCCCGGGGCGGTTGCTGGGGCTGGTCGTCTCCGGGCGCCGGTCACCCACCAGCGTGCGCGAGGACAAGGTGCACCTGATGGACGACGCGGGGCTGCTCGCGCAGATACGCAAGCTCGAGGGGACCGCGTCGGCGCTGCTGGACGACGAGGACGTGGTGCAGATGATCATGCCGGCCCTCCGCGCCGACTACACGGCGGTGGAGCGCTACGCGTACCGTCCGGGACCCGAGCTGAACTGCCCGCTGTACGTGTACACCGGTGACGCCGACCCGCAGGTGCGCGAGGACGAGGCCAAGGGGTGGGCCGAGCACACACGTGCCGACTTCCGGATCCGGACCTTCACCGGCGGCCACTTCTACCTCGCCGAGCGGAGCGAACAGGTGATCGCCGCCCTGCGTGAGGATCTGACCCGCTTCCGGCAGGGACCCCGCAGCCACCCCGAGGGCTGATCCCTTCCGGTCACGGACAGAACGTGCACGCGCCGTCCTCGACGGCGCGTGCACGTGAGGCCGGAGGCCGGACGGGACGTCAGCTCCGGTCGGCGTAGCGGGCGGTGAGTTCCCGCTTCAGTACCTTTCCGCTGGGTCCCAGGGGGAAGTCCGTCACGAACTCGACCAGCCGAGGGTACTTGTGCGCGGCGACCCGTTCCCTGCTCCAGGACACGATGTCCGCGGCGAGCACCGGACCGGGGTCCTGACCCGGCCGTGCCCGCACCACGGCGCACACCTCCTCGCCGTACTTGTCGTCGGGGACCCCGATGACGGCGACCTGGGCGATGGCCGGGTGGCGCATCAGCACGTCCTCCACCTCGCGGGGATAGACGTTGTAGCCGCCGCGCAGCACCATGTCCTTCTTGCGATCGACGAGGGTCAGGTAGCCGTCGGCGTCCTTGGTCCCCAGGTCACCCGTGCGGAACCAGCCGTCGACCAGCACGGCCGCGGTGGCCTCCGGCCGGTTGAGGTAGCCGGCCATCACGTTGTGGCCGCGCACGACGATCTCGCCCACCTCGCCGGGCGGCAGCAACTCGACGCGGTCCTCGACGCCGGCGGCGGCGATCTCCGCCTCGACGCCCCATATGGTGCGGCCCACCGTGCCGGGCCTGCGCGGCCACGCCTTCTGGTTGTACGCCACGACCGGTGACGTCTCGGTGAGGCCGTACCCCTCGTAGATGGGGCAGCCGTACACCTCCTGGAAGTCCTCCAGGACCTTGACCGGCAACGCCGAACCGCCGGAGAAGGCACGGTCGAGGGCGGGGCGGCGGGCGTCCTCGGCGGCGGCGTCGAGGAGGGCCAGGTACATGGTCGGCACCCCCATGAACACCGTGCAGCCCTCGGTGACCATCAGGTCGAGCGCGGCGGGACCGTCGAAGCGGCTCATCAGGACCAGGGTGCCGCCCGCCAGGAAGCAGGCGCTCATGCCGCAGGTCTGGCCGAAGGTGTGGAACAGCGGCAGACAGCCCAGCAGCACGTCGTCCGGGGTCAGGTCGAACGGCGAGCGCATCGTGGTGCTGACGTTCATCACCAGGTTGAGATGGGTGATCATCGCGCCCTTGGGCCTACCGGTGGTGCCCGACGTGTACAGGACCAGGGCCAGGTCCTCGGGCGCCCGCGGCACCGGGCGGTCCAGGGGCTCGGCCCGCTCCGCGAGGACGTCCAGGCGCGCCGGACCGTCGGCGCCGTCGGGGCCGTCCTCCGCCATGACGGTGAGGAACGCGACCCCGGTCACCTCCGCCGCCTTGGCGCCCTCGGTCAGCATCGGGCCCGCGCACACCAGGGCCTTCGCCTCGGAGTCGCGCAGTACGTGGACGATCTCGTCGGCGCGCAGCAGGCCGTGCACCGGCACCACCACGGCACCGAGCGCCAGCACGCCGTAGTACACCATGGGGAAGTGCGGCGTGTTCGGCAGCAGCAGGGCGATCCGGTCGCCCGGCCGTACCCCGTGCTCCCGCAGCACCGCGGCGTACCGCCGCGTGGCCTGCCACAGTTCGGCGTAGGTGATCCGCTCGGAGCCGAAGACGAGCGCGGGGTGGCCGGGGCGCCGCTCGGCGGACTCGGCGAGGACGGAAGCGGCCGAGAGCGTCATGCCGCACCGGTGTGCCGGGCCGCCAGCGCCTGCTTGTCCGGCTTGCCCGCGCCGGTCAGGGGCAGGGTGTCGTGGAAGGTGACCACGGCGGGAACGTGCTTCGGGGACAGTTCGGCGGCGACGTGGCCGACCAGGGCGGCGGAGTCGGCGGTGCCGCCCTGCCGCAGCACGACGGCGGCGTGGATGTGCTCCACGCGGTCGTCGTCGACCACGCAGTACACCGCGGCCTGGACGACCTGCGGATGGGACAGCAGCGCGTTCTCGACGTCCGTGGGCTGGACCTTGATGCCGTTGGTCTTCATCACCTCGCCCAGCCGGCCGTGCAGGCGCAGAATGCCGCCCTGGTCGACGGAGCCGAGGTCGCCGGTGTGCACCCAGCCGTCGCGGACGGCCGCCGCGGTGAGCTCCGGCTCGCCCCAGTACCCGAGCATGTTGAACGGGGTGCGCACGCACACCTCGCCGATCTCGCCGGGCGGGAGGTCGCGGTGGTCGTCCGGGTCGAGGATACGGACCTCGGCGGTCAGCTTCCCGACGGTCCGGCGCAGTTCGGGGTCGAAGTGGTCCGGCGGGAGCAGCACGCTGATGCCGCTGGTCTCCGTGGTCCCGTAGAACTGGAGGAGCACCGGACCGAACACCTCGACCGCCTCCGCCAGTCGTTCCGGGGAGGCGGCGCAACCGCCGTAGGTGATGATCCTGATGCTCGACCGGTCCGTGGTGGCCGTGCCGGGGTGGTCGACCAGCATGTACAGCTGCGGCGGGGTGAGCGTCAGCGCCGAGACGCGGTGCTGCTCCACCGCGCGCAGCACCGCACCCGGCTCGAATCCGTCGTGCAGGACGACCGTTCCGCCGGAGGCGAGGGCGAGGTCGACGCCGGAGCCGTTGGAGTGGCTCACCGGCAGGGTCGACAGGTACACGACGGGCTCGGGAGACTGAAGGCCCGCCATGAGATACAGGCTGCGCACGCGGTACGGCAGGGTGACGCCCTTGGGCCTGCCGCTGGTGCCGCTGGTGAAGAGCACCACCGCCGGCTGTTCGGGGTCGGCCTCGACGGCTTCCAGGTCGAAGGCGTCCGGGTCGCCCGAGGACAGGTCCAGGACATCGGGCCCGAGGGCGCCGAGCGCGGCGAGCCGTGGCGGCGCGGAGAGCCGGCCGGCCAGCTCACGGGCCGCGTCGAGGTTCTCCTTGTCCACCGCGAGGTACGTCGCCCCACTCCTGCCGAGGATCTCCAGGCGGGCCGCGGCGGCGAGCTGGTCGGAGGGGTCCACGGCGTTCGTGGAGTGCAGGTGCACCACGGTGGCCCCGGCCAGGTTGGCCGCGTAGCGCAGGACGATGGTCGCCGGGGTATTGGTGACAGTGAGCACCGCCACGACCGGAGCCGCACCGCTCGCATTCGGGCCCGGGTCCTCGGAGAAGTTCCTGCGCAGCAGTTCCGCCGCCCCGAGAACCGCCCGGGTGAATTGGCCCGCGGTCATCTCCTCGCCTTCCCGCCACAGGGCGATCCGGTCGGGATCCGACGCCAGCGCCTCAAGTACGCGGCGGGCGTAATTCTCGTTCGAGGACACCGAAACTCCACTCCGTCAACCCGTCTTGGTCGGTGCAGCTTTGCATGCTCGCGGGGGTATGGCAACGGGTCCTGAGTTACCGTCAGCTTTGCCGACTTGTCCGGTTGTTGGGGGATGTGTTTCGCCTCGTCGCTGTCATGGGTGGGTTGGACGCCGACCTTGGACTGATGATATACAAGGGCTACTCTCGCGCACCTCCTCGAATGTAGGACGGTCAGCCGCAATTACCCCGCACGATTCCGCCGATGATGCGTCCCGTGCCGGGGGCGAGAAAACGCCGTAGGCGCGAGGAATCAGCCAGCTCCACGCGCAGTCGCCTGTAGTTGCACGTGGCCTCGGACGGCCCCGAAAACGAAGCGAGTAGACGTGACCCAATACCTGGACCTCTTTTCACGCCTGATCGAGGGCGCTGACGGGGGAAAGAGAGAGTTCCTGGAGATCGGACGGCTCGCCGGGAGGTTCCCCGCGGCCAGTGTCCGCAGCAGCGGCGATGCCGACAGCATCAACGTCTGGTGCAGCAACGACTACCTCGGCATGGGCCAGCACCCCGCGGTGCTTCAGGCCATGAAGGAGGCGGTCGACACGTACGGCGCCGGCGCGGGAGGTTCGCGCAACATCGGCGGCACCAACCACTACCACGTGCTGCTGGAGGAGGAGCTCGCCGCGCTCCACGGCAAGGACGACGCCCTGCTGTTCACCTCCGGCTACACCGCCAACGACGGCGCGCTGTCCGTCATCGCCGGCCGCATAGAGGGCTGCGTCGTGTTCTCCGACGCGCTCAACCACGCCTCCGTCATCGACGGACTGCGCCACAGCCGCGCCCAGAAGCAGATCTTCCGCCACAACGACACCGCTCACCTGGAAGAGCTGATCGCGGCGGCCGACCCGGACGTGCCCAAGCTGATCGTCGCCGAGTCCGTGTACTCGATGAACGGCGACATCGCCCCGCTGGCGGAAATCGCCGACATCGCCAAGCGCTACGGGGCGATGACGTACATCGACGAGGTGCACGCCGTGGGCATGTACGGCCCGCAGGGGGCCGGCATCGCCGCGCGGGAGGGCATCGCCGACGACTTCACCGTCGTCATGGGCACGCTGGCCAAGGGCTTCGGCACCACCGGAGGCTACATCGCCGGCCCCGCCGAAGTGATCGAGGCGGTCCGCATGTTCTCCCGCTCCTTCATCTTCACCACCGCGCTGCCGCCCGCCGTGGCCGCCGGCGCCCTGGCCGCCGTGCGTCACCTGCGGTCCTCCGACGCCGAGCGGGAACTGCTGTGGTCGAACGCACAGTTGATGCACCGCCTGCTGGACGAACGCCGCATCCCCTTCATCTCGGACCAGACGCACATCGTGTCCGTGCTGGTGCGGGACGAGGCCCTGTGCAAGCAGATGTCCGCGCTCCTGCTGGACCGGCACGGGATCTACGTACAGGCCATCAACGCGCCCAGCGTGCGGGTCGGCGAGGAGATCCTGCGGGTCGCCCCCGGGGCCGTGCACACGGCCGACGAGGTCCGCGGCTTCGTCGACGCCCTGGACCAGGTGTGGGCGGACCTGGGCGCGGACCGTCTGCCGGCCGCCCCTGACCGCGGCTGACACGCACACCCAACCCCCCGTCGACGACTCGCACATGACCGGCTGTCAGGAAAGTCACGTCGAGCTGTCGTTGCTTGACACGAGATCGCCGACGGGGGTTGGATGAGATTATCGAACGGCTTAACGACTCGCGGGTAGATGTAACTTGCAAGGCCGCGGAGGCTCCCACACGCGAGCTGTGCCGCAATGAGCCGCTTCAGCGGTATTGCCTTCCCTGACCGGGAAGGATGGGAACGGGGGTTCTTGGTGACGCTTGCGTATGTCCTCGATGGTGGCATGAATGACCGGCCAGGGGCAGGCACCGAACTGTACGAGCTCTTTCCGAGCGTGCAGCGGACCTATGCGCAGATAGCGGACTGGACCGGCCTCGATGTTCAGCGAATTTTTCATGAACAGAGAGAACCGGGACAGGAGCATCGCCAAGGAGTCGGCGCCGTCAGACAAGCGGCTGCCATTCTCGCAATTGCCGACGTACTCGCCGAAGAATACGCAATAACACCCACTTCGGTATGCGGGCTCAGTTTCGGTGCACTCGTCGCCGCAAGCCTCGCCGGAGCGGTGGAACGTCGCGAACTGTTCACCCTGCTGATGCGTTTCCGGGAAGTGCCGCCGCCTCCGGCATCGGATTCCCGACGGCAAGCCGTCGCCATGCTCCGTGTCCCGGTGGAAACCGAACCCGCCGCCTTCGTGGCGGACGTTCCCGACGTCCACCTCTCCGCCGATCTCGGCCGCGTGGGCACCGGCAACGAACGCATGGTGCTGCTGGGCGGCTACCGGGCCGCACTCGAGAACTTCGGCACGACCCTGCCGCCCGGCGCCCTGCACGTCTCCGACGACCACGGCGCCGCCTTCCACTCACCCCTGCAACGGCACGTCACGGAGTTCATCGAACCCACGCTGGAGTCGATGACCTTCCGCGACCCACGCGTCCCCGTCCACTCGTGCATGGAGCGCAAGGCGCTCACCACGGGCGAGGAGATCCGCGACCTGTTCCGCCGCAACCCCACCGACCCGGTGAGCGTGCCGCACATGATCGGCGGCCTCGAGGACGCCGGCACCGAGCTCGGCCTGGTCCTCGGCCCCGCTGCCTTCGGCACCTTCCAGAACGCCGGCTTCCCCGTGGTCCACGTGGAGTCGCCGGACCACGTCTTCGAGGCGATGACCGCGGTCTACGACTTCGGCATCGAGCTGCCCCCCGTGGACGACGCGACCGTGGGGAGCACCCGATGACGGACATGACGGCACTCGTCGACGAGTGGCTGGACCAGGACATCGACGCCTGGACCCGCCGTGTCGTCCGCCGCCACTTCGACCCCGACACGGGCAGCCCGTACTGGCTCAAGCGCGCCGCCGAACTCGCCGTCGACCCCGCGGACATCACCCGGTACGACGACCTCGCCGCCTTCGGGCCGATGCCGCTCGGTGAACTGCGCACGCTCGACCCGGCCGACCTCGTGCCGCAGGCCGTCCCCCGCCCCCTGCGCGGACGTGTCTGGGACTCCGGCGGCACCACGGGCAGCCCCTGCCGCGTCTTCTACACCGAGCCGATGCTCGTGCAGCGCGCCGCCTGGCGCCGCTGGGTCATCGAACGCGAGGGGTTCGCCCCCGGCCGCGCCTGGCTCCAGGCCACCCCCACCGGTCCCCACCTCATCGGCCAGGGAGCCGTGGACCTGGCCGAGCTCTACGACGGCCGCGTGTACGGCATCGACTTCGACCCCCGCTGGGTCAAGCGGCTGCTGCGCGGCGGCAGGCTCAAGGAAGCCCAGGAGTACACCACCCACGTCGTCGAGCAGATGGCCGCCGTGCTGGAGAGCCAGCCCGTGGACTACCTCGTCACCACCCCGGCCCTGCTCCAGGCCTTCATCAAGGCCCGGCCCGAGCTGGTGGCCCGGCTGAGCGGCGTACGGCTCAGCGGCACCCACGCCACTCCGGCGATGCGCCGCTCCTTCCACGACGCGCTCGGCGGCGGACTCGTCGTCGTCACCTACGCCAACACCTTCGGCAATACCGTCGCCCTCCCCGTGGAGAACGAGGGCACGCTGATGCCCTACCTGCCGAACTACCCGCAGGTGACGATGGCGGTCGTCGACAAGGACGACTGGTCGAAGGTCGTCCCCTACGGCGAACAGGGCCAGGTCCGCCTGACCGTCCTCCACGACGACCTCTTCCTGCCGAACATCCTGGAGCGCGACCTCGCCGTCCGGTACGACACGGGCGACGCCTGGCCGTGCGACGGTGTCGCCAACGTCAAGCCCCTCCAGGTCGTGCGCTCGGCACCCGAGGGAATCTACTGACCCACGGCGGGGCCGCGCGGCCCCGCCGCGCCCGCCCGGCCACGCACCGGGCGGACCCGGGCGGACACCGGCCAACGCCAGTAGCGCCCGCCCGGACCCCGCCGCCGCACGCCCCGGCCCGCCCGGCCGGTCACCGGGACTTCGCCCACCGGGACACAGCGTCCGTCACCCGCGCCCCGGCCCCCACGTCCCGCGCACAAGCCAACCGGACGCCGATCCACGCCCGCCGGACGATGCCGGACGGCGCACGGCGCCCCCGACCGCAATCCGACCACCGTCAGCCGCCGGAGCCGGGAGCGACACCCCGTCGCGCCCGGCACCCCACGTCCTGGTCCAGGGAGACAAGCTCATGAAGCGTTCCGAGGCCGCCGTCGCACACCCGGCGGACGCTCCGATCGCCGTCGTCGGAATCTCCTGCCGCCTCCCCGGAGCACCCGGCCCCACCGCCTTCCGGGACCTGCTGCGCAACGGCGCCGACGCCATCACGGACGTGCCCCGGGAGCGCTGGAACGCGGACGAGCTGTACGACGAGGACACCGACCGGCCGGGCACCGTCGACACCCGACGCGGTGGCTTCCTGGAACAGAACCACGTCGACCACTTCGACGCGGCCTTCTTCGGCATATCGCCCCGCGAAGCCGCCGCGATGGACCCGCAGCAACGCCTCGTCCTCGAACTGACCTGGGAAGCCCTGGAAGACGCGGGCATCGTCCCCGACCGGCTCCGCAGCACCGACACCGGCGTCTACCTGGGCGTCATCGCCGACGACTACGCCACACTGCAACGCCGGCGCGGCGTCACGGCCATCGACCGGCACAGCTTCACCGGACTGCACCGCAGCCTCATCGCCAACCGCGTCTCCTACCATCTCGGACTGCGGGGCCCCAGCCTGACCCTCGACGCCGGCCAGGCGTCCTCCCTCGTCGCCGTCCACCTGGCCTGCGAAAGCCTGCGCCGCGGCGAGAGCACCGTCGCCGTCGCCGGCGGCGTCAACCTCATCCTCGCCCCAGAGAGCAGCGTCAGCGTCGCCAAGTTCGGTGGCCTGTCCCCCGACGGCGTCACCTACACCTTCGACGCCCGCGCCAACGGCTACGTACGTGGCGAGGGCGGCGGCGCCGTCGTCCTCAAGCCCCTCTCCGCCGCCCTCGCCGACGGCGACCCCGTGTACTGCGTCATCCGCGGCAGCGCGGTCAACAACGACGGCGGCGGCACTCACCTCACCACCCCCCACCAGCCCGCCCAGGAAGACGTACTGCGCCGCGCCTACCAGCAGGCCGGCGTGGACCCCGCGCGCGTCCAGTACGTCGAACTGCACGGCACCGGCACGAAGACCGGCGACCCGATCGAGGCGGCGGCCCTCGGTACCGTCCTGGGCAGCGCACGCCGCAGCACCGGCACACCGCTGCGGGTCGGCTCCGCCAAGACCAACGTCGGCCACCTGGAGGGCGCCGCGGGCATCGTCGGCTTCATCAAGACGGCCCTCGGCCTGAAGCACGGCGAATTCTTCCCGAGCCTCAACTACCGCACCCCGAACCCCGACATTCCGCTGGACGCGCTCAACCTGCACGTCCAGACCGAGGCACAGCCCTGGACGGTCGACCCGGACACGGACGGACCCCGCACCGCGGGCGTCAGCGCCATCGGGGTGGGCGGAACGAACTGCCACGTGGTGCTGGAGGAGGCTCCCGTCGTCGAAGAGGCGCCGGCTGAGGAGTCGTTGCAGGGTGTCTCGCCGGTGGTGGTGCCGTGGGTGGTGTCCGGGAAGTCGGAGATGGCGTTGCGGGCGCAGGCCGGGCGACTGGTGTCGTTCGTGGCGGAGCGTCCCGATGCGTCGCGGGTGGATGTCGGGTTGTCGTTGGTGGCGACGCGGTCGGTGTTCGAGCACCGGGCGGTGGTCCTGGATGGCCTGGACGGTCTGGAGGCGCTGGCCGAGGGGCGTGATGCCTCGGGTGTGGTGCGGGGGAGTGCGGCGGGAGCGGACGGCCGTGCGGTGTTCGTGTTCCCGGGGCAGGGGTCGCAGTGGGCCGGGATGGCCGCTGAGCTGCTGGAGTCGTCCCCGGTGTTCGCGGAGCGGATGGCCGAGTGCGCGGCGGCGCTGGAGCCGTTCGTGGACTGGTCGCTGATCGACATTCTGCGGGATGTGGAGTCTGACGCCTGGTTGGAGCAGGTCGATGTGGTGCAGCCCGTGTTGTGGGCTGTGATGGTGTCGCTGGCCGAGGTGTGGCGGTCGGTGGGTGTGGAGCCGGCCGCGGTGATCGGTCATTCGCAGGGTGAGATCGCTGCCGCGTGTGTGGCGGGCGCGTTGTCGCTCGAGGATGCGGCGAAGGTGGTGGCGCTGCGCAGCAAGGCGATCCGGGCGTTGTCGGGCCGTGGTGGCATGGTGTCGGTCTCGCTGGGTGTTGACGAGGTCAGTGAGCGTCTGTCGGCGTGGGGCGGTCGTCTGTCGGTTGCGGCGGTCAATGGTCCGGCGGTCGTGGTCGTCTCGGGTGACGCGGACGCGTTGGACGAGCTGCTGGCTGCCTGTGAGGCGGAGGGTGTGCGGGCCCGGCGTATCGCGGTGGACTATGCCTCGCACTGCGCGCATGTGGAGCAGATCGAGGACGTTCTCCTCGGGGATCTGGCGGGGATCGTCCCGCAGGCGTCGAGTGTGCCGTTCTATTCGACGGTGACGGCTGGTGTCCTGGACACCGCGTCCCTGGATGCGGGGTACTGGTATCGCAACCTGCGTCAGACGGTCCGTTTCGCGGACACCCTGCGTGTGCTCCTCGATGACGGTTTCCGTCTCTTCGTGGAGTCCAGCGCCCATCCGGTGCTGACGATGGGTGTCGAGCAGACCGCCGAGGCGCACACCAACACTCCTGTCACTGCGGTGGGTTCGCTGCGCCGTGGTGAGGGCGGTCTGGAGCGGTTCCTGACGTCTGCCGCTGAGGCGTTCGTTTCCGGAGCAGCTGTGGACTGGGCCGGGGTGTTCACCGGGAGCGGTGCCCGGCGGATCGACCTGCCCACCTACGCTTTCCAGCGTCGTCGGTACTGGCTGGACGCGGCTGCTGACCATGGGCCCGAGCAGACGACGGCGCCATTGGTCGAGCGGGTGGTCGAGCAGACGAGCGAGCCGGTGGAGGACAGCGCTTCCTCGCTCAGGCGGCGCCTGGCGGGGCTCGACGAGGGCGAGCAGACGGACCAGCTCCTGGAACTGGTCCGTACCCAGGTCGCCACGACACTGGGCTACGAAGGGCCCGACGAGGTAGACCCTGGTCGGACGTTCAAGGAACTGGGTTTCGACTCGCTGGGAGCCGTCGAGTACCGGAACCGTCTGAATGCCTCGACCGGCTTGCGGCTGCAGACCACGGCGCTGTTCGACTACCCCACCCCGACGGTCCTCGCGCGTCACCTGAGGAGCCTCCTCCTCGACACGCAGCGACAGAGCAGCGTCCCGGCGGGGAGCACCGCGGTCCTCGACGAGCCGATCGCGATCGTGGGCATGGGCTGCCGGCTCCCTGGAGGCGTGCAATCGCCCGAGGATCTGTGGCAGTTGATCGTGTCCGACGGCGATGCGATCGGCGAGTTCCCCCGGGACCGAGGTTGGGACCTGTCCGCCCTCTACTCACCGGACCGAGGTCGACCGGGCAGCACCTATGCGCGTGAGGGCGGTTTCCTCTACGACGCGGGTGATTTCGACCCCGAGTTCTTCGGGGTTTCGCCGCGTGAGGCGCTGGCGATGGATCCGCAGCAGCGCTTGCTGCTGGAGACGTCCTGGGAGGCGTTCGAGCGGGCCGGCATCAGTCCTGGCGGTCAGAAGAGCGGAACCGGCGTCTTCGTCGGTGCGATGGCCCAGGACTACGGCCCTCGCATGCACGACGCCACGGACGGACTTCAGGGATACCTCCTCACCGGAAGCAGTGTCAGCGCTGCCTCGGGGCGGATCTCTTACACGTTCGGGTTCGAGGGTCCTGCGGTGACGGTGGACACGGCGTGTTCGTCGTCCCTGGTGGCGCTGCATCTGGCGGTGCAGTCGCTGCGGCAGGGCGAGTGCTCGCTGGCCTTGGCCGGTGGTGTGACGGTGATGGCCAGTCCTGGCATCTTCGTGGAGTTCAGCCGCCAGCAGGGCGTCTCCCCGGACGGCCGGTGCAGGGCGTTCGCATCGGGGGCCGACGGTACCGGTTGGGCCGAGGGCGCCGGGATGCTGCTGCTGGAGCGGCTCTCGGATGCCCGTCGTCACGGGCATCGGGTGCTGGCGGTGGTGCGTGGTTCGGCTGTCAATCAGGACGGTGCGAGCAATGGTCTGACGGCGCCGAACGGTCCGTCGCAGCAGCGGGTCATCACGGCTGCGCTGGCCAATGCCGGGCTGTCCGCACAGCAGGTGGATGCGGTCGAGGCGCACGGGACGGGGACGAAGCTGGGTGACCCGATCGAGGCGCAGGCGCTGCTGGCGACCTATGGCCAGGACCGTCCCGAGGACCGGCCGCTGCATTTGGGCTCGATCAAGTCGAACATCGGTCACACGCAGGCCGCGGCGGGTGTCGCGGGGATCATGAAGATGGTGCTGGCGATGCGGCACGGCATGCTGCCCCGCACCCTGCATGTGGATGAGCCGTCCTCGCATGTGGACTGGGCCTCGGGTGCGGTCGAGCTGCTCACTGAGGCTGCGCCGTGGCCCGAGTCGGGCCGTCCGCGTCGGGCGGGTGTGTCGTCGTTCGGTATCAGCGGCACGAACGCGCATGTGATTCTGGAGCAGGCTCCGGCGGTTGAGGAGGAGCCGGCTGCGGAACCGGTGACGGGTGTCTCGCCTGTGGTGGTTCCGTGGGTGGTGTCGGGTAGGTCCGAGGCTGCGTTGCGGGGTCAGGTGGAGCGGCTGGCTGCGTTTGTGGGTGACGGCTCGGACGTTGGTTCCGTGGATGTGGCGTGGTCGTTGGTGTCGTCGCGGTCGGTGTTCGAGCATCGGGCTGTGGTGCTGTCGGGTGACCGTGCCGGGTTGGCGGCTGTGGCTTCGGGTGAGCCGGTTGCTGGTGTGGTGCGGGGTCAGGTGGTTGCGGGCCGGCTGGCGGTGCTGTTCTCGGGTCAGGGCAGTCAGCGGGTCGGGATGGGCCGGGAGCTGTATGAGGCTTTCCCGGTGTTCGCCGAGGCGTTCGACGAGGTGTGTGCCGGCTTCGACGGGCTGTTGGAGCGGCCGTTGCGTGAGGTGGTCTTCACTGACGGTGAGGCGTTGGATGCGACGGTGTTCACGCAGGCGGCGTTGTTCGCCGTCGAGGTGGCGTTGTTCCGGCTGGTCGGCTCGTGGGGTGTGCGTCCTGATGTGGTGGGCGGGCATTCGATCGGTGAGCTGGCTGTCGCGCATGTGGCGGGTGTGTGGTCGCTGGCGGATGCGTGTGTGCTGGTGGCTGCGCGTGGCCGGCTGATGCAGGCACTGCCTGCGGGTGGCGCGATGCTCGCCGTGGAGGCGGATGAGGCAACGGTCCGGGCTGCGCTGGTGGGCCGGGAGGGTGTGGATGTCGCCGCGGTGAACGGGCCGCAGTCTGTGGTGGTTTCCGGCGACGGCGCCCAGGTCGTGGAGCTGGAAGAGGCGTGGCGGGCTGAGGGGCGGCGGGTGCGTCGTCTGCGGGTGTCGCATGCGTTCCATTCGCCGTTGATGGAGCCGATGCTGGACGAGTTCCGGCAGATCGCCCAGTCCCTGGCCTATGGCGAGCCGCGTATTTCCGTGCTGTCCAATGTGACGGGCGGGATCGCGACTGCGGACCTGATCTGTGACCCGGAGTACTGGGTGCGTCATGTGCGTGAGGCGGTCCGTTTCGCCGACGGGGTGCAGCACCTGTCGGGCATGGGTGTGACCTCGTGCCTGGAGCTCGGCCCGGACGGTGTGCTGTCGGGGATGGGCGCGGACACCGTCCCGGACGTGGTGTTCGCTCCGGTTCTGCGCAAGGACCGTGGTGAGGCCGGTGCGCTGGTGGAGGCGCTGGCCCAGGTGTTCGTCCGAGGCCACGACGTGGACTGGGCTGCCTTCCTTGCCCCGGCCCGTCCCGCCCTGGTGGAGCTGCCCACCTACGCCTTCCAACGGGAGCGTTACTGGGTCCAGCCCGTCAGGCCCCAGTTGAGCGACTCGCTTGATCCCGCGTCCCGGCGCTATCGGGTTGCGTGGTCGCCGGTGGCGGTGGGTTCTGGTGTGTTGTCGGGGGCGTGGCTGGTGGTGGTGCCGGCTGGGCTTGCTGGTGATGCGTGGGTGGGTGAGTGTGTTTCGGGTCTTGCGCGGTCTGGTGCGCGGCCTGTGGTGCTGGAGTTGGCTGGTGATGAGTCGGCTCGTGAGGTGGTGGCCGGTCGTCTGCGGTCGGTGTTGGCGGGTGAGCCGGCTGGGTTTGCTGGTGTGGTGTCGTTGCTGGGGTTGGCGTCGGGCCGGGACGGGGTGTTCGGTTCGGTTCCGGTGTCGGTGGCGTTGACGCTGGGTCTGGTGCAGGCGCTGGGTGATGTGGGTGTCGAGGCCCGGTTGTGGTGTGTGACCCGGGGTGCCGTGGCGGTGTCGGGGTCGGAGCGTGTGAGGGATCTGGATCAGTCGCAGTTGTGGGGCCTGGGTCGTGTCGCGGCCACTGAGGGCACGGAACGCTGGGGCGGTCTGGTCGATCTTCCTGAGGTGGTGGATGCCCGGTTGGTGGGGCGTCTGGCGGGGGTGTTTGCTTCGGGTGAGGGTGAGGTGGCTGTTCGTGCTGCGGGGGTGTTCGGGCGGCATGTGATCCGTGCTGGTTCCGGGTCTGGTGTTGCTGGTGGTTCTTGGCGGGTGTCGGGGACGGTGCTGGTGACGGGTGGCACGGGTGGCCTGGGTCGTCATGTGGCGCGGTGGCTGGTGGGTGCTGGTGCGGAGCATGTGGTGCTGGCGTCGCGCCGGGGTGCGGGTGCTGCTGGTGTGGAGGAGTTGCGGGGGGAGTTCGCTGCTGCTGGTGTGGGGTTGTCGGTGGTGGCGTGTGATGTGGGGGAGCGGTCGGCGGTCGAGGCGTTGTTGGCGGGTGTGCCGGCGGAGTTGCCGTTGTCGGCGGTGGTGCATGCGGCGGGTGTGCTGGATGACGGTGTGCTGGATGGTTTGTCGGTGGGCCGGTTCGAGTCGGTGTTGCGGGCGAAGGCTGAGGGTGCGCGGCATCTGGATGAGTTGACGCGGGATCTGGGGTTGTCGGCGTTCGTGTTGTTCTCGTCGTTCTCGGCGACGGTGGGTGGTGCGGGGCAGGCGAATTATGCGGCGGCCAATGCGTATTTGGATGCGTTGGCGGAGGCTCGGCGTGCTGAGGGTCTGCCGGCGACGTCGATCGCGTGGGGCCCCTGGGCCGACGACGGCATGGCGCGTGCCGTAGCGGACCGTTGGGAACGACATGGCCTGCCCGCGATGGCCCCCGACTCGGCGATTGCCGAGTTCGCGGCGGTCGTCAACGACCCGATGGCGGCCTCGCTGATCGTCGCAGACGTTGACTGGGACACCTTCGCCCAGGTCAGGGCGACCGCGCACACGTCGCGGATGCTCAAGGAACTGACGCGGGGGACCGTCGCCCACACCTCGGCGGACCACTCCGCTCAAGGCGACGGGACGTTGCGGCAGCGGCTCGCTGGAATGGGAGCCGCGGAACAGGAGCGCGCGGTTGTCGAGTTCGTGCGCTCGCACGTCGCCGCCGTGCTCGGGCACCGCCGAGCGGATACGGTCGACGTCGACCGAGCCTTCAAGGAACTGGGATTCGACTCCCTGGCAGCCGTCACCCTGCGCAACCGCCTCAATGCGGCCGCAGATCTGAAGCTGTCGACCACCCTTCTGTTCGACCACCCCACGGTGCGGGCGTTGGCAGGGATGTTGCGCAAGGAAGCGCTGGGGCTGAGCGACGACGAGGGACCGGTTCCCGTCACGGCGGTGATGACCGACGACGAGCCCGTCGCCATCGTCGCGATGAGCTGCCGTTTCCCGGGCGGGGTGCATACTCCGGAGGGCCTGTGGGATCTGCTGCTCGACGGACGCGACGTACTGACCGATTTCCCCGACGGACGAGGCTGGGAGCTCGACGGCCTCTTCGACTCGGACCCGGACGAGACGGGCAAGAGCTATGTCAGCAGGGGCACCTTCCTTGACGACGCCGGCGCCTTCGACCCTAAGTTCTTCGGGATATCGCCTCGCGAGGCGACGACGATGGACCCCCAGCAGCGCCTGCTGCTGACAACGTCCTGGGAAGCCTTCGAACGGGCCGGGATCGACGCCACACTCCTGCACGGCAGCCAGACCGGCGTCTTCATCGGCAGCAACGGACAGGACTACGCCCGCAATCTGCGCGACGCATCCCCGGAAAACGTCGAAGGTCACCTGGTGACCGGCAGTGCCGCCAGCGTCGTCTCCGGACGCATCTCCTACACGTTCGGTCTCGAGGGCCCTGCGGTGACGGTGGACACGGCGTGTTCGTCGTCGCTGGTGGCGCTGCACCTGGCGGCCCAGTCGCTGCGGCAGGGCGAATGCACGCTGGCACTGGCGGGCGGCGTCACCGTGATGTCCACTCCTGAACTCTTCGTCGAGTTCAGTCGCCAGCGGGGTCTTGCTCCCGACGGTCGGTGCAAGGCGTTCGCGGCGGGTGCGGACGGCACCGGCTGGGGCGAGGGCGTGGGCATGCTCCTGTTGGAGCGGCTCTCGGACGCCCGCCGCAACGGGCACCAGGTGCTGGCTGTGGTGCGTGGTTCGGCTGTCAACCAGGACGGTGCGAGCAATGGCCTGACGGCGCCGAACGGTCCGTCGCAGCAGCGGGTGATCCGCGCCGCACTGGCGAACGCCCGCGTGCCGGCCGCCGAGGTCGACGCGGTGGAGGCGCACGGTACAGGGACCAAGCTGGGCGATCCGATCGAGGCGCAGGCGCTGCTGGCGACCTACGGCCAGGACCGGCCGGACGACCGGCCGCTGTGGCTGGGCTCGATCAAGTCGAACATCGGGCACACCCAGGCCGCGGCCGGTGTCGCCGGTGTGATGAAGATGGTGCTGGCGATGCGCCACGGGCTGCTGCCGCAGACCCTGCACGTAGACGAGCCCTCGCCGCACGTGGACTGGACGGCAGGAGCCGTCGGACTGCTCACCGCGACCACGCCGTGGCCCGAGACCGAGCGGCCGCGTCGGGCGGGTGTGTCGGCGTTCGGTGTCAGTGGGACCAACGCACACGTGATCCTGGAACAGGGACCGGACTCCACCACGGACGAGGAGCCGCTCGCGGACGTCGAGCCGCCGGTGGTGGTGCCGTGGGTGGTGTCGGCGAAGTCGGACGCGGCGCTGCGGGCGCAAGCGGAGCGACTGGCCGAGCATGCGCGTGGTCAGGCGGAGTTCTCGCCGGTGGACGTCGGATTGTCGTTGGTGACGACGCGGTCGGTGTTCGAGCACCGGGCCGTGGTCCTGGACGGACTGGCCGGTCTTGAAGCACTGGCCGCCGGCCGGGAGACCCCGGGTGTGGTGCGGGGCAGCGCTACCGGAGCGGACGGCCGTGCGGTGTTCGTGTTCCCGGGACAGGGCTCGCAGTGGGCCGGTATGGCGGCCGAGCTGCTGCAGTCGTCTCCGGTCTTCGCGGAGCGGATGGCCGAGTGCGCGATGGCCCTCGACCCGTACGTCGAGTGGTCGTTGATCGACATTCTGCGGGATGCGGACGCGGACGCCTGGCTGGAGCAGGTCGACGTCGTGCAGCCGGTGTTGTGGGCTGTGATGGTCTCCCTGGCCGAGGTGTGGCGCTCGCACGGTGTGGAGCCGGCCGCGGTGATCGGTCACTCGCAGGGCGAGATCGCTGCCGCGTGTGTGGCTGGGGCCTTGTCGGTGCAGGATGCGGCGAAGGTGGTGGCGCTGCGCAGCAAGGCGATCCGGGCGTTGTCCGGCCGTGGTGGCATGGTGTCGGTCTCGCTGAGCGCTGATGAGGTGGAGAAGCGGCTCGCTGAATGGGGCGGTCGTCTGTCGGTCGCGGCGGTCAACGGTCCCGCGGTCGTGGTCGTCTCCGGTGACGCCGATGCGTTGGACGAGCTGTTGGCTGCCTGTGAGGCGGGGGGTGTGCGGGCCCGGCGTATCGCCGTGGACTACGCCTCGCACTGCGCGCATGTGGAGCAGATCGAGGACGTTCTCCTCCGGGATCTTGCGGGGATCGTCCCGCAGGCGTCGAGTGTGCCGTTCTATTCCACAGTGACGGGCGGTGTCCTGGACACCGCGTCCCTGGATGCGGGGTACTGGTATCGCAACCTGCGGCAGACGGTCCGTTTCGCGGACACGGTTCGCGCGCTCCTCGACGACGGTTTCCGTCTGTTCGTGGAGTCCAGCGCCCACCCGGTGCTGACGATGGGCGTCGAGCAGACCGCCGAGACGCACACCAACAGCCCTGTCACTGCGGTGGGTTCGCTGCGCCGTAACGAGGGCGGCATGGAGCGGTTCCTGACCTCCGCCGCCGAGGCCTTCGTCGGCGGTGCGACGGTCGACTGGGCGACCCTGTTCAGGGGAACCGGTGCCCGAAAGGTCGAGCTTCCCACCTATGCCTTCCAGGAGCAGCACTTCTGGATCGAACCGGCCGCCGACCGTCAGGGCGACGTCGCGTCGGCCGGCCTCACGTCCGCCGATCACCCCCTGCTGGGCGCGGCCGTGACGCTGCCCGCATCGGACGGGGTGCTCCTGACCGGCCGCTGGTCGCTGCGTACGCACCCCTGGCTTGCCGGCCATTCGGTGCTGGGCACGCCGCTGCTGCCGGCGTCCGTCTTCGTGGAGCTGGCGCTGCGTGCCGGGGACGCCGTCGGCTGTGACCGGGTGGAGGAGCTGACACTGGAGGCGCCGTTGGCGCTGCCGGAACGGGGTGCCGTCCAGGTACAGGTGATCGTCGGTGGACCGGACGGGCACAGCGCGCGTTCCGTGGAGGTGTACGCCCGTCCCGAGGACTCCGGAGAGGGGCCCTGGACCCGGCATGCCTCCGCTGTTCTCCACGCCCTGGCCGAGGGCCGGGCGACGGACGGCGAGCTGAGCGTGTGGCCGCCCACCGACGCCGAGAGGGTCGACCTGACCGGATTCCACGACCGGTTGGCGGCCACGGGAGTGTCCTACGGCTCGGTGTTCCGCGGACTCGAGGCGGCCTGGCGGCGTGGCGACGAGGTGTTCGCCGAGGTGACGCTGCCGACGGCGGAACGAGCGGACGTGGCCCGCTACGGGCTGCATCCCGTGCTGCTGGACACGGCGCTGCAAGCGGGCCTGGGTTCAGCCGCCCTGGACGGTGACGCTGCCGGGGACACACGGCTGCCGTTCGTCTGGCGCGGCGTGTCACTGTTCGCCACCGGCGCCTCGACGCTACGAGTGCGGCTCACACCGGCCGGGGCCGACGGGTGGTCCGTGCTGGTCGCCGACGCGGTGGGCGCACCGGTGGCCACCGTGGACGCCCTGGTGACGCGGCCCGTGTCGCCGGAGCAGCTGTCGGCCGTGACCGAGCTCGCCCTCCGCAGTGCGGCCGACGGGCCGGGCCGGAACAGCACGGGCCGGCGCGCGTCGGCCCAGGCCACCGCGGACGCGGACGAGTCGGCCCTGCGCCGAAGCCTGCTGCGCGCGGGTGAGACCGAACGGCGCCGGATCTTGCTGCGCCTGGTGCAGGACCAGGCCGCCGGTGTTCTGGGGCACGCCACACCGGACGGGATCGAGCCCGAGCTCTCCTTCAAGGAGCACGGCTTCGACTCCCTCACCGCGGTCCAACTGCGCAACCGGCTCAATACCGCCACCGGACGCCGACTGCCGGCCACCCTCATCTTCGACCACCCGACGCCCGTAGCCCTCGTGGACCACCTGTACGGCGAACTCCTCGGCCGTCAGGACGACGCCCCCGCGGCCACGACGCCCGTCGTCCGCAGCGCGTCGGACCAGGAGCCCATCGCGATCGTCGCCATGAGCTGCCGCCTGCCGGGCGGGGTCCGGTCACCCGAAGAACTGTGGGACCTGCTGACCGAGGGCCGCGACGCGATCTCCGCGTTCCCCGATGACCGTGGCTGGGACGTGGACGGGCTGTACGATCCCGACCCCGAAGCCCCCGGGAAGACGTACACGCGCCACGGCGGCTTCGTAGCCGACGCGTCGGGATTCGATCCGGCGTTCTTCGGGATCTCACCGCGTGAAGCGACCGCGATGGACCCGCAGCAGCGGCTGCTCCTGGAGACCGGCTGGGAGGCGTTCGAACGGGCGGGCATCGACCCGGCGTCCTTGAAGGGCAGTGAGACCGGCGTCTTCGTGGGTGCGGGCACCCACGGGTACGGAACCGGCGACCACGTCTCCTCGAACGGCGTCGAGGGCTACCTGGTCACCGGCAACGCCCTCAGCGTCACCTCCGGACGACTGGCCTACGCCTTCGGGTTCGAAGGCCCTGCGGTGGCCGTCGACACCGCCTGTTCGTCCTCGCTGGTGGCCCTGCACATGGCCGTGCAGTCCCTGCGTCGAGGAGAATGCCCCTTGGCCCTGGCCGGCGGCTCCGCGATCATGTCCACGCCGTGGACCTTCGTCGGCTTCAGCCGGCAGCGGGGTCTGGCTGCCGACGGCCGCTGCAAGCCGTTCTCCGCCGCCGCCGACGGTTTCGGGCCGGCGGAGGGCGTGGGTGTGCTCCTGCTGGAGCGGCTCTCGGACGCCCGGCGCAACGGGCATCAGGTACTGGCCGTCATTCGCGGTTCGGCCATCAACCAGGACGGTGCGAGCAACGGTCTGACGGCGCCGAACGGTCCGTCGCAGCAGCGGGTGATCCGCGCCGCGCTGGCGGACGCCCGGGTGCCGGCCGCCGAGGTCGACGTCGTGGAGGCGCACGGTACGGGGACGAAGCTGGGTGACCCGATCGAGGCGCAGGCGCTGCTGGCGACCTACGGCCAGGACCGGCCGGACGATCGGCCGCTGTGGCTGGGCTCGATCAAGTCGAACATCGGGCACACCCAGGCCGCGGCCGGTGTCGCCGGCGTCATCAAGATGGTGCTGGCCATGCAGCACGGAAAGCTGCCGCGCACACTCCACCTGGACGAGCCCACTCCGCACGTCGACTGGTCCTCCGGTGCCGTCCAGCTGCTCACCGAGGACGTCTCGTGGCCGGAGACGGGGCGGCCGCGGCGAGCCGGTGTCTCTTCCTTCGGCATGAGCGGAACGAACGCCCACACCGTGCTCGAAGAGGCACCCGCGTCACCGGCCCCGACGGAGCAACCGGCCTCGGACGCCGAGCCGCCGGCGGTGGTGCCGTGGGTGGTGTCCGGCCGTTCGGAGAGTGCGCTGGAGTCGCAGGCGGAACGGCTGGCCGCGTTCGTGCGCGACCGGGCGGAGTTGTCGCCGGCGGATGTCGGAGTGTCGTTGGCGACGACCCGGTCGGTGTTCGAGCACCGTGCCGTGGTCCTGGCGGGCGATCGGGATCAACTCCTCCACGGACTGCACGCGTTGGCTGACGACCGCGTGCTGCCAGGCGTGGTGCGGGGTGTCGCGGGCTCCCGCGGACAGGCGGTGTTCGTCTTCCCGGGGCAGGGTTCGCAGTGGGCGGGTATGGCCGCTGAACTGCTCTCCATGTCACCGGTGTTCGCGGAGCGGATGGCCGAGTGCGCGGCGGCGCTGGAGCCGTTCGTGGACTGGTCGCTGATCGACATCGTTCGTGACGCGGGCGTGGACGCCGCCTGGATGGAGCAGGTCGACGTCGTGCAGCCCGTGTTGTGGGCTGTGATGGTCTCCCTGGCCGAGGTGTGGCGCTCGCACGGTGTGGAGCCGGCCGCGGTGATCGGTCACTCGCAGGGCGAGATCGCCGCCGCGTGTGTGGCGGGCGCGCTGTCGCTCGAGGACGCGGCGAAGGTGGTGGCGCTGCGCAGCAAGGCCATCCGGGCCTTGTCGGGGCGGGGCGGCATGGTGTCGGTCTCGCTGAGCGCTGATGAGGTGGAGAAGCGGCTCGCTGACTGGGACGGGCGTCTGTCGGTTGCGGCGGTCAACGGTCCGGCGGTCGTGGTCGTCTCCGGTGACGCGGACGCGTTGGACGAGCTGCTGGCCGCCTGTGAGGCGGAGGGTGTGCGGGCCCGGCGTATCGCCGTGGACTATGCCTCGCACTGTGCGCATGTGGAGCAGATCGAGGACGTCCTTCTTCGGGACCTCGCCGGCATCGCGCCGCAAGCCTCGAGTGTGCCGTTCTATTCCACAGTGACGGGTGGTGTCCTGGACACCAGTGGCCTGGACGCGGGTTACTGGTACCGCAACCTGCGGCAGACTGTCCGTTTCGCGGACACGGTTCGCGCGCTCCTCGACGACGGTTTCCGTCTCTTCGTCGAGTCCAGTGCCCACCCGGTGCTGACGATGGGCGTCGAGCAGACCGCCGAGACGCACACCAACAGTCCTGTCACTGCCGTGGGTTCACTGCGCCGTAACGAGGGCGGTCTGGAGCGGTTCCTGACCTCCGCCGCCGAGGCGTTCGTCGGTGGTGCGGCGGTCGACTGGGCTGGGGTGTTCACCGGAACGGGTGCCCGGCGGATCGATCTGCCGACGTATGCGTTCCAGCGGCAGCGTTTCTGGCTGGAGTCGGAGGCGGTGTCGGCCGGTGTGGGTGATGTGGGTTCGGTGGGGTTGGAGTCTGCTGGTCATCCGTTGTTGGGTGCGGCGGTGTCGTTGCCTGCGTCGGGTGGGGTGTTGTTGACGGGTCGGTTGTCGTTGCGTTCGCAGGGGTGGCTGGCTGATCATGCGGTGGCCGGGGTGGCGTTGTTGCCGGGTACGGCGTTCGTGGAGCTGGCGTTGCGTGCTGGTGACGCGGTCGGTTGTGACCGGGTGGAGGAGCTGACGCTGGAGGCGCCGTTGGTGCTTCCGCAGGACGGCGCCGTCTCCGTGCAGGTGATGCTGGAAGGACCGGGGGACGGTGAACGACGTGAGTTCGGCGTCTACTCCCGCCCTGACGGCACGCCCGACGCGGCGTGGACGCGGCACGCCTCGGGTGTCGTCACCACCGGTGCCGAAGCCGACCGGTCCGCCGACGCGGAGCTGCGGGTATGGCCGCCGGCGGGTGCCGAGGCGGTCGATCTCACCGGGTTCTACGAGCGACTGGCGGGCACGGGACTGGCGTACGGGCCGGCGTTCCGCGGACTGACCGCTGTCTGGCGGCGCGGCGACGAGGTCTTCGCCGAGGTGGCACTGCCCGAGGAGGCAGCTGCCGAGGCGAGCCGGTACGGGCTGCACCCCGCGCTGCTGGACTCGGCGCTGCACGCATGGCTGACGGACGCGGAACGGGACTCCGGGACCATCCGGTTGCCGTTCGTGTGGCGTGGGGTGTCGTTGTACGCGACGGGTGCCACGGCGTTGCGGGTACGGCTCGCGCCGGCCGGAGCCGACGGTATGGCGGTACTGGTCACCGATACGGGGGGCGCGGCGGTCGCTTCCGCGGACGCGCTGGTGACTCGCGAGATCACCGGCGAGCAGGTCGCGGCGGCGGCACCGGGTGGAACGAACGACAGCCTCTACCGGGTGGACTGGACCGCCGTTCCCGGTGCGGCCGATGCGGGTCCGGCGGCCGCGGCCGGCCGGTGTGCCGTCGTCGGGCCGGACGGCCACGACGTACGGGGAGCGCTCAGGACGGCGGGCCGGACTCCCGAGGAGTACGCCGACCTGACGGCGCTGGCCCAGCAGTGGGTGTCCGCCCCGGCCACCTCCGACCTGGTCTTCGTGAGCCTCGCGTCGGACACCGACGCCGATGTCGTGACCGCCACTCGGGACGTCACGCACCGGACGCTGGAACTGGTGCGGACCTGGCTCGCGCTGGACGGGTTCGACGGGGCGCGGCTGGTGCTGGTGACCCGGGGAGCACTGGCCGTGGACGCCGGCGAGACACCGGCCGACCTGCCGGCGGCAGCGGCCTGGGGGCTGGTGCGGTCCGCCCAGGCCGAACACCCGGACCGCTTCGTGCTGCTGGACGTCGACGACGCCGAGCAGACCTTCGCCGCCCTGCACGAGGCTGTGCTCAGCGGGGAACCCCAGCTGGCCGTGCGCGAAGGACGGGCGCGGGTGCCGCGGCTGGCCGGCGGGGCCGCCGACGGGGTGCTGACGCCGGAGGACGGCGTACGGGCCTGGCGGCTGACGGCCTCCGAGGACGGGACGCTGGAGGGCCTGCGGCTGAGGCCGGCACCGGACGCGACCCGGGAACTCGGCGAGCACGAGGTACGCATCGCCGTCCGGGCCGCCGGACTGAACTTCCGGGACGTCCTCCTCGCCCTGGGGATGTATCCCGACCCGGCCCTCATGGGCGGCGAGGGAGCGGGGGTGGTCGTGGCCACCGGGCCCGGAGTCTCGTCCTTCGCCGTGGGCGACCGGGTGCTCGGCATCTGGTCCGGCGGCTTCGGCCCGCTGGTCGTGGCGGACCAGCGGATGCTGGCCCGGGTGCCCGACGGCTGGTCGTTCACCGAGGCCGCGTCGGTCCCCGTGGTCTACGTGACCGCGCTGTACGCCCTGCGGGAACTCGCCGGCGTACGCTCCGGCGAGTCGTTGCTGGTGCACTCCGCCGCCGGCGGGGTCGGCATGGCGGCGGTACAGCTCGCACGGGCCTGGGACGTCGAGGTGTTCGCCACCGCCGGCCCGGCCAAGTGGGAGACGGTGCGGGCGCTCGGCGTGGACGACGCGCACCTGGCGTCCTCGCGCACGCTGGAGTTCGCGCGGCGCTTCGGCGGCACGGCGGGCACGGGCGGGGTGGACGTCGTCCTCAACTCCCTGGCCGGCGAGTTCGTCGACGCCTCACTCGGACTGCTGCGCGACGGCGGCCGTTTCATCGAGATGGGCAAGACGGACGTACGCGACGCCGACGCCGTCGCGGCCGCCCGCCCGGGGATCACCTACCGGGCGTTCGACCTGGGAGAGGCCGGCCCCGAGCGGATCGGGACGATGCTGGCGGAGGTCATGGACCTCTTCGCCCGGGGGCGCCTGCGGCTGCTGCCCACCCGTGTGTGGGACGTCCGCCGGGCGCCGGAGGCCTTCCGGTTCATGAGCCAGGCGCGCCACGTCGGCAAGCTGGTGCTCAGCGTGCCCGCCGCCGCGCCGGATCCCGCCGGCACCGTGCTGATCACCGGCGCCGGCGGCACCCTCGGCCGCCTCGTCGCCCGGCATCTGGTGGAACAGCACGGCATCCGCAGCCTGCTGCTGGTCAGCCGCCGTGGAGCCGCCGCCGACGGCATGCCGGAGCTCCGGCAGGAACTGGCCGCACTGGGCGCCTCGGTACGGATCGCCGCCTGCGACGTCGCCGACCGCGACGCACTGTCGGCGCTGCTCTCCGACCTGCCGGACGGGCACGGTCTGACGGGCGTGGTGCACGCGGCGGGCATCCTGGACGACGGGACCGTGGCTTCCCTGACCCCCGAGCGCGTCGACGCCGTCCTGCGGGTCAAGGCGGAGGCGGCCTGGCACCTGCACGAATTGACGCGCCGGTTCGACCTGACCCTCTTCGCGCTGTTCTCCTCGACCGCGGGAGTCTTCGGCTCCGCGGGCCAGGCGAACTACGCGGCCTCCAACACCTGGCTGGACGCCCTCGCACAGCACCGTCGGGCCAAGGGCCTGCCGGCGCTGTCCCTGGCCTGGGGCCTGTGGGCCGAACGCACCGGCATGACCGGCCACCTGAACCAGGCGGATCTGTCCCGCATGACCCGCGGCGGCCTGGTGCCCTTCTCCTCGCAGGAGGGCCTGGCACTCCTCGACGCGGCGGACGGCCTGGCGGAGGCCGTGGTCGTGCCCGCACGCCTGGACACCAGGGCGCTGACCGACCGGGCCGCGCAGGGTGCCGCCCCGCTGCCGGCCGTGCTGCGCGGACTGGTGCGCCGCCCGGCTCCGGCCCGGCGCGCAGTCGCCGGGCAACAGGCCCGCTCCGACGAGCCGTCGCTGGCGCAGCGCCTGGCCGGGCTCGCCCCGGCGGAACGGCGGCGGACGCTGCTCCGCCTGGTCCAGGAGCACGGGGCCACCGTGCTCGGCCACGGCTCGGCCGTGTCCGTCGTGGCCGACCGGGGATTCCTCGAACTCGGCTTCGACTCCCTCACGGCCGTGGAACTGCGCAACCGGCTCAACGCGGCCACCGGCCTTCGCCTGCCGGCGACGCTGATCTTCGACTACCCGACCCCCGAGGCCCTCGCCGGACACCTGGACGAGGAGATCGCACCCGTCGCGGCCCCCGCCGCGGACAGCTCCGTCCTGGCCGCCGAACTCGACCGGCTGGAGGCCGCCCTGCTCGGGGCCGCCGGCCCGGACGCCGCGACACGAGAGCTGGTCGGCGACCGCCTCAGGCACCTGCTGTCCACCGTGTCCGCCTGGGGCGACGGCACGGAAGGCGCCGCGGAACCCGCGCAGCCCCCGGCTCCCGGCGAAGGGTCGCCCGTCGCCGCGGACGTCGTCGCCGAACACCTGGAAAGTGCCGAGGCCGACGAACTGTTCGCCTTCATCGACCAGGAGTTCGGATCGTCGGAGGAGTTCGGATCCGCATGATCACCAGCGTGAACACCTCCGCCGCCGCAGCCGGCACCGTCGCCGCGTCCGCCGCCTCCGCAGCAGCCGCCGTCGTGCCCCTCGCGTCCGTCGCACCCGCCGCGGAGTCGCACCGCCTCGTGAGCCCCTCGGGTTCCGCCCTGTCCTTCTTCCTGAACGCCCAGCGTCCCAAGCTCGTGAGGTCCTGATGTCGGAACAAGAAAAGCTCCTCGGTTATCTCCGGCGGGTCACGGCAGACCTGCATCAGACCCGCAGCCGCCTGCAGGAAGTCGAAGCGGCGGCCCACGAGCCGATCGCGATCGTCGGGATGGGCTGCCGGTTCCCCGGCGGCGTGCGCACCCCCGAGGACCTGTGGCGGCTGGTGTCCGGTGAGGAGGACGCCATCACGCCGTTCCCCACCGACCGCGGCTGGGACCTCGACGCCGTGTACGACCCCGACCCCGACCGGCCCGGCACCACCTACGCCCGCGAGGGCGGCTTCCTCCACGAGGCCGGTGACTTCGACGCCGACTTCTTCGGCATCTCGCCCCGCGAGGCGACCGCGATGGACCCGCAGCAGCGCCTGCTGCTGGAGACCGCTTGGGAGGCGATCGAGCGCGCGGGCATCGACCCGGCCTCGCTCAAGGGAACCCAGGCCGGCGTCTTCGCCGGCGCCGTCGCCCCCGACTACGGCCCCCGCGTCCACGAAGCCCCCGAGGGCGTCGAAGGCCACCTGGTGACCGGCAGCGCCATCAGTGTGGTCTCCGGCCGCGTCGCCTACACCCTCGGCCTGGAGGGCCCCGCCGTCACGGTGGACACGGCCTGCTCCTCCTCCCTCGTCGCCCTGCACCTCGCCGCACAGTCGCTGCGCCGCGGCGAGTGCTCCCTCGCCCTGGCCGGCGGCGTCACCGTCATGGCCACCCCCGGCACCTTCACCGGATTCAGCCGCCAGCGCGGACTCGCCCGAGACGGCCGCTGCAAGCCCTTCGCCGCCGCGGCCGACGGCTTCGGACCCGCCGAGGGCGCCGGCATGCTCCTCCTGGAACGCCTCTCCGACGCCCGCCGCAACGGGCACCCCGTGCTGGCCGTCGTCCGCGGCACGGCCATCAACCAGGACGGCGCCAGCAGCGGACTGTCCGCTCCCAACGGCCCCTCCCAGCAGCGAGTGATCCGGGCCGCCCTGGCCGACGCCGGACTCACGGCCGACCAGGTCGCCGCCGTGGAGGCGCACGGCACCGGCACGAAGCTCGGCGACCCCATCGAGGCCCAGGCGCTGCTGGCGACCTACGGCCGCGAACGTACCGCCGACAAGCCGCTGCTGCTCGGCTCCGTGAAGTCCAACATCGGACACACCCAGGCAGCCGCCGGTGTCGCCGGTGTGATGAAGATGGTGCTGGCGATGCGGCACGGCACCCTGCCCCGCACCCTGCACGTCGACGAGCCTTCCCCGCACGTGGACTGGTCCTCCGGCACGGTGCGGCTGCTGACCGAGGCCACCCCGTGGCCGGAGAACGAGGAGCCCCGCCGGTTCGGTGTGTCCTCCTTCGGCATCAGTGGCACCAACGCCCACGCCATTCTCGAAGAGGCCCCCGCCCCGCAGACCGACGCACCCGCGGAAGCCCCGGAAACCGCCCGGGCACCGATGGCCCTGCCGGCCGTTCCCTGGGTGCTGTCGGCGAAGTCCGCGACGGCCCTGCGCGCCCAGGCGGCAAGCCTCGTGGACCACGTGGGCGCCCACCCCGAGGCGGCCGGCTCCGACACCGGCCTCTCGCTCGCCACCACGCGCACCGCCTTCGACCACCGCGCCGTCGTGCTCGCCCCCGACCCGAGTGCAGCAGTACGGGAACTGCAGGCGTACCTCGACGGCCGCGGCACCGCCGCCCTCGTCGAGGGCACCGTCCGGCGCGGCATCGGCGTCGCCTTCGTCTTCCCCGGACAGGGGTCGCAGTGGGCCGGTATGGCGGCCGAGCTGCTGGAGTCGTCCCCGGTGTTCGCGGAGCGGATGGCCGAGTGCGCGGCGGCGCTGGAGCCGTTCGTGGACTGGTCGTTGACGGACACGCT
>NZ_JBIDAN010000009.1:0-162096 GCF_043202495.1 Streptomyces sp. NPDC048185
TCTCGGGCTTTCCTCCGGGCGCTTCCCTTCGGTCTTGCGTTTCCGACTCTATCAGATCGTTTTCCGATCCGATTTCCTCGGTGCTTTCCAGGTTCCCGCTTTCGCGTTTCCCTTTCCGGCGGTTCCGACTTTATCAGAGATTCTGAGTCGGATTTCCCGCCCCCGGGGCGGTTCCGAACCACGAAGTGGTCGGGTCCCCGTCCGAGCGGAGATGTAAACGTACTGGAGCGGGGCGCCCCGATGCAAATCGGGGCGCCCCGCTCCTCGTTCACGCGGTCGTGGGTCCGACGGACCGTCAGACCTCCACGACCACCGGGAGGATCATCGGCCGGCGTCGGTACTTGTCCGACACCCACTTGCCGAGTGTCCTGCGGACCAGCTGCTGGAGCTGGTGGGGTTCGACGACCCCGTCCTGCGCCGAGCGCTCCAGGGCCTCCGTGATCCGGGGCAGGACGTCGGCGAAGGCCGAGTCCTCGATACCCGAGCCGCGCGCCTGGACGTGCGGGCCACCGGTGATCTTTCCGGTCGAGGAGTCGATGACGGCGAAGACCGAGATGATGCCCTCGTCGCCGAGGATCTTGCGGTCCTTGAGGGCCGGCTCCCCGACGTCGCCGACGGAGAGGCCGTCGACGTAGACGTACCCCGCCTGGACCTTGCCGGAGATCTTCGCCTTGCCCTCGACGAGGTCGACGACGACTCCGTCCTCGGCGATGACGATGCGGTCGTGCGGGACGCCGGTGAGGGCGCCCAGTTCGGCGTTGGCCCGCAGGTGGCGCCATTCGCCGTGCACCGGCATCAGGTTCTTCGGGCGGCAGATGTTGTAGAAGTACAGGAGCTCGCCGGCGGACGCGTGGCCCGAGACGTGCACCTTGGCGTTGCCCTTGTGGACGACGTTGGCGCCCCAGCGGGTCAGGCCGTTGATCACACGGTAGACCGCGTTCTCGTTGCCCGGGATGAGGGACGACGCCAGGATCACCGTGTCGCCCTCGACGATGCGGATCTGGTGGTCCCGGTTGGCCATGCGGGACAGGGCGGCCATTGGTTCGCCCTGGGAGCCCGTGCAGACCAGGACCACTTCGCTGTCCGGCAGGTCGTCGAGGGTCTTGACGTCCACGACCAGGCCCGGCGGGACCTTCAGGTAGCCGAGGTCACGGGCGATGCCCATGTTGCGGACCATGGAGCGGCCGACGAACGCGACCCTGCGGCCGTACTCGTAAGCGGCGTCCAGGATCTGCTGGATCCGGTGGACGTGGCTGGCGAAGCTCGCCACGATGATGCGCTTGCGGGCGCCGGCGAAGACCTGGCGCAGGACGTTGGAGATGTCCCGCTCGGGCGGGACGAAGCCCGGGACCTCGGCGTTCGTGGAGTCGGCGAGGAGCAGGTCGATGCCCTCCTCGCTCAGGCGCGCGAAGGCGTGCAGGTCCGTGAGGCGGCCGTCCAGCGGGAGCTGGTCCATCTTGAAGTCGCCGGTGTGGACCGCCATGCCCGCGGGGGTGCGGATGGCGACGGCCAGCGCGTCCGGGATCGAGTGGTTCACCGCGACGAACTCGCAGTCGAACGGGCCGATGCGCTCGCGGTGCCCCTCCGCCACCTCCAGGGTGTAGGGGCGGATGCGGTGCTCCTGGAGCTTGGCCTCGATCAGGGCGAGGGTCAGCTTGGAGCCGATCAGCGGGATGTCCGGCTTCTCGCGGAGGAGGAAGGGGACGCCGCCGATGTGGTCCTCGTGGCCGTGGGTGAGGACGATGCCCTCGATGTCGTCGAGGCGGTCCCGGATGGACGTGAAGTCCGGCAGGATCAGATCGATTCCGGGCTGCTCCTCCTCGGGGAAGAGCACTCCGCAGTCGACGATCAGCAGGCGGCCGCCGTACTCGAAGACCGTCATGTTGCGGCCGATCTCGCCGAGGCCTCCCAGCGGGGTGACCCGGAGGCCGCCTGCGGGGAGCGCCGGGGGACGGCCCAGTTCAGGGTGCGGATGACTCAAAAGACTCTCCTCAACCACACGCGCCACGTACCGGTGGGCACGTGGCGCGCGTGACGTTCGTGCAGAAGCAGTTGTCGTGGTGGGGTGCAGGCACCGGTGGCCTGCGTATTCAGTTGTGAAGCCGTTGTGGCACCTGGCGGTGCGGTGGTGCGAAGTCCGTTGTCAGAGCTGTACCCCGCCGGCAGCAAGATCGATCTTGAGCTGTTCCGTTTCCTCTGCGGTGAGCTCGACCATGGGCGCGCGCAGGGGGCCCGCGGGCAGGCCCTGGAGGGTGAGCGCGGCCTTGGTGGTCATGACGCCCTGGGTGCGGAACATGCCGGTGAAGACCGGGAGCAGCTTCTGATGGATCTCCAGTGCCTTCTGCACGTCACCGGCGACGAAGGCGTCCACCATGGCGCGCAGCTCGGGGGTGACGACGTGGCCGACGACCGAGACGAAGCCGACGGCGCCGACGGAGAGCAGCGGGAGGTTCAGCATGTCGTCGCCGGAGTACCAGGCGAGTCCGGAGCGCGCGATGGCCCAGCTCGCGCGGCCGAGGTCGCCCTTGGCGTCCTTGTTGGCGATGATCCGCGGGTGCTGCGCGAGGCGGACGAGCGTCTCCGTGTTGATCGGGACACCGCTGCGGCCGGGGATGTCGTAGAGCATGACGGGCAGCTCGGTGGCATCGGCGATGGCCGTGAAGTGGCGGTACAGGCCCTCCTGCGGGGGCTTGTTGTAGTACGGCGTGACGAGCAGCAGGCCGTGGGCGCCGACGCGCTCGGCGGCGCGGGCCAGCTCGATGCTGTGCTGGGTGTTGTTCGTGCCCACTCCGGCGACGACGTGGGCGCGGTCGCCGACGGCCTCCAGGACGGCTCGTACGAGGTCCGCTTTCTCCGCGTCGCTGGTGGTGGGGGACTCGCCCGTGGTGCCGTTGATGATCAGGCCGTCGTTGCCTGCGTCCACCAGGTGGGCGGCGAGCCGCTGCGCGCCGTCGAGGTCGAGTGCGCCGTCCGCCGCGAAGGGCGTGACCATGGCGGTGAGGACCCGCCCAAAGGGGGTCTGCGGAGTGGAGGTCGGAGCCATGGGTTACACGCTACTCGTTGCTCAGGGCGGGGTCTGCCCTCGGGGGAGGCGGCAGATCGGCACGGAGGTGGAGCCCGGCACTGCCTGCTCGGGGGTTCAAGCAGTGCCGGGTCCCTTTGATCAGGCTAGATGAACTTCTCCAAACGCCGCAATCGGGACACTTCGGGCGGCTGATGCGCACATCTGTGCCTGACGGGCGCCGGCGGCGGGCTACGGCGCCACGCGACCGTTCGCGTTGAAGGCGGCGTAGGTCAGCGGCATGAGCCGCGCCCACTCCTCCTCCATCTTCTCGCCCACCATCTCGATCTCCCGCTGCGGGAAGGACGGCACCTTCGCCAGCTCGTGCTGGGTGCGCAGACCGAGGAAGTGCATCAGCGAGCGCGCGTTGCAGGTGGCGTACATCGACGAGTACAGGCCGACGGGGAGCACCGCGCGGGCCACCTCGCGGGCGATGCCCGCCGCGAGCATCTCCTGATACGTCCGGTAGGCCTCGCGGTAGGAGTCCTCCATGGACCGGCTGACGAGTTCGTGCTGCTCGGCGGTGCCCTCGACGAATACGTACTTGCCCGGGCGGCCCTGCTGGACCAGCTTGCGCTCGGCGCCCGGCACGTAGAAGACCGGCTGGAGCTCCCGGTAGCGGCCGGACTCCTCGTTGTAGGACCAGCCGACGCGGTGCCGCATGAACTCGCGGAAGACGAAGATCGGGGCGCTGATGAAGAAGGTCATCGAGTTGTGCTCGAACGGGCTGCCGTGCCGGTCCCGCATCAGGTAGTTGATCAGGCCCTTCGAGCGCTCCGGGTCCTTCTTCAGCTCGTCCAGGGACTGCTCCCCGACGGTGGAGACGCGGGCGGCGAACAGCACGTCGGAGTCGGTCGCGCTGCTCTTGACCAGCTCGACGGTGATGTCGCCGCGGAGGTCGATCTTGTAGTCGTCGGCGGGGATGTCGGTCACGGGTGGAGGGCCTTCCCATTGTGTCGCTTGGCCAGGCCACTCTACGGCCCGCCGAACGGGGCGATCGGTGCCGTGCGGCGATGAAGTCGGTGAATCCGGGCACCCGCGGGGGCGTTCGTTCGTCTGTATGAGTAACAGCGATTCGCTTGATCCCTGAAGGGAGACGCACCTCCGATGATCCGCCGGCGTGAACCCGTGCCGTTCGCCTTCGTCGCCGAAGCCGACAGGTTCCGCAGCAATGTCACTCCTCCGCCCCGCGAGCGGGCGTCCCTCGGCCAGTTGGCCGGGCGCTGGCTGCTGGGCCTCACCGTGGTCGCCGGGCTCGCGGGATCCCTGCTGATCGGGATGCCCGCGTTGTCGGCCGACCAGCCCTCGTCGCACCAGCAGCAGTCACAGGCGTCCGACGGGCGCTGAGGCGGCATCCGGCCGGTCCTGACTCCATCCGGGGCCCCGAAGGTGGTGACCGGAGACACAGGTCGGTAGCCTCACCGGGCACAGCACATGCCATGGACGAGTGAGGACCAGCCGTGCCCCTGCCCTTCCTGACGGCCGACCGCGCCTTCGACGCGGTCGAGGACGTCGCGCTGCCGTACGACGACCGCGACCAGTGGCGTCGGCCCTACCGGCCGGGGCCGTGGCGGGTGGGGGCGGCGGCGCTGACGCTGCTGCTCGCCTCCTTCGTGCTCTTCGCCGCGGTCATCATCGCGGTGACGGACTCGCCGTCCTCGGCCGGCGTTGTCTTCGCTGTCGCCCTCGTCATGATCGTCTGCGCCCTGCGGCTGCTGCGCATGGGCGTCTGGGTGAGCGCGCGGGGGGTGCGCCAGGTGGGGTTCTTCACGACCCGGACAGTGGCCTGGCAGCAGGTCGCCACCGTACGGACGGTGCAGCAGCCGGTCCGGTGGCTGGGTCTGCCGCGCACGGTGCAGGGGCAGGCGCTGCTCCTCGTCCGGCAGGGCCGGGCCGGAGACGCCTCGCCCGCGTTGATGACCAGCCACAACGCGGACTTCCTCGCCCGGCCGGAGGCCTTCGACCGGGCCGCCGACACCGTGGAGGCGTGGGCCGCGGAGTACCGGCGGGGCTGAGCCGGAGCGTATGGAAACGCCGGTGGCCCGGTCCGCGGACCCGGGGCGGGCCGCCGGGGCCCCGCCCCCGTGGCTGCCGTGCCCCCCGGCGCCCGGCCGGGGGGGCCCGGCCCCCCCCCCCCCCCCCCCCGCCCCGGGGGGGGCGGGGGCCGCGGGCCACCGGCGTTTCCATACGCTTCAGGCGGTCTCGACCCGGGTGTGGTCGTGCAGGGCGATCGCCCGCTGCATCGCCTTGCGGGCGCGCGGGGTGTCCCGGGCGTCCTGATAGGCCACGGCGAGCCGGAACCAGCTGCGCCAGTCGTCCGGTGCCGCCTCCGTCTCGGCCTTGCGGCGGGCGAAGACCTCGTCGGCCGAGTCACGGTCGATGCGGCCGCTGGGCGTGCGCTTCAGCTCGTCGACGGGCAGTCCGCCCTCGGCGTCGAGTTCGGCGGCGAGCTGGTTGGCGCGGCGGACGAACTGGGTGTTCTTCCACAGGAACCACAGGCCGATCACCGGGAGCACCAGCACCGCCAGGCCGAGGGTGACGGTGAGCGGGGTGCCGGCGTCGATGAGCATCACGCCGCGGCTGCCGACCAGGGCGAAGTAGAAGACCAGGACGGCGGCCGTGATGACGTAGGAGATCTTCGCGCGCATGCCTCAGCCCAGGTCCAGGAAGTGTTCCAGGCCGAAGGTGAGGCCCGGAGCGGCCACCACTCGCCGGGCGCCGAGCAGGATGCCCGGCATGAAGCTGCTGTGGTGCAGGGAGTCGTGCCGGACGGTGAGGGTCTCGCCCTCGCCACCGAGCAGGACCTCCTGGTGCGCGAGCAGGCCGCGCAGGCGGACCGCGTGCACCGGGACGCCGTCCACGTCGGCGCCGCGGGCACCGTCCAGGGCGGTGGCAGTGGCGTCGGGCGCCGGAGCGACGCCTGCCTTCTGCCGTGCCTCGGCGATGAGCTGCGCGGTGCGCGTGGCGGTGCCGCTGGGGGCGTCGACCTTGTTCGGGTGGTGCAGCTCGACGACCTCGACGGACTCGAAGTACGGGGCGGCGATCTGCGCGAACCGCATGGTCAGCACGGCCCCGATGGAGAAGTTGGGCGCGATGAGCACGCCCGTCTCCGGGGAGGCGTCGAGCCAGCCCCTGAGCTGCGCGAGGCGCTCGTCGGTCCAGCCCGTGGTGCCGACGACGGCGTGGATGCCGTGCCGTACACAGAACTCGAGGTTGTCCATGACCGACGCCGGGGTGGTCAGCTCGACCGCGACCTGTGCGCCGCTGTCGGTCAGCGCGTCCAGCGAGTCGCCGCGGCCCAGCGCGGCGACCAGTTCCATGTCCTCGGCGGCCTCGACCGCCCGCACCGCCTCGGAGCCGATGCGGCCCTTGGCGCCGAGGACGGCCACGCGCAGCTTGCTCATGTCTGTTGCTTCCTTACCGGGGGTTAGGCGACGGCGTCGTGCAGACGGGACGCCTGCTTGTCCTTCAGCGGGCCGATGACCGACAGCGAGGGCCGCCGGCCCAGGACGTCGCGGGCGACGGCACGGACGTCGTCCGGCGTGACCGAGGCTATCCGGGTCAGCATGTCGTCGACGGACATCTGCTCGCCCCAGCACAGCTCGCTCTTGCCGATGCGGTTCATCAGCGCGCCCGTGTCCTCCAGGCCGAGGACGGTGGAGCCCTGGAGCTGGCCGACGGCGCGGCCGATCTCGTCGTCGGACAGCCCGTTCGCGGCGACGTGGTCGAGTTCGTCGCGGCAGATCTTCAGCACGTCGTGGACCTGGGAGGGCCGACAGCCCGCGTACACGCCGAAGAGGCCGCAGTCGGCGAAGCCCGAGGTGTACGAGTACACGCTGTAGGCCAGGCCGCGCTTCTCACGGACCTCCTGGAACAGGCGCGAGGACATGCCGCCGCCGAGGGCGGTGTTCAGGACGCCCAGCGCCCAGCGGCGCTCGTCGGTGCGGGCCAGGCCCGGCATCCCGAGGATGACGTGCGCCTGCTCGGTCTTGCGGCCGATCAGCTCGACGCGGCCCGCGGTGCGCAGGGCGCGCCGGCCTTCGCGCGGGGCGATGGGCGCGGCCACCGGGTCCCTGAAGGCGCCGGCCTTCTCGAACGCCGCACGGACCTGGCGTACGACCTTGGCGTGGTCGACGTTGCCTGCGGCGGCGACGACCAGGTGGGTCGGGTCGTAGTGCTTCCGGTAGAAGCGGCGGATGCGGTCGGCGGTGAGGGCGTTGACCGTGTCGACCGTGCCGAGGACGGGCCGGCCGAGGGCGTTGTCGCCGAACATGGTGTGCGCGAACAGGTCGTGCACGCAGTCGCCCGGGTCGTCCTCGGTCATGGCGATCTCTTCGAGGATGGCGCCGCGCTCGACGTCGACGTCCTCCTCGCGGATCAGGGAGCCGGTCAGCATGTCGCAGACGACGTCGATGGCCAGCGGCAGGTCGGTGTCGAGCACGCGCGCGTAGTAGCACGTGTACTCCTTGGCCGTGAACGCGTTCATCTCGCCGCCGACCGCGTCGACGGCGGCGGAGATGTCCAGGGCGGACCTGCGGGACGTGCCCTTGAAGAGCAGGTGCTCCAGGTAGTGGGTGGCGCCGTTCAGCGCGGGGGTCTCGTCGCGGGAGCCGACGTGCGCCCAGATGCCGAAGGTCGCGGAGCGGACCGAGGGCAGGGTCTCGGTGACGATGCGCAGGCCGCCGGGGAGGGTGGTCTTGCGGACCGTGCCGATGCCGTTCTCGCCCTTGATCAGGGTTTGGGTACGGGCGACGGCCCGCGCCTCGGAGGAGGTGCGGGCCGTCGCCTGGGAGCTGCTCGACGTCACTTGTCGGTGTCGTCCTTCTGCTCGTCAGAGCCTTCCTCGCCCTCGATCACGGGGATCAGGGAGAGCTTGCCGCGGGAGTCGATCTCGGCGATCTCGACCTGGACCTTCTGGCCCACGCCGAGGACGTCCTCGACGTTCTCCACGCGCTTGCCGCCGGCGAGCTTGCGGATCTGCGAGATGTGCAGCAGACCGTCCTTGCCGGGCAGCAGGGAGACGAACGCGCCGAAGGTCGTCGTCTTCACGACGGTGCCCAGGTAGCGCTCGCCGACCTCGGGCATCGTCGGGTTGGCGATGCCGTTGATCGTGGTGCGGGCGGCCTCGGCGGCCGGACCGTCGGCGGCACCGATGTAGATCGTGCCGTCGTCCTCGATCGTGATCTCGGCGCCCGTGTCCTCCTGGATCTGGTTGATCATCTTGCCCTTGGGGCCGATGACCTCACCGATCTTGTCGACGGGGATCTTCACGGTGATGATCCGCGGCGCGTTCGGGGACATCTCGTCCGGCGTGTCGATCGCTTCCATCATCACGTCGAGGATGTGGAGGCGGGCGTCACGGGCCTGCTTGAGGGCGGCGGCCAGGACGGAGGCGGGGATGCCGTCCAGCTTGGTGTCGAGCTGGAGGGCGGTCACGAACTCCTTGGTGCCGGCCACCTTGAAGTCCATGTCGCCGAAGGCGTCCTCCGCACCGAGGATGTCGGTGAGGGCGACGTAGTGCGTCTCGCCGTTGATCTCCTGGGAGATCAGGCCCATGGCGATACCGGCGACGGGGGCCTTCAGGGGCACACCGGCGTTCAGCAGCGACATGGTGGAGGCGCAGACCGAGCCCATGGACGTCGAGCCGTTGGAGCCGAGGGCCTCGGACACCTGGCGGATCGCGTACGGGAACTCCTCGCGCGTCGGCAGCACCGGCACGATCGCGCGCTCGGCGAGGGCGCCGTGGCCGATCTCGCGGCGCTTCGGGGAGCCGACGCGGCCGGTCTCGCCGACGGAGTACGGCGGGAAGTTGTAGTTGTGCATGTAGCGCTTGCGGGTCACCGGGGAGAGGGTGTCCAGCTGCTGCTCCATGCGGAGCATGTTGAGGGTGGTGACGCCCAGGATCTGGGTCTCGCCACGCTCGAACAGGGCGGAGCCGTGGACCCGCGGGATGGCCTCGACCTCGGCGGCCAGGGTGCGGATGTCGGTGACACCGCGGCCGTCGATGCGGGTCTTCTCCTTGATGACGCGCTCGCGGACCAGGGACTTGGTCAGCGCGCGGTACGCGGCGGAGATCTCCTTCTCGCGGCCCTCGAACTCCGGCAGGAGCTTCTCGGCGGCGAGCGCCTTGACGCGGTCCAGCTCGGCCTCGCGCTCCTGCTTGCCGGCGATGGTGAGCGCCTGGGCGAGCTCGGGGCGGACGGCGCCGGTCAGCGCCTCCAGGACGTCGTCCTGGTAGTCCAGGAAGATCGGGAACTCGCCGGTCGGCTTGGCGGCCTTCGCGGCGAGGTCGGACTGGGCGCGGCACAGCACCTTGATGAAGGGCTTCGCGGCCTCGAGACCGGCGGCGACGACCTCCTCGGTGGGCGCCTCGGCGCCGCCCTCGACCAGCTTGATGGTCTTCTCGGTGGCCTCGGCCTCGACCATCATGATCGCGACGTCGCCGTCCTCCAGGGCGCGGCCCGCGACGACCATGTCGAAGACGGCGTCCTCGAGCTCGGTGTGCGTCGGGAAGGCCACCCACTGGCCGCGGATCAGCGCGACGCGGACGCCGCCGATCGGGCCGGAGAAGGGCAGACCGGCCAGCTGCGTCGACGCGGAGGCGGCGTTGATCGCCACGACGTCGTACAGGTGGTCGGGGTTGAGCGCCATGACCGTGGCGACGACCTGGATCTCGTTGCGCAGGCCCTTCTTGAAGGACGGGCGCAGCGGGCGGTCGATGAGGCGGCAGGTGAGGACGGCGTCCTCGGACGGCCGGCCCTCACGGCGGAAGAAGCTGCCGGGGATCTTGCCGGCGGCGTACATCCGCTCCTCGACGTCCACCGTGAGGGGGAAGAAGTCGAGCTGGTCCTTGGGGTTCTTGGAGGCGCTGGTGGCCGACAGCACCATGGTGTCGTCGTCCAGGTACGCCACGGCGGAGCCGGCGGCCTGCTTGGCCAGGCGGCCCGTCTCGAAGCGGATGGTGCGGGTGCCGAACGCGCCGTTGTCGATCACGGCTTCGGCGTAGTGGGTCTCGTTCTCCACTAGTGTTTTCTCCTCGTCTTCGTCCCTCCTCGCCCGTGTGGCGGGGGGACGGTGGCGGAGAAGCGCCCCGTCCTGTGCGGGCCGGTCTTCGATCGAAGCACCCGGGTCTCTTTCCCCGGGGGCCACTACCGAGGACCGGCGGCGGCGAGGTGCGCTCCTCCTCGTTTCGTTCGGTGCGCGTGGTGTGCTCCGCCTGTGCGGGTGCCCACCATGCTGTGTCGTACGTCCTGCGTTGTGCTACCACACTACAAAGCGGCGGTGACACCTCGCACGTACAGCAAAGGGAGCGGCCCCCGAACGATGGGAACCGCTCCCTCCACGGCGTCTTACTTGGCGCCCGCCGCACCGCGGCGGATGCCGAGGCGCTCGACCAGCGCACGGAAGCGCTGGATGTCCTTCTTGGCGAGGTACTGCAGCAGCCGGCGGCGCTGACCGACCAGGATCAGCAGGCCACGGCGGGAGTGGTGGTCGTGCTTGTGGGTCTTGAGGTGCTCGGTCAGGTCGGAGATCCGACGGGACAGCAGAGCGACCTGGACCTCGGGGGAGCCGGTGTCGCCCTCCTTGGTACCGAACTCGGAGATGATCTGCTTCTTGACGGCGGCGTCGAGCGACACGCGTACTCCTCTTTTGTCTTTGGCTGGCCTTCGAGTGCCCCCGGTCTGCTTCTCGGGGGATCTTCCGTGACTCGGAAGGCGGGGATCCGCTGGGCGCGGCCTTCAGGGCACTGGGCTCCGGAGGCGCGTACACAAACGGCCGTCACACAGCGTACCAGCCGGGGCGGACGCCGTTGTCCGTGGCTCGGCGGCCACGTCGTCACCCCTGCCGGTACGGACATCGGCAAACCGCTGAGCTGGGAGAACCCCGCGAAGTAGGGTGACGCGCATCCCGTTGGCACCGCAGGAAGGACCGAGCCCCGATGGCCGACGCCGAGAACACCGAGAGCGCCGAACTGAAGGCGCGCAAGGAGCGGGAGAGGGACGAGCTGTACTCCCTCGACATCTCCGGAGTCGAATGGCACAGCGCGCCCGGCACTGAGGAGCACGAGGAGCGGGTCGAGATCGCCTACCTGCCCGCCGGCGCCGTGGCCATGCGGTCGTCGCTCGACCCGGAGACCGTGCTGCGGTACACGGAGGCGGAGTGGCGGGCGTTCGTCCTCGGCGCACGGGACGGGGAATTCGACCTGGAGCCGGCGCCGGGGAACGGCGCCGGCTGAGGCGGGCGGGCGGCACCGTGCGCGCCGCCCCTCGGACCGGGGCGGCACGGTGTGCGCCGCCCCTCGGACCAGGTGGCAGGCGCACGTACCGCCTCCTGCGGTCACCCGCCGGGGAACGGGCGGTCAGTCGCTCGTCATCGACCGCGCCGAGGCGTACACGTCGAACACCGCCAGCGCGAGGGGGATCAGGGTCAGCAGGACGAAGGCCTCCGCGATCTCCGTGAAGCGGCCCCAGAAGGGCGTGACACCGCGCCGGGGCGTGATCAGGCCGATGGCCGTGACCAGGACGACAGCCGCGGCCACGGCCGCCGCGAGCCAGACGCTGCGGATGTCGAGGGCGGCGGTGTCGCCCTGGAGCGCGTCACGCCAGTACTCCGCGGGCGGGTTCATCGCGAGTCCCAGCCCGAGGAAGACGAGCGAGCCGAGCCCGGCGGCGAGCGTGGCGGCGACCTGCGCGGTGTAGCGGAACAGGTGGGCGCGCATCAGCATCGCGATCCCGGTGGCGAGGGCGAGGAGCTGGGCCCACACGTCGCCGGAGAAGCTGAGGACGATCGCCGCGCCGACCGCGAGGAGCGCGCAGCCGCCGACGAGCCCCGCGAGGAGCTCGTGACCGCGGCGGGCCTGCGCCGCGACGCGTTCGGCGTCGACGGGCTCCGGGGAGACCGTCTCGTCCGTCGTGTAGGAACCGCGCGAGCCGTTGGGCAGCTCGAAGCCGATGGGCAGCCGGGCGAAGCGCATGGACAGACCCGGCAGGAAGGCCAGGGCGCACACCGACAGGGGGGCGCAGATCGCGGCCGTCTCCATGGGCTTGAGCTGCGTCAGCATCGCGATGAAGGTGGTGAGCAGACCGATCGTGGCGCAGAAGACGAACGCCACGAAGGGGCTGTCGCCGCCCGGGGACACGAGCGTGAGCACGACGGAGGCGATCAGGACCGCCGCGCAGGCCAGCAGGAACTGGAGCCGTCCGATGCCCTGGCCGTCGGCGAGCGGCAGCAGTCCCGAGCCCGCCACCGCGATGTTCGGAAGCGCGCCCAGGCCCAGGGCGACCGCGGAGCCGCGGTCGTCGTACACACGGGCGCGGACGCACGCGAACGTGGTCAGCAGGACACCGGTGACCGCGGCGATGATGCCCTGGAGGCTGTGCATGTCGTGGCGGACCTGGGAACTCCACGCCACGAAGGCGAGCAGCACCGGGAGGACGCCCGCGCCGATCAGACCGGCGGTGCGCGTGAGCTCGCCGTCCCAGAGGGCGCGGTCGCGGGTGACGGCCGAGGCGACCGCTTCCGAGACGTCGTCGATGACGGCGGGCGGCAGCGATGCGGCGAAGGGCCGCAGCGTGAGCAGTTCCCCGTCCAGGATGCGCTGGGCCGCGAAGGACCGGGCGCTGTCGAGGACGGTGCCGTCACGGCGGACGAGGTGATAGCCGACCGGCGCGCCCTCGGCGGGGCTCTGCCGGGAGAACCTGAGGATCTCCGGGTAGAGGTCGGCGACCGGTACGTCGTCGGGCAGGGCCACGTCGATGCGGCTGTCGGGAGCCACGATGGTGACCCGGCAGAAGCCGAGTCCCGTGCCTGACCCCGCTGGGACTGTGCTGCCCGGTCCGCCGGCCGCGCCGGCCGGCGCGGAGGCCGTCATGCTCACCTGCTGTTCCCCCTCGTCGGTAATACGGGCTGCGCGCGGTAGCGTTGCGCCTCGCCCACCGGTGGCCATCATGTCCGGCCGTTCCACGCCGCCCGCGATCCCGGGCCGATTCGCAACTGTTCACACGTCTCACGGGCACCCTATCGTCCGCCGTCGTCAGCGGGAGTCAGTAGGATCGCCCTTCGCGATCGACGTGCGCCGGACACGGGGCGGCGGGCGGAACGGATCGGCCGGGCAAGGGAATTGGTGCGAAGTGAGCCACATCGTCGTCAAGCGCCCACCACGGGCACTGCCGAAGGACGTGCCCACGCAGGAAGTCGTGCTGCAGCCACCGCCCGAACTCCCGCGGGGGCAGCAGGAAGGCGCCCTGATGCAACTCCTGCCCATGCTCGGCATGGGCGGGTCCGTGGTCTTCTTCTTCAACCCGCAGGCCCAGCCGTTCATGAAGATCATGGGCATGGTGATGGTGGCCTCGACGATCGCCATGGGCATCGCGATGCTGGTCCGCTACCGCCGGGGCAGCCAGGGGCAGATGGCCGACATGCGCCGGGACTACCTCCGCTATCTGTCCCAGGCCCGGCAGTCCGCCCAGACGACCGCGCGGGTCCAGCGCGACGCCCAGTACTACCTGCATCCTTCACCGGAGCAACTGTGGGCGCTGGTCGCCGAGGGCAGCCGGGTGTGGGAGCGGCGCGCCGGTGACGAGGACTTCGGTCAGGTGCGGGTGGGCCTCGGCCCGCAGGCCCTGGCCACCCCCCTGATCCCCCCGGAGACGGCCCCGGTCGACCAGTTGGAGCCGCTGACCACGGGCGCCATGCAGCGCTTCCTCGCCACCCACAGCACCCTCGACGACCTGCCGATGGCGATCTCGCTGCGCGCCTTCTACCACGTGACGGTCAGCGGTGAACCGGGCACGGTCCGCGCCACCGCCCGCGCCGTCGCCGCTTCGCTCGCCTCGCTGCACTCCCCCGACGACCTGGTCGTCGCCGTCGCCACCGGCCGGGAGACCACCGCGGAGTGGGAGTGGGCCAAGTGGCTGCCGCACGTGCAGTCCCGGGGCGCCGCGGACGGCGCGGGCAGCACCCGTCTGATCACGACCGACCCGATGGAGCTGGAGGACCTGCTCGGCGACCGGCTCCAGGGCCGCCCCCGCTTCCACCCGGACGGCCAGCCGGTACCCGACCAGCCGCATCTGGTCGTCGTGCTCGACGGAGTCTCGCTGCCGCCCACGTCGCTGCTGGCGAGCCCGGAAGGCATCCAGGGCGTCACGGTGCTGGAGGTCACGCCCGGAAACCTCACCAGCGGGCGCGGCGACCTCTCGATCGTCGTCCACCCCGAGGAGCTGCGTCTGGAGTCGGCTCACGGCATGGTCTACGAGGGCACGCCCGACGGCCTGTCGTACGAGGCCGCCGAGGCGCTGGCACGGCAGCTCGCGCCGCTGCGCATGGCGTCGGGCGGGGACGACGACGAACCGCTGCTCGCCAACCTGGAGTTCACCGACCTGCTCAACCTCGGTGACGCGGCCTCCGTCGACACCCGGCGCACCTGGCGTCCCCGCTCGCAGTCGGAGCGGCTGCGGGTGCCGATCGGCGTCGGCGAGGACGGCCGGCCCGTGATGCTCGACCTGAAGGAGGCGGCGCAGGAGGGCATGGGCCCGCACGGTCTGTGCGTCGGCGCGACCGGTTCCGGAAAGTCCGAGCTGCTGCGCACGCTGGTCCTGGGCCTCGCCGTCACGCACTCCTCCGAGACCCTCAACTTCGTGCTGGCGGACTTCAAGGGCGGTGCCACCTTCGCGGGCATGGCGCAGATGCCGCACGTGGCGGCCGTCATCACCAACCTCGCGGACGACCTGACACTCGTCGACCGGATGGGCGACTCGATCCGCGGTGAGCTCAACCGCCGTCAGGAGATGCTCCGCGACGCGGGCAACTACGCCAACATCCACGCGTACGAGAAGGCCCGCGCCGCCGGTGCCGCGCTGCAGCCCATCCCGTCCCTCGTCCTGGTGATCGACGAGTTCAGCGAACTCCTCACGGCCAAGCCGGACTTCATCGAGATGTTCGTGCAGATCGGCCGCATCGGCCGGTCGCTGGGCGTGCACCTGCTGCTCGCCTCGCAGCGACTGGAGGAAGGCCGCCTGCGCGGACTGGAGACCTACCTGTCGTACCGGATCGGTCTGCGCACGTTCTCGGCGGCCGAGTCGCGGGCCGCGCTCGGCGTCCCCGACGCCTACGAACTGCCGAACGTGCCCGGCTCCGGCTTCCTGAAGTTCGGCACGGACGAGATGGTCCGCTTCAAGGCCGCGTACGTCTCGGGCGTGTACCGCACGAGCGCACAGCAGACGGCGTCCTACGGGGGCCCGCTCCCGGTCGACCGCCGGCCCGTGCTGTTCACCGCCGCCCAGGTCCCGGTGCAGTACCTGGCGGTGCCCGCGCAGCGCGAGGAGACACGGGACGAGACGGACGACGCGCTCGCCGACACCGTGCTCGACGTCATCGTGCGGCGCCTGGAGGCGCAGGGACCGGCCGCGCACCAGGTGTGGCTGCCGCCGCTGGACAGCCCGCCGTCGCTCGACACGCTGCTGCCGGGTCTCGCGGAGGTGCCGGGCCGTGGCCTGACCCAGCCCGGTTACGAGGGTGCGGGCCGGCTGGTGGTGCCCGTCGGTCTCGTCGACAAGCCCTACGAGCAGCGCCGTGACCCGCTGTGGGTGGACTTCGGCGGCGCCGCCGGCCACATGCAGATCCTCGGCGGACCGCAGTCCGGCAAGTCGACGCTGCTCCGCTCGGTCATCGCCTCCTTCGGCCTCACCCACACCCCGCACGAAGTGCAGTTCTACGGCCTGGACTTCGGTGGCGGCGGTCTGTCGGCCGTGGCCGGCCTGCCGCACGTGGGCGGGGTGGCCTCGCGTCTCGACCCCGAGCAGGTACGGCGCACGACGGCCGAGGTGTACGGCGTGATGACGCGCCGCGAGGAGTACTTCCGCACGGCCGGCATCTCCTCGATCGCGGAGTTCCGCAGCCGCCGCGCGCGGGGCGACATCTCCGTGACCGACCAGCCCTGGGGCGACGTCTTCCTGGTCATCGACGGCTGGGGGAACTTCCGCACGGACTACGACGCCCTGGAGCCGTACGTCCTGGACATCGCGGCGCGTGGTCTCGGCTACGGCATCCACCTGATCCTCACGGCGTCCCGGTCCATGGAGGTCCGCAGCAACCTCAAGGACCAGCTGATGAACCGCCTCGAACTGCGGCTCGGCGACCCCATGGACTCCGAGTTCGACCGCAAGGTCGCGGCCAACGTGCCGACGGGGGTTCCCGGCCGGGGCCAGACGCCGCAGAAGCAGCACTTCATGGCGGCGGTGCCGCGCATCGACGGCCTGTCCTCCGACACGGACCTGGCGGAGGCGACGCAGGCCCTCGGCACCGAGGTCTCCCGGCACTGGCAGCAGCCCGGTGCCCCCGCGGTGCGGCTGCTGCCGAGGGAGTTCCCGGCGCACCAGCTTCCGCCCGGCGACCGGTTCCCCCGGCGCGGTGTCTCCTTCGCGCTCGACGAGGAGAACCTGGAGCCGGTGTTCGTGGACTTCGAGCAGGACCCGTTCTTCCTGGTGTTCGGCGAGAGCGAGTCCGGCAAGTCGAACCTGCTGAAGCTGCTCATCCAGCGCATCACCGAGCGCTACGACGGGAACAGCTGCAAGCTGTTCGTCGTCGACAACCGGCGCTCCCTGCTGGGCGTGACGCCGTCCTCGCACCTGGCCGAGTACGTGCCGATGTCGAACCAGATGCAGCACCACATGGACGCGCTCGCCGAGCTGATGCAGCGCCGCACCCCGACCGCGGACGTCACACCGGAGCAGTTGCGTGACCGCAGCTGGTGGAACGGGCCGACGATCTACGTCATCGTCGACGACTACGACCTGGTGGCCACGTCGAGCGGCAACCCGCTGGCGGGCCTGACCGAGATGCTGCCCTTCGCCCGGGACGTCGGCGTGCGCTTCATCATCGCCCGCTCCACCGCGGGCGCGGGCCGGTCCGGTTACGAGGCCTTCATGCAGCGCATCAAGGAACTGGGCGCCCAGGGCGTCATCCTCAGCGGCGACCCGACCGAGGGCGACCTGCTCGGCGGGGTGCGCCCGCGCCAGATGCCGCCGGGCCGGGGCGTGTTCGTGTCACGGCGCCGGGGGAAGCCGCTGGTGCAAGTGGGGCTGGTGGACGACGGAACGGGGCGGTGAAGGTCGTTCGCAGGATCGGGTACTTCGGCGTACTCCCCCTGGTACTCGCGCTCGCCGCCGCCTGGACCTGGTACCGGGTGAGCGACACGCGCCGGGGATGGCGCTACGAGGACAAGCTCGCGACGTACTGCGGCGGCCTGATCCCGTACGACGAGTCAGCGGTCTTCACCGGCCTCGACACCGAGGCCGGCCTGTCCCGGGACGGGGAGTACGGATATGGCGAGGACCGCTTCCGCTCGTGCCGGGTGGCGGACCTGACCGTGTCCGTCGGGCTGATCCCTGCTGACGCGTCTCCCTCGGCACGCGTGACGACATGCTGAGCGTGCTGGGCGGCGGCTCTCCGGACCACCTGCCCGTGGCGCTGGGCGGTGGCTGGCGCGGATACACGGATCTGCGGAACACGGGCGTCGTGCTGCCGTGCGCCGGCAAGGACGCGTCCCTGGTGGTGAGCGTCGCCGGGGACACGTCGCACGAAAACGCCGAGGAGAGCCGGGCGGTGGGACGGCTCGCCACCGCTGTCGCCCGCGAGGCGGCCGGCCGGGAGTCGTGCGAGGCGACGTTCGGCGGCGCCGTACCGGAACTCTCACTCTCGAAGGGGAAGACCGCCCTGCTGAGCGCGTCGGGCACCTGCGCCGGCATCCGGATACCGGATTCCGCGCCGGACGACTGGGTCGACTGGATCGAGGAGACCGAAGCGTCGGACACCGCCCCGCTGGAGCGGTGCCTCTTGGGCGAGACGGGGGAACGTGACGAGGTCGTCTACTCCCTGAACGCGTCGTTCGGTCCGTACGCCCAACGGCTGCGGCCGGAGGCCGGCGACGACGAGGACTGGCCGCAGCCGGGCATGACACGCGACAGCGCGGTGGCGACGGCGACCTGCCCGGGCAGCTCCGTGCCGGCCGTCTTCAGCATCGACGCGACGGTCTACGCCGCTCCGACACGGGAGTTCCTCGCGTCGGCCCTGGGTGCCTTCGCGGAGCGGTCGGCGGAGCGGCACGGGTGCACGGGGCTGCGGCTGCCGGGCTGATCCGGGAACGCCGTGAGGGTGGGCGTCTCCCGCGCACGCCCACCCTCACTCCTGCCGCGGCCTCGGGGCCGCCAGTGACTACTGCAGGTACCTGGCCGCCGCCTGGTCACCCTCCATGTACGTACCACCCGACTGACCCACGACGTGACCGATGCCCGTCAGGGCCTGGTGGATGTCGCTGGCTTCCTTGTCCCAGCGGCGCAGCTTCTCGTCGAAGGTGTCCTGGGCCTTACCCGCCCAGTACTGCTTGCTGTTCATCACCATCGTCCGAAGCTGCTGGATGTCCTCGTCCAGCGACCGCGCCTCATTGGCGATGTTCGTCGCCGCGATGTCGAGCCCGTCGTACGTTACCTGCAGACCGTCCGCGTTACGGCTCATCTCTGCCTACCTCGTCTCTCGTGCCTGTGGTTGATGTCCGCGAGTGCCGATGCCCGTGAGGGCTCAGGTCATCGAGCTGAACGGCGACGACTGGACCGTGGGGGCACCGTCGTTGATGTTGATCTTGTTCACGGCCGCGCGGACTTCGTCTTCCTTGCTGTCCTTGATGTTGCGCGTCGCGGTCATCGCCTCGATGACGTCACCGAGGATGCGGCCCATGTTCTGCAGCGAGGTGTTGATCTCGTACTGCTTCGTGTCGAAGGCAGCACGGCCGATGCCCTGCCACTGGCCCTCGAGGCTGTCGATGACACCCTGCAGGCTGTGCACCCGCTTGCGGATGTTCTCGAACTTCTCGTACATGTCCTTCTGCAGCTTGATTACTGCTGCATCTTCGAGCTTCTGGTCGACGGCCATGTCCGCCTGCCCTCCCTTTTTTCGTTTTCGGGGTCCAACTGTGCGGCTCACCGCCCGGCAGCGGTGAGCACGTTCTCCATGCCCTGGCCCAGCGGCGCAGGGCTCGGGCGGCCGGCGTCAGGCGGCGCGACGCGAGCGCATGACGACGAAGGCTCCGCCTCCGACCACAACGACGGCCGCGGCAGCGCCGAGCGCGATCCACAGGGTGCTGTTGCCGTCGCTCGAGGACTCGGCCGCCGCGTTCTCCGTCTTCTCGCTGCCCTCCGCCTTCGATCCTGCTGCGGCCTTGCCGGCGCCAGAAGAGCTTCCCGGGGCTTGTGACGAGCCTGTTGCGGACGGGGACGCGGCAGAGGCGGGCGGAATCTCGGTCACCAGCTTCTTGCCCTTCTCCTGGTTCCACTTGGCGAGGGGGTCGGAGTAGGCGGGGCCGGCGTCGTAGTTGGGGTTCTCGAGTACCACGCGGGGTCGGACGGTGCCATAACCGGCGTACTGGGTCGGCTCGTTCTTCGGCCACTTGCGGCTCGCAGTGTCGATGAGCGCCCGGGTGACCTGGTTCGCGGTCCAGTCGGGGTGGGCGGACCAGATGAGGGCGGCGGAGGCCGAGGCGATGGCGGTGGACGCGCTGGTGCCCTCCAGACCATGGCAGTACGACTCGAAGCTGGGGCGGCAGTAGCCCGGCATGTCTTCACCCGGCGCTACTAGGTCGACGTAGTTCCCGTGCGAAGAGAATTTCGAGATGTTGGCGTCCTTGTCCATCGACGAAACACCCAACACGTACGGAGCCGCGGCTGGGTACCCAACATCCTCCCCGCCACTGTCGCCGTCGTTCCCTACGCCCGCGATGAGCAACTTGCCCTTCGACGCAGCGTAGGTCACCGCTTCCTCGATGGCCGGGTCATAGTACGGACCACCGAAAGACATGTTGATGATCTGCACATCGGTATCAGCCGCAGCTTTGATCGCCTCAGCGGGCTCTGCCGTCTTCTTCTTTTCCGCCTCTGGCACGCCTGTCAGCACAATGCGGTACGGAACGATCTTCGCCCCCGGCGCAAGACCCCGGAGACCGCCATCGGCTCCTGTACCCGCGATCAGTTCGGCCATGGAGGTTCCATGGCCCTGATAGTCCTTCGTGGCACCGTAGGCAACTTGCCTGGGCACTTCACCAGCGAGCACCTGCCCCTTGAGGGCGGGCGTGCTGGGATTCACGCCCGTGTCGATGACAGCGACCTTGATGCCCTTCCCGGTGCTGACTTTCCACATCGTCTCGGCCTGCATCGGCTCCAGGTACCACTGCTCCGACTGTGCGTCGGCGGCAGCCGCTCCTGGAGCGACACCCACGCCGACGGCGACCAGGGCGCTCGCAATGACACTCCCCGCGCGTACCGGTAGTCCGCGACGTGTTGCTGACTTCATGATGAGGTGGGTCCTCGCTCGGCTTAGTTGACGACTGGCGGCACGTCGCGCCGCGGATTCTGGGGCAGGTGCGTCTCTTCGTCTTCGACCAGGTAATCAGGCCGCTGTGCTTCTTCCTCTCGGCGCTCGTCTCGACGGTTGCCTTGCTTCCCGGGTTCACGCACGAGGCCGGCACCGCCCCGGGTCATACCGTTCCGCTCGGCACGGGCAACGGAACTGCGCCCGGCGGGAGTACCTGTGACAGGGGACTTGGCGGAGGCGTCCACGGAGCCGTTCGCGCCACCGCGCAGCCCAGGGCGCCCCTTCACGGAACCGAATGTTCCCTCGCCCCCCACTACTGTTCCGCGTGGGATTCGGGCGCCGCCGCGGCCCGCGCCTCCGGGAACAGATCCGGGTCGACCGCCTACCACACCATTGCCTCGGCCTGCTCCGGTGACCGGGCCACCTCCTGCCCTCGGCTGGGTCGGCGAGGTGGCCCGGGGAGTACCTCCACTGACCCCGCGGCTCGTCGAGATCGGCTTCGCCCCAGAGGTCGTGCCTTTGGCAGCGGACTGACCAGCCGGAGTAGTTCGACCCATCTGGTTCAGGGGGCCCTGACCGACCTGCCGACCAGGCCCTGTAACCCCCTTCGCCACAGGCCCTGCAGGGGCTGCAGGCGTCGTTCGTCCCTGAGCGGTCAGCGGCGGCCGGAAGCCATTCGTTCGCCCATTTGACGGGCCGACCGGCCGGGCCGGGGAGAATGGTGCCGTCTGGCCAGTCGAGAAGGGGCCGGTCGGGCCACTGCCCTCGTTCGGCGGCAAGGAAGTCGGCAGAAGCTGGCCGTGAGAGGGAGCTGTGGGAACGGTCGGGGCAATGGCATTGTCGATGGTCGTCCCTACCGACACGGTGGGATCGAGGACTTCCCTCGGGCCCCCGTCCGGGACGACGACTGTGCCGCTCGCACCTTGCGGCTGGGCAGGGTGGCCGACGTCCGTGGCCGAGTGACGGCTGATGGTGGTGCCCGCCGTTACGCCTTGCCCTGCGACAGAGTCCGCACCTTCGGGCTGGCGGTACCGAGAATCCTGCTCCGGCTGCGGAACGCCCACGTCCGGCATGGTCTTGAACTCGGGTTGCGGCAGCTCGCTGAGTTGCACGCTGGCCACCGCGTAGTAGGACGACAACCGGTTCATCTGGTTGATCGCCTCCTGACGGTCCTTTTCCACCCGGACCGCTTCGGCGTACTCGGCGTTGCCCTCGACCTGCTTGGGCGCCGGAAGCTTGTCCGGCTTCACACCCTCCTGCCCTGGCGGCCGGGTGTCGCGGGGCGGCATGGCCTTGCGTACGGCCGCCAGGCCCACGGCCGCCGCGGTGATCTGGTCACCCGCTCCGCCGGCGAAGTCGCTCAGCCCATACGTGCTCGTGACGAGCGAGCGACCCCACTTGCGGAACGCCTCACCCGACTCACCGACCCAGTGGACGTTCTCGATGTGGCCGTCCAGCTCCTTGGCGGCCTCCGTGATGGCGTCCCGTGCGTCCCACAGAGCCTTCCCTGAGGACTCCAAGTCCTCCGGGTTGGTCTGCTCGACCAGGTCGATCATTTGGTTCAGGCCGTGATTGTCGAAGTTCGTGCGCCCGTGCACACCGCGTTCGTACGCCGTGTCCTTGGCCGCCGCACGGACCATGTCGTCGATGGCCCCGAAGAGGAAGCCGCTGCTCGGGTTCTGCTCGGCGTGCCGCGTGAGATCGGTGAACGTGTTCTGCCCGGAGACCCGCTCCAGATCCTGCTCGTGCTGCTTGTCGGTCATCACAGGTCCCCGGTGGTGTCGTCGCCCTTGGCGCGCTGCCTGCCGCCTGCTGCGTCCTGCAGACCCTTGATCTGCGACTGGATCGCATAGAAGCGGCGACGCTGCTCTTCTTCGAGGTTGTCGAAGCCCACGTGTGCACCCCGGACGGCGATGCCGATCGCCTCGATCTGGAGGTGCAGGGTCTTGGAGAGAGAGGTGAGCTTCTCGTGCACCTGGTTGTACTGCAGGTACAGGGAATGCGCCTCAGGGAAAGCGGACGGGTTGCCCGCCAGTGATCCCGGCTTGATCGTCTGGGCGCCCACTCGTGTCGGGTTGCCGGGTGACCCCTCAAGGGTGGTCAGGACTCCGTCCACCCGCTTCACGAACGTGCTCAGTGCCTCGCCGGTGACCTCCAGGTTCGCCGCCCTGGCTGCCGACACGCCCCCCACCATGTCCGCTGGAAGCACGCCGCTCCCTCCCCGTTCCCCGTAGCTTCATCACTGTGGCCGGTCGGCCACTCGCCCCCGCGATTGCAAAGCGGGTCGCGCGCGTTCTGCGATCACCACTGTAGTCAACGGGTACGACAGGGCCAACCGTGATGTGTGCTAGTCCAGTTACAAAGACGCTCCGGACATGACACGTCGGAGCGAGCACAGGTGATCGCCGGCAGTTGAGCACAGCGCCGCAGCACCCATGTGGTTAAAAAGCGAACGATGCGTCATCGGGCCGGGCGCCGACAGGCCGCGCGGAGAGCGGCGCATCACTCGAAGTAGTGCACCCGCGCGGAGATACCCGCCGTCCTCCTCGTACGCACCGCGCGTACAGACGGCCGATGTGTCGGCCATCGCCCCTCTGCTGCATCCTCCACCGGCCCCACAGACCTCCCCAAAAACTTCACCTACGCAATTACCCCACGTCGGACGCACCCGCTCGGCCCGACTGCCCCAGTTGCTAACTTGTGGCGAGTCCGAACACCGCAGGACGTCCACCGGCCGGCACAGGCGACGGGCAGTCCTGCACACGGGGAGGTTGCCGTCCATGGCATGGGACGAGTGGGAACAGCTCAAGGCCGACGCGCTGCAGCGCCAGCAGGGGTCTGCGCACATGCAGTTGAACCAGGTGGACGGCGGCGCGCCTTCCAAGCCGGGTTCGTACGGTGATCTCAAGGTCGCGAACGACAGTCTCACCAAGATCGGCACGACCGCCCACGAGCTCTATGACCAGCTGTGGCGCAAGGCCCGTGTCGCCCTTCCCACCAGTGAGTCCGCGGCCACGGACCTGTCGAAGCAGGGGTTCGCGCTCGGGGCGGGGGTCCAGCACGTGGCCACCCGCTGGGACGAGCAGTTGAAGTCCCTGATGGACGCGTGTGCGCACATCTCGAATCACATGCGGGTCACCAAGAAGCTGCACGACGGGGACGAGGGCTACATCCAGCGGCAGATGAGCAGCATCGCCATGCTGGACGCCGGGTTCGACGAGCGCGTCGGGGCGCCGGGCGAGAAGAACAAGATCTACGGAGAGCCGAGCAAGAAGAAGGACGACTGAGCGGCGCTTCGCACCGTTCGAACCCGCTCACCGCTCGCTCACCCGAAGGACGACACACATGGAACTCGACACCCTCCGCGACGCCGACTTCAAGCTGCTCGACGACGCCGTCACGGACTGGGGCACCCTCGTCAAGAACCTCGAAACGCTGAAGAAGGACGCCGAGGACAACCTGCACAAGGGCGCCAACAAGGCCGACTGGGCCGGCGTGAACGCCAAGGTGTCGAAGGAGTTCATCGGTAAGACCGCCGGTGAGTTCGCTGATGCCCACACCCAGGCCGACACCATCCACAAGATCCTGAGCGACACCGTGGGTGAGTTGAAGGGCTACCACAAGCAACTGGTCGAAGCCATCGACGGCGGCCGGAAGAAGGGCCTGAAGGTCATCGGGTACGAGGGGGGCTTCACCGTCACCACGGATGCTCCCCCGGAAGCGCGCGGCAAGATGGACCAGGATAATCAGTCGGACATCACCGCGCTGCGGGACGAACTCCAGGGAATCCTCAGCAAGGCCAGTGAGAGCGACAACTCCGCCAAAACCGTCTTGATGGCCATCGCCGACCAGAGCAAGATGGGGTTCTCCGACGCCGGCTACAAGGACCGGGACACCGCGGCCAACGCCATCAAGAAGGCCGACGAGCTGGCCGCCCTCGCGAAGAAGGACCCGGACGACCTGAGCGTCGCGGACTTCGACAAGCTCAACGAGGGGCTGAAGAAGTACGGCAACGACGATCTGTTCGCCGAGCGGTTCGCGACGGCGCTCGGGCCGCAGAAGACGCTGGAGTTCTGGGCCGGGGTGAGTGACCCGCAGCGCGGGAACTGGGAACTGGGCCATGAGCGCCTGGACAAGTTCGACGACCTGCAGCGCAGTCTGGGCATGACACTCGCCAACGCCACGCAAAGCGACTCCGCGGCGATGGCCGACTGGAAGCGCACGATGATCGACATCGGCGACAAACCGCTCTACGGCGAACACCGCGGCGGGCCGATGGGCTTCCAGGTCATGAGCAACCTCATGCGGACCGGTGACTACGACGACCGGTTCCTCACGGACTACGGCACGAAACTCATGGCCACCGAGCGCAAGCTCACCGGCAACGGAGAGCACCCCAATCTCGCGTGGCAGCGCATGGGGATGGACCCGGTGTTGAACCGGATCGGCGACGACAGCGGCACGGACCCCATGACGGGCTACCTGAAGGGCCTGTCCAACAGCCCGGACGCCGCCACCGACTTCCTCAACCAGCAGTTCATCTCGAAGGACGACCCGGACAACCCGTTCGAGCGCGACACCGACGACAACGGCAAGAAGGGCAAGGTCTCGCTGTCCAACTTCCAGTACCTGTTCGAGGAGCGGGACTGGCCGCAGGAGTCGAACCTCAAGGGGGACGACCTGCACACCGGGCAGAACAACCTGGCGCTGGCCCTCGAGGCCGCCACCACCGGCCACCCGGCGGGTGAGATGCCGACGGTGGACACTCCCGCGCACAACGCCGGCCAGGCGAAGCTCGTGGAGGATCTGGTCGCCTCCGTCGGGGACGACCCGGGCCGCCTGACGAAGAACAGCTACATGTCCGACAGCATGGGGCAGATAGCCGCCGAGTACATGCCGGACATCCACCGTGGTCTGCACCCCGGCACGGAGGGCGAGGACAAGCTCTTCCCCGTCGCAGGTTCGGCGGCCAAGCTCGGCGAGACCGACATCACCCGCTTCCTGTACACGGTGGGCCGGAACCCGGAGGGATACACGGCGGTCAACCTGGGTCAGCACAGCTACACGACGAGCCTGATGCAGTACCACTTCCAACACCCGGACGCGTACCTGAACGATCCGAACTTCTCCCAGGACGAAAACCTGAAGAAGACCATCGAGGACGTCGCCCGGGTGGCCGGCGAGGTGGAGGGCACCATCGGGGCGGGCCGGGCCTACGAGGGCGAGATCGAAGGCGGAAAGAAGGACGCGGACTACAACTCCGTCATCGAGAAGGTCGGAACCTGGGGAGGAACCGCGGTCGGTATCGGTGTCGGGCTCGGCACCGCCCCGTTCACGGGCCCGGGTGGTGTCGTCGCCGGTGGTGTGGCGGGCACGGCCGCGGACGAGATCATCGGTGCGATCACCGACGGTGCGATGAAGGACAGCTCCGGCGAGGTCATCTACCGCAACGGACAGGACCTGGACGGCACCAAGGACTCGACGTACACCCTTGTCGAGAGCGCGGCGAAGAAGGCCGGGGAGAACGCCGGCAACCCCTCCCCCGCGATCGTCTCGGCCGCCGCGACGGCGGCGGAGCAGGGCTTCAACAACGCGGGGAAGAACGTCCACGACGCACTCGACGGCGAGGGCGTGCCCCGGCAGCTGGAAAAGGAAGACTGAACCGTGAATACCAGACGGAGCGGATACGCGCTCGCTGTCGTCGCCGTCGTCGTCGTGGGCGTGTTCGGTGCCTTGTACTTCTTCAAGGCACCGCCGTTCGGTGAGGACGCGGGGAACATCGAGGCCAGCGCCGTGTGCGACTCGCTGGGCTCGGGTTCCCGGGCCGCCGGTGCGCTCAGGACCGTGCTCCCGGAGGAGTCGTCGTACGCGTTCGACGACGACGTGAACCTTCGCGCGGACGAGCGGGACAGCGGCTACGGCTCGGACTGCTTCGTCTCGGGGGGCGGTGACCAGCTCCTGCGTGCCCGGACGCAGATGATCCGCGACGAGCCGTTCGAGAGCTGGGCCGACGGCGAGGTCGCGCAGTACGCGGACGGGAAGGGCCGTCTCACGCCCTTCACCACGGGCCTCATGGGCGCGGCCTCGCCCTCTGTGGCCGCCGTCCTCGTGCCCTGCACCTCGGCCGGGAAGATCCCCGGTGGCCAGTACGACCTCAGCGTCGTCGTCCATCTCGAGAAGGCGGGCAAGGCGAACGATGCCGACACGCGGGCGGGCCTGATCGACCTGGCGAAGAACGCCGCGACGTACGCACACGCCAAGGCAAAGTGCGACATCGCCCTGCCGTGACCGGCTGACGGCACCCTTGGCGTCTGCTGTCGATCTCCCGGTTCCGTGGAGACCTTCCTCCGCAGCCAGCTCCTTGGTGAGGCGGGTGTCCAGTAGTCCTGGTCGTAGTCGATCGGGCTCTTCCGACCCCCCATGGACTGGGGACGTCCAGCTTCCGACAGGCCAGGGGAACTTCCGCGGCGATGGCCGACTGGAAGCGCACGATGATCGACATCGGCGACAAGCCGCTGTACGGCGAGCACCGCGGCGGGCCGATGGGCTTCCAGGTCATGAGCAACCTCATGCGGACCGGTGACTACGACGACCGGTTCCTCAACAGCTACGGCACCAAGCTCATGGCCACCGAGCGCAAGCTGACCGGCAATGGAGAGCACCCGAACATGGCGTGGCGCCAGGGGCCGGGAAATCCCGGACGACAAAAACACCTACAAGGGCAAGGTGTCGCTCTCCCACTTCCAGTACCTCGTCGAGGAACGGGACTGGCCCGAGGAGTCGAATGTGCACCTGAACTCGTGATCGACATCTGATGGTTGGTCCCTCATCCCTCACGACTCGGACAACGCCAGGAGTTCGTTCACGTGCACACTCGACATTTCACGCAGGCATGCATGACGCTCGTGGTCCTGGGCTGCCTCGCCGCTTGCAGTGAGGCTGGTCAGAAACAGGAGTACAGCGTTCCCACGTCACTCTGCGGCGTGCCGGTCGATCAGGCCGCGCTTTCTCATCTGCTTCCGCCGGGCAAAAGGGTCGCCTCCCAGGAGAAGACTCCGGTACCCAGCCGGCATCGATGCCAGGTGAACGTCGACCAGAAGGCGGCACTGATGGCTAGCCAGGAGTGGTGGGAAGAAGGTGCGGGTGTCGTCGATGTGGCCCGGGGCATCCCGCAGCTGAAGTCGGCGAAGCTGACGGGGGACGGCAAGTCCCTGATCACGGCCACAGGTGCGGTGAAGTCTGCGCGTTGCTCCGGCACTCAACACCCCGGGCACAGCCTTTTCGTCACTGTTCAGGTGTACGCGGACGACGTGGACGATGCTACGGCGATGGAAAAGTTCGTCACCGCGTACACACGGTCGGTAGAGAAGTCGGCAGCATGCCGGTGAAGGGACAGGCGGCTCGTCGGCTCGCAGCGTGACGTCCCAGGACACGCTGCTGACCGGCGTGACCTCACGGTGCGGAGCCGGACGCCCGCCTGGCCCGGCCTCACCGCCCCCCGCGCCGTCGCCGGGCGTCGCGGACTGCCACTGCCGTGCCCGTCAGGCCCGCTGCCAGGACCAGGCCGCCCACGACCACGTACGTGCCCATGCGGGTGTTGCGTTCCTGGGCCGTTTCGCCGAAGTGGACCGGTGGGACCGAGGGGGCCTCGGCCGGGAGTACGCCCTTGTCGGGGGCCGGGGACTCCACGGGGTGGGCCGGGTCGACGTCCGTGAGGGCCTTGAGGGGGTCGACGACGCCCCAGCCGACGAGGCGGTCGTGGCCGGGGATGGAACGTTCGGCCGTCTGCTCGATCTGGGCGACGATCTGGGCTGCCGTCCACTTGGGGTACTTGGCCTTCAGGAGGGCGGCCACGCCGGCCACGTACGGGGCGGAGAAGCTCGTGCCGTTGTCCGCGCAGTGGCCGCCGCCGGGGACCGTGGAGATCATGTCGACGCCGGGGGCCGCCACGCCGATGAACTCGTTCGACTGGGAGAAGGCCGCGCGTTCGTTGTTGCGGTCCGAGGACGCCACCGCCAGGACACCCTCGTAGGAGGCCGGGTAGGTGACCTTGATGTTGCCGCCGAGGCCGTCGTTGCCGGCCGAGGCGACCACCACGACCTGCTTGGCCAGGGCGTAGTCCACCGCCGACTCCAGGGTCTCGCCGGGCGAGACGGCGTTGGCGGTGTCCTGGGAGATGTTGATGACGTCGGCGCCCGCGTCGACGGCGTACCGGATCGACTGGGCGAGGGTCTTCGCGGTGCCGTTGCCCTCGGCGTCGTTCTGCTTGACGGGGATGATCGTGGCCTCGGGGGCGAGGCCGACGAAGCCGGTGCCCTTGGCGGGGCGGGCCGCGATGATGCCGGCCACCCGGGTGCCGTGGCCGACGGTGTCCGTGGTGCCCTGGGCGTTGCCCCGGTCGATCTCCTCGCCCTTGGAGTTCTTGGCGGGCAGGTAGTTCTTGCCCCTGGACGCGTCGACGGCGGCGGTGAGCTGCGGGTTCTTGACGTCGACGCCCGTGTCGATGACCGCGACCCGTACGCCGGCGCCCTTCGACTGCTCCCACAGTTCGTCGAGGTTGACGCGTTGCAGCGACCAGGGCCGGCCCTCGTACTTCTTCGACGGGAACGTGCACTGTCCGCCGTCGTCGGCCCTCGCCTCGGGCGCCGGGAGGGCGCACACCGCCGTCCCGGCGAGGAGCGTCGCCGCGAGGAGGGTCGTAGCGGTGCGGGGGATGCCGGTGAAGCGGCTTGTCTGCGGCATGTCTTCGTCGTTCTCCCGGGTCGCCACCGTCACGAGCCCTGCGGCTGCCGGGCCGCCGCTTCCGAGAGGCGGGGGCCGGTGGGCAGGAACGTCGACCAGTTCGCCGGGACGGGAGACGGTTCCACCTTCTCGTAGCCGAGGCGGGTCTGGGCGATCCGGGCCTCGTTGAGCTGCTGCTCGCGCTGCTCGGCGGAGGTTCCGATTCCCTTGTCGTCCGTGGCGCTGTCGTTGTTGGACTGCAGGGCGTAACGCAGCCCCGTGTCGGTGACCAGGAAGACGCCGCCCGCGCCGGTCTCGGTGCCCTGGAACTGCCGGTAGAGCTGGCCCGAGCCGGGGGTGACGTAGGCGCTGGAGGAACCGGTGGGCAGCTGGGCGGGGAAGTCCTTGCCCGCCCAGGTGGACAGGGTCGTCGTGCCGTTCTTGCCGTCCACCGAGCGCAGCACGTTGCAGACGGTGTTGCGGCCGGCGGTGGCGGAGGAGCCGTCGTTGACCGTCTGGGGCCGGTACGACGGCCAGTTGCGCTGTCCGTCGAAGTCGGTGCTGTCGACGACCGCGCCGGGGCTGACCTGCTGCGCCTCACCGGCCTGTCCGACGCCGACGAGGTCGCCGCTGTTGAGCAGCAGGGTGGCGGTGAACTCCGAGATGCGTGCCACGGCGCCCTGCAGGACCACGTAGTACTGCATGCGCCGGCCGTCGTAGGCCTTGATGACCATGCCGACCTTGTCGTACTCGCGGAGCATGTCGGAGGCTCCCGCGTCCGCGCCCGGGGTGCCCTTGATGTCGGGGACGGCGATCGGGTCGCCCTTGTGCAGGGTGTCGAGCCAGTCCTGGGAGACGCGTTGCGGGGCGCGGCCCTGGGTGTCGAGGGCCTTGAGGACCTCCTTGTCGGCCGGGTCCGCCAGCGGGTAGGCGTATCCGCGCGAGTCGACCACGTACTGCTTCTGGCCGTCGGGGCCGACGACGTACATCAGCTCTCCCCCGGTGAGCTTGTCCGCGCCCTCGGTCCTGGACCACTCCTTCCGGGCGAGGACGAACGCCGCCTTCTGGATGGCGCGGCCGCCCGGCCCGGGACGCTCGCAGACCGCCCACCGCATGGCCTTCTCGGCCTCTTCGGGCGACGGGAGGCGGTCGGGGGCGTAGGGGATGCCGATGGTGGCGCCGTGCGGGGGCTTGCCGCTGTCGAGCACGTCCTCGGCGACGGTGATGACGCTGTCCTTGTCGGGGTCCAGGAGGAGCTTGGCGGACGCCATGTTGAGCACCGGGTGCAGCTGCGTCTCCCCGCCGGTCTTCAGCACGACGTACCGGGTCGTGGACTTGCTGGCCACGATCACGTGCGCGCCCGGCTCGTCCCACCCCTTCGGGGCCGTCGGGCTGAACATGCCGATCGCGCCGAACACGGCGAGGACGACCACCCCGACGACGAGGCTCGGCACGACCGCTCTGAGCGGCTTGGGGGCGCCCTCCTCCGAACCTGTCGGAGAGGGTTGCAGGAAGGACGCGAGAGTGCGGCGCTTCGCGAAGGTGTAGGCGTTCAGTTCATCGCGCCGTGATGCCATCTGTGTTCGTTCTCTCCCCGTACGAAGCCATGGAGACCGGCGGAGCGGCGGTGCGGACCTCGTGTGTCCGCCGGCGTCCGCCTCTTCCCGGTCGCCTCTGGAACCTCGGCTGTCAGACCCGGCACCTACTATGCCTGTTGCACAGTGGTGCGCGTGGCACGGGTAGGGTGCTGAAGCCTCGCCGCCTGCTGAGTGCGGTGTTTTCTGGGATAGTTCGGGGGTTTTGCAGTGATGGCTTCCGCACCGCGAACCCGGTCGCGATCGCAATCCGCGGCGCGGCGGGCCGCCGCGGCGCCGACCACCGGTGGTGGCGCGACGTCCGGCGGTGGAGCGACCGCCCGTGGTTCCTCCACCGCTCGTGGATCCGTCACGCCGCATCTGCAGGCCCGATCGGGACGCGGTGGTTCTTTCGCGCTGCAACGGCTGGTGCTGCTGGAGCTGGCGGCCGCTCTGGTGGTGTGCGGCTGGCTCGTGGGCCCCGCCGCCCTGGTACCGGCGGGCGTGGTCGCCGGAATCCTGGTGCTGCTCGCGGTCGTACGCCGGCGGGGGCGCTCCCTGCCGGAGTGGCTGGGCAGTCAGCTGGCGCTGCGGGCCAGGCTGCGCAAGGCCCCGGGCACGCCGCTGCCGTCCGGGGTGGACGCCAGCCTCGTTCCCGCCGTGGAGTGCGAGCCGAACCTGCGGACGTACCAGTACAGACACCGTGACGAGCACGACCGGCGCCCGGTGGGCATGGTGGGCGACGGGGGCTTCCTCACCGCCGTCCTCCAGGTGGAGGCCGAGGCGGGTGCCCTGCGCGCCGAACGCGGGCGCACACCGCTGCCCCTCGCCCTGCTGCGGGACGTGCTCGACGTGGACGGCATCCGTCTGGAGTCGGCGCAGGTCGTGGTGCACACGCAGCCCGCGCCCGCGCCCCATCTGCCGCAGCAGTCGGTGGTCGTGACGAACTACGCGCAGCTCCAGGCGGAGACGGTCTCCCCCGCGGTCCGCATCATGTGGATTGCGCTGAAGCTCGACCCCGAGCTGTGCCCGGAGGCCGTGGCCGCGCGCGGCGGCGGGCTCCTCGGCGCGCAGAAGTGCCTGGTGCGCTCGGCGGAGCACCTGTCCAGCCGGCTGACCGGCGCCGGGTTCCGGGCGAACGTGCTGACGGAGGAGGAGCTGTCCGCCGCGATCGCCACCTCGGCATGCGCCAACCCGATGGTGACCTCCCAGCCCGGCCAGGGCGACGCGCCCCGGCGCCGGACCGAGGAGTCCAGCCGCAGCTGGCGCTGCGACAACCGGAGGCACACCACCTACTGGGTACGGCGCTGGCCGCAGCTCGGCGGCTCCGGTGTCTCGCTGCCGCAGCTGGTGGCCCGGTTGACGGCGGTTCCCGCGCTGGCCACGACGTTCAGTCTGACGCTGGCGCGCAGCGGGCAGCAGGACGTCGCCGTCACCGGGCACGTGCGGGTCACCGGCCGCAGCAGCACCGAACTGTCGGACGCGCGCCGGGCCCTGGAGCGTGCCGCGCGCCAGGCGCGGACCGGGATCGTCCGCCTCGACCGCGAGCAACTGCCCGGTGTGCTCGCCACGCTGCCGCTCGGAGGGGCCCGCTGATGGCCACGACCACGTCGACGACGCCCGCCGCACCCGCCGGCGGCCGGACGGACAGCGGCCTGCGGGAGCGGCTGCGCACCGGCTTCGGACTGTTGGGGCCGCGGCATCCGCGGCACACCCTGTCCCTCTCCCAGATCGACACGCTCGCCCTGCCCGTCGGGGACGACGGCGTCGTCGTGGGCGTGGACGCCGAGGGGCAGCCCGCCGTTCTCGGGGTGAACCGCCCGACGCCGTTCGACATCCTGTTCATCGGCGGTCTGTGGACGGCACAGGTACTGGCGCTGCGTGCGGCGGCGACGGGTGCGCGGGTCACGGTGGAGACCGGCAGACCGGGGCACTGGGCGCAGGTCGTCCAGGCGGTCGGCGGTGGCCAGTCGGGGATGACGGTGCACGACGTGGGCCGGGTGCCCCCGCAGGGAGCCTCGGCGATGGGACCGGTCCTGGTGATCCGGGACTGCGGCATGCGGCCTCCGCGCGGGCGGGTGACGTCGGCGCCCTGGCAGTCGGTGCTCACGCTGCTGCCGTACCTGAGCCCGGTGGCACCGCGGTTGATGCGTCAGGCGCGTCTGGTGGGTGTCCAGCGGGTCTCGCCGGACGAGGCGGTGGAGATCGGCCGTGCGGCGCGGCTGCCCCGAGCCGAGTACGAGGCCCTGCCCACGCTCGCCGACGGCGTCACCCTGTGGTGTACGGAACGGGACCGGCAGTACGTGATGACGCAGCCGACGGACGCCGAGGTCGGTCTGCTGGGTACCCCTCGCCGCATGGACTGACCGACCGCCTTTCGACCGTTTTGGTGTGTCACGTCGCCTGTGCCTGCCCGTACTCGCCGCGGGGGATGCCGAGATCGGCGGGCATCGGGGGGCGGGCGGGGCTGCCGGGGTGGTGCCCGGGGTGATTAGGCTGGGTCCCGGCGCGACGCCAGAACCCGTGGACGGGGCGTCGGCGTCCCAGGGGGAGAGCCGGTGGATCGGACGACCTCGAACGGCCTCGGACAACTGCGAATGACAAGCAAGGGTCGCCCCAGCACGGCGTGAGGGTGCTCGACCACACCAGGAGGAACTGTGAGCAGCGATCGGGACGGGATCCGCGGGGGCTGGGCGACACCCGGCGATGACCAACCCGACGCGGAGTCCGCAATCGAGACGACGGGCGAGTTCACCATCGACTACGCACCGCCCGCCTGGTACACGCAGAACGCGTCCGGCGATTCCGGACAGGGGCAGGAGGCCGGTGCGCCCGGCGGCGCCGCGTCCGCGCCCGCTTCTCCCGCTCCCGAGCCCCCGTCCCAGCCGGCCGGGCCCTTCACGCCGCCGCCTCCGCCGGTGACGAGTACGCCCTACGCACCGCCCGCACCGCCCGCGCCCCCGGCCACCGGATCGGCCGGGGTGCCCGGTCTTCCCGTGGGGAGCGGCTTCGAGCCCCATCAGCCGCCGGCCCAGGCTGCGGCCCACGCCGAGCCGGAGCGGGAAGCGGAGGTTGCGCAGCCGTCGGTGCCGGAGCCGCGGGTCGAGCCCGAGCCCGGCAACGGCGATCTCGAGAGCGGTGCCACCATGCGCTTCTCGGCCGCCGCCCTGAAGCGTGAGTTCGCGCAGCTCGCGGCCGCGGACGAGGCACGGCAGGAGGAAGCGCGGCAGGACGTGGAGCGGGAGAGCGCCGCCGACGAGGCGGTGAGCGCGACCGGGGAAACCGACGGTGAGCCGGTCGCTTCCGACGCGTCCGTCCCCGACGAGGCCGACGACGATGCCGGTGCGGGTGACGCGACGTCGGAGTCCGCCGCGGTGGCCGACGACGCCGTGGAGCCCGAGCGCACCGACGGCGCCGACGACGATGTGGCCGAAGGGGACGGCGCGGTCGGTGACGACGGTCTCTCCGCCGGTGCCTCCGACGCTGCGGGGGCCGGCGGTGACGACGACCCGGCCGCGGAGCCCGAGCCGGACCAGCCCGCCGAACCCGACCCGGCGGCTCCGGCCGTGCCGGCCTCGCAGGACAGCGCGCCGCCCGACACCGCGCCGCAGGACACCACCGCACCGCAGGACACGGCACCGCAGGACACCGCGCCGCAGGGTCCCGCTCCTGTCGCCGCGCCGCCCGCACCCCCCGCCGCGCCGGACGGCGTGCCGCCGTTGCCCCCGTCGTACCCGCCGGCCGCACCAGCTCCGGCACATCAGTGGCCCGCGCAGCCGCAGCCGCAGCCGGCGCCCGCCGCCCCGGGGCAGCCGGACGTGCCGGCCCAGCAGCCCTCCTTCCAGCCCCAGGCCCCGCAGCCGGCACCGGCCGCGTGGCCCGCGCAGCCCGGTGCACCGATGCCTCCCGGCCAGGCACCGGGGCAGCCCCCGGCCCCGGCGGGTTACGGCTTCCCGCCGCAGGGTGCCGCTCCCCCGGCGGCCACTCAGCCCCAGGCTCCTCAGCCGGGTGGTCCGGGCGCCATGCCCGCCGCCGCCGGGTACGGCTTCCCGCAGCCGGGGGGCCAGGCACCGCAGCCCCAGCCCGGCGGGTACGGCTTCCCGCAGCCCGGCGCCCCGGGTGCCACGCCCCCCGCCGGGTACGGCTTCCCGCAGCCGTCCGCGCCGCAGGGACAGCAGCCGCAGGGACAGCAGCCGCAGGGACAGCAGCCGCAGCACGGACAGCCGCAGCAGCCCGGCGTGCCGCACCAGGCGCAGCAGGCGCACCAGGTGCCGCCGCAGGCGCAGCCCGGGCAGGGCCCGCAGCCACAGCCGGCGCAGCACGACCCGCAGCAGCCACAGCCGCCGCACCAGGCCGCGCCCCAGCCCCACGTCCAGCAGCCGCACGCCCAGCAGCCGGCCGATCCCCGGCTCGGTACCGCCTGGCCGCAGCCCATCCAGCACGACCAGCGGCAGCCCACCAACCCGGGTGCGGCACCGCTCGGTTACACGGCGGCCGTCGAGCTGTCGTCGGACCGGCTGCTCAACAACAAGCGGCAGAAGGCGAAGAGCAGCCGCCCGGCGGCCGGCGGTTCGCGCTTCAAGCTGGGCGGCAAGAAGGAGGAGGCCGAGCGGCAGCGGAAGCTCGAGCTGATCCGCACGCCGGTGCTGTCCTGCTACCGCATCGCCGTCATCAGCCTCAAGGGCGGCGTCGGCAAGACGACCACGACCACCGCGCTGGGTTCCACGCTCGCCACCGAGCGGCAGGACAAGATCCTCGCGATCGACGCGAACCCGGACGCCGGTACGCTCGGCCGCCGCGTGCGCCGCGAGACCGGGGCCACCATCCGTGACCTCGTCCAGGCGATCCCGTACCTCAACTCGTACATGGACATCCGGCGGTTCACGTCCCAGGCACCGTCCGGGCTCGAGATCATCGCCAACGACGTCGACCCGGCCGTGTCCACGACCTTCAACGACGAGGACTACCGGCGCGCGATCGACGTCCTGGGCCGGCAGTACCCGGTCATCCTGACCGACTCGGGCACCGGTCTGCTGTACAGCGCGATGCGCGGGGTGCTCGACCTCGCCGACCAGTTGATCATCATCTCGACGCCGTCCGTGGACGGTGCGAGCAGCGCCAGTACGACGCTGGACTGGCTGTCCGCGCACGGGTACGCCGACCTGGTGTCCCGGTCCATCACCGTCATCTCCGGGGTCCGCGAGACCGGCAAGATGATCAAGGTGGAGGACATCGTCGGCCACTTCCAGACGCGCTGCCGGGGCGTCGTGGTGGTGCCCTTCGACGAGCACCTGGCGGCCGGTGCCGAGGTGGACCTCGACATGATGCGGCCGAAGGTGCGGGAGGCGTACTTCAACCTCGCGGCGATGGTCGCCGAGGACTTCGTCCGCCACCAGCAGTCCCACGGCCTGTGGACGTCCGACGGCAACCCGCCGCCGGTCGCCGCGCCGCCCATGCCGGGCCACGAATTCCCCGGCCAGGCGATGCCGGGTCAGGAGATGCCCGGCCAGTCCGTACCGGGCCAGGGTGCACCGGGGCAGCCGCCCTATCCGGGACAGCCCTACCCGGGACAGCCCTACCCGGCCCAGCCCCACCCGGGACAGCCTTACCCTGGGCAGCCCTACGGCGGGCAGCCGGGCGCGGGACAGTACGCACCCCAGCCGTCCCAGCAGCCCCAGGCCGGGCAGCCGCATCCGGGCGGGCCCCAGCCGTACGCGCAGCCCACCCAGCAGCCGGGGCAGCCATACCCCCAGCAGCCCGGGCAGCCGTTCCCGCAGCAGCCCGGTCATCCCCAGCAGCCGCAGCCCCCGCAGGACGGGACCGCGCCCCCGCCGCCACCGCAGCACTGAGTCCGCGAACGCGCGAAGGCCCGTGTCGTCACCCGACGGCGCGGGCCTTCGCGCGTTCGCGGTCAGAACCGCCGGGTTCGCGCCGCCACACTCTCACCTGCAAGGCGTCAGTGGTCTCCACCAATGTGGGGGAGGCTGCGCTGAACTCGCCGTTTGCGCAGGCCACATGGGGTTTGACACACCGTTGACGCGCGCAGACTGCCGCTGATAGACACACCTTTCATTCCGTCGGCGCCAATCGATCAAGCTTCACGCAACGCTGCTCACAACCCGTTCAAGTCTGTTCGCACCTGTTCAAGCCCGCCCCGTGCGGAACGCCGGGCGAGCGTCCCGCGCGAGTGATGACGCGAGGTCTCCGAACCATGAACACACAAGATCAGCACGGCAGAGGACGTACCGGCCCCCGCCTGAAGAGGACGCGGCTGCTGGCCGCCGCGGGCGCCGCCGCCCTCGTCCTCGCGTCCGGTATCGCCGCCCCGTCGGCCTCGGCCGGACCGCGCAGCGGCCCGGTACAGGCCGGGGAGGGCGAGCAGGGCGACAAGGTCCTCACCGTCGCGGTCGCGCAGAGCGTCGACTCGCTCAGTCCGTTCCTCGCCGTACGGCTGGTCAGCACGAGCATCCTCCGGCTGACCTACGAGTACCTGACCGCCTACGACCCCAAGGACAACCACGTCGTACCGGGTCTGGCCACCGAGTGGAAGTCCTCCCCCGACAAGCTGACCTGGACGTACACGATCCGCTCCGACTCCACGTGGTCGGACGGCCGGCAGGTCACCGCCGAGGACGCTGCGTGGACGTTCAACAAGATGATGACCGACGACGGCGCCGCCACCGCCAACGGCAGCTTCGTCACCAACTTCGAGAAGGTCACCGCGCCCAGCCCCACCCAGCTGGTGATCAGGCTGAAGACACCGCAGGCCACCATGACCGCGCTCGACGTGCCGATCGTGCCCAAGCACGTGTGGGAGAAGGTCGACGACTTCTCCGAGTTCAACAACGACAAGAGCTTCCCCCTCGTCGGCGACGGGCCGTTCGTCCTCACCGACTACAAGCCGGACAGCTACGTGCGGCTGAAGGCCAACAAGGACTACTGGCGGGGCGCGCCGAAGTTCGACGAGCTGGTCTTCCGGTACTACAAGGACCAGGACGCCGCCGTGGCCGCCCTGCGCAAGGGCGAGGTGTCCTTCGTCGCCGGGTCCCCGTCGCTGACCCCCGCCCAGGCGGCCTCGCTCAAGGGCGACAAGAACATCCACGTCAACGACGCGCCCGGCCGCCGCTTCTACGCCCTCGCCACCAACCCCGGCGCGCAGTCCAAGGACGGCACCAAGTTCGGTGACGGCGACCCGTCCCTGCTCGACCAGCGGGTGCGCAACGCGCTGTTCATGGCGGTCGACCGCAAGACGATCGTCGACAAGGTCTTCCAGGGCCACGCGGTCCAGGGCGAGGGCTACATACCGCCGCGCTTCTCCTCGTACTTCTGGAAGCCGTCGGCGGACCAGGAGCTCGCCTACGACCCGGCCGCGGCGGGCAGGCTGCTCGACGAGGCGGGCTACAAAAAGAACGCCGACGGCAAGCGCGTCGGCAAGGACGGCAAGCCGCTGAACTACCGCGTCCTGTGCCACGCCACCGACCCCAACGACAAGGCGGTCGGCAAGTACCTCCAGGAGTGGTGGGGCGAGCTCGGCATCGGGACCACCCTCAACTGCCTGGACAACGTGACCGACCCGTGGCTCGCGGGCACCTACGACCTGGCCTTCGACGGCTGGTCCGTCAACCCGGACCCCGACTTCGTGCTCTCCATCCACACCTGTGCCGCCCGCCCGCAGACGCCCAAGGACACCGGCGCCACGGACAACTTCATCTGCGACAAGACGTACGACGACCTCTACGCCCGGCAGCTCGCCGAGTACGACCCGGCCAAGCGGGCGGACATCGTCCGGCAGATGCAGTCGCGGCTGTACGACCTGGGCTACATGAACGTCATGGCCTACCCCAACGCCGTCGAGGCCTACCGCACCGACCAGATCGAGTCGATCACCACGATGCCGTCCGATGCGGGCAACATCTGGGGCCAGGACGGCTACTGGAGCTGGTGGTCCGCCGCACCCGCCGACTCCGGCGACTCCTCGGACGGTTCCTCCTCCACCGGCGTGGTGATCGGCATCGTCGCGGGTGTCGTCGTCCTCGTCGGCCTCGGGGCGCTGGTCGCGGTGCGCCGCCGGTCCACGGCGGAAGAGCGTGAGTAGGCGCTCATGACCGCGGAAGCGACATCCTCCTCCCTCGGGGAAGCGGCCGCGGCCGGTCCGGTGAAGACCGGGCCGGCCGGGGCGGGGCGCGCGTCACGGACCGGGGCCGGCACCGCGTACCTGCGGTACGTGGCCGGCCGGCTGGCCGGTGCGGTCGTCTCGCTGTTCGCCGTGCTCGTGACCAGCTTCTTCCTCTTCCGGCTGATCCCGGGCGACCCCGTGAAGTTCATGACCGGCGGCCGCCCGGTGTCCGCGGAGCAGATCGCCTCCTACCGGCGGGAGTTCGGGCTGGACCTGCCGGTGTGGCAGCAGTTCACGCAGTACTGCGGCAAGGCGCTGACGGGAGACCTGGGCACCTCCTACCAGTTCCACGGCCCCGTCGTCGACAAGATCACCGAGGCGCTGCCGAACACGCTGCTGCTCACCGGCACGGCCTTCGTGCTCTACACGGCCCTCGGCATCTTCCTCGGCACTCGCTCCGCGTGGCGGCACGGCCGGCTCGGCGACCGGCTCAACACCGGGCTGGCGCTGACGCTCTACTCCATCCCCTCCTTCTGGCTGGGGCTGCTGCTCATCATCGTGCTGTCGGTCGGCGTGGGCCCGATCCCGGGGATGTTCCCGACCGGGGGCATGGAGTCCGGCGGCGAGCAGGGCTTCGCGTACGTCGTCGACGTCGCCCACCACCTCGTCCTGCCGGTGGTGACGCTGGTCGCCGTGGAGTACGGGCAGACGCTGTTGGTCACCCGGTCGGCGCTGCTCGACGAGATGGGCGGCGACTATCTGACCACGGCCCGCGCCAAGGGCCTCCGGGACGATCTCGTACGGCGCCGGCACGCCGTGCCGAACGCGCTGCTGCCGACCGTGACCCTGATCTTCGTCAATCTCGGCCGGACCGTCGCCGGTGTCATCCTCGTCGAGACGGTCTTCTCCTGGCCGGGGCTCGGCGGGCTGTTCTACCAGGCGCTGAGCGTGCCCGATCTGCCGCTGGTGCAGGGGCTGTTCTTCGTCTTCGCCTCGGCGGTGATCCTGATGAACACCCTGGCCGACCTCCTGTATCCGCTGCTCGACCCGAGGGTGGGCCGATGACCACCGAGACCGCTCCGCCGCTCGGCCCGCGCACGCTCGCGTGGCAGCGCCGCCGGGCCTCCGCCGCACGCTTCTGGAAGGAGTACCGGCGGCACCGCGCTGGCCTGTTCGGGCTCGCCGCTCTGGTGCTGTTCGGGCTGCTCGCACTGACCGCGCCGCTGACCGTCGGGTCGGACGTGCAGAGCGTGACCGACGCCCCCGGTCAGCCGCTGGAGGGCCCCAGCGGCCGGTTCCCGCTGGGCACCGACCAGTTCGGGCGCAGTCTGCTGGGACTGCTGATCTGGGGGTCGCGCGTCTCGCTGCTGGTCGGGCTGCTCGCGGCCGTGCTGTCGGTGGCCATCGGGGCGCTGATCGGCATCACCGCGGGGCACTTCCGCGGCTGGTACGCCACGGTGGCCATGCGCGTCACGGACTGGTTCCTGGTGATGCCGACCCTGGTCCTCGCCATCGTGCTGGCGACCGTCATGTCCCGCTCGCTGGGCACGATCGTCCTGGCCATCGGCGTCACCACCTGGCCGACGACCGCGCGGTTGGTGCGGGCCCAGACGCTGGCCGTGGAGTCACGGCCCTACATCGAACGCGCCAAGGCGCTCGGCGGCGGGCACGGGCACATCATGTCCCGGCACGTCCTGCCGAACGTGATGCCGCTGATCCTCGCCCAGACCACCCTCATCATCTCCTCCGCCATCCTCGCCGAGGCCACCCTCGCGTTCCTGGGGCTCGGCGACCCCTCGGTCGTGTCGTGGGGCGGGCTGCTGCAGGACGCGCGGGAGGCGGGGGCGGTCAGCTCCGGCGACTGGTGGTACCTGGTGCCGCCGGGCATCGCGATCGCGGTCGTCGCGCTGGCGTTCACCCTGTGCGGGCGTGCGGTCGAGTCCGTTCTCAACCCCAGGCTGGGGGTGTCCCGTTGAGCCTGCTCGACGTCCGGAACCTGGAAGTGACCTACCCGGGCGGTGCGGCCGCCGTACGCGGGGTCGACCTGAGCCTCGCCGCCGGCGAGAAGCTCGGCATCGCGGGCGAGTCCGGCTGCGGCAAGTCCACGCTGGCGCTGGCCCTGCTGCGCCTGCTGCCCGCCGGGGCCCGGGTGAGCGGCGAGATCCTCCTCGACGGGGAGGACGTGCTGACGATGAAGTGGGGCCGGTTGCGGGCGGTGCGCTGGGCCGGGGCGTCGATCGTCTTCCAGGGCGCGATGCACTCCCTCAACGCCGTGCACCGCGTCGGCGACCAGATCGCCGAACCGATTCTGCTGCACCGCGGGGCCACCCCGGCGGCCGCCCGGAAGAGGGCCGGTGAGCTGCTGGAGCAGGTGGGCCTGCCGGCGGCACGGGCGTCCGCCTATCCGCACGAGCTGTCCGGGGGGCAGCGCCAGCGCGTGATGATCGCGATGGCGCTGGCCTGCGATCCGCGTCTGATCGTCGCCGACGAGCCCACCACCGCCCTCGACGTGATGGTCCAGGCCCAGATCCTCCGCCTGATCGAGGAGCTGGTGAGCGAGCAGGACGTGGGTCTGGTCATGATCAGCCACGACCTCGCCGTCCTCGCCGACACCTGCGACCGGCTCGCGGTGATGTACGCGGGCCGGGTGGTCGAGGAGGGCCCGGCGCGGCTGGTCCACGACGACGCCCGGCACCCGTACGGCAGGGCCCTGTCGGAGGCGTTCCCGAGGATCGGCGACCCGGGGTCGCGGTTCGCGCCGCGCGGCCTGCCCGGCGACCCGCCCGACCCCGCCGCCGTGCCGTCCGGCTGCGCCTTCCACCCGCGCTGCCCCGTCGCGCTCGACGTCTGCGCCACCGACGACCAGGCACTGCGCGAGGCGGGCGCGGACCGGCGGGCGGCGTGCGTGCACGTGGCCGCGGGGACACCGGCGGCCACGGACGAGGCAGAAGTGAGGAGCAGCACCGCATGACGAGAACGCCACCGCTGCTGAGCGTCGAGGGCCTGCACGTCACCTTCCCCGGCCGGCAGGGCGCGCCGCCCGCCCGGGCCGTGGACGGGGTCGACCTCGACATCCGGCCGGGCGAGATCGTGGCGCTGGTCGGCGAGTCGGGCTGCGGCAAGACGACGCTGGCCCGTTCCCTGCTCGGCCTGGTCCCGCCGACCTCGGGCCGCGTCACCTTCGACGGGGCACCGCTCGACTACTCCTCGCGCGCGCTGAAGGCCTACCGTAAGCGCGCCCAGCTGGTCCTCCAGGACCCGAGCGGCTCCCTCAACCCGCGGCACACGGTCTACGACGCGGTCGCCGAGGGGTTGCGCATCCACGGGTACGGCGGTGACGAGCGGGCGGCGGTCGCCGGTGCCCTGGCCCGGGCCGGGCTGCGGCCTCCCGAGCGTTTCTTCCTGCGCTACCCGCACGAGCTGTCCGGCGGCCAGCGCCAGCGGGTCGTCATCGCGGGTGCGCTCGTCCTGGAGCCCGAACTGCTCGTCGCCGACGAGCCGGTGGCCTCCCTGGACGCCTCGGTGCGCGGCGAGATCCTCGCGCTGCTGCTGCGCCTGCGCACCGAACTCGGGCTGTCCGCGCTGGTGGTGACCCACGACCTCGGTCTGGCCTGGAACATCGCCGACCGGGTCGCGGTGATGTACCTCGGCCGGATCGTGGAGACGGGCGAGGTCGAGCAGGTGTTGACGGCGCCGCGGCACCCGTACACCCAGGCCCTGCTGTCCGTGCTGCCCGAGGCCCCCGGGGCCCCGGTCGTCCTCTCCGGCGAGCCCCCGGACCCGTCGCGCGTCCCCGGCGGCTGCCGCTTCCACGCCCGCTGCCAGATCCTCGCGAGCGGCGAGGCGTCCCGGGCGGGCGTCGCCGACGCGTGCCGGACCCGGGACCTGGAGATCCTCGACGGCGGCGGGGAGGCGCAGGTGGCCTGCCACTGGGCGCTGGCGCGGACGCGGGCGGAGGTGGCCGGGGCCGAGAGCGGGCCGGTCTAGGGGCGCCGGACGGCCCGTGCGAGCGGCCCCGGGCGTACGACCGCCCGGGACACCGCCCGTCCGGTGCCGGGCGGGGTCAGGCCCGCTTGTCGTCCGCCGCGATGATCTCGCGGCACTGCTGGACGTCGTCGGCCATCTGCTCGAGGAGCGCGTCCAGCGTCTCGAACTTCGCCTGGCCCCTAACGAAGGCCAGGAAGTCCACGGCGACGTGCAGCCCGTACAGGTCGAGGCCGACGCGGTCGATGGCGTACGCCTCCACCGTGCGCTCGGTGCCCTCGAACTGTGGGTTGGTGCCGACGGAGATCGCGGCCGGCATCACCTCGCCCTGGGCGTGCAGCCGGCCGGCGTAGACGCCGTCGGCGGGGATCGCGGTGTGCGGCAGGGTCTCGACGTTGGCCGTGGGGAAGCCCAGCTCTCGGCCGCGCTGGGCGCCGCGGACGACCACGCCCTCCACGCGGTGCGGGCGGCCCAGGATCTCGGCGGCGCCCCGGACGTCGCCCTCGGCGACCAGGCGGCGGGTCAGGGTGGAGGAGAACGGCTCGCCGCCGCCCGCCTCGCCGGACTCGTACAGGTCGACGACCTCGACCTCGAAGTCGTAGGTCCGGCCCTGCTCGGCGAGGAAGTCGACGTTCCCCGCGGCCTTGTGGCCGAAGCGGAAGTTGGGGCCCTCCACGACCGCCTTGGCGTGCAGCTTGTCGACCAGGACCTTGACGACGAAGTCGGCCGCGGACAGCTTCGAGAACTCCGTCGTGAAGGGGAGGATCAGCACCGCGTCCACGCCCAGCTCGGCGCAGAGTTCGGCGCGGCGGTGGTGCGGGGCGAGCAGCGGCGGGTGGCTGCCGGGGCGGACGACCTCGCTGGGGTGCGGGTCGAAGGTGACGACGACGGCGGGGACGCCCAGCTCGCGGGCGCGGTCCACGGCGTGCTTGATGATCAGCTGGTGTCCGCGGTGGACTCCGTCGTAGGAGCCGATGGTGACGACGCTGCGCCCCCAGTCCTCGGGGATGTCCTCCAAGCCACGCCAGCGCTGCACTGTGTCTGCTCCTTGTCGCACACTCGTCGGAGTCGAAGCCTTCGATGCAGGTCTAAGGGTGCCATGCCGGGCGCCTCCCGCCCGCATCGGCATGGGTGCTGTGACCGGCCGCACGCCACGCCGTGTCCCGGCCGCGGTCAGGCGGGGACGCGGGTGCCCGCCAGGCTCTCGATCGTGCGGCGTGCGCTCGGGCCGACGAGTGCCGCCCACTCGTCGGGGGCGTCCGCCAGCCAGCCGGTCACCCGGCCGGCGAAGCCGGGGAGGTGCCGGGCCAGGTCGACCAGGGCGCGGTCCAGGCGGGTGGTGCCGTCCGGGGTGCGGGCCAGGAGCAGGGCGGTGCGGTGGACGAGGGCCCGTCGGCCGTCGCCGCCCTGGGAGGCGGCGGCCCGCAGCAGCGCGTCCAGGACGGCGGGGTCGTCCTCGTGGGCCAGCAGGTGTTCCCGCAGCTCGCGGCGGAGGGAACCGGTGGCGGGGGCGCCGTCGCCGGCGAGCACGCCGGCCAGCGCGGCTCGCACCGGCTCGGGTCCTCCGTCCAGCAGTCCGGTGACCAGCGGGAGGAGCACCCACCGCGCGGCGGGGCCCTGGTCCATGCGCCGGTCGGTGTGGGCGGCCACGTGTCCGGCGGTCTCGGGCCGCTCCGCCACCGCCTCCCCGATCAGTACGGCGACCCGGCGGGCCAGCTGGGGCGTGGTGGCGTCGAGGAGCCTGCGCAGCGCCTCCCCGGAGTCCGGGCCGCGCAGCCGGGCCCGGAAGGCGTCGAGGACCTGGTCGGGGTGGGTCGGCAGGGCGGCGGCCACCGCCCTCGGCGGCAGGTACGGGTCGCCCGCCGCGAAGTGGGCCAGCGCCCTCGCCAGGTGCCGGTCGCGACTGCCCGGGTCCTGGACCAGCAGGGCGAGGGCGCCTCCGTGCAGCAGGCCGTCGGCGGGGCGGGTGAGCAGGACGAGGGCGGCGTGGCGCAGCAGGGTGCGGTCGGTGGCGGTGCGGGCGTGGGGCGCGACGCGCAGCCCGTGGGTCACGGCCGCCGTGTGCCGGGCCGGCCGCTCGTCCCGGGCCCACCGGTCGACGGCCCGGCAGACGGCGGACGGCTCTTCCTCGGCCAGGACGGCGAGCAGTTCGTCGGCCCGGCGGTGCGTGCTGTCGGCGAGCACCTCGGTGAGGCCGTCCGGACCGCGGTGGCGGTGGGTGTGCAGCAGCGCCTGCGCGGCGGTCGCCACGGTGGCGTGCGGGGTGGCGGGCAGCGGCCGTTCGTCGTCGAACCAGCGGACGAGGAGGGGCTGCACGGTCGCGGGGTCGGCGGCGAGCAGGCGGGCGACGGTGTCGAGGTGGCGGGGGCCGGGCTCGTGGGGGGCGCCGTCGGCGAGAAGCAGGCGGCGCAGCAGGTCGAGGCGCGTGGCCTCCGGCAGCCGCAGGGCCGTCCAGAAGGCGGGCCCGAACTCCGCGGGCACGGGACGGCCCTCGCCCCGCCGTTCCGCGATGCCGTCGGCGAGCAGACGCAGTACCTCCGTGTACGGCGCCGCGTCGGGTACGCGCGTCAGCGTCCCGGCGAGCAGCCGGCCGGCCCACCACGGGTGCGGCTCGGCGTCCAGGGCGCGCGCCAGTTCCTCCAGCGTCAGGGCGAGCTGGGGGACGCCGTGCTGGCGGCCGAGGTGCAGCAGGGCCTCGACGACGGGGCCGATGCGGTGGTGCGGGACGGGGAGGGTGTGGGTGTCCTGCGGGGCGCCGCGGTCGTGCACGAGGACGCGCAGGGCCCCGTCCAGGTCGAGGTGGGTGCCCTGTATCCAGTCGGCGAGCTCCTCGTGCGCGAAGCGGTAGCCGCTGCCGGCGGACACGAGGAGGCCTTCGGCGAGCACGGCGTACGCCCACCCGGTGCCGCCGCCGAGCCGGGCCGGCGCCCGGCCCCAGGGGAACACCTCCCCGAAGGATTCCCGGTCCAGTTCCCCCTGCCCGGGGCCGAGACTGCGCCGGGCGGCCTCGTGGACCTGCCCGGAGACCCGCGCCGCGAGCCGGCGGACGGCTGTGCCGCGCAGGCCGTTCTCCGCGGCCAGTCGGGTGGCGACGCGCAGGCACATCAGGTCGAGGTAGGCGCCGAACACCGCGTCGCGGCCGATACGGACGGGTGGCAGGGCGCCCGGCAGGGCCGCCTGGACCTCGGAGAGCAGGCGGAGGGTGAGGGGGTGGCGCCCGTCGCTGTCCGGCAGGGCGCCCTCCGCGATGCGGTAGCGTGCCCGCGCCTCCCGCGCCTCGTCGTCCCCCAGGTCACCGAGGTGCACACAGGGCGGCAGCGCCTCACGCCCGGCGTCGGCCGTCGCGGGAGGCAGCGCCCCACGCCCGGCGTCGGCCCTCGCGGAGGGCACGGCGCCCGGGCCCGCCGGGACGGTCCCGGACCGTCGGGTTCCCCCGTCACCGGCCCCGGCCTCAGAGCCCGACGAGCCGCTCCCGGCCGACCCGGACCCCCCAGCACTCGTATCGGAACCGGCCCCCACCGGGACAGTCCCGGTGGGGCCCCGACCCCCGACGACGTCCTCCGGCCCGCATCCCGCCGCATCAGCCCGGAGCCCCCCGGCACCGGCCTCCGACCCACTGGCCGACTGAACAGCCCCCGACCAGGCCCATCCACCGACGACAGCGTCCGAGGCGACCCCTGCCGCACCGGATCCGAGCCTTCCGGAGTCGGCGCCGGCCTCTGGTCCCTCACCGGAGGGGTCGCCGCCGGCCCGCCCCCGGCCGCCGGCGACCGTCTGGGCCCCGATGCCCGGCGAATCCTCTCGGCACCACGCCGAGCCCTCTGCTCCCCCGGTGCCCGACGGATCCGCTCCTCGCTGCCCGGACCGCCCTGCGACCCGCTCCGCCGCCAGTCCGCCCGACCCGGCACCCGCTACCGCCCACGCGGGACCGGCAGCACACCCCTGCGGCCACCCGCCCGGCGGCGAACCCCCGGCCTCCACCGCCACCGCGCCGTCGGACCTGCCGCGCCCCCGTTCAGCCGGCCCGGTCGCGGTGTCTCCCGCACCCTGCGCGGACGTCACCGCGCCCGACGGGGGCGTCACCGCGGTCGCGCCGCCCGCCCGGGGCCGCGTGCCCGCCAGGTCCCGCCCCTGCCCCTGCCCCCACGGCCGGGAGTCCTCCGCACCCACACCGGCCACCCACTCCCCGCCGGGTGCCCGACCGGGCGCCGGTACCGCGTCACCGTCTTCGGGCCTCGGCCCCTGCACAGTCACCCCGGACAGCTCCCCCGCCTCCGCCGTCCAGGACGGCACCGGTTGCCACACCCGCTCCCCGGGCCCGCACACGGCCGCCGGTCCCCCGGCCGTCGCCCCGTGCAGCACCTCCCGGGGGAACTCCGCCCCCGCCCGCTCCCAGTACTCCGCCCGGCATGCCACGATCAACCGCGCTCCCGTCTCCCTCAGCCACGCCGTCGTGCCCCCGGACCACTCGGCGAGACGGTGGGCCAGGACCGGCGGCATCTCCTCCGGGCCGTCGAGGAGGACCAGCAGGGGCCGGCCGGCGGAGTCCGCGACGCGGGCGAGGTGCTCCGGGGTGACGTCGCCGAGGCCGGGCGGGCGGCGCCGGTCCGGGGCGGCCACGGCGTGCGCGGCGCGGGCCAGCGTCCTGCGCACCGCGTCGGCCACCGACGTGTCGTCGTCGCACAGGTCGGCGCCGCGCAGCCACAGGGTGGGCGCGGGTGCCGTGCCCCGGGAACGGCGGGCGGCGAGGGCCGCCAGCTCGGTCGTGCGACCGGTCCCGGGCACGCCTACGAGCCCGAGGACCCGGGCCGTCCCACCCGTGCGGGCGAACGCGGCGAACTCGCGGGCGGGCCCGGCCCGTTCGACCGGCTCGGCAGGACCGGCGGTCGGGTCCGACAGGTCCGCCGGGTGCGCCGAGTGCACTGGGTCCGCCGGGCCTGCCGGGCGCGCCAGGTCCGCCAGGTCCGTCGGGGCCGCCGGCGGTACCGGTGCCGGCCCCGTCCTGGCCGGGCCGGCCCACCGCATCGACGCGGCCGTGAGTGCGAGGGTTCCCGCCGGATTGAGGTCGGCGCCGTACGCCGGGACCGTGTCCGCGTTCCGGGCGAGCAGGTCGGCGAGGGGGCCGGAGGCCGCGCGCAGCGGCACAGCGAAGCCGACGTCGCGGTGGCCGGAGGTCAGGGCGGTGCCGAGGACGCCGAGGACGGCGCCGGTCGTGACGTCGAACACGGGCCCGCCGGCGGCGCCGCCGCCCAGCCGCAGCGCGTCCCGCCCGGACGTGCCGACCGCCAGCTCCAGGGCGTCTGCGACGTGGTGGAAGCGGTCGGTGGCCGTGTAGGTGACGTCGGTGGTGCCGAGGACCCGCGCCTCGCGCCAGCAGCCGGCGGCGATCCGGACGTAGGTCCCCGCCTCGATGCGGTCCCGCACGGTGACGGGCAGCGGGCCGGTGCCGAGCCCTTCGGCCCGGACGAGGGCCAGGCCGAGGTCGGGCAGGGGGGTCACGTCCGCGGCGGCCACGACCAGGCGGCGGTCCCCGGCGGTGCGCAGGACGAGCCGGTTCAGCCCGTCGACCGCTTCATGGCTGGTGATCACCGAGCCGTGGTGGTCGGCGGCGAATCCCGTGCCCCGGGGCCGGCCGGCCAGGTCCTGGATGCGGACCAGGGCGCCGTCCGCGACGTCCGGCGGTGGCGGCGGGGCATCGTCCTGCGTGCCGGGGAGGTCGTTGCGCGGCAGTCGCCGTGCGCTGCCGTCCGCCTCCCGGGTCCGGTTCCGCGACGCCATCGCCGCACCTCCCCGCCGTGCCGCCGTACACCCGTGCTCTGTTCGACGGTAGGCACGTGAAGATCGGCGGGACAGATCCCCTCGCGAACGCGCCCCCTTCCACTCCCCTGGTTCACTCCGAGCGCCTGTCCGGACGGGTGAACAGAAGGGAGAGGTTGGATACACCCTAGGAGGTGGGGGAACCGAGGGGGGCCGTGGAGCGGCGGACGTGGCAGTCCCCGTGACCGCCGCTCCACGGACGGGAGTTGACGCGTCGTCGGCTCAGCCGAAGACGGCCAGGCTCTTCGCCTTGCCCCTCTGCTCCTCCACGAGCGCGAGGAAGCGGCCCTCGGGGTCGAAGACGGCGACGGCACCCGCGCCCGCGTAGGCGTCGGGCATCTCCAGCCGCACCCCGTTGAGGAGCAGCCGGGCCCGCCTGGTGTCCACTTCCCAGCGCGGGAAGGCGGCGGTCGCCGCGTCGGCGACCGGCATGACCGCGAGGTTCTCCTGGAGCTGGTCCAGCGTCTTCGCCGAGTCCAGCTTGTACGGGCCGACGCGGGTGCGGCGCAGCGCCGTCAGATGGCCGCCCACGCCCAGGTCGGTGCCGAGGTCGCGGGCCAGGGCGCGGATGTAGGTGCCGGACGAGCAGACCACCGAGACCACCAGGTCGAGCACCGGGGTGCCGTCCTCGGCGGCCGCCTCCCGGACGTCGTACACCGCGAAGGAGGAGACGGTGACGGGGCGGGCAGGGATCTCGAAGTCCTCGCCCTCGCGCGCCCGCTTGTAGGAGCGCACGCCGTTGATCTTGATGGCGCTGACCTTGGACGGCACCTGCATGATGTCGCCCGTGAGCTTGGCGACGGCGGCGTCGACGGCCTCCCGGGTGACCTTCGAGGCGTCCTGCGACCTCGTGATCTCGCCCTCGGCGTCGTCCGTCAGCGTCGTCTGCCCGAGCCTGATGGTGCCCAGGTACTCCTTCTCGGTGAGGGCGAGGTGCCCGAGGAGCTTGGTGGCCCGCTCCACGCCGAGGACCAGCACGCCCGTGGCCATCGGGTCGAGCGTGCCGGCGTGCCCGACGCGCCGCGTCCGGGCGATGCCCCGCATCTTGGCGACGACGTCGTGCGAAGTGAAGCCCGACGGCTTGTCGACGATGACAAGTCCGTCGGGCGTGGTGTGCTTGTCGGTCATTCGGCGGTGTCGTCCGTCTCGTCGTCCTCGGCTTCCGGCTTCCGGTACGGGTCCGCCTCGCCGGCGTACGCGGCGCCCGCGGACACCTCGCGCACCTTCGCGTCGGACTGGCGCGCCTTGTCGAGGAGGTCCTCGATGTTCCGGGCGGTGTCCGGGAGGGCGTCCATGACGAAGGTCAGGGTGGGCGTGAACTTCACGCCGGCCGCCTTGCCGACCTCGGAGCGCAGGATGCCCTTGGCGCTCTCCAGCCCGGCGGAGGCGGCCTTGCGCTCCTCGTCGTCCCCGTAGACCGTGTAGAAGACGGTCGCCTCCCGCAGGTCACCCGTGACCCGGGTGTCCGTGATGGTGACGTGCGAGCCGAGCCGCGGGTCCTTGATCCCGCGCTGCAGCTTCTGGGCCACCACCTCTCGGATGAGGTCCGCCAGCCTTTTCGCCCGCGCGTTGTCGGCCACTGGTCCGTCTCCCGTTCTTTCCTGTCTCTGTTCTTGGGCTGGGGAAGTCAGTCTTCCTCGCCGTGGAAGCGCCGTCTGACCGACAGCAGCTCCACCTCGGGACGGGCGGCGACCAGCCGTTCGCACCGGTCGAGTACGTCGGTCAGGTGCCCCGCGTCCGCGGAGACCATGGCGAGGCCGATACCGGCCCGCCGGTGCAGATCCATGTTCTCCACCTCGGCCGCGCTCACGGAGTACTTCCGCTGGAGCTCGGCGACGATCGGGCGGACGACGGAGCGCTTCTCCTTCAGCGACCGTACGTCGCCGAGGAGGAGGTCGAAGGACAGCGTCCCCACGTACATGTGTGTATCCGGATAACCCGCCGGTACGGGATCGATGGCCCTGCCACAGGTGTGGGCAGGGACATCAAGAACGGTACCCCGATCCGGCCGGTGGCTCGACGGGGTTTCCCCGCCGCCCCGCCGGGCGGTGCGGCGGGTCACCGCAGACAGCGGCCGGCCGGCCGACGGGAGAGGTCCCGTCGGCCGGCCGGAGCAGCCGGGTGTCACACCCGCGGCTTCTCGCGCATCTCGTACGTCGCGATGACGTCGTCGACCTTGATGTCGTTGAAGTTTCCGAGGTTGATACCGCCCTCGAAGCCTTCGCGGATCTCGGTGACGTCGTCCTTGAAGCGACGCAGACCCTCGATGTTGAGGTTCTCCGCGATGACCTTGCCATCGCGCAGCAGACGCGCCTTGGTGTTGCGCTTGACCTCGCCGGAGCGGATGAGCACACCCGCGATGTTGCCCAGCTTGGACGAGCGGAAGACCTCGCGGATCTCCGCCGTACCGAGCTCGACCTCTTCGTACTCCGGCTTGAGCATGCCCTTGAGGGCCGCCTCGATCTCCTCGATCGCCTGGTAGATGACCGAGTAGTACCGGACGTCCACACCCTCGCGCTCGGCCATCTGCGCGGCACGCCCGGCGGCGCGCACGTTGAAGCCGATCACGATGGCGTCGGAGCCCATCGCCAGGTCGATGTCGGACTCCGTGACCGCACCGACACCGCGGTGCAGGACGCGGATGTCGACCTCTTCGCCGACGTCCAGCTGGAGCAGCGAGGACTCGAGAGCCTCGACGGAACCGGAAGCGTCACCCTTGATGATCAGGTTCAGCTGCTGGACCTCGCCGGCCTTGAGCACCTTGTCCAGGTCCTCGAGGGAGACGCGGCGCGTGCGCTTGGCGAACGCGGCGTTCCGCTCGCGGGCGGCACGCTTCTCCGCGATCTGGCGGGCCGTACGGTCCTCCTCGACCACGATGAAGTTGTCACCGGCACCCGGGACGTTGGTCAGGCCCAGGACCTGGACCGGCGTCGACGGACCGGCCTCGGCGACGTTGTTGCCGTTGTCGTCGAGCATGGCGCGGACGCGGCCGTAGGCGTCGCCCACCACCATCGTGTCGCCGACCCGCAGCGTGCCTCGCTGGACGAGGACCGTCGCCACGGCACCGCGGCCGCGGTCGAGACGGGACTCGATCGAGATGCCCTGCGCGTCCTGGTTCGGGTTGGCCCGCAGGTCGAGCGAGGCGTCGGCCGTGAGGACCACGGCCTCCAGCAGCGAGTCGATGTGCAGACCCTGCTTGGCGGAGATGTCGACGAACATGGTGTCGCCGCCGTACTCCTCGGCCACGAGGCCGTACTCGGTCAGCTGACCGCGCACCTTGGTCGGGTCGGCACCCTCGACGTCGATCTTGTTGACCGCGACGACGATCGGCACGTCGGCCGCCTTCGCGTGGTTGAGCGCCTCGACCGTCTGCGGCATGACGCCGTCGTTGGCCGCGACGACCAGGATCGCGATGTCGGTCGAGCGCGCACCACGGGCACGCATGGCGGTGAACGCCTCGTGACCCGGGGTGTCGATGAAGGTGATCTTGCGCTCTTCTTCGTTGACCTCGGTCGCGACCTGGTAGGCACCGATGTGCTGGGTGATGCCGCCGGCCTCGCCCGCGATGACGTTCGTCTTGCGGATGGCGTCGAGCAGTCGGGTCTTACCGTGGTCGACGTGACCCATGACGGTCACCACCGGCGGACGGACGACCAGGTCCTCCTCGGACCCCTCGTCCTCGCCGAACTCCAGGTCGAAGGACTCGAGCAGCTCGCGGTCCTCCTCCTCCGGGCTGACGATCTGAACGTCGTAGTTCATCTCGCCGGCGAGGAGCTGGAGCGTCTCGTCGGAGACGGACTGGGTCGCGGTGACCATCTCGCCCAGGTTCATCATGACCGCGACGAGCGACGCCGGGTTGGCGTTGATCTTCTCCGCGAAGTCGGTGAGCGACGCACCGCGCGACAGGCGAATGGTCTCGCCGTTGCCGCGAGGCAGCATCACGCCGCCGACCGACGGGGCCTGCATGGCCTCGTACTCCTGGCGCCTCTGCCGCTTCGACTTGCGACCGCGACGCGCGGGACCGCCGGGACGGCCGAAGGCGCCCTGCGTGCCACCACGGCCACCGGGACCGCCGGGACGGCCGCCGAAGCCGGGACGGCCACCGCCGCCACCGAAGCCGCCGCCACCGGGACGACCGGCGAAGCCGCCGCCGCCACCGGGACGACCGGCACCGCCGCCGCCACCGGGACGGCCGGCGAAGCCGCCGCCGCCCGGACGACCGCCGCCACCGGGGCGACCGGCACCGGCCGGGCCGCGGCCGCCGGGGCCACCGCCGGGACGGGGGCCGGCAGCGGGACGCTGCGGCATCATGCCGGGGTTCGGACGCGGACCGCCGCCGGGGCGGGGACCGGCCGCGCCGCCCTGCGGACGCGGCATCGAGCCCGGGCTCGGGCGGTTGCCGCCCGGAGCCTGGGGACGCGGACCGCCGCCCTGGCCGGGAGCCTGCGGACGGGGACCGGCGCCGGGGGCACCGGGGCCGCCGTGGCCTCCGGCCGGTCGGGGTCCGCCCTGGGGACGGGGCGCCTGCGGGCGCGCCATGCCGGCGTTGCCGCCGGAGGTGAAGGGGTTGTTGCCCGGACGCGGACCGCCGGGACGGGCGCCGGGGCGCTGTGCCGGGGCACCGGGACGCTGGCCACCGGGACGGCCCTGGCCGCCCTGCTGACCGCGGTCCTGACCGGGACCGGCGGGACGACCGCCGGGCTTCGGGGCGCCGGGACGCGCGCCGGGCCGGGGGCCGGACTGCGCCGGAGCGGCGGGAGCCGCCGGAGGCGCGGTGAACTCCGGTGCGGCCGGAGCCGGACGCGGGGCCGGCTTGGGGCCCGGCGTCGGACGCGGACCCGGAGCCGCCGGCGCGGGCGCCGACGGAGCCGACGGCGCGGGCTGCTCCGCGGCCGGGGGCTTGGGTGCGGCCGGCCGCGGCGCGGCCGGACGGGCCGCCTGCGCCGGAGAGGGCGCGGCGGGCCTGGGGGTCGCCTTGCGGGGGGCGGGCTTGGCGGACCTGCCGTTGCCACCGCCCTGCTGGAAGGCGTCTGTCAGCTTGCGTACAACGGGCGCTTCGATGGTCGAAGACGCCGAACGGACGAATTCACCGAGTTCCTGGAGCTTGGCCATGACGACCTTGCTCTCGACACCGAACTCCTTGGCGAGTTCGTAGACCCGGACCTTAGCCACTTCGCTCCTCTGAGGTCCGGGTTGCGTCCGGACCGTCGCTAGTTCATGGGCGTACTCATCGCGTACTCATCGAGTGCTCATCGCAATCTCGACCTGCTTTCGACTCGCGAGGTACCAGGCCGCACGGGGTTCCGTGCGGCACGTCTTCCTTACCACGTTGCTTACATGGTGCTTTCAGCAACCTTGTGCCTGCTCGACGTAGCGGCGCAACGCCTTTACGTCGAGCGGACCCGGGACGCGGAGCGCCCGCGGGAACGCCTTGCGGCGTACCGCCTGGTCGACACAGACCGTGGCGGGGTGCACATAGGCACCCCGGCCGGGCAGCGTACCGCGTACATCGGGGACGCACGCGTCCTCGATCGCCACGGTCCGCAGCAGCTCGCTCTTGACCGCTCGCTCCCGGCACCCCACGCAGGTGCGCTCAGGGCATGCGCGGCTAGGTGTCCGGCCAGACACTGCTAAGTCTACCTCCCCGGACCGACCTCACCCCTTCGGGGCAAGAATCGAACACATGCCGTGCACCAACCTGTCGTGATCTCAGCGACGGGCGGCTTGGATCTATTCCCCGGTCGCCGCCGGGACGCCGGGGCTGCCTACTCCGCGGGCCGCTCGGACGGCTGCTCGGTGTCCGGCCTGATGTCGATACGCCAGCCGGTCAGCCGGGCCGCGAGCCGGGCGTTCTGCCCCTCCTTGCCGATCGCCAGCGACAGCTGGTAGTCCGGCACGATCACGCGCGCGGAGCGGGCCGCGAGGTCCACGACCTCCACCTTGGAGACGCGGGCCGGGGAGAGGGCGTTCGCCACCATCTCGGCCGGGTCGTCCGACCAGTCGACGATGTCGATCTTCTCGCCGTTCAGCTCGCCCATCACGTTGCGCACCCGGCCGCCCATCGGGCCGATGCAGGCGCCCTTGGCGTTCAGGCCCGAGCGGGTGGAGCGCACGGCGATCTTCGTGCGGTGGCCGGCCTCGCGGGCGATCGCGGCGATCTCGACGGAACCGTCGGCGATCTCCGGCACCTCGAGGGCGAAGAGCTTCTTCACCAGGTTGGGGTGCGTCCGCGAGAGGGTCACGGACGGGCCGCGGACGCCCTTGGCCACCCGGACGACGTAGCTGCGCAGCCGCGTGCCGTGCGGGTAGGTCTCGCCGGGGACCTGCTCCTGCACCGGCAGGATGGCCTCCAGCTTGCCGATGTCGACGAGCACGTTCTTCGGGTCACGGCCCTGCTGGACCACCCCGGTGACGATGTCGCCCTCGCGCCCCGCGTACTCGCCGAGCGTCGCGTCGTCCTCGGCGTCGCGCAGCCGCTGCAGGATGACCTGCTTCGCGGTGGTGGCGGCGATCCGGCCGAAGTCGGACGGGGTGTCGTCGAACTCCCGCGCCTGCTGGCCCTCTTCGAGGTCCTCGGGCTCCTCCTTCGCCCACACGGTCACGTGCCCGGTCTCCCGGTCGAGTTCCACGCGCGCGCGCCGGCGGCTTCCCTCGGTGCGGTGGTACGCGATGAGGAGGGCCGACTCGATCGCTCCGACCAGCAGGTCGAAGGAGATCTCCTTCTCCCGTACCAAGCCCCGCAGGGCGCTCATGTCGATGTCCACGGCTACGCCTCCTCCTCTTCCGTCATGTCCTTCTGGTCCTGCTTGTCCTGCTTGTCCTTGCGGTTGAACTCGACCTGGACGCGTGCCTTGTCGATGTCGCCGAAGGCGAGCCTGCGGGTGGTGGCCTTACGGCCCTTCACACCGGGCACCTCGACGTCGAGTCCGTCGTCGTCCACGTCGAGGATCCGGGCGACCAGTTCGCCGCCCTCGTGGAGCTGGAACCGCACCAGGCGGTCCACGGCGCGCGTGTAGTGGCGGTGCTCGGTGAGGGAGCGCTCCGCGCCCGGGGTTCCGACCTCGAGGGTGTACTCCGCGTCGCCCATCGCGTCCGTGTCGTCGAGCTTCGCCGAGAGCGCGCGGCTCACATCGGCGATCCGGTCGAGGTCCGCACCGGTGTCGGAGTCGACGACCACCCGCAGCACCCGCTTGCGTCCGACCGCGTCCACGGCGATCCCTTCGAGGTCCAGACCCTGGGAGGTGACGAGCGGCTCGAGCAGCTCTCGCAGCCTCTCGCTCTGGGTGGTGCTCATCCGGGTGACTCCTCGGCCGCGTGTGCTGTTGTGGGATGGGTCGCGTGTCTGGTCAAAGGGTATCCGGTCGCGGAGGGTGTTGCCGTCCACCCGTGACCGGCGGTGCCGCTGAGTGGTGCCCGGGCGAGGCCCGGGTACCGTGATCACGGGCGTGCCGCGCCGCTGGTCCCCGCTCTTCCCGCCGCGCGCCCTCGCTCACCCGTCGGTTCCGTACGAGTCTGCCGAGGACGTCTGCCGTGTCGTTCCCCTCATCGCCGCGCGTGCCCACGGGGCCGCACCGAAGGAGCCTGCTCGCCTCGGCCGCCGGGGCCGCGCTGCTCGTCGGCTGTACCGGCGGCTCCGGTTCCGATGCCCCGCACACGGTGTCCGCCGAGGAACGGGCCCGCGCGCGTGCGGCGCGGGACAGTGCCGGGCTGGTCGCGCGGTACGACGCGGTGATCGCCGCGCATCCGGGGCTGGCCGCGCGGCTGCGGCCGCTGCGGGAGGAGGTGCTGCGGCACGTGGAGGCGTTCGGCGGCGTGGCGGCGGACTCTGCGTCTGGGTCTGCGTCTGCTTCGGGTTCGGCTTCCGCTTCCGCCTCGGTTTCTGCGCAGGCGTCGCCCTCGGGGACGGCGAGGGCCGCCGGGCCGGGGGACGCCTCCGGTGTGCCGGTGACCGAGAAGGACGCGCTGGCCGGTCTGGCCGCCGCCGAGCGCGAGCTGGCCGACCGGCGGGCCGGGGCGCTGCTGGAGGTGCCGGGCGAGTCGGCGCGGCTGCTGGCGTCGGTGGCGGCGGCCGGGGCGGCGCACATGTTTCTGCTGACGGAGGGTCACGGGTGAGCGAGGCGAAGGACCGGGTGCTGGTCGCCCTCCAGGCGGCACTGGCGGCCGAGCACGCCGCGGTGTACGGCTACGGAGTCGTCGGCGGGCGGATCGGCGAGGAGCGGCGCACCGAGGCGCGGACGGCGTACGACGCGCACCGGGCACGGCGGGACGCGCTGGCGCGCGAGGTCGGCGATCTGGGCGGCAGACCGGTCGCCGCGGCGGCCGGGTACGCGCTGCCGTTCGCGGTCCCGGACGCGGCGGCCGCGGTGCGGCTGGCGGCGGATCTGGAGAGCCGGACGGCCGGGGTCTACTCCGACCTGGTGCGGGCGGCCGAAGGGCGTCTGCGGGCCACGGCGGCCGGGGCGCTGCGGGAGGCGGCGGTCCGGGCCGTGCGCTGGCGCGGCGGAAGCGTAGCCTTCCCTGGGCTCGCCGAGCGGGCCGGCACACCGTCGGCTTCGGCGACACCGACTGCGTAACGCGTACGGGAGGACCCGTACGGGAAGGGAACGGCTCGCGCATGGCTTTCGAACCGCCGCGGCGTCTGGTCAGGGCGCTCGGTGAGACGGCACCGGTCGGTGACGACTGGCGGGAGAAGCTGCCGGAGACGGCGCGGGAGGCCGTGGCGCTGTGCGGGGTGACCGTGGAGCGGGTGCAGGTGCCCGGCGGACGCAGCAGCCTGGTGATCCTCGTGCGGCAGGCCGACGGGACGCCGGCGGTGCTCAAGCTGGCGCCCCGCCGGGCCCGGCCGGAGAGCGAGCGCGCGGCGCTCGCCCACTGGGGCGGGCTGGGAGCCGTGCAGCTCCTCGACGGGGAGACGCGGGAGGGCGTGCTGCTGCTGGAGCGGCTGCATCCGGACGTCTCGGTGCGGTCCCTGCCCGAGTCGAAGGCGCTGCTGGAGGCGGCGGGGACGCTGCGGCGGCTGTGGGTGGAGCCGCCCGCCGCTCACACCTTCGAGACGGTGGCCGAGCGGACGGGGCGGCAGGCGGAGGCGATGCGGGCCGCCGCCGTGGCCCGTCCGGTGGTGGCCGCGCTGGTGGACGCGGCGCTGGGGGCTCGCGAGGAGCTGCTGGCCGCGCCGCCCGAGCAGCGGCTGCTGCACGGCACGTTCCGGCAGAGCAAGGTGCTCGCCGGGGACCGGATGCCGTGGCTGGCCGTGGGGCCGGACCCGGTGGTCGGTGAGAGCGCCTTCGACCTGGCGCGGCTGGTGCGGGACCGGGTGGAAGACCTGATCGCACAGCCGTCGGGCGCCTCGACGACCCGGCGGCGGGTGAAGCGGCTGGCCGAGTCGCTGGAGGTCGACCAGGAGCGGCTGCGCGGCTGGACGCTGTTCCGTGCGGTCGAGTCGGGCGTACGGGCCCATCGGGTGGGCCGCGAGCGGGACGCGGAACTGCTGCTGGAGTTCGCCACCTGGTTGTGAACGGGTGCCTGCCCGGCGGGTGGTGCGGGGTGCCGGTGCCTCCGGCGGTGGTGCCGCGTGCGGGGTGCCGGGTGCCTCCGGCGGTGGTGCCGCGCGCGGGGTGCCTGCGGCGGTGGTGCCGCGCGCGGGGTGCCTGCGGCGGCCTGTGCGGGTTCGATGGGGGTGCGCGTAGCGCCTTCGGTGGTGTGTGGGTCGGGGCCGCGCCGGGGGGTGTCCGTCCTCGGAACGGCGCGGAATCGGGGACTGACCAACAGGCGGGGCGTCGACGCGCCAACCGCTGCGGGCGAACACCCCCCGACACGTCCCCTTCCCGCCGTACGCGGCTGACCGCCGTCACCCCCATCCGGCTGCGGTCCGGTCCGCCGTCCCGCCCCAGCTGCGGCCTGCCGCCCGTCCCGCCCTAGCTGCGGGCAGTCGTGCCGCTGGGGCGGCACGGGTGGGCGCAGCGGCACCCCGACAGCGCCGGGTACCGCGACCCACCCCCGGCCCGCACCCGCGCCGGGCACCCCGGCATCGCGGCCACGCGACCCACCCCCGGTCCGCATCCGCGCCGGGCACCCCGGCAGCGCCGGGCCACGCGACCCACCCCCGGCCCGCACCCGCGCCGGGCACCCGGCAGCACCGGGCGGCGCGAGTTGCCTCGCGCCGCTTCAGCGCAGTCGCACCCCGGCAGCGCCGGGCCGCGTCACCCACCCTCGGCCCGACAGCCGCGCCGGGGGCTCGGCCCGCGGTGGTGGTCAGCTGGTGAGGCGGGCGATGGCCTCGTCGACCGTCACTTCCTCGCGCTCACCGGTGCGGCGGTCCTTCAGCTCGACCACACCTTCGGCGGCGCGGCGGCCGGCGACCAGGATCTGCGGGACGCCGATCAGCTCGGCGTCCGTGAACTTGACGCCCGGGGAGACGCCGGCCCGTTCGTCCACCAGGACGCGGACGCCGGCGGCGGCCAGCTTGTCGGAGACCTCGAGGGCCAGCTCCGTCTGCAGGGCCTTGCCGGCGGCGACGACGTGGACGTCGGCCGGGGCGACCTCCTTGGACCAGATGAGGCCCTTGTCGTCGGCGTGCTGCTCGGCGAGCGCGGCGACGGCGCGGGAGACGCCGATGCCGTAGGAGCCCATGGTCACGCGGGCCGGCTTGCCGTTCTGGCCGAGGACGTCGAGCTTGAGGGCGTCGGCGTACTTCCGGCCCAGCTGGAAGATGTGGCCGATCTCGATGGCGCGGTCCAGCTTCAGGCCGGTGCCGCAGTTCGGGCAGGGGTCGCCCTCCCGGACGACCACGACGTCCACGTACGCGTCGACCTCGAAGTCACGGCCCGCCACGACGTTCTTGGCGTGCGTGTGCTCCTTGTTGGCGCCTGTGATCCAGGCGGTGCCGGGCGCCACGCGCGGGTCGGCGATGTACGTCACCTTCTCGCCCAGGCCCTGCGGGCCGACGTAGCCGCGGACCAGGTCGGGGCGGCCGACGAAGTCCTCGGCGGTGACCAGCTCGACGGCGGCCGGGGCGAAGTGCGCCTCGACCTTGTCCATGTCGACCTCGCGGTCACCGGGGACGCCCACGGCGACGATCTCGCCGTCCACCTTGACCAGCAGGTTCTTCAGCGTGGCGGAGGCCGGGACGCCGAGGGAGGCGGCGAGGGTCTCGATGGTGGGGGTGTCCGGGGTCGGGATGTCCTCGGCGGCGGGCACGCCGGCCGCGTCCACCGGCTGGAGCGTGTAGGTGATCGCCTCGGTGTTGGCGGCGAAGTCGCAGTTCGGGCAGTCCGCGAAGGTGTCCTCGCCGGCCTCGGCGGGCGCGAGGAACTCCTCGGACTTCGAGCCGCCCATCGCTCCGGCGGTGGCCGCGCAGATGCGGTAGTCGAGGCCGAGGCGCTCGAAGATGCGCTGGTAGGCGGCGCGGTGCAGGGCGTAGGACTCGGCGAGGCCCTCGTCGGCGACGTCGAAGGAGTAGGAGTCCTTCATGAGGAACTCGCGGCCGCGCAGGATGCCGGCCCGGGGGCGGGCCTCGTCGCGGTACTTGTTCTGGATCTGGTAGAGGATGACCGGCAGGTCCTTGTAGGACGACGCCTGGTCCTTGACCAGGAGGGTGAAGATCTCCTCGTGGGTCGGGCCGAGGAGGTAGTCGCCGCCCTTGCGGTCCTGGAGGCGGAAGAGTTCGGGGCCGTACTCGTCCCAGCGGCCCGTGGCCTCGTACGGCTCGCGGGGCAGCAGGGCGGGGAGCTGGACCTCCTGGGCGCCGATGGCGTCCATCTCCTCGCGGACGATGCGCTCGATGTTGCCGAGGACCTTCTTGCCGAGCGGCAGCCAGCTCCACAGGCCGGCGGCGGTGCGGCGCACGTAACCGGCGCGGACCAGCAGCTTGTGGCTGAGGACCTCGGCGTCCGCCGGGTCGTCGCGCAGCGTCTTCGCCATCAACTTCGACATGCGCTGGACCGGTGCGTTGGCCATGGTTCGAGACTCCTGCTGCGTAAGGGTGATGGCTAGGAGGTTAGCCGGGTGGTCCATCCCGGCGGAAATCGGTTAAGGCCTGCGCAGGGGAAGGTGGGCCCCCATCACGGCGTACGGCCGGGGTGCGCTGGGGAACAGGACCTGGCGGGCGAGGTCGACGTAACCCAGGGTGCGGTAGAGGCCGCGGGCGGGGCTCTCGATGTCGATCGCGGAGAGGATCGAGCGGGGTTCGACGGCGGTGTCGGTGATCGTGGTGATCAGCGAGCGGCCCGCGCCGCGGTTCTGGTGGGCCGGGTGGACGTGCAGTTCGGTGATGACGAAGGAGTCGTCGAGCCAGGCTTCGTTGTGCTGGGCGCGGAGGTAGGGCTCGACGACGGTGGACCACCAGTGGGTGCGGTCGTTGGGCATGCCGTAGACGAAGCCGGCGAGGTCGCCTTCGGGGGTGGTGGCGCCGAGGGCGCGGGCGCCGGGGTAGGTCATGTGGCGCAGGACGATCTGGCGGCGGACGGCCACCTCGTCGGGGCCGAGACCGAAGGCGGCGGCTTGGACGGCAAGGGCCTCGTCCACGTGGGCCGACAGATCCAAGGGGCCGATGACGAGGTCCATGGCGGGGAGCCTACAGGGGCGGGGCGGCTGTGTGCCGGGGGTGATCGGCCAGGGTCAGAACAGCACGCTCATGAAGGAACCGACTTCCTGGAAGCCCACCCGCCGGTACGTCCGCCGGGCCGCCGTGTTGAAGTCGTTCACGTACAGGCTCACCACCGGGGCCACGTCGGCCAGGGCGTAGCGCAGGACGGCCGCCATGCCCGGGGCGGCGAGTCCCCGTCCCCGGTACTCGGGGGCCACCCACACGCCCTGGATCTGGCAGGCGCGGTCGGTGGCCGCGCCGATCTCGGCCTTGAAGACGACCCGTCCGTCGCTGTCGAAGCGGGCGAAGGAGCGGCCGGAGCCGACGAGTTCGGCGACCCGGGCCTGGTAGAGCAGGCCGCCGTCGCCGGCCAGCGGGGAGATGCCCACCTCCTCGGTGAACATCGCCACGCAGGCCGGCATGATCCGCTCCATCTCGTCCTTGCGGACGCGGCGGACGCGGGGGTCCGGGGCGACGTCGGTGCTCATGCGGTCGGTGACCATGAGGGGTTGTCGGCCGCGGACCTCGCGGGCCGGGCCCCAGCCGGGTTCGAGGAGCCGCCAGAGCTGGGCGGTGGACTCGGCGGGGCCGACGATCGAGGAGCAGCGGCGGCCGGCCCGCCGGGCCCGGTCGGCGAAGGCGCGGACGGCGCGCGGAGTGGCGCAGATGGGGACGAGGTTGGCGCCCGCGTAGCACAGGGAGGTCAGCATGCCGTCCTCGTACCAGCCCCACATCTCGCCGCCGAGGCGCCACGGGTCGAGGCCGGCGATCTGCACCCGGGCGGTCACGAAGGCGTTGGTGACCGGCTCGCGGTCGAGGACGGCCAGCGCGGCGTCCAGGTCGCTCGGTTCGAGCACGCGGGAGGTGGTCTGCGTCAACACGTGCGGGGCCTCACCCTGAGATCTGCTGATCTGCGCACTGTACCCGCGGATGCTGAGCGGCGTCGCCCCGCCGGCTGTTGCCGTGTGCTCACCGGTCCTGGCCGGGTGGGCGGACGTCCGGGGGCTGCTGCCCCCGGGTCCCGCCCCGGCCCTGACGGGCCTCGTCCTCGAAACGCCGGACGGGCGGTGTCGGTCGCGAAGGCTCAGCCCGCGACGGACACCGACGGCTCGCCGGAGGTCACGCCGTCCTTCTCCATCTGCTCGGCGAGCTTCATGGCCTCTTCGATGAGGGTCTCCACGATCTTGGACTCGGGCACGGTCTTGATGACCTCGCCCTTGACGAAGATCTGGCCCTTGCCGTTGCCGGAGGCCACACCGAGGTCGGCCTCGCGGGCCTCGCCGGGGCCGTTGACGACGCAGCCCATGACGGCGACGCGCAGCGGGACGTCCATGCCGGTCAGGCCGGCGGTGACCTCCTCGGCCAGCTTGTAGACGTCGACCTGGGCACGGCCGCAGGACGGGCAGGAGACGATCTCCAGGCCCCGCTGGCGCAGGTTCAGCGACTCCAGGATCTGGATGCCGACCTTGATCTCCTCGACGGGCGGCGCCGACAGGGAGACACGGATGGTGTCGCCGATGCCCTGGGAGAGCAGGGCGCCGAAGGCGACGGCCGACTTGATGGTGCCCTGGAAGGCCGGGCCGGCCTCGGTGACGCCGAGGTGCAGCGGATAGTCGCACTGGGCGGCGAGCTGGCGATAGGCCTCGACCATGACGACCGGGTCGTTGTGCTTCACCGAGATCTTGATGTCCCGGAAGCCGTGCTCCTCGAAGAGCGACGCCTCCCACAGGGCGGACTCGGCGAGGGCCTCCGGGGTGGCCCTGCCGTACTTCTGGAGCAGGCGCCGGTCCAGGGAGCCCGCGTTCACGCCGATGCGGATCGGCGTGCCGTGGTCCTTCGCCGCCTGGGCGATCTCCTTGACCTTGTCGTCGAACTGCTTGATGTTGCCCGGGTTCACCCGGACCGCGGCGCAGCCGGCCTCGATGGCGGCGAAGACGTACTTCGGCTGGAAGTGGATGTCCGCGATCACCGGGATCTGCGACTTCTTCGCGATCACCGGAAGGGCGTCGGCATCGTCCTGCGTGGGACACGCCACCCGCACGATCTGGCAGCCGGACGCCGTCAGCTCGGCGATCTGCTGGAGCGTCGCGCCGATGTCCGACGTACGGGTCGTGGTCATGGACTGCACCGACACGGGGGCGTCACCGCCGACCGCCACGGGCCCGACCTGGATCTGCCGGCTCTTGCGGCGCACGGCGAGCGTGGTCGGAACGGACGGCATGCCGAGAGAAATCGCAGTCATCTGCTGTGCAACCCCAAGTCTTGGACAAGATCCGGCCCCGGTCAGCGGCGGGCTCCGGCCCCTCGAGATTACGGCACGGACCTGAGCCCCCGGCACACAGCGTACGGCGAATGCACCCGATGGCATCCATCTGCCCCACGACATGCGTGAAGCCCGGTCCGGAGGGACATGCTCCCCGGATCGGGCCTCACGCCCGGCGTCGGGACGTCAGCTGATCCGTACCGGATTGACGACGTCGGCCACCAGGACGAGCAGGGTGAAGCAGACGAACACGCCCGCCACCACGTAGGCCACCGGCATCAGCTTCGCCACGTCGAAGGGGCCCGGGTCGGGCCGGCGCAGCACCTTGGCGAAGCTGCGGCGCAGCGACTCCCACAGCGCGCCCGCGATGTGGCCGCCGTCGAGCGGCAGCAGCGGGAGCATGTTGAAGAGGAACAGGGAGAGGTTGAAGCCGGCGACCAGCATGACGAACATGGCCAGCTGCTGGGTGGGCGGTATGTCGAGCGTGGCGATCTCGCCGCCGACCCGGGCGGCGCCGACGACGCCCATCGGGGAGTCGGCCTCGCGGGGCCCGTCGCCGAAGGCGGCGTCCCACAGCGCGGGGATCTTGCCGGGCAGGGCGGCGAGGGAGTCGACGGCGTCGCCGATGCGGTCGCCCATCCAGGTGACGGACTGGCCGAAGTCCTGCTTCACCACGCCGGTGGCCGCGCTGAAGCCGAGGAAGCCGGCGGTGACGTACTCGCCCTGGACGATCTGTCCGTGGGAGTCCTTCTTGGCGACCTGGTTGGTGGCGATGTGGGCGTGGAGCGTGACCTCATGGCCGTCGCGCTCGACGACGATCGGCACCTGCTCGCCGGGGGTGGCGCGGATCAGGTCGGACAGCCGGTCCCAGTCGTCGGTGCGGACGCCGTCGAAGGAGACGATCTTGTCGCCCGCCTTCAGGCCGGCCGCGGCGGCCGGGGAGGCCGGGTCGGACGCGGCGCAGTCGTCGCGGTTCTCGCTCTGTGAGATGACGCACTGGGAGACGGAGCTGACGGTGGTGGTCTGCTGCGAGATGCCGAAGCCCATCAGGACCGTGAGGAAGAGCACCACCGCGAGGATCAGGTTCATGAACGGCCCGGCGAACATGACGATGACGCGCTTCCACGGCTTGCGCGTGTAGAAGAGGCGCTTGTCGTCGCCGGGCTGGAGCTCCTCGAAGGCCGCCGAGCGGGCGTCCTCGATCATGCCGCGCCAGGGCGAGGTGGAGCGGGCCTCCATCCGGCCGTCGGGGCCGGGCGGGAACATGCCGATCATGCGGATGTAGCCGCCGAACGGGATGGCCTTGACCCCGTACTCGGTGTCGCCCTTCTTCTTCGAGAAGATCGTCGGTCCGAAGCCGACCATGTACTGCGGCACGCGGATGCCGAACATCTTGGCCGTGGAGAGGTGGCCCAGCTCGTGCCAGGCGATGGAGAACAGCAGGCCGACCGCGAAGAGGACTATGCCGAGGATGAACATCAGGGTCGTCATGCACGGGCCTCCGCCGTCTCAGCCGCCAGTTCCCGGGCCCGGGCGCGGGCCCAGGTCTCCGCTTCGAGGACGTCCGCGACGGTCAGTGAAGTTCCCGTACGGGGTGTGCCGTGTTCCTCGACCACCCGGGTGACGGTCTCCATGATCCCGAGATACGGCAGCGCGCCGGAGCGGAACGCCTCGACGCACTCCTCGTTGGCGGCATTGAACACCGCCGGGGCCGTGCCCGCGAGTTCCCCGACGTGCCGGGCCAGGTTCACGGAGGGGAAGGCCTCGTTGTCGAGGGGGAAGAACTCCCAGGTGGAGGCCTTGCTCCAGTCGAAGGCGGGGGCCGCGTCGGGGACGCGTTCGGGCCAGCCGAGGCCGATGGCGATGGGTCCGCGCATGTCGGGGGGCGTCGCCTGGGCCAGGGTCGATCCGTCCGTGAACTCGACCATCGAGTGGACGTACGACTGGGGGTGCACGACGACCTCGATGCGGTCGAAGGGGATGTCGTAGAGCAGGTGGGCCTCGATCACCTCCAGACCCTTGTTGACGAGGGTCGCGGAGTTGATCGTGATGACCGGGCCCATGGCCCAGGTGGGGTGGGCGAGGGCGTCCTCGACGGTGACGCTCGCGAGCTGCTCCTTGGTCCGGCCGCGGAAGGGGCCGCCGGAGGCGGTGACGACCAGTCTGCGCACGTCGGCGCGGGTGCCGGCGGCGAGGGCCTGGAAGAGGGCGGCGTGCTCGGAGTCGACCGGGATGATCTGCCCGGGCTTGGCGAGGGCCTTGACCAGCGGGCCGCCGACGATGAGCGACTCCTTGTTGGCGAGCGCGAGGGTGCGGCCCGCCTCCAGGGCGGCCAGGGTCGGGGCGAGCCCGATGGAGCCGGTGATGCCGTTGAGGACGGTGTGGCATGCGGAGGCGGCGAGCTGCGTGGCCGCGTCCGGTCCGGTGAAGATCTCGGGGAGCGGCTCCCCGGCGCCGTACTGCGCGCCGAGCGCCTCGCGCAGGGCCGGTACGACGTCCTCGCGGGCCACGGCGACGGTCCGTGCCTTCAGCCGGTACGCCTGCTCGGCGAGGAGGGCGACCCGGCCGCCGTTGGCGGACAGGCCGGTGACCCGGAAGCGGTCCGGGTTGCGCAGCACGAGGTCGATGGCCTGGGTCCCGATCGACCCGGTGGACCCGAGGATCACCACGTCCTTCGGGCCGTCGCCCGGCACCGGGTCGTAGACGAGGTGCGGGTCGGCGAGTGGGGCTGGACTGTCGCTCATTCCCCCATTGTGGCCGCAACGGCCCCCCGGGAGGACAGCGCGTCCCTCGGGCGGGTGTCGCGCCGGGCGGCGCGGGGCGGCCGCGGCCGGGCCCTGTCGTTCCCGTGCGGGCGGCGGGTGACGACAGGGCCCGGGTTCAGGCGGGCGGGTCAGGGGATGGGGCGGTGCACGTTCTGCCTGGTGCTCGGCCCGGGTGTCGCGTCCGCGATCCAGGGGCCGTGTCCGGACGGGTCGACGACGCCCTGCTCCAGCCACTCGTAGGCGCCGCCCAGGACGCCCTTGACGACCTTGCGGTCGAGGTCGTCGGTGTTGGTCCACAGCCTGCCGAAGAGTTCCTCGACGCGGATGCGGGCCTGGCGGCAGAAGGCGTCGGCGAGCTGGTAGGCCTCGCGCCCGTGGTCGCCCCGCGTGCGCAGGTGCTCGGCGCGGACGCAGGCGGCGCTCATGGCGAACAGCTCGGCGCCGATGTCGACGACGCGGCCCAGGAAGCCCTGCTTGGTCTCCATCCGGCCCTGCCAGCGGGACATGGCGTAGAAGGTGGAGCGCGCGAGCTTGCGGGCGGTGCGTTCGACGTACCGCAGGTGTGCGGAGAGGTCGACGTGGCCCCTGGGGTGGAAGTCGGTGTAGGAGAGCGGGAGGTGACCCGGTCCCGCGACCAGTTTCGGCAGCCACTTGGCGTAGAAGACGCCCGCCTGGGCGCCCGCCCTCGCCTTGTCGGACAGGGACTTGTCCGGGTCGATCAGGTCGCCGGCGACCGAGAGGTGGGCGTCCACGGCCTCGCGGGCGATCAGCAGGTGCATGATCTCCGTGGAGCCCTCGAAGATGCGGTTGATCCGCAGGTCGCGCAGGAGCTGCTCGGCGGGTACCGCGCGCTCGCCGCGGGCTTCCAGGGAGGCCGCCGTCTCGAAGCCCCGGCCGCCGCGGATCTGGACCAGCTCGTCGGCGATCAGGCACGCCATCTCGGAGCCGTAGAGCTTGGCGAGGGCGGCCTCGATGCGGATGTCGTTGCGGTCCTCGTCGGCCATCTGGGAGGCGAGGTCCACGACGGCCTCGAGGGCGAAGGTGGTCGCCGCGATGAAGGAGATCTTGGAACCGACCGCCTCGTGCAGGGCGACCGGCTTGCCCCACTGTTCGCGCGCCGCCGACCACTCGCGGGCGATCTTCAGGCACCACTTGCCGGCGCCGACGCACATGGCGGGCAGCGACAGGCGCCCGGTGTTGAGGGTGGTCAGGGCGATCTTGAGGCCGGCGCCCTCGGGGCCGATGCGGTTGGCGGCGGGGACGCGGACCCGGTGGAAGCGGGTGACGCCGTTCTCCAGGCCGCGCAGGCCCATGAAGGCGTTGCGGTTCTCGACGGTGATGCCCTCGGAGGCGGCCTCCACGACGAAGGCGGTGATGCCGCCCTTGTGGCCGTCGGACTTCGGGACGCGTGCCATGACGACGAGCAAGTCGGCGACGACGCCGTTGGTCGTCCACAGCTTCACGCCGTCGAGGACGTACTCGTCGCCCTCCGGTACCGCCGTGGTCGCGAGGCGGGCCGGGTCGGAGCCCACGTCCGGTTCGGTGAGCAGGAACGCCGAGATGTCGGTGCGGGCGCAGCGCGGCAGGAACGTGTCCTTCTGCTCCTGGGTGCCGAACATCTTCAGCGGCTGCGGCACGCCGATCGACTGGTGGGCGGAGAGCAGCGCGCCGATCGCCGGATTCGCGGATCCGACCAGGGAGAGGGCCTTGTTGTAGTAGACCTGGGTGAGGCCGAGACCGCCGTACTTGGTGTCGATCTTCATGCCGAAGGCACCCAGCTCCTTCAGCCCCGTGATCACCTCGTCGGGGATCCGCGCGTCGCGCTCGACCACGGACCCGTCGATCTTGGTCTCGCAGAAGTCGCGGAGCTTGGCGAGGAACTCCTCGCCGCGCTGGACGTGCTCGTCGGCCGGGACCGGGTGGGGGTGGAGGAGGTCGAGGCGGAAGCGGCCGAGGAACAGCTCCTTGGCGAAGCTGGGCTTGCGCCAGTCCTGTTCCCGGGCAGCCTCCGCCACCTGACGGGCCTCACGTTCGGTGACGGTGGGTCGGGAGGAAGGGTTGGGTGGAGCGGACATGAGGCTCACCTCGCCGCGAATCGGCATCGAAGGGAGGTACGGCCACGAAGTCCCCGATGCACGAACCCGCGGGCGTACGTTACTAGTCGGTGCTACCCGATCGTGTGTACCCGTTCCGGGGCGGACCCACCACCCTTTGTGCGGCCGTTCGGCGGACGGCCGCGGGCGCGAGAGGATGGACGGGAGGCCGTGGAGCCGCCGGGAAAGAAAGCTGTCGAAGCGCTTCGACAACCTATGGACACCCACTCCGGCTGAAGCTACTGTCGAACCACCCTCACTCGCCTGTATCCGCCCTGTGCGCTGTCGAAGCGCTTCACAAAACTTGGAGAGCTGGATGGTCACCCTCGCCGAGGTCGCCCAGCACGCCGGAGTCTCGGCGAGCACGGTGAGCTATGTCCTCAGCGGCAAGCGGTCCATCTCCACCACCACCCGGCAGCGGGTCGAGGAGAGTATCCGGAGGCTCGGCTACCACCCGAACGCCGGCGCCCGTGCCCTGGCCAGCAGCAGGTCGAACATCATCGCCCTGATGATCCCGCTGCGCACGGACATGTACGTGCCGGTGATGATGGAGATCGCCATCGCGGTCGCGACCAGCGCACGCGCCCACGGATACGACATCCTGCTGCTCACCGGCGAGGAGGGTCCCGACGCGGTGCGCCGCGTCACCGGCAGCGGCCTCGCCGACGCGATGATCCTCATGGACGTGGAACTGGACGACGAGCGGCTGCCGTTGCTCCGCGGCACCGACCAGCCCTCCGTGCTGATCGGGCTCCCCGCCGACACCACCGGCCTGACCTGCGTCGACCTCGACTTCCGGGCGACCGGTGCGCTGTGCGTGGAGCATCTGGCGTCGCTGGGGCATCGCGACATCGCTGTCATCGGTGAGGCGCCCGCCGTCTACGAACGGCACACGGGCTTCGCCGAGCGCACCCTCGACGGGCTGCGCACCCGGGCGCGTGAGCTGGGGCTGCGGCTGCTGCACCGCCCCTGCGAGGGCGGCTACGACGCGATGTCCGCGACCCTCGCCCGCATCTTCGACGAACGCCCGGACACCACGGGATTCGTCGTCCAGAACGAGTCGGCCGTCGAGCCGCTGCTCGCGCTGCTGCGCCAGCAGGGCCGGGCCGTGCCCGAGGACGTGTCGGTGGTCGCGGTCTGCCCCGAGCAGGTCGCCGCCCAGGCCTCGGTGCGGCTGACCTCGGTCGCCGTGCCCGCGCAGGAGATGGGCCGGCACGCGGTGCAGCAGCTCGTCGCCAAGCTCGACGGGCGCGGCAGCGAGGAGGTCGTGCTGCTCGCGCCGGAGCTGACGGTGCGGGCGAGCTCGGGGCCGGCGCCGGCCCGGCCGTAACGGCGCCGGCCCCGAGCGGACCGTCGTCCCGGCCTGCCCGGGCGTGGGGCCCGGACGCGGCTCGGGTCCGGGCGCGGCTCGGCGGCCCCCTTGGGTACCACCGGCTGGAGCAGCGCTTCGCCGCCTACGAGGGCGAGCGGCTGTACGGCCTCGGACAGCACCAGCACGGCCGCCTCGGCCAGAAGGGCCTGGTCGTGGACCTGGTCCAGGTCGACGCTCCGCTGGGCCGCGTCCCGCTGTTCCTGCGGGACGGGGCGTGGCTGCCGGTCACGGAGTGGACGCGGGGAGGGGCCGGTCCCGGTCGGGGCCGGCCCCTCGGCCGTGGTGCGGTGGGTCAGCCGCCGCTGACGGTGAGGCTGTTGGTGCGGAAGTCCAGACCGCCGGCGGACGACGTGATCTCGTAGCCGAACTGCACGTCGCCGATGGTCTCGTTGCCCATCCAGCCCTTGGTGTCCTTGATCCACTTCAGCACCGGCAGGATGTCGACCGTGCCGGCACTGGAGTCCGAGGTGCGCAGGAACGAGAACACCTCGTTGGCGCCGTTGTTCCCCTTGTAGACGTTCCAGGAGTGGCCGCCGAGGGTCACCGAGCCCTGCGCGGTGCCGAGCGGGCCGACCGCGCCGTTGTAGTTGACCCAGAGCATGATCTCGTAGTCGTAGTCGGTGTCCCAGATGTCGTACGACGTGTTGTACGCGCCGGACGACGGGACCGTGACGTTGTAGTTGCTGGTGAGCGAGGAGAGGGAGGCGATCGGCTTGTTGATCACCTTCTTGGCGTTCGGGTAGGACTTGATGCCGCCGGTGTTCGGGTGGTCGGCCCAGACGCCCCAGTTGGTGCCGGAATTGGCCCAGACGCACTGGCTGCCGGCGCCGGAGCCCCAGATGTTGTTGTAGAGGGTGTAGCCGTTCAGGCTCGTGTTGCCCCACTGGTCGCAGGAGTTCCAGACGGCGGCCTGGGCGGGAGCGGAGGCGAGACCGACGGTGGCGCCGAGCGCGAGGGCCGGGGCCAGGAGAGCGGTCAGGGTGCGCGTGCGTGGTGCCATGGCATGTCCTTCCACGGGTGGGGGGAGGTGCGCTGGTGCTACCGCGCCTTGACGCTGATGACGCGGTTCTCCCCGGCGACGAGGTCGAGCGTTTCGGCGCCGGAGGGGGTCCTGAGGTCGATGCGGTGGGTGCGGTCCGGGCGCAGGACGGCCGTCGCGGTGCCGTCGGGCGACCAGCTGAGGTCGAGTGCGGCACCGAACCGGGTGCGTACGCCCCTGAGTTCGCCTTCGGGCCAGTCGGCGGGGAGCGCGGGGAGCAGCACCAGCCGGCCGGGTGTGGACTGCGCGAGCATCTCGACGAGCACGGCCGGGAGGGTGTGCGCGGCGTCGGCGTTGTAGACGTCGCGGTGGGGGTAGTGCGCGCTCATCAGGGAGGTGTGGAAGTAGTCGCCGTCGAGCACCCGGCCGAGCGCGTGGGCGACCCGGGCGCCGTCCCCGAGCCGGGCGGCGACCAGGGCGTGGTGGAGGTGGCCGTGGGCGGAGTCGTTCTCGGCGCCCCGGAGTTCGAGGGCGCGGTGGGCGGCCTCGGCGAGGCCGGGGGTGTCGTAGGGGGTGATCTCGTCGAGCGGCCAGACCCCGTAGAGGTGGCTGAGGTGGCGGTGGTCGTAGGTGTCCGCCAGGCCGGGCCGGGCCCATTCGGCGAGGGCGCCGTCGGCGTTGATCCGGTGCGGCGGGAGCCGGTCGGCGAGGGCCCGCCAGCGGTCGGCGTGTTCGGGGTGGCGGTCGGCGGCGGTGCGCAGGGCGTGGCGGGCGGCGGAGAGGTCCATGGCCGCGTCGAGCGTGCCCCAGCTCGCGTTCGCGGGCCGGTTCTCGGGCGAGTAGGAGGGGACGACGACGAGCCGGCCTTCGCCGTCGGTGCGGGTGAGGAAGTCCTCGTAGAAGAGGGCGGCTTCGGCGAGCGCGGCGGTGGTGCGCGGGTCGCGGGTGCCGTAGGTCTCGTCGTGGTCGACGAGGGGCTTGAGCAGCCAGTCGGCGCCGGCCGTCCACAGGTGCAGGGGGTACTCGCGGCTGAAGTGGCAGGTGTGGCCGGTCTCTCCGTCGGTGTGCGAGGGCGCGACGACACCTCGGGTGCCGAAGATCGCGCGGGCGTTGTCCCGCCAGTCGGGCAGCTGCCCGTGGACCAGGGCCGCGTGTGCCTCGGTGACCTCGGGCAGGGCGGCCGCGGCGGCGGAGGCCGTCTGGAGGTTGAGGTTGGCGTTGGTGGTGAACGCCCCGGACCAGGCGGTGTTCCAGTCGCCGGTCCACAGGCCGGTCAGGCGGGGCGGGAGCAGGCCGGAGGCCGACAGGAGGTGGTAGCGGCCGGCGGCGAAGAGGCGCTCCAGGAGGGCCGCGCCGCGAGGCCGCTCCAGCAGGGCCGAGCCCGGCAGGGCGCGTTCGGCGGGGTCGGCGGCGAGGTCGAGGGTGACGCGGTCGTAGGCGGTGCGGTGCAGGGCGAGGTGGCGGCCGAGGAGGGCGTCGTACGGCGTGTCCTCCGGCCCGTCGTCCGAGGTCCCGTCCGCTCCGTCGGGGAGGTTCCCGGCCGCCAGGTCGCGCAGGGCGCGTCCTTCGGCGGCCACGTCCCGTTCGCCGGTGTGCCGGTGCACCCGGGTGAGGAGCAGGACCTCCGTGGCGCCCTCGACGAGCACGCCGGGCGGGACCAGCCTCGTGGCGCCGCCGGTGACGACGACCAGGGTGACGCCGGTGTACGCCAGGTCGCTGCCGGGGTAGCGGGCGCGCAGGCTGAGCAGGGCGCCCTCGGGGGTGAGCACGGCGCCGTGGCCGATGCCCAGGCCGGCGGGCGCGCCCGGGAGGCGGGGGTCGAGGGAGATGTCGAGGGTGAGGTGCGGGGCGGTGACGTGCTGGACGATCACGTCGTCGGCGCGGGAGACGAAGACCCGGCTGGTCCAGGTGGAGCGGGTGGCGGTCGTCTCGCCGGTGGTGAAGTCGACGGAGCGTCGGTAGGAGCGGCCGGTGTCGCCGGGGGGCCGGTTCAGCCGGATCTGGAACGCCGGGTGGAAGGGCCGCACCCAGGTGAGCGGGCGGCCGTCCGTGAAGTCCTCGGCGGCGGTCGTGTCGCCGGCCAGCAGGCGGTCCTGGAGCGCGGGGAGTTCGGCGGCGAGCCGGGGTGGCCGGCGGTGCTCGTCGTCGCCGTCCGGGCGTACGAGGGTGTGGTGGGTGACGACGACCCGGTCGGCCTGTGGATCGCCGAACACCAGGGCGCCGTGGTGGCCGTTGCCGCTGAGGAAGGCGTCCTCCCAGCGGGCGGCGGGCTCGGGCTCCCAGGTGCCGTGCACGGGTCCGCCGGTCATGAGTCCGGCCCCGCGAGGACCGCCACGCCGTAGCGGCCGAGGGTGACGCGGTCGGTGACGGTCTCCTCGGTCAGCAGGTCGCGGTGGGTGCCGGGCACGTCGACGGTGACCGGCTCGCGGCCGTGGTGGAGGAGGAACAGCAGGTCGCCGCGGCGCACCGCCTCCACCTCGGCCGGCAGGCCGTCGAGGACCGGGCGGGCGCCCGCGTCGGCGGCGGCACGGGCGAGCAGGGCGCGCAGCGCGTCCGGTTCCGGCAGGGTCGACACGTACCACGCGCGGCCCTTGCGCAGGACGGCCGGGAGCCCGTCCAGCTCGCCGCCCTGGTACGCGACGGTCTCGGTGGCGGTGCCGTCGGGTTCGATCTCCTCCGACCACAGCGTGCCCCGGAAGCCGTCGCAGGCCGCGGTCTCGTCCGTCTCCAGGGGCCACCACTCGTGCAGGGTGCGGATGCCGAACAGGTCGCGCAGCCGAATGTCCATGCCGCCCTCCCTGATCCGGTCGTCCTGGTCGGCGACGCCGGTCAGGAAGCCGCAGACGAGGGTGCCGCCGCCGCGGACGTAGGCGACGAGGTTGTCGATCGCGGCGTCCGTGAGCACGTAGAGCTGCGGCACGACGACCGCCCGGTACGGGGTCAGGTCGTGCTCGGGGTGGGCGAAGTCGGTGACGAGGTGGGCCTCCCACAGTGCCCGGTGCCAGGCGTGCAGGACGTCCGGGTAGTCGAAGCGGGTGGAGGGGCGGCCGTCCTGGGAGCCGGCCCACCAGGAGTGCCAGTCGTGCAGGACGGCGACGTCGGCCGTGATCCGGGTGCCCGCCACGTGCGGGCCGAGCCTCGCGAGGTCGGCGCCGAGCCGTCCGACCTCCTGGTACGTACGGCCCTGCTCCCCCGCACGGCCGACCATGCCTGAGTGGAACTTCTCCGCGCCCTGCCGCGACTGGCGCCACTGGAAGTAGCAGACGGCGTCCGCGCCGCGCGCCACGGCCTGGAGGGACCACAGGCGGTTCAGGCCACGCGGCTTGGGGTGGTTCGCGCCGCGCCAGTTCACGGCTCCGGCCGCCTGCTCCATCAGCATCCAGGGGCCGCGGGCCTGCGAGCGGGTCATGTCCTGGACCAGGGCGCCGTGCTGGGCGCCCAGGGGGTCGCGCGGGTCGGGGTAGAGGTCGACGGAGACGACGTCCTCCTCCTCGGCCCAGCGCCAGGCGTCCTGACCGTGCCACAGCGGCATGAAGTTGGTGGTGACCGGGATGTGCGGGGTGTGGCGGCGGACGATGTCGCGTTCGGCGGTGAAGCACTCCAGGAGCATGTCGGAGGTGAAGCGGCGGAAGTCCAGCACCTGGGTGGGGTTCTTCAGGTAGTGGGTGCGGCGGGCCGGGAGGATCTCCTCCCAGTCGCCGTAGCCCTGGCTCCAGAAGGCCGTCCCCCAGGCGGTGTTGAGGGCCTCGAGGGTGCCGTACCTCCGCTGGAGCCAGCGGCGGAAGCGCGCGGCGGCCTCGTCGCCGTGGTCGAAGGTGCAGTACTCGTTGTTGATGTGCCACATGGTGAGAGCCGGGTGGCCGGCGTAGCGGGCGGCCAGGGCCTCGGTGACGGCGGCGGCGTGGCGGCGGTAGGTGGCGCTGGAGTGCGAGAAGTGCTGCCGGCCGCCCCACCACTCGGTGCGGCCGTCCTCGTCGCGGGGCAGGGTGTCCGGGTGGAGGCGCCCCAGCCAGGGCGGGGGCGCGGCGGTGGGGGTGGCGAGGACGACGCCGATGCCGTGGGCGTGCATCAGGTCCATGAGGCGGTCCAGCCAGGCGAAGTCGTGCACGCCGGGCCGGGGTTCGAGCTTCGACCAGGAGAAGACGCCGAGGGTGACGGAGTTGACGCCGGCGGCCTTCATGAGGCGGACGTCCTCGTGCCAGGTCTCCTCGGGCCACTGCTCGGGGTTGTAGTCGCCGCCGAAGAGGAGGCGGCCGCGGGTGGCGTCCGCGAGGCCGGGCGTCATGCGGGCTCCCCGTACTGGATGCCGCGGCCGTTGGTGGCGAGGTAGACACGGCCGTGGACGCGCGGGTCGCCGGTGATGGTCTCGCCGGTCCAGCCCCACTGGTGCCGGTCGTCGTTGATCCGCGTCCAGCTCTTCGCCTCGTCGTCGGAGCGGTGGACGGCGGTGCCGGTCCCGGTGGAGCCGACCTGGTAGATCGCCGGGTAGCCGGCGCCGTCGGCGGCCTTGCCGAAGCCGAGGGTGTGGGAGGACCGGCAGCTGCCGACCACGGCGAAGGTGACGCCGCCGTCGGTGGAGCGGTGCAGGCCGTTGTCCTTGGTGCTGAGCCACAGGTCGCCGGAGCGTCCCGGCGCCGCGGCGAGCTTGAACTGGCTGTCGCCGGAGGGCAGTCCGCCGGCGCGGGCGGTGAAGGAGAGGCCGCCGTCGGTGCTGGCGAACAGGGTTCCGGTGTCGGTGTCGTACGCGTAGAGGCGCGCCGGGTCCACCGGGTCGGCGACCGGTGTGGCGCCCTTCGGGAAGGAGGGCACCTCGGCCCAGGTCGTGCCGTTGTCGGCCGAGCGGTGGGCCGGATACCTGGTGCCGTCCCAGTGGACGAAGGACCACAGCAGCACGCTGCCGTCGGCATTGACGGCGATCGGTCCCGGTGCCTGCTCGGCGAGGGCGGGCTGGGCCGCGAAGGGCGCCCAGCTGATGCCGCCGTCCTCCGAGTACGCGCCGTTGCCGTGATCGCCCCAGCCCGCCCGGACGACGTACGCCGGTCTGCGCGCCGCCTGCGCGAGGCCCGTCGCCGATCCGGACACGGGGTTCGTCGCCATGCCGCGGGCCGGGGAGGCGGTGAGCCGCTCGTGGTACATCACGCCGATGTCCCGCGACCCGCTGAGCAGGTGCGCCGCGCCCGTCGGGGGCGAGACCAGCTGGGTCACGGACGTCTCCTCCAGGCCGCGGATCCGCGGGGACCAGCGCCTGAGGTCGCGGGTGCCGTAGAGGGTGGCGCCGGTGCCGTACAGCACGTGCCGCGCGTCGTACGGGTCGACGGCGACGGCCTGGATCCACCAGCCGAACTTGGGCTGCTCCCCGCCCCACGCGAGGTAGGGCGTCTCCGACACGTCGAGGACGGCGGAGTCCTTGAGGGACGTCCAGGTACGGCCGCCGTCGGTGGTCCGGAACAGGGTGTCGACCGCCGCCCAGCGGTTGTTGGTGGAGACGACGACGGTGCCGGGGCGGCGGGCGTCGACGGCGACGCCGCCGTAGCCGAAGGTGTCGGTGCCGCCCGGCACGGCCGGCGTGACGTCGCTCCAGCGGCCGTTCGTGGTGCGCAGCCTGTGCACGCTGCCGGTCGACTGCCCGTTGGGTCCGGGTGCGTCGGCGTACGTCACGTACAGCTCGCGGGCGTGCCCGTCGTACGCGGCGCGGACCGGGACCCTGGCGGCGGTGCCGGAGGGCTGCCCGGGGACCGCGTCCCAGGTGCGGCCGTCGGCCGTGCGGAACAGGTTGGGCGCGGTGCCGCCGGCGTCGCCCCAGCCGGCGTAGACGGTGCGGCCCGCGGCCACGAGGAGGGTGACGCCCTGGCCGCCCGGGGTCGGGGCGGCCGGGAAGCCGGGGGCGGGGGCCCAGGTGGCGCCGCGGTCGGTGGACCTCCACAGGCCGTCGTGCCGGGTGCCCAGCCAGAGGGTGCCGCTGTCGCGCGGGTCGACCAGGAGCCGCTCGCCGGTGCCCCGGCCGTCCTCGTTGGCGCCGAGCTTCACGGTGAGGTCGGTGCGCTGCCAGGTGGTGCCGCGGTCGTCGGAGCGCAGGACCGCGCCGTTGCCCGCCCAGGCCTGGGCGTAGGTGCCGCAGGCCAGGTAGAGCCGGTCCGGGTGGGCGGGGTCGACGGCCATCGCCTCGACGCCGAGGAGGTTCCAGTCGTCCCAGCCGAGGTGGTCGAGCAGCGGGGTCCAGCGGGCGGCGCGGTCGTCCCAGCGGTAGGCGCCGCCGATGTCGGTGCGGGCGTAGGCGAGCCCGCGGACGCGGGGGTGGAACATGACGCCGGTGACGAACCCGGTGCCTCCGATGACGACGTTCCGCCAGCGGTAGCGGGTGTTCCGGACGTCTTCGGCGGCCCGGGCTCGCGCGGGGGCGACAGGAACGGCGGCCAGTGCAGCACCGGCCCCCGCCGCGGCGAGTACGGCGCGCCTGTCCGGGCAGTACGTGGACATGACATACCTCGCTATGTGAGGGACGGAGAGTGAAGGGACAGGAGGGGCGCGGGGAACTGCGCGACCAGCCACGACGGCGCCGCTGCCGAAGAAGTCACGCGAGCCGCCCCGCCGCTCAGGGCGTCAGCCCTTCACCGCACCCGTCAGCATCCCCTTCTTGAAGTGACGCTGGACGAACGGCGACAGCACCGCGACCGGCAGCAGGGCCATGACCATGACGGCCATCTGCACGGCCAGACCGGAGAGCTCACCGGTCTTGATCGCCTGCCCCAGGCCGACCGGCGCCTCCTGCTTCTGCACGAGCTGGATCATGACGTTCTGCAGGGGCAGCATGTCCTGGTCGTTGAGGTACAGGGACGCGTTGAACCACGCGCTCCAGTAGCCGACGGCGTAGAACAGGGTGATCACCGCGACGACGGCCCGGGACAGCGGCAGGACGATCTGCCACAGGATGCGCAGGTCCCCGGCGCCGTCGATGCGGGCGCTGTCGGTCAGCTCCTGGGAGATGCCCATGAAGAAGCCGCGCAGCACCAGGATGTTGAAGACGCTGATCGCGCTGGGCAGGATCAGCGCGAGGTAGCTGTCCGTCAGGCCGAGGGACTGCACCAGCAGGTAGGTGGGGATGAGGCCCGCGCTGAAGAACATCGTGGCCAGCAGCACCATGAGGATCCAGCGGTGGCCCAGCGAGCCGGTGCGGGACAGACCGTAGGCGCACAGCACCGACACCGCCATCGAGAACAGGGTGCCGACGAGGGTGATGCCGATGCTCACGAGCGCGGCACGGGTGACCTGGCCGCCGCTCAGCAGCTCCTGGTACGCGACGAAGGTGATGTCCTTCGGGATCATCACCAGCCCGCCCGCCTCGTCGATGGCCTTGCGCGAGGAGAGGCTGGTGACGACGACGATCCACAGCGGGAAGAGGATCCCCACGCAGGCCAGGAGCAGCACCAGCCCCTTGCCGGCGAGTCCGGCCCGGCTGGGCTTCTCCTCCCACACCGGCCGGGGCGGGGCCGCCCAACGGCCGGGCCCGCGCGCGGGCTTGTCGACCACTGCGGTCACTTCCTGCACGGCGGTCACTTCTTGTACACCCCCTGCTCGCCCATGAGGTGGGCCACCTTGTTCGCGATCAGGACCAGGCCGAGACTGATGACGCCCTTGACGAGCCCGGCGGCGGCCGCGTATCCGAAGTCCTGGTTGCGGACGCCGTTCCACCACACAAAGGTGTCGAGGACCTCCGCGGCTCCGGGTCCGACGGCGTCGCGTTGCAGCAGGATCTGCTCGAAGCCCACCGTCAGGGCGTCGCCGACGCGCAGCACCAGCAGCAGGGCGATCACCGGGCGCAGCGCGGGCAGCGTGACGTGCCACATGCGGCGCCAGCGGCCCGCGCCGTCCATCGCCGCGGCCTCGTACAGGTCGGGGCTGACGGAGGCGAGCGCGGCGAGGAAGACGATGATCCCCCAGCCGGCGTCCTTCCACACGCTCTGCGCGGTGACCAGGAACTTGAAGGTGTCCGGGTCGGTCATGAGGCTGAGTCCGTCGTACCCGTGGTCGCGCAGCAGCTGGGAGAGGAGACCCGCACCGCCGAAGAGCTGCTGGAAGACGGCGATGACCAGCACCCAGGAGAAGAAGTGCGGCAGGTAGAGGATGGCCTGCGAGATCGCCCGCACCCGGGGCCGGACCACGCTGTTGATGAGCAGCGCGAGCAGGATGGGGATCGGGAAGTACAGCACGAGCTGGAGGAGGAACAGCACCAGCGTGTTCCGTACGGCGTTCCAGAAGGCGGAGTCCTCGAAGATCCGCTGGAAGTTCTCCAGGCCCACCCAGGGGCTGTGCAGGATGGAGACGATCCCGTTGTCGCTGATGTAGGGGTCGTACTCCTGGAAGGCGACGACGTTGCCGAGGATCGGTACGTAGTTGAAGAGCAGCACCAGCAGGACGGCCGGCAGTGTCATCAGCAGCAGGACGCGGTCGCGCCGGAACCTCAGCCGCAGGCTGAGGTTCCCCGTGCTCTTCTTGCCTTTCCGGGGCCCGGTGGCGTCGCCGGACGCCACCGGGGTCTTCTTCGTCGCATCGGCCTCGGCCCTGGTCCGAGGCACCGTGCTGTGGGACACGGCCGTTCTCCTTGCCTCGGTACCGGTCAGCCCGCCGCCGTGCCGTTGTCGTCGAGCAGCTTCTTGTACCAGTCGCGCAGTTCGTCGCCGCCCTTGCTCCGCCAGTCGGAGACGGCCCGCTGCATGTCGCTGACCTTCTTGCGGCCGCGGACGATGTCGTCCTCCAGCTGCTCGAAGTCGTTGGCGAGGTTGGTCCAGCGGGCGGGTTCGGTGATCTGCATGCCGTAGAAGGTGGGCTTCTTGGTGAAGGCGCCCATCCGCTGCTGCCACTCGACCTGTCCCTTGGCGACGTCGGGGAAGTCGGGGTGGGCGATGGTCGCGGCGGGGCTCGCCACCATCACGTAGGCGTTCATCACGTCGATGTTGCCCTGGTCGGTCTTGGTGGGCACGCCGTCCTTGACGGTGTAGTGGGTGCCCTCCACGCCGTAGTTGGTGGCCATGTACTCCTTGGTGCCGTACGGCGCGGCGGTGACGTTGGCGACGGCCAGCACGTCGCGGATCACGGACTTGGACGCCTTCTTGTTGACGAAGGCGAAGATGCTCGCGGGGTTCTGCGCCCACAGCGTGGGTTCACCGCCGTCGTGCCCGAAGAAGTCCATGCCCCAGACCTTGAACTCGGGGTTCTGGGTGGCCTGTTCGGCGGTGCGGCTCCACCACTGGGAGATGTCCTGGTTGTAGACGATGAACTCGCCGGCGGCGAACTTGGGCCCGGGGTCGGTGGCGTTGCTCTTGCCCAGCATGGCGTCGGGGTGCACGACGCCGGCGGCGAACAGCTTGCGCGTCCACTCCAGGGCCTCGAGGTACTCGTCGGTCTCGGCGCGGTAGACCAGCTTGCCGTCGACCTCGTTCCAGCCGAGGGACTTCTCGTTGCCGGAGAGCACGCCGAAGGCGTTGAAGGCGGTCCACTTCATGTCCAGGCAGGCCCAGCGCTTGGCCTTCGCGTTGGTGGCCTCCTTGGCCAGCGCCATGAACTCGTCGCAGGACCGGGGGACCTCGTAGCCCTCCTTCTCGAAGACGTCCTGGCGGTACAGCGGCAGGATGCCGGACACGTACGAGGACGGCATCGGCAGGCCGCGCAGCTTGCCGCCGAAGATGGACCGCTGCCAGGCGTCGGTGGGGATCGCCGCGAGGTTGGGGTACTCCTTGACGGCGTCGCCGGAGAGGTAGGGGCCGAGGTCGGCGAACTTGCCGATGATGGCGCTGGGGATCTTGCCGGTCATGTTCCAGCCGGGGACGACCACGACGTCGGGCACCTCGCTGGAGGCGAGGACCGCGCCGAGCTTCTGGTCGTAGGTGTTGCCGTCCTGGTTCTGCCAGACCACGTCGACGCCGATGAGGTCGTTCATCGCCTTGTAGTAGGCGTTGTCCTCCTTGGGCGGCGACCCCCAGAACGGCGACATGACGGTGACCCGGCCGCCCTTGCCGAGCTTCTTCGGCACCGAGGTCTTCAGGTCCGCGAGGTCGAGCTTGCCGGTGAAGCCGACCGCGGAGCCGTTCTTGCTGGGGAGGTCGGGGGTGACCACGTTGCTGGCCACGTACGCCGGCAGCAGCTTCTCGGCCTCCTTGCCCGACGTGGTGCCGTCGCGCGAGCCGCCGTCGGATCCGCCGCAGGCGGAGAGCAGCGGCATCCCTCCCGCCACCGCTGCGGTGGCGACCGCCGTGGAGGCGAGGAACTTTCTCCGGCTGGGGCCGGAGGCGGCGTTCGGCGTCATTGCGTCAACCCTTCATGGCGCACCAGGACACCCGGCGGTGGCCGTCGGCTGCGGTGTCTTCAGTGGAACTGGCTGAGCTGAAGCGGTCGTCGGAGGAATGCGCGGGTCCGGATGCACCCGCGGTGCGTCCCCGGGTCCATCGCCTCCATAGTCGAAGCGCTTCGATGTTGCTGCGAGGTTAAGTGAACCCCTGGGGGCGCACAAGGGTCCTTCCAAGATTCCTCCGAGGTGTGCCGGGTCGGCGGACGACTGACCGTGTTCATGCGGCACTTGGAGAGTGACGAGAAGTCGGAGTTGGTGCGTGGATACGGCTTGACACCCGACCCGGCGCCGAATGAGCATCGAAGCGCTTCGAAAGCGTCCCGCCGCTCCATCGCAAGGGGAACTCCACGTGACCGCACCCACGCCGCCCACGCCGCCTTTCCGTGATCCGCACCTGCCGTTCGGGAAGCGCGTCGACGACCTGCTGTCGCGGCTGACCCTCGACGAGAAGGCCGCGTTCCTGCACCAGTTCGCCCCGGCCGTCGAGCGGCTCGGCATCGCCGCGTTCCGCACCGGCCAGGAGGCGCTGCACGGGGTGGCCTGGATGGGCCCGGCGACCGTGTTCCCGCAGGCCGTGGGGCTGGGCGCCACCTGGAACGAGGACCTGGTGCGCCGGGTCGGCGAGGCCGTGTCCAAGGAGGCCCGGGCGATGCGCGCCCGCGACGAGCGCGTCGGCCTCAACGTGTGGTCCCCGACCGTCAATCTGCTGCGCCACCCCCTGTGGGGCCGCAACGAGGAGGGCTACTCGGAGGACCCGAAGCTCACCTCGGCCATCGCCACCGCCTACACCCGCGGACTGCGCGGCAGCCATCCGACCTACTGGCGCACGGCACCCGTGCTCAAGCACTGGCTCGCCCACAACAACGAGACCGACCGCGACACCTCCTCGTCGTCCGTCCGCCCGCGCGTCCTGCACGAGTACGACCTGCGCGCCTTCCGCGAGACGGTCGAGGCGGGCGCGGTGGCCGGAGTGATGCCGGCGTACAACCTGGTCAACGGCCGTCCGAACCACGTCTCCCCGTATCTGCGCGAGCACCTGCGCGCCTGGACGGACGAGGAGCTGCTGGTCTGCTCGGACGCCGGCGCCCCCTCCAACCTGGTCGACTCCGAGCACTACTTCGACACCCACGAGGAGGCGACCGCCGCCGCGCTGGTCGCCGGGGTGGACAGCTTCACCGACCACGGCACCGACTCCACGAAGATCGTCGCGCGCCTCCGGGGCGCCCTCGAGCAGGGGCTGCTCACCGAGGCCGACCTCGACGCGGCCGTGCGCCGCCAGCTCTCGGTCCGCTTCCGGCTCGGCGAGTTCGACCCGGAGCAGGACCCGTACGCCGCCACCGCCGAGTTCGACACCCCGGAGCACCGCGCGCTGGCCCAGGAGGCCGCCGAGCAGGCGGTCGTCCTGCTCAAGAACGACGGCGTGCTGCCGCTGGCCCCGGACACCCGTGTCGCCGTCGTCGGACTGCTCGCCGACGAGTGCAAGCTCGACTGGTACAGCGGCACGCTCCTGCACCGGTCCACCCCGCTGGAGGGCCTGTACGAGCGGTTCGGCGCCCGGAACACCGACTTCGCGGAGGGCGTGGACCGGGTCCGGCTGAAGACCGCCGCCGGTACGTTCCTGCACGTGCTCCCGGCGGAGGACTCCGCCGACCGGGCGCCCGGCGCCGAGGGCGCCCTCGACCCGGCGCTGATCGCCGGCCGCACCGACCTGCCGCCGCTCACCACCGACGCCACCGGCAGCGAACTCGCCCTCGTCGACTGGGGCGAGGGCGTGCTCACCCTGCGCGCCCGCGACGGCCGGTACCTGTCGGTCGCCGAGGACGGCTTCGTCCGCGCCTCCGCCGACCAGCCCGGCGGCTGGGTCGTGCAGGAGACGTTCCGCCTGGAACGCCATGGGAACGGGCACCTCCTCCGGCACCTGGGGACGGGTCGTCCGGTCTGTGTCGCCGCCGACGGCGTGAAGGTTGCCGCGGACGGCACGGACGGCGAGGTCTTCGAGCTGGTCGTCGACGAGCGCGGCGAGGACGCGGTGACGCGGGCCGCGGCCGGGGCCGACGTGGTCGTGGTGGTGGCGGGCAACGACCCGCACATCAACGGCCGGGAGACCGAGGACCGTACGACCCTGCGGCTGCCGGACCACCAGGAACGGCTGCTGCGCGCGGCCCGCGCCGCCAACCCGCGCACGGTGCTGGCGCTGGTCTCCGCCTACCCCTACGCGGTCGACGCGGGGACCCTCCCGGCGGTGCTGTGGACCGCGCACGGCGGGCAGGCGGCCGGCACCGCGCTGGCCCGGGTCCTGGCCGGTGACGTCTCCCCCGCCGGGCGGCTCCCGCAGACCTGGTACGCCGACGACGCCGACCTGCCCGGTCTGCTCGACTACGACGTGATCGGCGGCCGTCAGACCTACCTGTACTTCGAGGGGGCCCCGCTGTTCCCCTTCGGGCACGGCCTGTCGTACGCCTCCTTCACGTACGGGGACCTCTCGGCCCGGGCCGGGGACGGCTCGGTGTCCGTGTCCTTCACGGTGACCAACACGGGGGACGTCACCGCCGACGAGGTGGCGCAGCTCTACACCCGCGCCGACGCTCCCTCGGTCGCGCGTCCGCGCCGGGAGCTGGTGGCGCACCGGCGGCTCACCCTGGCCCCGGGCGAGCGGGCGGAGGTGTCCTTCGAGGTGCCGCTGTCCGCCTTCGCGTTCTGGGACGTCGCGCACGGCCGGTGGCGGCTGGAGCCGGGCCCTTACGCCCTGCTGGCCGGCGCCTCCAGCGAGGACGTGCGCCTGGAGACGACGGTCGTGCTCGACGGGGAGCCCGCCGCACCGCGCCCGGTGCTCGAACGGGGCCTGGAGGCGGCCGGCTTCGACGAGCAGAGCGGCACGGAGATCGTGGACCGCGCCAAGGCGGCGGGCGACGCGGTGACGCCGGTCGCGGGCGGTTCCGGTGAACTGCTCTACCGCGCCTGCGACTTCGGCCCTGGCGTCACCCGGGTGACCGTCGCGGTGTCGGGCGGGGGCACGGTGGAGCTCTCCCTCGACGGGGGCCCCTCGGCGGCGGTGCTGTCACCGCGGGCGCCGACGCCGGGCCCGTACGACTATGTGGAGCTCGACGCCCCGCTGACCGCCGAGGGCGTGCACGATCTGACCATCAGGCTGCGCGGCTCACTGCGGCTCGCGCACGTCGGCTTCTCCGGTTGAGGGTCCGGAGGGAGCCGGCACGCCGACGGCCCGAACCCCCGCACAGTGGGCTCGGGCCGTCGGCCTTCTCGGGGTGGGTCAGAGGGCGAGGCCCGTCAGCACCAGCACCCGCTCGTAGGTGTAGTCGTCCATCGCGAACTTGACGCCCTCGCGGCCCACGCCGGACTGCTTGGCGCCGCCGTACGGCATCTGGTCGGCGCGGTAGGAGGGCACGTCGCCGACGACGACGCCGCCGACCTCCAGGGCGCGGTGTGCGCGGAAGGCGGCCTGCAGGTCGTGGGTGAACACGCCTGCCTGGAGGCCGTACTTGGAGTCGTTGACGGCGGCGAACGCCTCGTCCTCACCGTTCACCTTCTGCACGCTCAGCACGGGACCGAAGACCTCCTCGCAGGCGAGGGTGACATCGGCCGGCAGGTCGGTCAGCACGGTGGGCGCGTACGAGGCGCCGTCCCGCTTGCCGCCGGTCAGGAGCTTCGCGCCCGCGGCGACGGCCTCGTCGACCCAGGACTCCACGCGCTCGGCTGCGGCCTCGCTGACCAGCGGGCCGACGTCCGTGGCGTCGTCGTTGGGGTCGCCGGTGACCTGGGCCTCCACGGCGGCGACGATGCGCGGCAGCAGACGGTCGTACACGGCGGCGTCGGCGATCACGCGCTGCACCGAGATGCAGGACTGGCCGCCCTGGTAGTTGGAGAAGGTCGCGATGCGGGTCGCGGCCCAGTCGAGGTCCTCGTCGCTCGCCCAGTCGCCGAGGACGACGGCCGCGCCGTTGCCGCCGAGCTCCAGGGTGCAGTGCTTGCGCGGCACCGAGTCCATGATCGCGTAGCCGACCGTCTCGGAGCCGGTGAAGGAGATGACCGGCAGCCGCTCGTCCTGGACGAGGGCGGGCATGCGGTCGTTGGAGACCGGCAGGATGCTCCAGGAGCCGGCGGGCAGCTCGGTCTCGGCGAGCAGGTCACCGAGGATCAGGCCGGACAGCGGGGTGGCGGGGGCCGGCTTGAGGATGATCGGGGCACCGGCCGCGATCGCCGGGGCGATCTTGTGGGCGCACAGGTTCAGCGGGAAGTTGAACGGCGCGATGCCGAGGACGACGCCCTTGGGGAAGCGGCGGGTGAGGGCGAGCCGGCCCTGGCCGCCGGCGTCGGTGTCCAGGCGCTGCGCCTCGCCGCCGTTGAAGCGGCGGGCCTCCTCGGCCGCGAAGCGGAAGACGGACACGGCGCGGCCGACCTCGCCGCGGGCCCACTTGATCGGCTTGCCGTTCTCGGCGGAGATCAGCCGGGCGAGCTCCTCGGTGCGCTCGACCAGGCGGCGGCTGACGTGGTCGAGGGCGGCGGCGCGGACGTGGGCGGGGGTGGCGGCGAACTCGTCCCGTACGGCGTACGCGGCGGCCACGGCCTCCTCGACCTGGTCGTCGGTCGGCAGGCTCACCGTGGCGACGGTGCGACCGTCCCACGGGGACGTGACGTCGAAGGTGTCCTCACCGGTGGCCTGGCGGCCGGCGAGCCAGAAGGCGTGGGTGGAAGTCATAGGGAGTCCCGGCCCTTCCGCGTTGGGGGTGTGTGTACGGGGTGCGGAGTCCACGGTAGGTCGGGGGACGGCGGGTGGCGTTTGTCCGGGGCGTAGTGGTGGGGGGCGGGGCTTCGACGGATTGGCGGGGTGCGGCCGCGCGCGCGGCACCTACTCGGGTGCCGTCGCCTTCAGGGCCAGCCACAGCTCCATCCGTACGTCCGGGTCGTCCAGGGAGCGGCCGAGGATCTCCTCCACGCGGCGCATCCGGTAGCGCAGGGTGTGGCGGTGGACGCCCAGGTCGGCGGCCGCCGCGTCCCACTGGCCGTGCCGGGAGAGCCAGGCCCGCAGGGAGGCCACCAGGTCGCCGCGGCCGGTGGCGTCGTGGTCGCGCAGCGCCCGCAGCAGTCCGTCGGCGAAGGCGCGCACCGCGTCGTCGGCGAGCAGCGGCAGTACCGAGCCCGCCGCCAGGTGCTCGTGCTCCACGCAGACGCGGCCTCGGCGCCTGGCCACCGACAGTGCCTGCTCGGCCTGCTTGTAGGCGGCGGACGCGGCGATGGGCCCGGACGGCGCCGACAGGCCGACGACCAGCCCTTCCTCGTCGCCGCCCGTCACCGGCTCGGGCGTCGGCCGGGACGTCTCCAGGGCCGCCGTGTACGCGGCACAGGCGGCGACGGCCGCGCCCTGGTCGGTGGCCAGGACGACGAGACGCTCCCCGTCGGGCACCACCAGCACCGCCTCTCCCGCCCGGGCGGCCGCCGACTCGACGACCTCGGCGAGGGCGCCGAGCGGGTCGCCGCCGGTGTCGGCCGCGGCCAGCGCGGCGGCCGAGGGCTTGGCGGCGGGCACCCGGGGCCGGGGTCCGGCGGCGGCCCGGGCGGCCGAGGCCGACGCGGGCTCGGCGACGATCATGCGGAAGGGCGCGTCGAGCAGGTCGCCGTACAGGTCCCCGGCGACCGCGCGGGCGTGGTCCGGTTCACCGGCGAGCAGCATGCGCAGCACGGCCGCGCCGATGCGCTGCTCGGCGGCGTGCAGGGAGCGGGAGCGTTCCGTGGTGAGCGTCAGCAGGGCGATGGCCGAGTGGACGGCGTACCGTTCGGCGGTGCCGAGGGGCGCGGCCGTACCGACCGCGAGCGCCGCGCGGGCCTTGCGGGAGGTGCCGAGGGAGTGCAGCTCGACCCGGTCCGCGTTCTCGGGCTGCTCGGAGTCGCCGTCGCCCCCGACCACGGAGGAGGCGGGTGCCGGCCGGTCCCGCAGCCGCTGCACGTCCGCCGTGAGCCGCGCCGCCCTGCGGCCCGCCCACTCGGGTGCCGCGGCGACGACGGCGCCCGCGGTGTCGTACAGGGCCGCCCAGCCGTCGACCTGCCCGGCCAGCGCGGCCAGCAGCCCTTCGGGCCCGTCGGTCAGCGCCTGCCTGGTCAGCTCCCGCTGGGCCGCGAAGCCTGCCGTGACCGCCCGGTACTGGTCGGCGGCGATGGCGGCGGACACGGCCTTGCTGATGGCGAGGAAGGGGGTGCGGCGCGGGACCTCCAGCAACGGCAGGCCCTCTCCCCGCGCGGCCTGGACCAGCGCGTCGGGGATGTCCTCGTAGTGGACCCCGACGGCGAATCCGAGCCCGACCACGCCGGCCCCGGCCAGCCGCTTCACGTACCGGCGCATCGCCCCCGGGTCCTCCGCGTCCAGCTTGAGCGCGGTGATCAACAGGAGCTCCCCGCCCTCCATGTAGGGCACGGGGTCGGCGAGCTCGCTGGAGTGGGCCCAGCGGACCGGCACGTCGAGGCGGTCCTCGCCCGCGCGCACGGTCAGCTTGAGCGCGGAGTGGTGGACGAGCGAGGCGAGCGTGGGGGGCATGGGGCCTTCAGATCTGCGTCAGGTGTGCGAGAGCGCTGCGGAATCTCGGTGATCTTTTGGCCGCCGCGTATGAACGGCCTGTGTCGATTCTGCCTCACCGTACGGTCCGCCGCGGGCGCGTCCCCGGCCGAAGAGCACTCCGCGGGCGCCGGCCCGACCCAGTCCTGAGCCGCGCGCGTCCCTGACCAAGACCTCAGCCGACCGAGACCTCGGCCGCGGGTGTCCCCCGGGCCGAGACCCCAGGCGTGATCGCTTCCCCGGGCGAAGCCGCCGCGACCAGGGGTCGAAGCCGCCGCGACCGAGGCCCCGGCCGGGGGGCTAACCGCGCAGATCCACCAGCAGCGGCGGTGCGTGCTCGCCGCCCACGGTGGTCAGGGACAGCACCGCGTGCCCCGCCGGCACCGCGTGCGCCAGCTCGGACGCCGACCACCGCTCCCGCTCGACCTGCCGCACGGTGACCGCCCGCGCGGTGGGCGCCTTGCCGGTGATCACCCGGCGCAGCATGTGCACGGCCTTGCCGGCCGGGGTCTCGGCGATGATCTGCCGGTCGGTGACGTCCCGGGCCTCGGTCCACTCCTTGCCCCACACCTCGGCGAAGTCCTGCCCGTCCCAGGGCGTGAGCCCGGACAGTGCCATCCGGCACCCGATGGACCCGAGCAGCGGCCCGCGCAGCGGACGCGGTACGTCGTCCAGGGTGCGCAGGGTCAGGACGACCCCGGCGCCCGCGGAGCGCAGCCGCTGGACGCCCCGCACGGCCTCGGGCGTGACGACGCCGCTCGCGTCGTCCAGCACCAGGCAGGCGAACAGTGACCGGTCCTCCCGCACCGACACGCTCGCCGTGAACTGGGCGAGCACCAGCCGGGCCAGGATGCGCGAGGCGTCGGCGTGGCCGCGTTCGGGCAGGTCGATGCGGACCCGCACCGGGTGGTCGAGGGCCTTGAGGGAGAACGGCCGCGTCTGCCCCGAGGTGTCGAAGAAGGAGGCGAAGGCGGGCCGGTCGAGGAGCGCCACCCGGTCGGCCAGGACGCCGGCCACGTCACCGGGGTGTCCCAGCTGGCGCTCGCGGGCGTCCAGTTCCCGCAGCAACGACTCCTGCCCGGTCTCCTGCAGCCCCTGGCGCAGCTCGGCCAGCGGTCCGGGCGTGCCGTCGAGGAGCTGCCGCAGCTCGGGGACGCCGGGGAAGCGTCCGTGCACCGCACGGAACGGGCCGAGCAGCTGGGCGAGGACGGTGGTGGAGCGGCGGCTGTCGCTGCCCGGGTGGGGGTCGGCGAGGTCGCCGACGAGTGCCTCGGCGAGCACGGCGGCGGCCTCGTCGGGGTCGGTCGTGCCGCCGTACAGGTCGAGGTCGTACACGGAGTCGGGGTTCCCGACGCGCACGACGACGTCGTAGGCGTCGGCCGGGCCCAGTCCGGCACCGGCCGCGCCGACCACGACGAGCGCGGCGCGTCCGGCGAGGGCGTGCAGGCACAGCGACTCGGCGACGGGGCGCACGACGGCGCCGGTCTTGCCGGACCCGGCCGGTCCGACGGCGAGCAGGGAGGTGCCGAGCAGGTCGGGGCCGAGGGCGAGGCCGGCGCCGCGGTAGGCGTAGGGGTTGCGGTCGTCGTCGGCGGTGGTGCCGAGCCGCACCTGGCCGGTGACCAGGTCGTGCCGGGCCTGCCGGGAGGGCAGGTCGCGGGCGCCGGAGGGGTGCGGGCAGGCGCCGGCGCCGTGGGTGAGCACCGCGCTCGTGAAGGTGGCGAGGCTGTGCCGGCCGCGCATCACGCCCTGCCAGGCGCGGGCGATGCGGGCGTGGTCGACGTCCCGCATCAGCCCGGAGCGGGCGTCGGCGGCGAGCCGCTCGGCGGCGTCGGCGGCACCGGCGGCACGCAGGGCGGGCCAGGCGGCGGGGTCCTCCTCGGGGGCCGGCGGGGGGCCAGCGCCCGGGGCGGTGCGGCGCCAGGCCGGCGGCCCGTAGCGGCGCCAGATCTCGTTCCAGCGGCCGAGCCGGCCGACACCGACCATGATGACCGCGGCGACCAGGACGTAGTAGGCGTAGACGGCCACGACCGCGCCGAAGCTGTGCGGTTCGGCCCAGGAGTCCGGGATCATCGCGTAAAGGGGCAGCAGCCACCAGCCGCCGAGGTAGCCGTTCCACAGCAGTGACCAGATCAGCCAGCCGACGAGGAAGGCGATCAGCGCCCCGCTCAGCAGCTGCCGGGCCGGGATCCGCTCGGGCTCCTCCTCCGGCCTCGGCCGGTGCCCGAAGCGCCACACGCCGGGCAGCGCCTCGGGGCGCGGGGTGCGCAGCCAGGTCAGGAACGCCGAGCCGTCCGGCAGCGGGGGCACGGCCGGTGCCGGGGGTGTCCCGGGCTGCCGGGCGGGCCGCGGCGGCACCGCGGGCACCTGGGGAGGCCCTGCCGGGCGCGGCACAGGATTGGCGTGCGTACCCCGCGTGTCCCGCATGCCGTCGCTGTCCATCGCCCTTGCCCCCTGACCAGCCGCTCCGTCCACCATCAGCGAGCCAATCTAACGCCCTGGCAGGGCGAGTTCACCGCTTACGCGGCCGGGTCCGCCTCGATGTGTCCACTTGCCGCCGTACGGGCCACCTGTCCACGGCGGACAACCGGTGGCGCGGACAACGCCCACATGGAGCATGCCCACCCCCCGCTCCCGGTCCTAGCCTGCGAGAAAAGAAGGCAAGCGTCCGAAAAGATCCACAGGAGCCCCCATGACCGCACTTCCGCAGGAGCGCCGCGTCGTCACCGCCATTCCCGGCCCGAAGTCGCAGGAGCTGCAGGCCCGCCGGACCGCCGCGGTCGCGCAGGGCGTGGGCTCCACGCTGCCCGTCTTCGTCACGCGCGCCGGTGGCGGCGTCATCGAGGACGTCGACGGCAACAGCCTGATCGACTTCGGCTCCGGCATCGCCGTGACCTCCGTCGGCGCCTCCGCCGAGGCCGTCGTACGCAAGGCGTCCGCCCAGCTCGCCGACTTCACCCACACCTGTTTCATGGTCACGCCGTACGAGGGTTACGTCGCCGTCGCCGAGGCGCTGGCCGAGCTGACCCCGGGCGACCACGCCAAGAAGTCGGCCCTGTTCAACAGCGGCGCCGAGGCCGTCGAGAACGCCGTCAAGATCGCCCGCGCGTACACCAAGCGCCAGGCGGTCGTCGTCTTCGACCACGGCTACCACGGCCGCACCAACCTGACCATGGCGCTGACGGCGAAGAACATGCCGTACAAGCACGGCTTCGGCCCGTTCGCGCCCGAGGTGTACCGCGTGCCGGTCGCCTACGGCTACCGCTGGCCGACCGGCCCGGAGAACGCCGGTCCGGAGGCCGCCGCCCAGGCCATCGACCAGATCGCCAAGCAGGTCGGCGCCGAGAACGTGGCCGCGATCATCATCGAGCCGGTGCTCGGCGAGGGCGGCTTCATCGAGCCGGCCAAGGGCTTCCTGCCGGCGATCCGGCAGTTCGCCGCCGACAACGGCATCGTCTTCGTCGCCGACGAGATCCAGTCCGGCTTCTGCCGCACCGGCCAGTGGTTCGCGTGCGAGGACGAGGGCATCGTCCCGGACCTGATCACCACGGCCAAGGGCATCGCGGGCGGCCTGCCGCTGGCCGCCGTCACCGGCCGCGCCGAGATCATGGACTCCGCCCACGCCGGCGGCCTCGGCGGCACCTACGGCGGCAACCCGGTCGCCTGCGCGGGTGCGCTCGGCGCCATCGAGACGATGAAGGAGCTCGACCTCAACGCGAAGGCGAAGCGGATCGAGGAGGTCATGAAGGGCCGCCTCACCGCCATGGCCGAGAAGTTCGACATCATCGGCGACGTCCGGGGCCGCGGCGCGATGATCGCCGTGGAGCTGGTCAAGGACCGCGCCACCAAGGAGCCGAACCCCGAGGCGACCGCCGCGCTGGCCAAGGCCTGCCACGCCGAGGGCCTGCTGGTCCTGACCTGTGGCACCTACGGCAACGTGCTGCGCTTCCTGCCGCCGCTGGTCATCGGCGAGGACCTGCTGAACGAGGGCCTCGACATCATCGAGCAGGGCTTCGCCCGCGTCTGACCCGGCACGCGCACGCCTGTGTTCGAGCACGTGCGCGACCGCCCGTACGCACATCCGAGCTGCGGTTCGCACGCCTGACGCGGCGAGCCGCAGAGCGTGTGAAGAAGGTGTGCGGGGTGGATGTCAGGACGCGGATGCCTCTGTCCTGAGCCCAGCCCCTGCCGTAGGTTCTAGGCAGATGAGAGATACACCCCGCCCACGGGGGACCGTGGGCGGAGCTCAGGCCGGGGCCTCCCCAGCTTCGACCTGGTCGTGCCTCGCGCACACAACCGGAACCCGAGGGTTTCGGGTCTCCTCACCGATCGGACGGTCGCCCGCCCCAAACCCCCCGGGGCGCGCGACGTTCCGTTCAGGACGCCTCCTGGGCACCCGGGACGGTGGTTCACCGAAGGGCCGGCACACTCCCCCCCTTGTGCCGGCCCTTCGGTGTCGTTTGCCAAGCTGTGTCCCATGCTGCTGCTCGGGGCCCCCGTCCTCCTCTTCGCGCTGATCACCTGGCAGGTCGTCGCCGACGGGCCGCTGGTGGGGCTGGACGAGCGGGTGAGCCGGGCGCTCGTCCATCCGGACCGGTTCTCCGAGGTGCTGTCCGACCTCGGCAACGTGCAGGTGGCGGTGCCCGTCCTCGCCGTCGCGCTGGCCGGCGTCGCGTGGTGCCAACGCGCCAGAGGTGTGGACCGCTGGTGGCTGCCGCCGCTCGCCGGGGCCGCGGCGATGGTCCTGGTGCCGGCGCTGGTCGCCCCGCTGAAGGAGTGGACCGACCGTCCCGGCACCCCGGCGGTGCCGCCGGCCGTCGGCTACTACCCCTCCGGCCACACCGCCACCGCGGTCGTCGCGTACGGCGCGGCGACGCTGCTGCTCCTTCCGCTGCTGCGCGCGCCGGCCGTCCGCCGCCTGCTCGTCGCGCTCTGCGCCGTCCTCGTCCTCGGCGTCTCCTACGGGCTGGTCCGCCGGGGCTACCACTGGCCGTTGGACGTGGTGGCCAGCTGGTGCCTGGGGGCGGTGCTGCTGACGGGTGTGTGGGTGCCGCTCAGCCGAAGTACGCGTCGAAGTTCTTCTGGAACTCCCAGTTCGCGTACCGGTCCCAGTTGACCGACCAGGTCATCAGGCCGCGCAGCCCCGGCCAGGTCCCGTGGGTCGCGTACGAGCCGCAGTCGGTCTTCCTGGTCAGGCAGTTCAGGGTCTTGGTGACCTCGGCCGGGGAGACGTGACCGTTGCCCGCGTTGGTGGAGGCGGGCATGCCGATGGCGACCTGGTCGGGGCGCAGCGGCGGGAAGACGTTGTTCGCGTCGCCCGCGACCGGGAAGCCGGTGAGCAGCATGTCCGTCATGGCGATGTGGAAGTCGGCGCCGCCCATGGAGTGGTACTGGTTGTCGAGGCCCATGACCGGGCCCGAGTTGTAGTCCTGGACGTGCAGCAGGGTCAGGTCGTCGCGCAGGGCGTGGATGACCGGGAGGTAGGCGCCGCAGCGCGGGTCCTGGCCGCCCCACTTGCCGGTGCCGTAGAACTGGTAGCCGTTCTGCACGAAGAAGGTCTCCGGTGCCATGGTCAGCACGAAGCCGTCGCCGTACTTGGCCTTCAGGGTCTTCAGGGCCGAGATCAGGTTGACGATCACCGGGGTCCTGGGGTTCCTGAAGTCCGTGTCGTCGGCGTTCAGCGAGAGGGAGTGGCCCTCGAAGTCGATGTCGAGGCCGTCGAGGCCGTACTCGTCGATGATCTTCGAGACGGAGGAGACGAACAGGTCGCGGGCCCCGGTCGTCGACAGCTGCACCTGGCCGTTCTGGCCGCCGATGGAGATCAGCACCTTCTTGCCGGCCGCCTGCTTGGCCTTGATCGCCGCCTTGAACTCGGCGTCGCTCTCCACGTTCGGGCATTCGGTGACCGGGCAGCGCGTGAAGCGGATGTCGCCGGAGGTGACCGAGGTGGGCTCGCCGAAGGCCAGGTCGATGACGTCCCAGCTGTCGGGCACGTCGGCCATGCGGGTGTAGCCGGAGCCGTTGGCGAAGCTCGCGTGGAGGTAGCCGACCAGGGCGTGGGCCGGGAGGCCGGAGCCGCCGCCGGCCGAGCCCTGGGCGGTGGTGGCGGTGACCGTCGCGGACCGTGCGGACTCACCGGCGTCGTTGACCGCCGCGACCTGGAAGGCGTACGCCGTCGACGGGGTCAGGCCGGTCACGGTGGCGGAGGTGCCGGTGACCGTGCGGACCCTGGCGCCGTCGCGGTAGACGGCGTAGCTCGTCGCGCCCGGGACGGGTGACCATGACAGGGCGACGCTGGAGGAGGTGACGGAGCCGGCCGTCAGACCGGCGGGGACCGCCGGGAGCTGACCCGTCTCGCCGCCGGGCCCGGTCAGGGAGATGTCGTCGGCGTGGTAGGCGCCGGTGCCGTACCAGCCGTGGGTGTAGACGGTGACCTTGGTCGTGGTCGGGCCGGTGTGGAAGGTGGTCGTCAGGCGCTGCCAGTCGGGGGCGGACTGGGCCCAGGTGGAGACGTCGGTGGTGCCGGTGCCGCTCGCGCCGAGGTAGACGTACGTGCCGCGGACGTACCCCGACAGCGTGTACGCGGAGTCGGGCTTCACGGTCACCGTCTGCGCGCAGCGGGCGTTGTCGGCGCCGGCCGGGGTGGCCTTCAGCGCGGCGGTGCCGCCGTGCACGGGTGAGGTCACGGTCGTGCCCGCCGTGCAGGTCCAGCCGTCGAGACCGGTTTCGAAGCCGCCGTTCCTCGCGAGGTCCGCGTCGGCCGCACGGGCGGCCGACGAGAGCGCGGTCATGCCGGACACGGCGAGAGCCGTGGCGGTGAGCAGCGTGACGAGGGGTCGTCGGGCGAGAGGTCTGGAGCGTTCCACAAGTGCCTCCGGACAGGGGGGAGATGGGGAGGGTGGAGCGCGCCCAACTTGGTCCAGACCAATTCGGTTGTCAACCCCTCGCGCGGCTCACCGCTCCTCCTCCCCCGCCGCGAGAGCCGCCGCCGCCTCGTGCATCGCCAGTTCGAGGAGCGCGGGGTCGGTGAGGGTGCCGGATCCGTCGGGCGGGATCAGCCAGCGGACGCCGGAGGCCGACGGCCGCCCCGGGTACGGCACGACGATCCAGGTGCCGTTTCCGGCCGTCCGGATCCCGGTGCCCAGCCAGCGGGCGGCGGTACCGGGCGGCACCAGGAAGCCCGTGCGGGCGTCGCCGAAGTCGACGAGCACGGGGCCGGGTCGGTCCAGGACGCGCGACAGCACGTCGAGGGTCGGATAGCCGAGCCGGCTCGGCAGGATGAGCACGTCCCAGGCCTTGCCGGCGGGCAGCAGCACGACCCCCCGGGGGTTGTGCTCCCACTCCCGCCGGCAGCTCTCGGGATCCGGTGCGACGGATGCCAGCCACGCGACCGCCGTCTTCGCACCAGGCATGGGAAGACCTCCCTCTCTCTCGTGGACGCGGGGTGCGTCACGGGAGAGAGGGAGGTCTCGGGGCAGGCATTACGCGGGTTGCCGCGACTCGTTGGGGTGAACCGCGTCACACCCCCGCGTCCGGCCGGGTCAGCTGTCGAAGCCCAGCCCGAACTTGTCCATGGTCCGCAGCCACAGGTTGCGCCGGCCGTCGTGCGCGTCCGCGCGGGCCAGCGACCACTTGGTGAGCGCGATGCCCGTCCAGGCGAAGGGCTCCGGCGGGAACGGCAGCGGCTTCCTGCGGACCATCTCCAGTTCGGTGCGCTCGGTGCGCTCCCCGGCCAGCAGGTCGAGCATCACCTCGGCGCCGAACCGGGTCGCGCCCACACCGAGGCCGGTGTACCCGGCCGCGTAGGCGACCTTGCCCCGGTGCGCGGTGCCGAAGAACGCCGAGAAGCGCGAACAGGTGTCGATGGCGCCGCCCCAGGCGTGCGTGAAGCGGACGCCCTCCAGCTGCGGGAAGCAGGTGAAGAAGTGCCCGGCGAGCTTGGCGTACGTCTCCGGGCGGTCGTCGTACTCGGCGCGCACCCGGCCGCCGTACGGATAGACCGCGTCGTAGCCGCCCCACAGGATCCGGTTGTCGGCGGACAGCCGGAAGTAGTGGAACTGGTTGGCGCTGTCCCCGAGGCCCTGCCGGTTCTTCCAGCCGATCGAGTCCAGCTGGGAGTCGGTGAGCGGTTCGGTCATCAGGGCGTAGTCGTAGACGGGGACGGTGTAGGAGCGCACCCGCCTGACCAGGTTCGGGAAGATGTTGGTGCCGAGCGCGACCGTGCGGGCGCGGACACCGCCGTACGGCGTGCGCACGGCCATGCCGGCACCGTAGGGCCGCAGGGTGAGCGCCGGGGTGTGCTCGTAGACGCGGACGCCGAGGTCGAGGCAGGCCCGCTTGAGGCCCCAGGCGAGCTTGGCGGGGTTGACCATGGCCACGCCCCGGCGGTCGTACAGGCCCGCCCGGAAGGTGGGCGAGTCGACCTGCTCCCGTACGGCCTCGGCGTCCAGGTACTCGACACCGTCGGCGAGGCCCTTCGACCGGATCTCCTCGTACCAGTCCGACAGTTCGCGGGCCTGGTACTCCTCGGTCGCGACGTCGATCTCGCCGGTGCGCTCGAAGTCGCAGTCGAGGGAGTGCCGGGCCACCGCGGCCTCGATCGCGTCGAGGTTGCGGGCGCCCAGCTCCTCCAGCTTGTGGATCTCGTCGGGCCAGCGGGTGAGGCCGTTGGACAGACCGTGCGTGAGGGAGGCCGCGCAGAAGCCGCCGTTGCGGCCCGAGGCGGCCCAGCCCACCTCGCGGCCCTCCAGCAGCACCACGTCCCGCTGCGGGTCGCGCTCCTTGGCGATCAGCGCGGTCCACAGTCCGCTGTACCCGCCGCCGACGACCAGCAGGTCGCAGGTCTCCGGGCCGGTGAGGGCGGGCTCGGGGCGGGGGCGGCCGGGGTCGTCAAGCCAGTACGGGACCGGCTGGGCGTCGGAGAGCGATGTCGTCCAGTTGGTGCGGCTCATGGCGCTCGGGGCCATGATTTCAACTCCCTACGAATGCATTGCGCGGTGCATTACGCCTTACGGCGGTTCCGGCGGTTGCCGATGGCCATGGAGGCCAGGACGAACAGTACGGCGACGACGAACATGGCCGTACCGACGACGTTGATCTGAACGGGCGTTCCGCGCTGGGCCGATCCCCACACGAACATGGGGAAGGTGACGGTGGAACCCGCGTTGAAATTGGTGATGATGAAATCGTCGAAGGAGAGCGCGAAAGCGAGCAGGGCGCCGGCGGCGATTCCGGGGGCCGCGATGGGCAGGGTGACCCGGACGAAGGTCTGGAAGGGACCGGCGTACAGGTCCTGCGCGGCCTGCTCCAGCCGCGGGTCCATCGACATCACGCGCGCCTTGACGGCCGTCACCACGAAGCTGAGGCAGAACATGATGTGGGCGATGAGGATCGTCCAGAAGCCCAGCCGGGCCCCCATGTTGAGGAACAGGGTGAGCAGGGACGCGGCCATCACGACCTCGGGCATCGCCATCGGCAGGAAGATCAGCGAGTTGATCGCGCCGCGCGCCCGGAAGCGGTAGCGGACCAGCGCGAAGGCGATCGCCGTGCCGAGGGCGGTGGCGCCGAGCGTCGCCCAGAAGGCGATCTGGAGGCTGAGCGACAGCGAGCCGCACAGCCCGGCGACCCCGCACGGGTCCTTCCAGGCGTCCGTGGAGAACTGCTGCCACTCGTAGTTGAAGCGCCCGTTCGGCTTGTTGAACGAGAACACCGTGACAATGACGTTGGGCAGCAGAAGATAAGCGAGCGTCAGCAGTCCGGCGAGCACGACCAGATTGCGCTTGAACCAGTTGACGAAGGCCATTTAAACCAGATCCTCCGTGCCGGACTTGCGGATGTAGACGGTGACCATGGCGAGAATGGCGGCCATGAGAATGAAGGACAGGGCCGCGGCCGTCGGATAGTCCAGCACCCGCAGGAACTGGGACTGGATCACGTTGCCGATCATTCCGGTGTCGGCCGAGCCCAGCAGGGAGGCGTTGACGTAGTCACCGGTCGCCGGGATGAAGGTCAGCAGCGTGCCGGAGACCACGCCCGGCATCGACAGCGGGAAGGTGACCTTGCGGAACACCGTGGAGGGCTTCGCGTACAGGTCGCCCGCCGCCTCGTGCAGCCGGCCGTCGATCCGCTCCAGCGACGTGTACAGCGGAAGGATCATGAACGGCAGGAAGTTGTACGTCAGACCGCAGACCACCGCGAGCGGGGTGGCCAGCACGCGGTCGCCGGCCGTCCAGCCGAGCCAGCTGGTGACGTCCAGGACGTGCAGGGTGTTCAGGGCGCCGACGACGGGTCCGCCGTCCGCGAGGATGGTCTTCCAGGCCAGGGTGCGGATCAGGAAGCTGGTGAAGAACGGCGCGATCACCAGGATCATGATCAGGTTTCGCCAGCGGCCCGCCCGGAACGCGATCAGGTAGGCGAGCGGATAGCCGAGCAGCAGGCACAGCACGGTCGCCGAGGCCGCGTAGGCGACCGAGCGCAGGAACTGCGGCCAGTACTCGGACAGCGCGTCCCAGTAGGTGGCGAAGTGCCAGGTGACCTTGTAGCCCTCCTCCAGCGAGCCCGTCTGCACGGACGTGGAGGCCTGGTAGATCATCGGCGCGGCGAAGAAGACGATCAGCCACAGGATGCCGGGGAGCAGCAGCCAGTACGGCGTCCAGCGGCCGCGTTTGCGCGGGGGCTTCTTCTCGGGCGCCGACGGGGTCAGCGGCGGCGGCGCCTCGGTGAGGGTGGTGGACATCAGGCGGCCTCCCCCTCGGCGACTCCCGCGTCGATGTCCTGGGAGGCGTCCAGGCCGAAGGTGTGCGCCGGGTTCCAGTGCAGGACGACGTCGGCACCGGGGGCGAGCCGGGCGTCGCGGTCGATGTTCTGGACGTACACCTCGAACTCGGGGCAGGCGGCGCAGTCGACCACGTACTGCGTGGAGACGCCGATGAAGCTGGCGTTGCTGATCTTTCCGGTGATGCGGTTGCGGCCCTCGGGGACGGAGCCGGCGTCGTCCGCGTGCGTGAGGCTGATCTTCTCCGGGCGCACGCCGACCAGTACCTTGCCGCCCGCCTGGGCCGGTGCGGAACACCGGGCGCCGGGCAGGGCCAGCTTGTCGCCGGCCGCCTTCACCACGAGGTCGTCGCCGCTCGTGGAGACGACCTCGGCCTCGATGAGGTTGGAGGTGCCGAGGAAGTTGGCGACGAAGGTGGTCCGCGGGTTCTCGTACAGCTCGGCGGGGGCGCCCAGTTGCTCGACACGGCCCCCGTTCATCACGGCGACCTGGTCGGCCATCGTCATGGCCTCCTCCTGGTCGTGCGTGACGTGCACGAACGTGATGCCGACCTCGGTCTGGATGCGCTTGAGCTCCAGCTGCATCTGGCGGCGCAGCTTGAGGTCGAGGGCGCCGAGCGGCTCGTCGAGCAGCAGCACCTTGGGGTGGTTGATCAGGGCGCGGGCGACCGCGACGCGCTGCTGCTGGCCGCCGGAGAGCTGGTGCGGCTTCTTGCGGGCCTGCTCGCCGAGCTGGACGAGGTCGAGCATCTCCTCGACCTGCTTCTTCACGCTCTTGATGCCGCGCCGGCGCAGGCCGAAGGCGACGTTCTCGAAGATGTCGAGGTGCGGGAAGAGGGCGTAGGACTGGAAGACCGTGTTGACCGGCCGTTTGTACGGCGGGAGCGCGGTCACGTCCTGGTCGCCGAGGTGGACGGTGCCGCTGCTGGGCTCCTCCAGTCCGGCGATCATGCGCAGGGTCGTGGTCTTGCCGCAGCCGGAGGCGCCGAGCAGGGCGAAGAAGGAGCCCTGCGGCACGGTCAAGTCGAGCGGGTGCACGGCGGTGAAGGAGCCGTAGGTCTTGCTGATGCCGGAGAGGCGGACGTCGCCGCCGCGGTCCGTCGCGTCTGTCGTCGTCTTCATCGTCGTCACGCCCCAGTGAGCTTCGCGAACTTTTCTTCGTAGGCCGTCTCTTCCTTCGCGCTCAGCGAGCGGAAGGCATGGGACTTGGCCTGCATGGCCTTGTCGGGAATGATCAGCGGGTTGTTCGCCGCGTCCTCGTCGATCTTCGCAAGCTCGTCCCGCACGCCTTCGACGGGACAGACGTAGTTGATGTAGGCGGCGAGCTGTGCGGCCGGGCCCGGCTCGTAGTAGTAGTCGATGAGCCGTTCCGCGTTGGTCTTGTGCCGGGCCTTGTTGGGGACCAGCATGACGTCGCTCGAGGTGATGTAGCCGCTGTCCGGGATGAGGAAGTCGACGTCCGGGCTGTCCGCCTTGAGCTGGACGACGTCACCGGCCCAGGCCAGGCAGGCCGCGAAGTCGCCCTTGGTGAGGTCGGACGTGTAGTCGTTGCCGGTGAAGCGGCGTATCTGGCCGCTGTCGACGCCCTTCTGGAGACGGGCGATCGCCGCGTCGTAGTCGTCGTCGGTGAAGCGGGCCGGGTCCTTGCCCATGTCGAGCAGCATCATGCCGACGGAGTCGCGCATCTCGGTGAGGAAACCGACGCGGCCCTTGAGCTTCGGATTGTCGAGCAGGTCGGAGACCGACCTGACCTCGATGCCGTCCAGTGCCTTCCTGTTGTAGGCGATGACGGTCGAGATGCCCTGCCACGGGTACGAGTAGGCGCGGCCCGGGTCCCAGTCCGGGTCACGGAACTGCGGGGACAGGTTGGCGAAGGCGTGCGGCAGGTGGGACGGGTCCAGCTTCTGGACCCACCCGAGGCGGATCATCCGCGCGGCCAGCCAGTCGGTGAGCACGATGATGTCCCGGCCGGTCTCCTGGCCCGCGGCGAGCTGCGGCTGGATCTTGCCGAAGAACTCGTTGTTGTCGTTGATGTCCTCGGTGTACTTGACCTTGATTCCGGTCCGCCGGGTGAACGCGTCCAGCGTCGGGTGCCGGTTGCCGCTGTCGTCGACGTCCATGTACTCGGTCCAGTTGGAGAAGGAGATCTCCTTCTCCTCCGTCGACCGGTCCTCGGAGGACACGCCGCCCTCGGTCTTGCCGGCCGCGGGGATGCCGCAGGCGCTCAGCGCCCCGAGGCCGCCGACCGCGAGCGCGCCGCTCGCGGAGGCGCGCAGCAGCGAGCGGCGGGTGAGGGCGGCCCTGCCGTTGGTGAAACTGCGCCGCATGGCGGCCGCTCGGGCCGGGGTCAGGCGGTCGGGCTCGTACTGCTCCATGCGCGTGATCGCCCTTTCGGGTGGGCCGGCCGTGGTCGGCGGCCTGGCGTGATGGCTATCGGTCCCCGAAGACAGTGCGGTGCCAGTCCTTGCGGACCACCGCGGTGTTGTCGAACATGACGTGCTTGACCTGTGTGTACTCCTCGAAGGAGTAGGCGGACATGTCCTTGCCGAAGCCGGACGCCTTGTACCCGCCGTGGGGCATCTCGCTGATGATCGGGATGTGGTCGTTGACCCACACGCAGCCCGCCTTGATCTCGCGGGTGGCGCGGTTCGCGCGGTACACGTCCCGGCTCCAGGCGGAGGCGGCGAGCCCGTACGGCGTGTCGTTGGCCAGCCGGATGCCCTCGTCGTCGGTGTCGAAGGGCAGGACGACCAGGACCGGCCCGAAGATCTCGGACTGGACGGCCTCGCTGTCCTGCGCGGCGTCGGCGATGAGCGTGGGCCGGTAGTACGCGCCTTCCTTGAGATCACCCTGCGGGGCCTCGCCGCCGCACACCACGCGCGCGTAGGAACGTGCCCGGTCGACGAAGCCGGCGACGCGGTCCCGCTGGACGTGGCTGACCAGCGGGCCGAGATCGGTGCCCGGCGCGAAGGGGTCGCCGACCCGGACGGTGTCCATGAGGGCGGCGGTCTTCTCCACGAAGGCGTCGTACAGCGGCCGTTGCACGTACGCGCGCGTGGCGGCCGTGCAGTCCTGGCCGGTGTTGATGAGCGCGCCCGCGACCGCGCCGTTGACGGCGGCGTCGAGGTCGGCGTCGTCGAAGACGAGGAAGGGTGCCTTGCCGCCGAGCTCCAGGTGGAGGCGCTTGACGGTGGCGGTGGCGACCTCGGCGACGCGCTTGCCGACGGCGGTGGACCCGGTGAAGGAGGTCATGGCGACGTCGGGGTGGCCGACGAGGTGCTCCCCGGCCTCCTGCCCGGTGCCGGTGACGATGTTGATCACGCCGTCGGGGAGGCCGGCCTCGGTCGCGGCCTGGGCGAACATCAGGGAGGTGAGCGGGGTGATCTCGGCGGGCTTCAGCACGACGGTGTTGCCCGCGGCGATCGCCGGGAGGATCTTCCAGGCGGCCATCTGGAGGGGGTAGTTCCAGGGCGCGATGGACCCGACGACGCCGATGGGCTCGCGGCGGACGTACGAGGTGTGGTCGCCGGAGTACTCCCCCGCCGACTGGCCCTGGAGGTGCCGGGCGGCACCGGCGAAGAAGGCCGCGTTGTCGACCGTGCCCGGCACGTCGAACTCGCGGGTCAGCTTCAGCGGCTTGCCGCACTGCAGGGACTCGGCGCGCGCGAAGTCCTCGGCGCGGTCGGCGAGGACGGCGGCGAACCGGTGCAGCGCGTCGGAGCGCTCGCCGGGGGTGGCGCCGGCCCAGCCGGGGAACGCCGCCCGCGCGGCCGCGACGGCCGCGTCGACGTCGTCCGCGCCGGCGAGCTCGTAGGTGAGGACGTCCTCGCCGGTCGCCGGGTCGACGACCGTGTGCGTGCGGCCGGAGGTGCCCTTCGTGAGGCGGCCCGCGATGTACTGCGCGCCGTCCGAAAAGCGCTGCTGGGCCGGGAATCGGTCCGGGGTGGTATTGCCCGGGTTGTGCATGTCGGCTCTCCTCGATGTCCCCGCGATCGGTCTCCGCGACGGGAAGGCCCGTGGCGGGAGTCCCCGTGACGGGGCCGGCGTGGCTCAGGCTCGATGTGAGTGCCGATCCTGGCAGAGCACCAGGCCACCAACAAGTGATTCCGTTGTTGCCATTTGGTTACGCGACGGAATCTGTCGACCAGGTGTCGAGTCGCCACGGAAAAGGACGGACGGAGTGTCAGTGGCGCGTGTCAGACTCGCGTGCATGGAGAGGACCACGGGGGCGGCGGAGATGATCGACAGCAGGGAAGCGCTGCTCAGGGAGGTCCGCGCGGGGGCGCGGATCAAGTACCTCTGTTTCTGGGGGCACCGGCCGCTGCCGGACGGCCGGATCGGGCCGAGCTGCCTGAGCCAGTGGTGGCCGTCGCCCTTCACGGTGGCGGGGGTGGAGTACGCGACCGCCGAGCACTGGATGATGGCGGAAAAGGCGCGGCTCTTCGAGGATGCGGAGGCGGAGCGGCGGGTACTGGCCGCGGGGCATCCGGCGGAGGCGAAGAAGGCGGGCCGGCTCGTGCGCGGTTTCGACGAGGCGGTGTGGGAGCGGGAGCGGTTCCGGATCGTCGTCGAGGGCAGCGTCCACAAGTTCGCCTCGGACCCCGCGCTGCGCGCTTTTCTGCTGAACACCGGCGACCGCGTGCTGGTGGAGGCGAGCCCGATGGACCGGGTGTGGGGCATCGGCCTGACGGCGGACGACGAGGCGGCGACGGACCCCGCGCGGTGGCGCGGCACGAATCTACTGGGCTTCGCCCTGATGACCGCGCGGGAACACCTACGGACAGCGTGACGACGGCCGCGATCCGCCCAGCCGCGGACAGGCTGGCCGCCGAGGCGGCAACACGGGCGTGACGACCGATGCGGCTGACGCTCGCGCTCACAGCACCCAACCGCGGGCAGTCGTGCAGCTGGGGCAGCTACGCGGGCCAGCCGACCGACGCGGCTGACGCTCGCACGCGCACCCCCAGCTGCGGACAGTCGTGCCGCCGCCCCGCTCAGCTGCCGACTGCCGGCCGCCGCCGCTGCGGGCAGTCGTGCCGCTGGGGCGGCAACCCGGGCCAGCCCGACCGACGCGGCCGACGCTCGCACGCGCAGCCCCCAGCTGCGGACAGTCGTGCCGCCGCCCCGCTCAGCTGCCGACTGCCGGCCGCCGCCGCTGCGGGCAGTCGTGCCGCCGAGGCGGCAACCCGGGCCAGCCCGACCGACGCGGCCGACGCTCGCACGCGCAGCCCCCAGCTGCGGACAGTCGTGCCGCCGCCCCGCTCAGCTGCCGACTGCCGGCCGCCGCCGCTGCGGGCAGTCGTGCCGCCGAGGCGGCAACCCGGGCCAGCCCGACCGACGCGGCCGACGCTCGCACGCGCACCCCCAGCTGCGGACAGTCGTGCCGCTGGGGCGGCACGGGTGGGCCGTGGGGGTCCCCCCCCCGCTCGAGCGAAGCCGAGAGTGGGGGGAGGCACCCCGGCGGCGCCGGGCCACACGACCCACCCCCCGGCCCGCATCCACACCGCCCGCCGACACGCGGCAACCGCTAGGTGACGATCACCAGGACGCCGAAGCCGATGCCGAGCACGATGCCCACGGTCCCGCAGATGATGCCCGCCAGGGCCTGCCCCGGGTTGGTGGCCTCGCCCGAGCGCGCCTTGCCACGCCCGAGCGCGCCGAAGACGACGCCCAGGACGCCCAGGACGATCGCGGCCGGCCACAGGCAGAAGACGACCGCCGCGACGATGCCCAGCACCAGACCGGCCGTGCCCATCCCGTTGCTCGGCATCGGCCCCATGCCGGGCCAGCCGTAGTAACCCTGCGACTGGGGACCGGCGTAACCGCCCTGGCCGGGGTGTCCATAGCCGCCGGGATAGCCGTAGGGGACCTGACCGGGGCCGTCGGGGGCGATGGGCGGCGGAGGAACGGCCTGGTCCTGACCGGGGTACGGCGGTGCCGGGAGCGGAGCCGCGAAAGGACCACTCGTCGGCGCCGCCACCCCGGGCGGCGCGAACGGATCGGCGCCACCGGCTGGAGGCGTCGCACCCGGCGCCCCGAAGGGGCCGGTGCCGCTCGCAGGAGCCACCACACCCGGCGCCGCGAACGGATTGCCGTCACCGGCAGAAGGCGTCGCACCCGGCGCGAAGGGGCCGGCGCCGCTCGGAGAGGCCGCCGTACCCGGCGCCGCGAACGGACCCGTCGCCCCGTCCGCCGGTGCCGCGCCCCCGGGATTCACCCACGGCGGGGGCTGCACGCCCGTGGCCGGCATGGACGTGACCGTCTGCTGGTCGTGAACGGACGGGGCGGACCACGGCCCCGGTCCGTTCGACGCGAGGGTGTCTCCGGGACCACCGGGCGCGGCCGCGGCGTCCTCCGCCGGCGGCGCCCACGGGTCGGTCCCGGGGCCCGCGTCGGCGCCCTGTCCCGCACGGTCGCTCCGGCCGTCGCTGCCCGCCGGGCGGTCCGGCTTGCCGAGGCCGACTCCGGGGGCCGCGTCCGCGGTGCCCTCGACTCCCCCGCCCGCCGGCGCGGCCCAGGTGGCGCCGGCGCCACCGGCACCCGGCGAGTCCGGCCGGGGGGCGGGGTCGTTCCCCCCGGCCCCCGACGCCTGCGCGTCGTCTCGCGGCGGCTGCGCGTCGTCGGACATGCGCGGGATCCCCTCTGTTCGAACGTCCCGTCATGCTACGGCCCGCCCCCGGCCCGCACGGCCCCGGCCTACGATGATCCGGAGTCACCGATCAGCCGATCACCGCGTCCCACGTGACACGCCCGCACACGGGCGGCACCGGGACGCCGTTCCGGGGAGGAACCCTTGACCGAGCACCTCGTCGACCCCGACGTCCCGCGCGACCTGCACGCCTTCATCGCCGGGCTGCCCAAGGCCGAACTGCACGTCCATCACGTCGGATCCGCCTCCCCGCGCATCGTCTCGGAGCTGGCCGCCCGCCACCCCGACTCCAAGGTGCCCACCGACCCCGAGGCCCTGGCCGACTACTTCACGTTCACGGACTTCGCGCACTTCATCCAGGTGTACCTGTCCGTCGTCGACCTGATCCGCACCCCCGAGGACGTGCGGCTGCTGACGTACGAGGTGGCCCGGGACATGGCCCGGCAGCAGGTGCGCTACGCCGAGCTGACCCTGACCCCCTTCTCCTCCACCCGGCGCGGTATCGACGAGCGCGCGTTCATGGACGCGATCGAGGACGCCCGCAAGGCGGCGGAGGCGGAGTTCGGGACCGTGCTGCGCTGGTGCTTCGACATCCCCGGCGAGGCCGGCCTGGAGTCGGCCGAGGAGACGGCGCGGCTCGCCACCGACGACCGGGTGCGCCCCGAGGGGCTGGTCTCCTTCGGGCTCGGCGGACCCGAGATCGGCGTGCCCCGGCCGCAGTTCAAGCCGTACTTCGACCGCGCGATCGCCGCGGGCCTGCACTCGGTGCCGCACGCGGGCGAGACGACCGGCCCGCAGACGGTGTGGGACGCGCTCACCGACCTGAGCGCCGAACGCATCGGGCACGGCACCAGCTCCGCCCAGGACCCGAAGCTGCTGGCGCACCTCGCCGAACACCGGATCCCGCTCGAGGTGTGCCCGACCTCGAACATCGCCACGCGCGCGGTGCGCACCCTGGACGAGCACCCGATCAAGGAGTTCACGCGCGCCGGTGTCCTGGTGACGATCAACTCCGACGACCCGCCGATGTTCGGCACGGACCTCAACAACGAGTACGCGGTCGCCGCCCGCCTCCTCGGCCTCGACGAGCGGGGCCTCGCCGACCTGGCCAAGAACGGCGTCGAGGCGTCCTTCCTGGACGCGCCGGGCAAGGCGAGGATCAGGGACGAGATCGACACGTACACCGCCACCTGGCTCGCCTCCTGAGAGTTGCCCCCACCATGAGCACCCCGCGCGACACGACCGCCGTGGCCCACCGCGGCGACCCGTACCGGTACCGCGAGAACACCATCGGCTCGCTGCGCTCCGCCCTCGACCGCGGCGCCGACGCGGTCGAGACCGACGTACGCCTCACACGGGACGGCGTGCCCGTGCTGCTGCACGACGAGACCCTGAAACGGCTGTGGGAGCACGACCGGCCGCTGCGCTCGCTGTCGGCGGAAGAGGTCCGCGGGCTGACGGCCGGCGGGGTGCCGACGCTCGCGGAGGCGCTGGCCGCGACGGAGGGCAGCCGGCTGATGCTCGACCTGCCCGGGGGGCCGGGCGAGCGGGCGGTACGGCGCATCGTGGACGTGGTCCGCGCCTGCGGGGCGGCGGACCGCGTGTACTACACGGCGGGTGCCGTCGCCATGCTCGCCGTGCGCGCCGTCGACCCCGCTGCCGAGATCGCCCTGACCTGGACGACGGCCGCGCCGCCCCGCCCCGCGCTGCTGGCGGCGGTGCGGCCGCGGTGGCTCAACTACCGCTTCGGACTGGTGGACCGGGCGCTGGCCGACCGCGTCCACGGCGACGGCCTCCTCCTGTCGGTCTGGACGCCCGACACCCGCCGCTCCATGCGCCGCCTGCTGGCCGTGGGAGTCGACTCGATCACGACCAACCGCGTCGACGTCCTGCACGGCCTGCGCGCGGCCCGGCGCCCGTAGAGGCAGACCCCGACATGCGGCACCCGCGACCTCACCCTCACCCTCGTCGCGTCGATCGCGTCCACGGACGCCAAGAGCGCGGAGGCCAACCCGGTCCTCGACGGGATCGCGGCGGCGGCGCTCGGCTGAACCCGTCAGCCGCTTCAGGCCCCCGTCACCCGCCGCGCCACCGTGTGCGACACCACGGTCGCCGCGCCCGCCAGGCCGAGCCCCAGGGCGAGGTCGCGCGGGCGCGTGGTGCGCAGCACGCCGGCGCGGCGCAGCCTCCGGCGGGCCCAGAGGGTGAACGGGACGACGAGCAGGGGCGAGGTCGCCGAGCCGGGCGTGTAGCCGCGGGCGAGTCCCGCCTGCGCGAGGTGGACCAGGCCGTGCAGGCCGAAGGCGTTGAGCGCGGTCTGGTAGGCGGCGGACCTGCCGCCGGTCGCGTGTCCCGCGGCGGACGCGGCGGTCACGATCACGGCCATCACCCCCACCGCGGCCGCGAACTCCCGCGGCTCCACCGACCCGACCCGCCGCCACACCGCCTCCGGCACGGCCGGGTACCGCTCGCGCAGCGCGGGCAGGTTGCGCCGCCACCAGCCGGGCATGGCCGCCAGTTCCTCGGCGTCGTGCAGCGCCCAGGCGGCGAGCAGCCCCAGCGTGACCGCGCCACCGACCATTTCCTCACGCGATGAATTACTCACGCGGGTCAGTCTGCTACACCCCCACGATCCCGTTCCACCGCTTCGCGAACTCCGCACGCCGGTCCGACGGGATGTCCTTGGCGATCGCCAGCCGCTGCCTCATCGCCGCGTCCGGGAAGATCAGCGGGTCCTCGGCCAGGGCGGCGGTCTCCTCGTCGTCGCTGGAGGCGAGCACGTCCCGCGCGGCGGGGACGGGACAGACGTAGTTGACCCAGGCGGCGAGTTCGGCGGCGACCTCGGGCTGGTAGTAGTGGTCGATCAGCCGCTCGGCGTTGGCCTTGTGTCCGGCCAGGTCGGGGATCATGAGGGACTCGGCCCAGAGTTCGGCGCCCTCCTCGGGGACGACGAACTCGATGTCCGGGTCGTCCGCCTGGAGCTGGATCACGTCGCCGGAGTAGGCCTGACAGGCCAGGACGTCGCCGCTGGACAGGTCCTTGATGTAGTCGTTGCCGGTGAAGCGGCGGATCTGGCCCCTGCCCACCTGCTTCTCGACCTGGTCGCAGACCGTGTGGAAGTCGTCCGCCGTCCAGCCGGTGATGTCCACGCCGTTGCCGAGCATCAGCAGCGCGAACGCCTCGTCGAGCCCGGAGAGCAGGGTGACCCGGCCCTTCAGGTCGTCGGCCCACAGGTCGGACACGTGGTGGATCTCCCTGCCGAGCCTGCGGCGGTTGTACGCGATGCCGGTGATGCCCGACTGCCACGGCACGGTGAACTTCCGGCCCGGGTCGAAGGCGGGCGAACGCAGCAGCGGGTCCAGGTACTTCGCGACGTTCGGCTGCCGGGAGCGGTCCATCTCCTGCACCCAGCCGAGCCGGACGAACCGGCCGCACATCCAGTCGCTGATGACGATCAGGTCGCGGTCGGTGGGCTGGTGGTTCATCAGGGACGGGCTGATCTTGCCGAAGAACTCGTCGTTGTCGTTGATCTCCTCGATGTAGTCGACGGAGATGCCGGTCCGCTTCTCGAACCCCTCCAGCGTGGGCCGCCGGCTCGGGTGCTCGTCGTCCGTGTCGATGTAGAGCGGCCAGTTCGCCCAGGTGAGCCGTCGTTCGGAGGCGGAGCGGTCGGCCGCTCCACGGTCGCCCGGCGCGACGTACGCGGCCGGGACGCCGCAGCCGGCCAGCGCGACGGAGAGCGCGGAGCCGCCCAGGCCGAGCAGCAGGTTCCGGCGGGAGAGCGAGGGCGTCTTCGGAAGGAGGGGCATGGCCGCAGCTTGCCGCGCCGGCCGCCGGACGGACAATCGACGCTGCGTCGAGCGGCGTGGTCCAGGCCCGACACCCTGTCGAGCGGCGGGAGTTCACGGTTCACGCACCGCGGCCCCGGACGGGAGATCCCGTCCGGGGCCGCGCGCGAGCGGGGTCCGTCACGCGTCCAGCGACGTCATCACGTGCTTGATCCGCGTGTAGTCCTCGAAGCCGTAGCCCGACAGGTCCTTGCCGTAGCCGGACTTCTTGAAGCCGCCGTGGGGCATCTCGGCGACCAGCGGGATGTGGGTGTTGATCCACACACAGCCGAAGTCGAGCTTCTTGGACATCCGCATGGCGCGGCCGTGGTCCTTGGTCCACACGGAGGAGGCCAGCGCGTACTCGACGCCGTTGGCCCACTCCACGGCCTGGTCCTCGTCGCGGAAGGACTGGACGGTGATGACCGGGCCGAAGACCTCCTTCTGGATGATCTCGTCGTCCTGCTTGAGGCCCGAGACGACGGTCGGGGCGTAGAAGTAGCCCTTGTCGCCGACCTGGTGGCCGCCGGCCTCGACCTTGGCGTGGGCCGGCAGGCGCTCGACGAACCCGGCGACCTGCTTGAGCTGGTTCGGGTTGTTGAGGGGGCCGTAGAGGACGTCCTCGTCGTCGGGCTGCCCGGTCTTGATCTCGGAGGCGGCCTTGGCGAGGGCGCTCACGAACTCGTCGTGGATCGACTCGTGGACCAGCACACGGGTGGCCGCGGTGCAGTCCTGGCCGGCGTTGAAGTAGCCGGCCTCCGAGATGCCCGCGACGGCCTTGGGGATGTCGGTGTCCTCGAAGACCACGACCGGCGCCTTGCCGCCCAGCTCCAGGTGGACCCGCTTGAGGTCCTTGGAGGCGGACTCGGCGACCGACATGCCGGCCCGCACGGAGCCGGTGATGGACGCCATCGCCGGGGTCTCGTGCTCGACCATCAGGCGGCCGGTGTCGCGGTCGCCGCAGACGACGTTGAAGACGCCCTTGGGCACGATCGAGCCGATGATGTCGGCCATCAGGACCGTGGAGGCGGGGGTGGTGTCCGAGGGCTTGAGGACGACCGTGTTGCCCGCGGCGAGCGCCGGGGCGAACTTCCACACGGCCATCATCATCGGGTAGTTCCACGGCGCGACCTGCGCGCAGACGCCGATCGGCTCGCGGCGGATCATGGAGGTCAGGCCCTCCATGTACTCGCCGGCCGAGCGGCCCTCCAGCATCCGGGCCGCGCCCGCGAAGAAGCGGATCTGGTCGACCATCGGCGGGATCTCCTCGGAGCGGGTCAGCCCGATGGGCTTGCCCGTGTTCTCCACCTCCGCGGCGATCAGTTCCTCGGCCCGCTCCTCGAACGCGTCCGCGATCTTGAGGAGGGCCTTCTGCCGCTCGGCCGGGGTGGTGTCGCGCCAGGCCGGGAAGGCCGCGGCGGCGGCCGCCATGGCGGCGTCCACGTCCGCCTGCCCGGACAGGGGGGCGGTCGCGTACGCCTCGCCCGTTGCGGGGTTGACCACCTCGGTGGTCCGTCCGTCGGCGGCGTCCCGGAACTCACCGTCGACGTAGTTGCGGAGCTTGCGCAGCCGTCCCAGCTCGGTGCTCACTGCCGGCCCTCCAAGTTCGGTGTCTACTTCGGGTCTCTCTGCTCGGACTGTGCCGATGTCCAAACACTGAGACACCCACCCTAGACGCAGAGCCGACGTTTTCAACACCCCCGGCGCCCTCCGCATTGCGAAATCCGCACACTCAGAGCACCTAGACAACGAATTTCATCGATCCCGCCTTGCAAAACTGTCGATACCTCGTGCACAGTGAAGGCGTGGCCAGTCGAAGCGCAGACCCGAAGGACTCCCGCGAGTCCAGGAACGGCGGACCCCAGTTGGACGCCGTCTCCCTCGCCATCATCGAACAGCTCCAGGAGGACGGCCGCAGGCCGTACGCCGCGATCGGCAAGGCCGTCGGCCTGTCCGAGGCGGCCGTGCGCCAGCGCGTCCAGAAGCTGCTCGACCAGGGCGTGATGCAGATCGTCGCCGTCACGGACCCGCTCACCGTGGGCTTCCGCCGGCAGGCGATGGTCGGTGTCAACGTCGAGGGCGACGTGGAGTCCGTCGCCGACGCGCTGGCGGCCATGCCGGAATGCGAGTACGTGGTGATGACCGCGGGCTCCTTCGACCTGATGGTGGAGGTCGTCTGCGAGGACGACGACCACCTCCTCGAGGTCATCAACCGACGCATCCGGGCCGTCCCCGGAGTGCGCTCCACCGAGAGCTTCGTCTACCTCAAGCTCAAGAAGCAGACCTATATGTGGGGAACCCGATAATCGTGAGCACCGACAGCCCCAAGGACCTCAGCAGGACCGCGTACGACCATCTGTGGATGCACTTCACCCGCATGTCGTCGTACGAGAACGCACCCGTCCCCACCATCGTCCGCGGTGAGGGCACCCACATCTACGACGACAAGGGCAAGCGCTACCTCGACGGCCTCGCCGGCCTGTTCGTGGTCCAGGCCGGACACGGCCGCCAGGAGCTGGCCGAGACCGCCATGAAGCAGGCGCAGGAGCTCGCCTTCTTCCCGGTCTGGTCCTACGCCCACCCGAAGGCCGTCGAGCTGGCCGAGCGCCTGGCGAACGAGGCCCCCGGCGACCTCAACAAGGTCTTCTTCACCACCGGCGGCGGCGAGGCGGTCGAGACCGCCTGGAAGCTCGCCAAGCAGTACTTCAAGCTGACCGGCAAGCCGACCAAGTACAAGGTCATCTCCCGCGCGGTCGCCTACCACGGCACCCCGCAGGGCGCCCTGTCCATCACCGGCCTGCCCGGCCTGAAGGCCCCCTTCGAGCCGCTCGTGCCCGGCGCGCACAAGGTGCCGAACACCAACATCTACCGCGCCCCGCTGTTCGGCGACGACCCCGAGGCCTTCGGCCGCTGGGCCGCCGACCAGATCGAGCAGCAGATCCTCTTCGAGGGCCCGGAGACGGTCGCGGCCGTCTTCCTGGAGCCCGTGCAGAACGCCGGCGGCTGCTTCCCGCCCCCGCCCGGCTACTTCCAGCGCGTGCGCGAGATCTGCGACCAGTACGACGTCCTGCTCGTCTCGGACGAGGTCATCTGCGCCTTCGGCCGCCTCGGCACGACCTTCGCCTGCGACAAGTTCGGCTACGTCCCGGACATGATCACCTGCGCCAAGGGCATGACCTCGGGCTACTCCCCGATCGGCGCCTGCATCGTCTCCGACCGCCTGGCCGAGCCGTTCTACAAGGGCGACAACACCTTCCTGCACGGCTACACCTTCGGCGGGCACCCGGTCTCCGCCGCGGTCGGCCTCGCCAACCTCGACCTGTTCGAGCGCGAGGGCCTCAACCAGCACGTCCTCGACAACGAGGGCAACTTCCGCGCCACCCTGGAGAAGCTCCTCGACCTGCCGATCGTCGGCGACGTCCGCGGCAACGGCTTCTTCTACGGCATCGAGCTGGTCAAGGACAAGAACACCAAGGAGTCGTTCAACGACGAGGAGACCGAGCGGATCCTGTACGGCTTCCTGTCGAAGGCGCTCTTCGACAACGGCCTGTACTGCCGTGCCGACGACCGCGGCGACCCGGTCATCCAGCTCGCCCCGCCGCTGATCTCCAACCAGGAGACCTTCGACGAGATCGAGCAGATCCTGCGCGCCACCCTGACGGAGGCGTGGACGAAGCTCTGATCCCGCGGCGCTCCGATCATCCTTCCGGATGATCATCACCGGCCCCGGTGCCGTCCGTTCGAGTGAGAAACGGCGGCCCGGGGCCGCGTGCTGTCCGGCCGCGCGCCGGTGACTGCCTACGGTGCCTCGTGACCGATCGGCCCCGCCTTCGTTCACCCGGACGGGGGAACGACGGGGAAAACGGATCAGAACCGAGGTGTACGCCCATGGAGGCTCCGCCGGACAACGACGTGCTCTGGGCCCGCGCCCTGCACTTCCAGCACCACGACGGCTCGCCCGCGTTGCAGGGCGTCTCGCTCGGCGTCCGGGAGGGCGAGATCCTCGCCGTCAGCGGCCCGCGCGGCAGCGGCAAGACGACGCTGCTGCGGTGTCTGTCCGGGCTGCTGCGGGCGCAGGACGGCGAGGTCTGGTTCAACAGCGTGCCGGTGCACACCATGGGCCCGATCGGCCGCGAACGGCTGCGCCGCGACCGCTTCGCCTGGATCGACCCCTCCCCCGTGCTCGTGCCGGAGCTCAGCGTCTGGGAGAACACCGCCCTGCCCCTGATGCTGCGCGGCACCGGCCGGCGCCGGGCGAAGACGACCGCCCTGGAGTGGCTGGAGCGCCTCGACGTCGGCGGCGCTTCCCGCCGGCGCCCGGCCGAACTCCAGCAGGCCGAGCGGCAGCGTGTCTGCATCGCCCGCGCGCTGGCCGTCGCCCCCTCGGTCCTGTTCGCCGACGAGCCCACGGCGCCCCTGCACCGTGCCGACCGCGCCCATGTGCTGCGGACACTGACCACGGCGGCCCGCTCCCACAGCATCACCGTCGTCCTCGCCACGCACGACGCGCAGACCGCCGCGCTCGCCGACCGCACGGTCTCGCTGCTGGACGGCCGACAGGTGAAGACCGTGCACCTGCCGCCGGTGTCCGGGACCACGGCGGCCTCGGGGGGCGCCGCGACGGAAGGCCGGGCAGCGTGCTCGCTCTCCGTCTGACCCGCCGCGCCCGGTTCGCCGTCCAGCTGCGCCGCCTGCTGGTCGCGGTGTTCTCGGCGGGCACGGGTTTCCTGCTGCTGTGCGCCCTCGGCCACGCGATCGGCCACCCGGGCACGCCCGGAGCCTCCGCCCTCCGCCTCGCCTGGTGCGCGGCCCCCCTCGCCGCCACCGTGTACTTCGCCGTCGCCGTGGCCCGTACCGACCCGGGCACCCGGCCCCGCCCCGGCCTGTCGGCGATCGGCCTCGGCCCCGGCCGGCTGATGGCGGTCTCCGCGACGACCACGGCCCTGGCGGGTGCGATCGGCTCGCTGGTGGCCCTGCTCGCCTTCCTCCACCTGCGCGGCGACCTGACCGCCATGCCCTTCGACGGTGCCGCGGCCGACTCCCTCGCCGTCGGCCTGCCCCTCCCCTTCCCGGCGGCCGTGACCCTGCTGACGCTGCTCCCGGCGACCGCGTCCGCCGCGGTGGCCCTGTCCCTCCGCCCCCGCGAGACGCGGCCGGCCCGGGCCACGGGTACGCGCGGCTACGGCCGCTTCGGCGCGTACGGCTGGGGCGCGGCCCGCGAGACCTTCGGCGCCTACGGCCGCTTCGGCGCCCGCCTCGCCCCGAGGCGGACGACGTCCGACACGGCGATCGCCGCCCCGGCAGCCGCGGCCACCGCCGCTGCCGACGTCCGCACCGCCGCGCCCGCGGGCGCGTACCTCACGCGACCCGCCGAGCCCGTGGGCAGCCGTGCCGCCGGGGCGGCACAGGCGGGCGCCGGGGCGGCACAGGCTGGCGCCGGGGGCGCCCCCTCGGGGGGAGGCACCCTGTACGCGCAGGCAGAGGCCCCCCACCCCGCGGACTCCTCGGCGGACGCCCGGCGGCCCACCCCGGGCCTCTCCCGCCCGAGCACCACGATGCTGCCCTGGGGCATCACCCTGCTCGCCGCGGGCCTCGCCGTCGAGACCTACACCCGCAACACCACCGACCCCCAGCCCACCCCCAACGCCGGCATCCTCCTCGGCTGGACCCTGACCGTCCTGGGCCTCGCCCTCGCCGGCCCCGGCCTCACGCACCTCTGCGGCCGCGTCCTCCAGGCCGCCCGCCCCGGTGCCCTGCGCCTGCTCGCCGGGCGCGTCCTCATGGAGGAGTCGAGCCGCATCGGCCGCCCCTTGGGCGTGGTCTGCGCCGTGGCGTCCGCGCTCTACGGCGCGGTGACGCTGTACGGCGACGACGGGCCGGCCTCCCACCTCCTGGGCATCCTCGGCGCCCTGGTCGTGGCGGGTGCCACGGTGGCCACCCTGTTCACCGCGGCCGTCGAGGCCAGACTCACCCGCGCCGACACCATCGCCGCCCTGCTGCGGCTGGGCGCGCCCCGGTCGATGCTGCGCGCCGCCGCGGCCGTACGGGCCACCGCACTGCTCGCCCTGTTCGGCCCGCTGACCGCCCTCGTCGCGGTCCTGGCCGCACTGCCCCTGACCCGCTGACGAAGTCCCGCGAGATTTCCTGCGGACCGCCGATGATTTCCGCGCGTCCCGCCCGTCTATCCCCGCGAACGGCACGACACCAGCACCGCACCGACGGGAGAGGCCCCCATGTACCAGCAGATGATCTTCGTGAACCTGGCGACGAACGACCTCGACGCCTCGAAGAAGTTCTTCACGGAGCTCGGCTACACGATCAACGCCCAGTTCAGCGACGAGACCGCCGCCTCGGTCGTGATCAGCGACACGATCGTCGCAATGCTGCTGACCAAGGAGAAGTACGCGCAGTTCACGATGAAGGAGATCGTGGACTCGACGAGGTCCAGCGAGGTGCTGATCGCGCTGAGCGCGGAGAGCCGCGAGAAGGTCGACGAGCTGGTGGAGAAGGCGGTCGCCGCGGGCGGTTCGGTCTCCGGCGAGACCCAGGACCACGGCTTCATGTACGGCCGGGCCTTCGACGACCTCGACGGCCACACCTGGGAGGTCATGTGGATGGACCCGGCGGTCGTCGAGGGCTGACCGGGACGCGGACCTAGCATGGGCGGGTGGATCAGACACCCGCCCAGCCCCAGTCGCCGTCCCCGTCCCCGTCCCCGTCCCTGGCACAGTCCCACCACGCCTCGCACGACCGGGAGATAGAGACCCTCGCGGAGTTCGACGAGGTCGTCTCCGCGCACGGCACCCTCGCCCACCACCGCGTCCAAGCGGTCGACCTGACGGGCCGTACGGACGCCCTCCTCGCCGCGGACCTCACGGGCGCCGTCTTCCTCGGCTGCCCGATGACCCCCGAGGCGGCCGCCCGGGTGCGCGCCACCGGGGCCCTGGTCTTCCCGCCCGTGCCCGGTCTGCCCTTCGACCCGTACCGCGGACACGTCTACTCCCCCGACGAGTTGTACGCCTCCCTCGACGCCGGTTACGAGGCGACGCCGGACGCGCTGGCCTACGACTGGTTCCAGCACACCAAGGCGGACGGGGACGTGTTCGCGTCCATGCTGCGCGCGATACACGACGACGCGGTCTCGGACGCGGTCGACGAACTCCTCGCCGGAGCACGGGTGGTGGGCGTGATGGGCGGCCACGCCATGGCCCGCGGCACCGACGCCTACGCGGGCGCCGCGCGTCTGGGGCGCGAACTGACCCGCGCCGGGTTCACGGTGGCCACGGGCGGCGGTCCGGGTGCGATGGAGGCCGCCAACCTCGGTGCGTACGCGGCCCCGTTCCGCGACGGCATGCTGGACGACGCGATGCTGATCCTCGCGAAGGTCACCTCGTTCACGCCGTCGGTCACCGACTGGGCGCGCTCCGCCTTCGAGGTGCGCGAGCGCTGGCCCGGGGGCGGCTCCTCGGTCGGCATCCCGACGTGGTTCTACGGCCACGAGCCGCCGAACGCCTTCGCGGCGCACATCGCCAAGTACTTCGCCAACGCCACCCGCGAGGACGGCCTGCTGGCGCGCTCGTCCGCGGGCGTGGTGTTCCTGCCGGGAGCCGCCGGCACCGTCCAGGAGATCTTCGACAACGCGACGCCGAACTACTACGAGTCGCGGGGCGAGCCCACCCCCATGGTGCTCGTGGACCGGGCGCACTGGACGCGGACGCTGCCGGCCTGGCCACTGCTGACGTCGCTGGCCGAGGGGCGCGCCATGGAGGCCCGGATCGCGCTGGTGGACAGGATCGAGGAGGCTCCCGAGGCGCTGAAACGTCTCGGCGGTTAATAAGACGGCAAAGCCAACGCCCCTGACAGGCATATGCGTTGACACTGCTTATGCACCGCTTATAAACCAGTGAGGCTCCTGGGTGTGCCGATGACGTCGGCCCCCCTCTCCACCCCCCGCATCCGCGCTTCCCGTAAAGGAAAAACGTGGCAGTCCTGTCCATACTCAGCCGCACGGCGTCCCGCCGTAGCGTCCGCGCCCTCGGCGTCGCCTCGGCCACCGCGGCCCTCGCGATCGGTGCCGCCGGCAACGCCTTCGCCTGCAACATCGGCGAGTTCTCCGCCGCCGCCACGTGCGCCGGCGACAAGGGAGTCATCACCGTCACCGACGTGGACCCCGCCGGCATCCCCGCCACCGTCACCGTGTACCTGGAGAACAACGGCGGGGACGCGCAGAAGATCGACGAGCAGGTCGTCAAGGGCTCCCGCGAGGGCAGCACCATCACCTTCGCCGCGGACTGGAAGCCGAACGCCGAGTACCGCATCCACGTCAAGGCCGGCGGCTACGTCGACGAGGACATCAAGCCGAACCTCGTGACCCCGGCGACCGCCTGCAAGACCGAGGACACACCGTCCCCGACCCCGTCGCAGAGCTCGTCCGCCCCGGCCGAGGAGACCGGGACGCCGACTCCGGTCCCGACGCCGTCGGCCCCCGCCGCCTCGCCGAGCGAGAGCACCGCACCGGCGGCCGTGCCGAGCAGCGCCCCGTCCCCGGCGGCCGGTAAGTCCAACCTCGCCGAGACCGGTGCGAACTCCAACACCGGCATGATCGTCGGCATCGCGGCGGCCCTCGTCGTCGTCGGTGGCGGCGCGGTCTTCTTCGGCCTGCGTCGTCGCGGGGCGAACGGCAGCCGCTGACGCCCGTAGGCACCGTGCGAACGTGGCCCGTCCCCGGCCGGGGGCGGGCCACCGCCGTGTCAGCCGAACGAGGCCCGTTCCAGCCAGAAGTCCAGCAACTCCCGCTCGCCGAGCACCTCGAGACCGGGGGCGTCCAGCGGGAGTCTGCGGTAGAAGGCGAGCAGGACGTCCGTGAGGGGCCCCCGAAGAGCGACGGCCGCCTTCTCGTGGCCACGACGCCAGGTGAAGCCGTCCTCACCGAGCTCGATCAGCCACTCCGCGTTCAGCTCCGGGGCCGCATCGGTGGCGTGCAGATGGAGGGCGCTGCCCGGCCCGCGCAGTTCGTTCGCCTCGGGGTCCGTGCCGGTCCGCTGCACGAACGACACGATCTCCAGCCATTCGTCGATCGCGTCGGCGGCCACCTCCGGCGCGACCCGGTAGGGCTGTCCGGCGGTGAGCACGGCGTCCGCGCGGTGGACGGTGACCTCGTGCGTCATCCGGCGCGCCCAGAAGCCCGCGTCGTGCCGCCCGCCCCACGTCCACACCTTCGCGTCCGGCCCGGCCTCGCGCAGCGCGCCGACGACCGCCTCGCCCGACTCCGCCAGCCAGGCGTCCAGCGCGGCGGCATCGCCCCGGCCGTCGGGACCGGCGGAGCCCGGCACCTCTTCGTCGGGGAGGTTCTCCTGGGCCCGGGTGCGCACCAGCAGACCCGCCCAGCGCAGCGCCCCGCCCGTGTGCCGGACCAGGTCCTCCAGCGACCAGTCCGGGCAGGTCGGGACGGTGGCGGTCAGGTCGGTGCCCGAGGTCACCAGGCCCCTCAACTGGCCGACCTGGTGGGCTATCTCGTCGCAGTAGCGCTCGTGTGCCAGTGGCGTCATGCCCCGCATCCTAGGAGCGGGACGATCAGCCGAGCACCACGATTTCCGCCCCGTCGAACTCCACCCCGACCGTGTCCCCGACCTCGGGAGCCGCCCGCAGCGCGCACGCCGCCTCCAGGCGCGGCGCGTCCCCGGGTTGCAGGTGGACGGCGACATGGGTGCCGCGGAAGGTGCGGGCGGCGACCGTGCAGCGCAGCCCGGCGTCGGCGGCCACGATCCTGACCCCGGCGGGCCGCACCAGCACGGTCCGCCTGCCCTGGGGCGCGTCCTCGGGCACCGGCACCTTGCCCCAGGGGGTGGCCGCGACCTGGCCGGTGACGGTCGCGTCGACCACGTTGTCGAAGCCGAGGAAGCGGGCCACGAAGGCGTCCGCAGGCCGCTGCCACACCTGGAGCGGTGTGCCCTCCTGGGCGATCCGGCCGTCCCGCATCACCACCACCCGGTCGGCCAGCGCGAAGGCCTCCGACTGGTCGTGCGTCACGGCGAGCACGGTGGTGCCCAACAGGCTGAACAACTCCCGCAGTTCCACCACCAGCCGCTCCCGCAGCGAGCGGTCGAGCTGGCCGAGCGGCTCGTCCAGCATCAGCAGCCGGGGCCGGGGCGCGAGGGCGCGGGCGAGCGCGACCCGCTGCTGCTCACCGCCGGAGAGCGCGGCGACGGACCGGCGGGCGGCACCCGGCAGCCCGACCAGCTCCAGCAGCTCCCGTACGTCCTGCTCCTGCCGGGACCGCGACGCCCCGCGCATCCGCGGCCCGAAGGCGATGTTCCCGGCCACGTCCCGCTGCGGGAACAGCTGGTGGTCCTGGAACATCAGCCCCACCTCGCGCTTGTGCGCGGGCACTCCGGACTGGTCGCGCCCGTCCAGCGCCACCCGCCCGGCGTCCAGCCGCTGCAAACCGGCGACCGCGCGCAGCAGCGTCGACTTGCCGCTGCCGCTGGGTCCCAGCACGCACACGACCTCGTGCTCGGCGACATCCAGGTCGACGGCGTCGAGCACGGCCCGTCCACCGAAGCGGACGGTCGCCTCCCGCAGACTCAGCAGCATCGCTAGAACTCCCCGCTCCGGTCGGTCCGCAGCCGCTCCAGCACAACCAGGGCCACGGCGCACACCACCATCAGAATCGTCGACAGGGCCATCGCCTGCCCGTAGTTCATGTCACCGGGCCGCCCCAGCAGCCGGGCCACGGCGACCGGCAGCGTCGGATTGTCGGGCCGCGCGATGAACACGGTCGCGCCGAACTCCCCCAGCGACACCGCGAAGGCGAACCCGGCCGCGATCAGCAGCGCCCGCCGCACCATCGGCAGGTCGACCTCCCGCCACACCCGCCACGGTGACGCCCCGAGCACCGCCGCCGCCTCGCGCAGCCGCACGTCCACCGCCCGCAGCACCGGCAGCATGGTCCGTACGACGAAGGGGACGCCTACCAGCGCCTGGGCGAGCGGCACCAGGATCCAGGAGGACCTGAGGTCCAGCGGCGGCTCGTCCAGCGCGATCAGGAACCCGAAGCCGACCGTCACGGCGGACACGCCGAGCGGCAGCATCAGCAGCGCGTCGAAGCCCCGCACCAGGCGGCCCGCGTCCCGTCGGGTCAGCGCGGCCGCCGCCAGCCCGCCGACGACCACGGCGACGGCGGTGGCGGCGAGGGCGTACTCGAGGGAGTTGCCGACCGCCTCGATCGGCGGGACGAGGAAGGTGCCGCCGTCCTCGTGGGTCAGCGCCCGGTAGTACCCGAGGCCGCCGGGCCCGAACGAGCGCTGGACCAGCACGGCGAGCGGCAGCACGACGAGGACGGCGACGGTGACGAGCACGCCCGCGAGCAGTGCCCACTGCCCGGCTCCGCGCGGGCGGCGTGCGGTGCGGGCGGCGTCCACGAGCCGCAGGGCCGTCTCGCGCCGCCGGACCGTCCAGGCGTGCACGGCGAGGATGGCGCAGACCGCCGCGAACTGGATCAGCGTGAGCACGGCGGCGGTGGACAGGTCGAAGACGTGCGAGGTCTGCCGGTAGATCTCCACCTCCAGGGTGGAGAAGGTGGGTCCGCCGAGGATCTGGACGACGCCGAAGGAGGTGAAGGTGAACAGGAACACCATCAGCGCGGCGGCGGCCACGGCGGGCGCGAGCGCCGGCAGGGTGACCCGCCGCCAGGCCCGCAGGGGGGACGCGCCGAGCATCCGCGCCGCTTCCTCCTGGCGCGGGTCGAGCTGGGCCCACAGCCCGCCGACGGTGCGCACGACGACGGCGTAGTTGAAGAAGACGTGCGCGAGCAGGATGGCCCACACGGTGGTGTCCAGCCGTACGCCCCACAGCTCGTCGAGCAGTCCGCCCCGCCCGACGAGCGCCAGGAACGCGGTGCCCACCACGACCGTCGGCAGCACGAACGGCACGGTCACCACCGCCCGCAGCACCTGCTTGCCGGGGAAGTCGAGGCGGGCGAAGACATACGCGCCGGGCAGGGCGACCAGCAGCGTGAGCGCCGTGGAGGCGAGCGCCTGCCAGGTGGTGAACCACAGCACGTGCCGGACGTCGGACTGGGCCAGGACGTCCCCGATCCGCCCGAACCGCCAGACTCCGTCGACCTCCAGTCCACGCGCGACGATCGCGGCGACGGGGTAGGCGAAGAAGACCGCGAAGAACGCGACGGGGCCGGCCATCAGGGCCAGCCGCGCCGCGCTCCCGCGCCGCCGGGCACCGGTGGCGCGGGCGGCCTTGGTCGCGTCGGTCACTTCAGGAGGAGCGAGGTCCACGACTTGACCCACTGGTCACGGTTGTCGGCGATCTTCTGCGGGTCCAGGGTCTGCGGGTTCTTCGCCTGCGGCCCGTACTTCACGAACTCCGGCGGCACCTGCGCGGCCTCCCGCACCGGGTAGACGAACATGTTCAGCGGCATGTCGTCCTGGAACTTCTTGCTGACCAGGAAGTCCAGCAGCGCCTTGCCGCCCTCGGTGTTCTTCGCGTTGCTCAGCAGGCCCGCGTACTCGACCTGGCGGAAGCAGGTGCCGGTGGCGACGCCCGTGGGCGCGGTGTCCGGCTTCGGGTCGGCGTAGATCACCTCGGCGGGCGGCGAGGAGGCGTAGGAGACGACGAGCGGGCGGTCGCCCTTGGCCTTCTTGCCGCCGGACGAGCCGGAGAACTCCTCGTTGTACGCCTGTTCCCAGCTGTCGACGACCTTGACGCCGTTGGCCTTCAGCTTCTTCCAGTACGCCTCCCAGCCGTCGTCGCCGTACTTGGCGGCGGTGCCCAGCAGGAAGCCGAGACCGGGCGAGGAGCTGCCGGCGTCCTCGGTGACGAGGAGGTTCTTGTACGCGGGCTCGGCGAGGTCGTCGAGGGAGTCGGGCGGGCTCAGCTTGTGCTCGCTGAAGTACGCCTTGTCGTAGTTGACGCAGATGTCACCGGTGTCGACGGGCGTGACGCGGTGCTTGTCCTGGTCGACCCGGTACTCGGGGAGGATCATGTCGGAGCCCTTGGGCTCGTACGACTGGAACAGGCCGTTGTCGAGGGCGCGGGACAGCAGCGTGTTGTCGACGCCGAAGAAGACGTCGCCCTGCGGATTGTCCTTGGTGAGGACGGCCTTGTTGACGGCCTGCCCGGCGTCGCCGTCCTCGAGGACCCGGACCTTGTAGCCGGAGCTCTTCTCGAAGTCCGCGATGACGCTCTTGGACGCGGCCCACGAGTCGTGGCTGACGAGGGTCACGGTTCTGGAGCCGCCGGACCCCTGGTCGTCGCCGTCGGACGACGATCCGCAGGCGGCCAGGCCGCCGACGAGGCCGAGCCCGACGGCCAGGACACTGGCCTTCTTGGTGATGCTCACGGAATTCCTCCTGGGTGACCAGGAGAAGACGCGGCCCCGCCCGGGACCCCTGGCGAGGTTCCCGGGCAGGGCGCAACAGCTCGAGTGATGACCGATCTCCCTACCCAGAATGACCTGGGCCAGGTTCGGAGGGTCTGCGGCCGGTGCCGCACTCTCAGCGCTGTGGCGCTCCCCTGTCGGAATATGAAGATGTCTGAAAATGCGGATGTACGCCGGTCAGATTACCGCTCGCTCGCGGCGAGCTGACCACACGCCCCGTCGATCTCCTGCCCACGAGTGTCCCGGATGGTCACCGGCACACCGTGCGCCTCGATCGCCGCGACGAACGCCTTCTCGTCCTCGGGCCGCGAGGCGGTCCACTTCGAGCCCGGCGTCGGGTTGAGCGGGATGAGGTTGACGTGCACCGGCTTGCCCTTGAGCATCCGCCCGAGCCGGTCGCCGCGCCACGCCTGGTCGTTGATGTCCCGGATCAGCGCGTACTCGATGGACAGCCGGCGTCCGGACTTCGCCGCGTACTCGAACCCCGCGTCGAGCACCTCGCGCACCTGCCAGCGGGTGTTCACGGGGACGAGGGTGTCGCGCAGCTCGTCGTCGGGGGCGTGCAGGGAGATCGCGAGGCGGCACTTGAAGCCCTCGTCGGCGAAGCGGTGGATCGCCGGGACCAGGCCGACCGTGGAGACGGTGATCCCGCGCTGCGACAGCCCCAGTCCGTCGGGCTCGGGGTCGGTGAGCCGGCGGATGGCCCCCACGACACGGTTGTAGTTGGCGAGGGGCTCGCCCATCCCCATGAACACAATGTTGCTCAGCCGCGCCGGCCCGCCGGGAACCTCGCCGTCCCGGAGCGCCCGCATGCCGTCCACGATCTGGTGCACGATCTCGGCGGTGGACAGGTTCCGGTCGAGGCCCGCCTGCCCGGTGGCGCAGAAGGGACAGTTCATGCCGCAGCCGGCCTGGGAGCTGATGCACATGGTGACCCGGTCCGGGTAGCGCATGAGCACGGACTCGACGAGCGTCCCGTCGAACAGCTTCCACAGCGTCTTGCGGGTGGTGCCCTGGTCGGTCGACAGATGCCGGACGACCGACATCAGCTCGGGCAGCAGCGCCTCCCGCAGCCCCTGGCGCGAACCGGCGGGGATGTCGGTCCACTGCTCGGGGTCGTGCGCGTACCGCGCGAAGTAGTGCTGCGAGAGCTGCTTCGCACGGAACGGCTTCTCACCGATCGCGGCGACGGCCTCCTTGCGCTCGGCAGGCGTGAGATCGGCGAGATGCCGCGGCGGCTTCTTGGCTCCGCGCGGGGCGACGAATGTGAGTTCTCCGGGCTTAGGCATGACCTCCCCAGTGTCGCAGATCCAATCGGGTGCCCCGCCGGGCGAGCTGAGCGGAGGTGCGTGGAACATGGCAGGGCTCCCGATCGGCGTGGCGTCGGCCGGCGTGGACGTGGCCGGCGGGTGTCGGCTCACCTGTCTGGGCTTGCCGGACTGCGCGGGCGGTGCGGTCGGCGTGAGGCTGGAGGCCGAACCGCGTCGAGCCGAGGAGTGGTGAGTCCCCACGCCCTGGGTTCAGCTGCCCGTCCTCCAGGAGCGTGCCCATGGCCCGGAACCGCTGTCTGATCCTGAGCTCGCCGTCCGAAGTCTGGGACCTGCTGTCCGACGGCCACCGCTACGGCGAGTGGGTGACGGGGACGCAGCGGATCCTCGCCGCGGACCCGCACTGGCCGGAGGTGGGCGCCCGGCTGAAGGTGCGGGTCGGCGCGGGCGCCGTGACGCTCGACGACACGTGCGTCGTCCGCATCTGCGAGCCGCGCCGCCGCCTGGAACTGGAGGCGAAGGCAGAGCCCTTCGGCGCGGCCCGCATCGCCATGAAGCTGACCCCCTGGGGCGAGCACACCCTCTTCACCCTGGACTGGCACGCGCTCCGGGGCCCCGGCACCCGCATGCACGGGCTGCCCGTGGACTACTTCGTCTCGGTCCGCAACGGCATGATGCTGACGAAGCTGGCCCGGATCGCGGTGCGCGAGCACGACGCGCGCGTCTGAGGCGACTCCCCGGCCGCGTTTGCCGCCAAGGCGCCCGGGGTGTGTCCTGAGGGAGGACGCACGGCCCAGCGACGGGGGACGGGTGGTGACGGTGACGGGACGGCCCGCTCTGTTCGACGAGGCGATGCTCGCCGACCCCTACACGCGCTACGCGCGCCTGCGCGAGACCGACCCCGTGTCCTACGACTCCCGTGTCGGTGCGTGGATCGTCACCCGGTACGCCGACGTGGAGCGGGTGCTCCGGGACCCGTCCTTCTCCTCGGTGATCACGCTCGACACCTCGGCCGGGTCCCGGGACACCCTGCGGCACCTGTACGCCTTCGTCCACTCCAGCCTGGTCTTCTCCGACCCGCCCGACCACACCCGGCTGCGCTCGCTGGTGAGCCGCGCCTTCACCCCGGCGAGCGTGGGCCGGCTGCGGCCGTGGATCGAGGAGACCGTCGACCGGCTCCTCAACACGGTGGAGCCCCGGGGCCGCATGGACTTCGTCGCCGATGTCGCCGCTCCCCTTCCGCTGAGCGTCCTGGCCGGGGTGCTCGGCATGTCGCTCGACCCCGGCGGCCGGCGCCGGCTCAAGGCGGCCTGCGACGACTTCCTGCTGCCGTTCGGGCGTGATCCGGCCACCCTGACCGACGAGGAGACGGCGCGGGCCGCGCGGGCCGGCGACCACCTGGCCGAGGCGGTGCGCGACGCCCTCGCGCAGGGCGCCGCCCGGCCCGAGAGCCTGCTGGCCACCCTCGCCGGCGCCTCCGAGGACGGGGACCGCCTCAGCCACGAGGAGCTGTTCGCCTCTGTGGTGCTCTTCCTCATCGCCGGCCACGAGAACCTCACGAGCCTGCTGTCCAACGGCCTGGTCGTGCTGCTGGACCACCCCGGCCAACTGGGGGTGCTGTGCGCCGACCCCTCGCTGTGGCCCGTCGCGGTGCGCGAGCTGCTGCGGATCGTGGCGCCCAACCAGTTCATCCGCCGGGTGGCCACCGAGGACGTCCGCGTCGGTGACGCCGAGCTGCGTGCGGGCGATGCGGTCCTGCTGGTGCTGGCCGCCGCCTGCCGGGACCCGGAGGTCTACCCGGACCCCGACCGCTTCGACATCGGCCGTCCACGGGAGTGGCCGATCGCCCTGGGACGCGGCATCCACTACTGCGTCGGTGGACCGCTCGCCCAGCTGGAGGCCGAGACGGTGTTCGCCCGTCTCTTCGCCAGGCTGCCCCGGCTGCGTCTGGCGGCGGACCGGGTGGAGTACGTACCCAACTTCAACGTCCGGCTCGTCGCCCGCCTGCCCGTGGTGTGGTGACGCACGGCCCGCCCCGGAGGTCCGGCGGGTGCCCTTCCTCACGCCCGGCGGGGCGACGGCACCAGCCCTCGGGCGGCAAGCCGGCGGCTGATCAGCGCCGCCAGGACGGACGCAGCGAGGATGATCGTGCCGCCGGTGCGCAGGATGGCGTCGTAGGCCCGCTCCGGTCCGGTCTCGGGGGTGAGCGCCGTGATCGCCGAGGCGACGGCGGCGAGCGCGATCGCGCCGAGGACGACCAGGGCGGTGAGCACCACTCCGGAGGCCTCCCCGGCCCGGGCGGGCGGGATGACCTGCTGGGTGGCGACGCTGGCGAAGGTCCAGCCGAGGCCCAGGCCGAGGGCACACCAGGTGAAGGCGGGGATGTAGAGCCACCATGCGCGGACCAGGCTGAGTCCGATCATCCCCGAGCCGGCGACGGCCCCGGCAAGTGCCATCACGGTGGTGGGCCGCAGCCGGGTCGAGAACCAGGCGCCGAGCGGCCCGGTGCAGGCCACCATGAGCGCGGGCGCCAGGAAGACCGTGCCTGCGAGGAGGGCGGACAGGCCGCGCAGCTGCTGGAGCTGCAGCGTGGCGAGGAAGACCGTGACGGCGTAGCCCATGTTGCTGACCGACCCCATGACCGTCACCAGGTCGAAGGGGACGTTGCGGAAGAGGGCGAAGTCGACGAGCGGATGGCGGCAGGTGCGCTCGCGTCGCACGAACAGGGCGCCGCAGAGGGCGGCCACGGCGTACAGGACGAGCGTGCGCGGATGGTCCCAGCCCCAGGCGCTGCCGCGTTCGACGGCCAGGGTCAGGGCGGCCAGGCCGGTCACGACGGTCAGGCAGCCGGGCAGGTCGATCTGCCGGGGCGCGCGGTCGTCGCGGGAGTCGGGGACGTACCACAGGGCGAGCGCCAGGGAGACGGCGCTCAGCGGGGCCAGCAGCCAGAAGATCCACCGCCAGCCGGGACCGTCCGTGAACCCGCCGCCGGCGAACGGCCCGACGGCGGTGCCCACGTTGGCGATGGCGAACGCCGCACCGAGCGCGCGGGCCCGGGTCGCCTCGGGGAAGGCGTTGGTGATCACGGACACCGACACCGGGAAGATCAGTGCCGCCCCCACGCCCTGGGCCACCCGTGCCGCCACCAGGAGCCCCAGGGACGGGGCGAGGGCGCACCCGACGGACGCCGCGGCGAACAGGGCGATGCCGGTGAGCAGGACCGGACGGCGGCCGAAGAGATCGCCCAGCCGGCCTCCCACGATGAACAGGCAGCCGATGGCGAGCAATGTAGGCCGACAGGGTCCACTGCGCGGCGGACACCGTCACGTGCAGCTCGGTGGAGATGCCGGGGATGGCCAGGTTCAGCGCGAAGAAGTCGAGCTGGATGCAGAACAGGGCGATCGAGACGGCACTGAGGACCCCGGCGTGTCCGGTGGTGCCCGGCGCCGGTCCTGCAGAGGTCGCTCCCATGGTCCCCAGCAGACCCCGCCCGGGGCGTCGGCGCCAGCGGTCGGCGTCCCCGTCCGCCGGGTGCTCACCGCCGTGGAGCCGGTGGGCGGGACGGGAGGGGACGCCGGGTGACGCTCAGCCGGAGCCGACGAAGACGACGAGCAGCAGCCACACCACCGGTGCCGTCGGCAGGAGCGAGTCCAGGCGGTCCATGATGCCGCCGTGGCCCGGCAGCAGCGTGCCCATGTCCTTGATGCCGAGGTCCCGCTTGATCATGGACTCGCCGAGGTCGCCGAGCGTGGCGCTGGCCGCGACCGCGAGGCCGAGCAGCAGGCCCTGCCACCAGGAGCCGTCGTCGATCAGGAACTGCATGCACAGCGCGCCCGCCACCATCGCGAAGCCGACCGCTCCCAGCAGGCCCTCGCGGGTCTTGCCGGGGCTGATGCGCGGGGCGAGCTTGGTCCTGCCGAAGCGCCAGCCGACCGCGTAGGCGCCGGTGTCGCTGACGACCGTCAGCAGCAGGAAGGTCAACACGCGCCACGGCCCGTCGTCGGCCGCCAGCATCATGGCGACGAACGTGGCCAGGAAGGGCACGTAGAAGGCGGCGAACAGGCCCGCCGTGACGTCCTTGAGGTAGCCCTCCGGCGACTCGGTCATCCGCCACACGAGGACCGCCAGCGCCGTGAGCGCCATGGCCACCCACGCGCCCTCGGCGCCGCGCACGTACCCGGCGACCACCATCGCGGCGCCGCCGATCGCGAGCGGCACGAGGGGTGCCTTGATGCCCTTGCGTTCCTGGAGCCGTGTGGTCAGCTCCCACAGGCCCACCACGACGGCTGCCGCGATCACACCGACGAAGACGGCCTTGACGAAGAACAGCGACGCGATGATCACCACGCCGAGTCCGACACCGACGCCTATCGCGGAACCCAGGTCGCGCCCCGCGCTCTTCTTCTGCGGCTGCGGCTGCGGCTGCGGCGGCTGCTGGGCCTCGGGCATGGGCTCCGGATTCTGCGGCACCGCCGCATACGGCTGTGCCGACGGGGTCTCGCCGCGGTACGTGTCGTCGCGGAACGGCTCGTCTCGGACCAGGGGGCCGCTCAGCCGAGCGGCCCCCTGGTCGTCATCCTGGTCTCCGCCGTGTTCGGGTACGTCGGGCACGATGGGCATGGGGCGGGTCTGCTGCGCGCTGTGCGCATCGTACGCGGGACCGGCCGGGGCAGCTCCCTGGAGCGGTCCCTGGTCGGACGGCCCCCAGTACCCGGCTCGTGGCGGCGCTCCCCAGGAAGAGTCGTTCATCAGACCTCGAGCAGTTCGGCTTCCTTGTGCTTCAGGAGCTCGTCCACCTGGGCGACGTACTTGGCGGTGGTGTCGTCGAGCTCCTTCTCCGCACGGCGGCCCTCGTCCTCGCCGACCTCGCCGTCCTTGACCATCTTGTCGATGGCGTCCTTGGCCTTGCGGCGGACGGAGCGGATGGACACCTTGGCGTCCTCGCCCTTGCCCTTCGCGACCTTGATGTAGTCGCGGCGGCGCTCCTCGGTGAGCTCGGGGAACACCACCCGGATGATGTTGCCGTCGTTGCTCGGGTTGACGCCGAGGTCGGAGTCGCGGATCGCCTGCTCGATGTTGCGCAGGGCGCTCTTGTCGAACGGCGTCACCACGGCCATGCGCGGCTCGGGCACGGAGAACGAGGCCAGCTGGTTGATCGGCGTCGGTGCGCCGTAGTAGTCGGCCACGATCTTGTTGAACATCGCCGGGTGCGCACGGCCGGTGCGGATCGCGGCGAAGTCCTCCTTGGCGACCACGACGGCCTTCTCCATCTTCTCCTCGGCCTCGAGGAGGGTCTCTTCGATCACCACTTGCTCCTGCGTGTCTTGAGTAGGCCCGGCTGCGGTCCTGTCGGTGCTGCGGCCGGCTGCGTCGCGTCTTCTTCCTGCACGGTTCCCGACCGGCGGGACATTGTCCATCCCCCGGCCCGGCTCCGTCCCGTCCGTCCCCCGGACAGGTGGCGTCCGCGGACGGGGGGTGGTTCTCGGGTCAGTCCCGGCTGCCTTGGTCACCCACAAGCGTGCCGATCTTCTCACCCTTGACGGCGCGGGCGATATTGCCCTCCTTCAAAAGCTCGAAGACCACGATCGGAAGGCTGTTGTCGCGGCAGAGCGTGACGGCCGTGGCGTCGGCGACCTTCAGGTCGCGGGTGATGACCTCGCCGTAGCCGAGCGCGTCGAACTTCACGGCGTCCGGGTTGGTCTTCGGGTCGGAGTCGTAGACCCCGTCCACGCCGTTCTTGCCCATGAGCAGCGCCTCGGCGTCGATCTCCAGGGCGCGCTGGGCGGCGGTGGTGTCGGTGGAGAAGTACGGCATGCCCATACCGGCGCCGAAGATGACCACGCGGCCCTTCTCCAGGTGGCGCACGGCGCGCAGCGGGATGTACGGCTCGGCGACCTGGCCCATGGTGATGGCGGTCTGCACGCGGCAGTCGACGCCCTCCTTCTCCAGGAAGTCCTGGAGGGCCAGGCAGTTCATCACGGTGCCGAGCATGCCCATGTAGTCGGAGCGGGCGCGGTCCATGCCGCGCATCTGCAGTTCGGCGCCGCGGAAGAAATTGCCGCCGCCGATGACGACGGCGATCTGCGCACCGTCGCGGACGACGGCCGCGATCTCGCGGGCGATGGCGTGCACCACGTCGGGGTCGACGCCCAGGCCCCCGCCACCGGAGAAGGCCTCTCCGGACAGCTTCAGCATGAAGCGGCCGCGTACTTTGCCGTCGTCGCTCTTCTCGGCCTTGGTGGTCATGGAGATCTCGCCTCTTTTACGTGGGTCACACACACGAAGAAGGCCATTGCCGGTGGGGGCGTGTTTCGCATCCCATACGCGGCAATGGCCTCCTCGTCAGATCTGCTGTCGTCCGCCGCCGCGCGCAGGTGCGCAGCGGCAGACGGCAACGGCGCGGACGACTCCTGTCGACCCTACCGGGGTCGCGCGTCCGTCGCGGTACGGACTCAGATGCCGACCTTGATGCGCGTGAAGCGCTTCAGGGTGACACCGGCCTCGTCCAGCACCTTCTGGACGGACTTCTTGTTGTCGAGCGCGTAGGGCTGGCCCAGCAGCGTGGCGTCCTTGAAGAAGCCGTTGAGGCGACCCTCGACGATCTTCGGCAGGGCGGCCTCGGGCTTGCCCTCGGCGCGGGTGGTCTCCTCGGCGACGCGGCGCTCGGACTCGACGACCTCGGCCGGGACGTCCTCCTTGGAGAGGTACTTCGGCGCGAAGGCGGCGATGTGCTGGGCGACGCCCTTGGCGATCTCGGCGTTCGGCTTGTCCAGCTCGACGAGGACACCGATCTGCGGGGGCAGGTCGGGCATCGTGCGGTGCATGTACGCGGTCACGAAGCCGCCGGAGAACTGCGCGAAGCGGTCCAGGACGATCTTCTCGCCGAGGTTGGCGTTGGCCTCGTCCACGAACGCCTGGACGGTCTTGCCGGGCTCGATCTCCGAGGCGAGCAGGGCCTCGAGGTCGGCGGGGGCGGCCTTGGCGACGTGCTCGGCGATGGCCGTGGCGACGCCCTGGAACTTCTCACCCTTGGCGACGAAGTCCGTCTCGCACTTCAGCTCGACGAGGACGCCCGAGGTGTTGTCGTCGGCGATGATCGAGACGACGGCACCGTTCTCGGCAGAGCGGCCCTCGCGCTTGGCGACGCCCTTCTGGCCCTTGATGCGGAGCGCCTCGACGGCCTTCTCGACGTTGCCCTCGGCCTCGTCCAGCGCCTTCTTGCAGTCCATCATGCCGGCGCCGGTGAGCTCGCGGAGCTTCTTGACGTCGGCGGCGGTGTAGTTCGCCATGATTCCGGAATCTCTCTCGAAGTCTGAAGATCTACGGGCCGGACGGCGGGGGCTTCGTGGGCCCCCGCCGTCCGGCACCCGAAGGTGGTGAGGGGTCAGGCCTGCTCGGCGTCCGCGGCCGGAGCCTCGGCGGGGGCCTCAGCAGGGGCCTCGGCAGGGGCCTCGGCGGCAGCCTCGGCCGGAGCCTCGGCAGGGGCCTCGGCGGCAGCCTCGGCCGGAGCCTCGGCAGCGGCCTCGGCGGGCTTCTCCGCCTCGTCGGCCTTCTTCTCGCCCTCGAGCAGGTCACGCTCCCACGCGGCCAGCGGCTCGCCCGCGGCCTTGTCGCCCTTGCCCTCGGTGGCGACACCGGAGCGGGCGATGAGGCCCTCGGCGACGGCGTCGGCGATCACGCGGGTGAGCAGGGTGACGGAGCGGATCGCGTCGTCGTTGCCCGGGATCTTGTAGTCGACCTCGTCGGGGTCGCAGTTGGTGTCGAGGATGGCGACGACCGGGATGTTGAGCTTCCGGGCCTCGCCGACCGCGATGTGCTCCTTCTTGGTGTCCACGATCCAGACGGCGCTGGGCACCTTGGACATCTCGCGGATACCGCCGAGGGTCTTCTCCAGCTTGGCCTTCTCGCGGGAGAGGACCAGCAGCTCCTTCTTGGTGAGGCCGGAGGCGGCCACGTCCTCGAAGTCGATCTGCTCGAGCTCCTTCAGGCGCTGCAGGCGCTTGTAGACGGTCGAGAAGTTGGTGAGCATGCCGCCCAGCCAGCGCTGGTTGACGTAGGGCATGCCGACGCGGGTGGCCTGCTCGGCGATGGCCTCCTGCGCCTGCTTCTTCGTGCCGACGAACATGACCGTGCCGCCGTGGGCGACGGTCTCCTTGACGAACTCGTAGGCGCGGTCGATGTACGACAGCGACTGGAGCAGGTCGATGATGTAGATGCCGTTGCGCTCGGTGAAGATGAAGCGCTTCATCTTCGGGTTCCAGCGACGGGTCTGGTGACCGAAGTGGACGCCGCTCTCCAGCAGCTCCCGCATCGTGACGACGGCCATGGCCGTATCTCCTTGAGTTTCTCGGTTGTGCCGCGGTAGCCGGACGGCTTCCGCGCCTGACGCCCGCGATGCGCCGTGCCACAAGGGACCGAGGGGCGCTGGCACGAGGTCTTGACGGCCTCGTGTCGGGGCGTGCGAAGTCGACCCGGTCACCCGGGTCGCCACCAGAAGTGTACGGGACCCGAGGGGTGCCGGGTGACGCGGCTGTCCACAACCGGAGGGTGGTCCACAGGGCCGGACGGCGGACGGCCGCGGTGCGGGACGGTTCCCGCATGCGAGCGAGGCGATGTGCGGGTGTGTGGACGTGGGTGGCGATGCTGGCGACCGTGGTGGCCCCGGCGCCACCGTCACCGGAACGGCCGGTGGCGCCGACGGCGCCGGTGGCGGTCGCCGTGGCGGGCCCCCGGGAGGAGCCGGGCCCGGCGGTGCCGGCCGTCGCCCGGTTCTGGCCGGTCGGCACCCGGCCCGCGGTCCTGCGGGGCTGGGAACCTCCGTCGACGCCGTACGGCCCGGGGCACCGCGGCGTGGACCTCGCCGCGCCGGCCGGGGCGGCCGTGCGGGCGGTGGCCGCGGGGCGGGTCTCCTTCGCGGGACGTGTCGCGGGCAGGGGCGTCGTCTCGCTGGAGCTGACGGGTACGGGCGACCCGCCGCTGCGGACGACCTACGAGCCGGTGCGGGCTTCGGTACGCAAGGGTGACGAGGTCGCCGCGGGCGCGGTGCTGGGCGCGGCGGAGCCGACGGGTTCCCACTGCTCGGCGTGCCTGCACTGGGGTGTGCTGAGAGGAGACGTCTACCTGAACCCGCTCGGGCTGCTGCCGCCGTGGCTGCTCGGCGCGGGCCCGTCGAGACTGCTGCCGGTGCTGGGCGTCCCGCTCCCTGCCGGACCGCGGCCCTAGACGGCCCACCGCACCCGGGACCGGCCCGGACTCACTCCGTCGGCGGCACGGGCTGCGGTCCATCCGGGGGGCGGCCCCGTGAACACCGGCCGTACGCCCGGACCATCAGCCCCGGCGGCACGGACTGCGGTCCATCCGGGGCCCCGTGGACACCGGTCGTGCACCCGGGCCATCGACGAGAACGCCGGGCCCCGTCGCGCGCCGAGGGCCCTGCCTGCGCCATCGTGCACAGCGCCGTGTGCGGCACCGTCGGGCACAGTGCCATCGGGCACGACACCGTCGGACCCGCCACCATCGGACCCGGGGCCATCGGGCCCGGCGCCATCGGACCCGGCGCCATCGGACCCAGGGGCCATCGGACCCGGCACCGTGGCTGTCGGCACACGGCGTGCCGTCGTCCTCTCGGCCGGGCGGCCTCCGGCGCCACAGCCGCCGGGCCGAGGCGGCCGGTCAGCCCCGGACGCCTCGCAGGGCCATGGAGACAGCCGCCTCCGTGATCACCGCGGGCTCCTCGGCCGCCCCGAGCTCGATCCGCCGCACGGCCGCGTCCACGACGCCCTGGAGCAGCATCGCCGCCAGCCGCGGCTGCTCGTGCCCCATCTCGCCCAGCGCCTCGACGATCATCGCGACCAGACCCCCGTGCGCCGCCCGGATCTTCTCCCGGGCGCCGGCGTCCAGTTCGCTCGCGGAGATGGCGACCACGGCGCGGTGCCGCCGGTCCCCGACCAGGTCGAGCTGCCGGCGCACATACGCCTCGACCCTGCCCTCGGGCGTCGCCTCGCGCTCCATGGCCGCCTCGACCTCCGCGGCCCAGACGGGGAAGTCGACGGCGCACAGCTCCTCCACGACCGCGGCCCGCGACCGGAAGTACTCGTAGACGGACGAACGGGCGAGGCCCGTCCGCTCGGCGAGGGCGGGGAAGGTCAGCGCCTCCGTCCCGCCGTCGGACAGCAGGCAGCGTGCCGCGTCCAGCAGGGCGGCACGCTGCATCGACCGGTGCTCGGCCACGGAGGCCGCTCGAATCCTTGGCACGTCACCACTTTACGGAGGCGTTCCCCCGTGCGGGAGCGGCGCACCCGGCCCAGGGGCCTGCGCACCGGCCGCTCCGGCGGCCGACCGGGGGCACGCAGGGCCAGGTCAGCGGCCGAATGCCGCCAGCTTCGCGCGCAGCTGCAGGACGGACTTGGTGTGGATCTGGCTGACTCTGCTTTCGGTCACACCCAGCACGTTGCCGATCTCGGCGAGGGTGAGTCCCTCGTAGTAGTACAGGGTGACGACAGTCTTCTCCCGCTCCGGCAGCGTGTTGATCGCCCTCGCCAGGAAGCGCCGCAGTTCCCTGTCCTCGGCGACCTCCACCGGATTGTCGGCGGCGGTGTCCTCCAGGGTGTCCATGAGACTGAGCCGGTCCCCGCCCTCGCCCCCGGCGTGCAGCAGCTCCTCCAGGGCCACGACGTTGGCCAGCGACAGCTGACTGAAGACCGCGTGCAGGTCCTCCACCGCGATGCCCATCTCGCGGGCCACCTCGCCCTCCGAGGGGGTCCGGCGCAGGCGCGCCTCCAAGGTCGCGTAGGCCCGCTCCACGCTCCGTGCCTTCTGCCGCACGGACCGTGGGATCCAGTCCAGCGCCCGCAGCTCGTCGATCATCGCGCCGCGGATCCGGGTGATCGCGTAGGTCTCGAACTTGATCTCCCGGTCGACGTCGAACTTCTCGATCGCGTCGATGAGTCCGAACACCCCGGAGGAGACGAAGTCCGCCTGCTCGACGTTGGACGGGAGCCCCACGCTCACCCGGCCCGCCACGTACTTCACCAGGGGCGAGTAGTGCAGGATCAGCTGTTCCCGCAGCCGCTCGTCCCCCGTCGCCTTGTACGACCGCCACAGCTCGTCGAGCGTCGAGGGGGCGGGCGGTCGCACGCTGCCACCGTCGCGGGCGGCTGGGGGGAGCGCCGCCCGGTCGGACCCGGAGGTGTGCTGGGGCATTCGTCGCCTTGTGCCGTTCTGCCGTGATGGCGTGTGCCTGAGTGAGGCCGCCGGTCTGCTGTCTTGTTGTCGCCTGTTGTGGTCCGTCTGTGTGGGGGTCCTCGTGAGCGTAGCGTGACTGGACTGTCGCGGTGTGCGAAGAGCGACCGGGGGGTTGTACGCAGATACGTTCCGCTCGACGCTCTCCAGGGGGGACACCGATCGCTCAGCGTGATCATCCGAATCGCCCAACTGCGGGAAACCCCAAGGGCGTCGGGCTTCGCCCGGACGGCCGAACACACTCGGTCAGCACGGGCTGCGGCCGCCGCGGACCGAGATCATCGCCTGGCGTGTCAACTTCCAGCCGTCGCCGTGTCGTTCGACGTAACCGAGTGCTCGAAGCTCGTACAGCCTCGCGACCGCGTCGTCCTGCGTGGTCTGCGCGCGGCGTGCGACGTCGGCCGCCGCCGCCGTTCCCCGCGCCGGCAGCCCGGCGAGCACCTGCCGGGCCCGGGGCTCGAGCAGGTCGGTGGGCAGCACCGGGCCTCGCCGGTCGGGGGCCAGGTCGCCCATGTCGCCGACCAGCTCGACGACCTCCGCGGCGTCGGTGACCAGGACGGCCTCACCGCGCAGCAGCTCATGCACTCCTGCGGACAGCCCGCTGGTGGCCGGCCCGGGCACTCCCATGACGTGCCGGCCCAGACGCCGTGCCGCCCGTGCCGTGACCAGCGAGCCGCTGCGCAGGGCGGCCTCGACGACGACGGTGCCCCGGGTGAGTGCGGCGATCACGCGGTTACGGAGGACGAATCTGCTCGGTGTCGGATGATCGCCCGGCGGCAGCTCCCCGACGACCAGCCCCTGCTCGGCGATCCTCGTGATCAGCCCGGTGTGCCCGGGCGGGTAGGGCCGGTCGACCCCGCAGGCGAGGACGGCCGCGGTGGCGCCGCCCGCGCCGAGGGCACCCCGGTGCGCGGCGCCGTCGACGCCGTAGGCCCCGCCGGACACCACGACCCAGCCGCGTTCGGCGAGGCCGGCGGCGAGGGTGGCCGCCATGTGGGCGCCGTACTCGGTGCAGGCGCGGGCACCCACGACCGCCACCGACCGCAGGGCCCACATCCGCAGGCTGGGCCGGCCGCGCACCCACAGCCCGATCGGCCGGGCGTCCCCCAGGTCGTCGAGCTGCCGGGGCCACTCGGTGTCGCCGGGCGTCACGAACCGCACCCCGGCCGCCCGCGCGACGGCGAGGTCCTGGTGCGGATCGGCCCGGGCCGCCCGCGCGCACAGCCCGGCCCACCGCTTTCCGCTCGCCCCCGGCAGGGCGCGCCCGCCCTCGCGCAGCCGTCGCACCACCTCCGCGACCCCGCGCTCCCGCACCCACCGTCCGCCGGTCTCGTCGCCGGGCTCGATGACCCGCGTGAGGAAGACCCGTCCCAGCAGCTCGTCCCCCGTCGGCCCGTCCCCCGCCCGTTCCCCCCGGCTCACGGCGTCCCCCGAGCTTCCGGCGCCGTCGTTGTCCCCATCGTCGCCCCGGGCCCGATGGACGTCCCCGCTCATGCCCCCGCTCATGCCGACGCCCCCAACGCCATGGGGACGCCGCGCGGCACCCCGGTGCGCAGCTGCAGTGCCAGGGCGACGTCCCCCGCGTCGGGCCGGTCGTGGCCGACGAGGTCCGCGACGGTCCAGGCGACGCGCAGGACCCGGTCGAGGCCCCGGGCGGTGAGCACACCCCGCTCCAGGCAGCGCTCCGCGTCGTCCAGGGCGCCGGGTGCGGCGTACCAGCGGCTGCGCAGTTCCCGTCCGGGCACCTCGCTGTTCGCCCGCCACGGGGTGCCGGCGAGGCGGGCGGCGGCCCGTTCGCGGGCTCCGCGCACCCGGTCGGCGACCGTCGCGGTGGAGTCGCCCCGGATGCCGTCACCCGCGAGCTCCCTGCGGGTGACCCGGTCCACCTCGACACGGAGGTCGACCCGGTCGAGCAGCGGGCCGGACAGCCTGGCCTGGTAGCGGCGGACCGACGCGGGCGAGCACTCGCACAGGTCGTCCTTCCGCGAGAAGCGCCCGCACGGGCAGGGGTTGGCGGCCAGCACCATCAGGAAGCGCGCCGGGAACCGCACCACGCCCGCGCTGCGCGCGATGACGACGTGCCCGGCTTCCAGCGGCTGGCGCAGCGCGTCGAGGGCATGGCTGCTGAATTCGGGCGTTTCATCCAAGAAGAGAACGCCTCGATGCGCGAGCGACACGGCTCCGGGCCGTGCCACACCCGGCCCGCCGCCGACGAGGGCCTGCATCGTGGCCGAGTGGTGCGGCGCGCAGTACGGGGCGACGTCGATGAGGGGTTTGCCCGGTGGCAGCAGGCCCGCCACCGAGTGCACCGCGGTGACCTCCAGCGACTCCGCCCGGCCCAGCCGGGGCAGGATCGCGGGCAGCCGTTCGGCGAGCATGGTCTTGCCGGCGCCGGGCGGCCCCTCCAGGAACAGATGGTGCCCGCCGGCCGCGGCGACCTCCACGGCCGTGCGCGCCGAGGTCTGGCCGACGACGTCGGCGAGGTCGTGGTCGTGGTCGTGCTGGGCCGCGCCCATGCTGTGCATGCCCGTGGCCGCGCCCGTGCCGGGCATGCGCAGGCCGGCCATCAGCGGGTCGGGCCCGCCCGGCCGGTCCTGCTCCTCCTCCGGCACCGGTTCGTCGGCGAGAACGGCGATCAGTTGGCGCAGGCTGCGCACTCCCAGGACGGACACGCCGGGCACCAGCGACGCCTCGGCGGCGGCGCACTCGGGGACGACCACCTGCTCGTACCCGGCCTCCGCCGCGGCCAGGACCGCCGGCAGGATGCCGCGCACCGGCCGCACCCGTCCGTCCAGGCCCAGTTCCCCGATCATCAGGATGTCGGCCAGCACCCGCGGGTCGATCCGCTCGGAGGCGCCGAGCACGGCCGCGGCGACCGCCAGGTCGAACCCGCTGCCGCTCTTGGGCACCGATGCCGGGCTGAGCCCCACCGTCAGCTTCTTCTGCGGCCACTCCGCGCCCGAGTTCACCACCGCCGCCCTGACCCGGTCCCGGCTCTCGGTCAGGCTTTTGTCCGGCAGCCCCACCAGCGTGAACGCGGCCACGCCCGGTTCGAGGTCGGCCTGGACCTCGACCACCACGCCTTCGACGCCGACCAGCGCCACGGAGCACGTACGCGCGAACCCCATCACGCCACCCCCCGGGCGTGCTCGACGACGGGCGCGCCGCGCCTCGGCAGGAGGACGCCCACCAGGTCGATGCGGACGCCTCCGGGCGGGGCTCCCCCGTGGGTCTGGATCCAGCGCTCGGCCAGCCGGCGCAGCCGCTGCGCCTTGTCGGGGGTCACGGCGGCCATCGGGTGTTCGAAGGCACCGCCCCTGCGGGTCTTGACCTCGCAGACGACCAGGACATCCCCGTCCCGGGCGACGATGTCGATCTCGCCCGCCCTGCCGCAGCGCCAGTTGCGTTCCAGAACCGTCAGTCCGGCCTCGCCCAGCCGGCGGGCGGCGAGTGTCTCGCCGTACTTGCCCAGCGCACCTCGTGCGTTCATGTCGGCACCACCTCCGGCGCCAACGATCACGCAGACGGGCGGATCCCGTCGCTCACGGTGAACTACTCACCGGTTGTGGAAAACTCCGTCACCCGCCGGGAAGCTCCAGGTCGCTCTTGTTGAGCTCCTCGATGTTCACGTCCTTGAACGTCAACACCCGCACCTGCTTCACGAAGCGGGCCGGCCGGTACATGTCCCACACCCAGGCGTCGGCCATGGAGACCTCGAAGAACACCTCGCCCTGGACCGAGTGCACCTGCATCTCGTAGTCGTTGGTGAGGTAGAAACGCCGCTCGGTCTCGATCACGTATTTGAACAGACCGACGACATCGCGGTACTCCCGGTAGAGCTTGAGCTCCATCTCGGTCTCGTACTTCTCGAGGTCCTCGGCGCTCATGGCATGTTCCCCTTCAGCCGTGCGATCCCCCCATTGTGCGCCAGCCCCGCGTGCCCCTAGACGATTTCGGTGTCCAGGGTCACCGGTCCGGCGGGGGGACCTTCGTCGAGCAGCGTGCGCAGCAGCTCGGCGAGTCTGGTCGGATACACCGTCTCATGTGCGCGGGTCAGTTCCCGACACGTCCACCAGCGCGCTCCGGCGACACTGCGCCGCTCCAGCTCGGTCAGGCCCACGGCCTCGGTCGCGGTCTGGGTGGTGCGGGCCAGGTAGTACCACTCGTCCTGGTCCCAGCGGCGGCCCGCGAACGGGAAGGAGCATCTGCGCCGCCACAGCACGGGGCCGAGGTCGACGTCGGTGATGCCGGTCTCCTCCTCGAGCTCCCGGCGGGCTGCCTCCTCCCGGGTCTCGTCGCCCTCCACCCCGCCGCCCGGCGTGAACCACCAGTCGTCGGCCGGGTCGTCCGGTTCGTGGCCGTGCAGCAGGAGGATGCGGTCGTCGGGGTCGAGCAGCACCACCCGGGCGACCTTGCGCAGCCCGCCCTCGTAGGTGTCCCGGCCCGCCGTCGCCTCAGCGGCCACCGGTGGGCTCCGTCCCGGCCCGGGCGCGGGAGGCGGCGGACCGTTTGGCGATCGGGCCGTAGGCGGCGCCGCCGAGGATCAGTACGGCGCCGGCGATCACCAGGGCGACGACCGTGCGCAGGGGCCCCGGGGAGGAGAGGCCGCCGAGCGTCTCGAAGCCGGTGGGCCGTTCGAGCATGCCGTCCATGGGCCACACGACGGCGTCCACGCGGGCGTCCACGGCGCCGCGCGACACGGTCCCGCCGGCCGCGTCGGTGAGGTGGGCGGTGGAGTCGACGGAGTTGTCGCGCTCGTCGCCGAGCAGGAACAGGCGGCCCTCGGGCACGGTGACGGTCGGGAAGTTGCTGATCTCGGCCGGCGTGCCGGCGGGCAGGTAGGGCTCGTCGATCACCTTGCCGTTGACCTTGAGCTTGCCCTCCTGGCAGCAGGAGACGGTGTCCCCGCCGACGGCGACCACGCGCTTGACCATGGGGGCGTTGGCCCAGGTCGTGTCCTTGAAGACGACGACGTCGCCGCGGTGGACGTCCGTGCCGTCGATCCGCTGCGCGAGCACCCGGTCACCGGCGTGGATCGTCGGCGTCATGGAACTGGTCGGCACGGTGTAGGGCCGGTAGATCACCGCTCCCCAGGCGAAACCGCCGAGGAACAGCACCAGGCCGAGCGCCACGGCGATGCCGGACAGTCGCTGCCCGGTCCTGCCAGCCGCCCGTGCCTTGCTCGCGCCGCCGCCGTGCGGGGCCGTACGTGTCGTGCTCTCGCCACCCATGGATCCGCACCCTACCGGGCAGTACCCGAACGGGGCAGCCCCTCCCGGCACGGGAGACCGGCCGGTCCGGAGGGACGGGCTCCGCGGGGCGTCAGCGGGTCTCGGCGGGGGCGGTCCTCCTGCGGCGCCACCAGACGACCGGCACGACACCGGCGAGGGCGAGGCCCTGGGGCGCGACCGTGAGCGCGGCGGCGGCCGACGACTGGTTCGTCAGACCGTCCTGGTCGAAGGTGTCCGGCACCGGCAGGGTGTCCCAGTGGCTGACGGGCCAGGCGACCACGATGGCGCGGCCGACGACCTCCTTCACGGGGACCATGCCGCCGTGCTTGTCCGACTGGTTGTAGCGGGAGTCCGCCGAGTTCTGCCGGTGATCGCCCATGACCCAGAGGGAGCCCTCGGGGACCTTGACCTTGAACCGGCCGCCCTGGTCGTCGTCGCTGCACGGCGTGTTGCCGGGGTAGACGTACGGCTCGTTCAGCGCCATGCCGTTGACCTTGAGCGGGCCCGTGCCGTTGCACTCGACCGTGTCGCCGCCGACGCCGATGACGCGCTTGATCAGGTCCTTCTCGTCCGCGGACGGCATCAGGCCGATCCAGCTGAGGACCGTCTGCAGCGCGTTCGGCTCGGGCGTGGGCTCGCCTGCCAGCCACTGGTCGGGGTCGTGGAAGACGACGACCTCGCCGCGCTCGGGCTCCGAGCCGAACCACGGGGTGAGCTTGTCGACCAGGACGCGGTCACCCTCCGTGAGGGTGTTCTGCATCGAGGCGGACGGGATCGAGAACGCCTGCACCAGGAAGGTCTTGATCAGCAGCGCGAGCACCAGCGCGATGCCGATGAGGATCGGCAGTTCCTTCCAGAAGGAACGCTGCTTCTTGGCCTCGGGACGCTTCGTGGGCGGGGTCCCGCCCACTCCTTCGTCCTCGGTCCCGTTCTGTTCGTCCGTCACCCTGCCGTCCTCGGCCGTCCCGGAGTCGCTCGCGAAGGCCTGGGCTCCGTCCGCGGACGGACCGGCCGCTTCCGTGGGGCGTCCCGGATGTTCCTCGCCGTCGTGACCGGACCGTGCGCCAACCGCCACATCCCCCACGCCAACTCCTTACTCTCTGCCGCCGCCCGCCCCGTACACGGCGCAGGCCCACCACTCCCATAACGAGCGGGAGTTCCGCAGGGATCGGGAGCTGAATCATTGCGTTCGGATCGTCCGGGGCAACCCTATGCGACAGGACGGGAGCCGCGGCCGAACCGGAGGCCGAGTCGGACACGGACGCGTACGTTTTCGGCTCGTCCAGCGTGGTCCAGTGACCGAACGGCCAGGCGATCACCATGGCCCGCCCCACCACCTCGTCCTCGGAGACCGTGCCGTGGTCGGTGTCCTGGTGGACGCGGGAGTCGGCCGAGTTGGACCGGTGGTCGCCCATCACCCACAGCCGCCCCTCGGGGACGGTGACGTCGAACGGCGTCGTGGACGGAACGTCGCCCGGGTACAGGTAGTCCTCGTCCAGCGGCACGCCGTTGACGGTGATCCGCCCCTGGGCGTCGCAGCACTTGACGTGGTCGCCGCCGACCCCGACGACCCGCTTGATGAGGTCCTGCTCGTCGTCGGACGGCAGCAGGCCGATGAAGGCGAGGCCCTCCTTGACCTGCTTGACGACGACGGGGTCGTCCTTCCTGGTGGTCTGCTCGCCCTGGAGCCAGCCGCCGGGGTCGCGGAAGACGACGACGTCCCCGCGCTGCGGCTCGGAGCCGAACCAGGGGGTGAGCTTGTCGACCAGGACCCGGTCGCCGATCCGGATCGTCTGCTCCATCGAGCCCGACGGGATGACGAAGGCCTGGACGAGGAAGGTCTTCAGGACCAGAGCGATGAGGACGGCGACGCCGATCAGGAGCGGTATCTCCTTGACGGCACCGCGCCTGCGGCGCCGCTTGACCTTGCGCTGGAGCTTGCGCCGCTCGGCACGGGACCGGCCGCCGGACGGGGCGGCGGCGCGCCGGGACCCGGTGGGCAGGAGGTCCTCCGCGGGACTGCTGGGCGCGCCGCGCGGCTTGCCCCGGCTACCCATCGGCACCTTCGGCGGCCGGCGCCGGCACGCGTGCGTAGGCGTCCGGACGGTCGAGGCGGGTGGCGCGGCCGAAGGGCCAGACGATCCAGTCGGCGCGGCCGATCACCTTGCCCACCGGGACCATGCCGCCGCCCGGCGAGCCCAGGTGGTCCCGGGAATCGCTGGAGTCGCCACGGTGGTCACCGAGGACGAACAGGGTGCCGTCGGGCACGACGCCGTCGAAGGGCACGGTGGACGGACGGTCACCGGGGTACAGGAACGCCGACTCGTCCACCGAACGGTCGTTCACCTGGACCCTCCCGTCCTTGTCGCAGCAGACCACGTGGTCCCCGCCCACCCCTACAACGCGTTTGACGTAGTCGCCGTGCCCGAAGAACCCGGTGCCGTCGAACACGACGATGTCGCCCCGCTGCGGCCGGCCTCCGAAACGGTACGCCAACTTGTTCACGAGAACCCGGTCCCCGATGCTCAATCCGCGCTCCATGGATCCGCTGGGAATCTGGAAGGGGCGCAGCACGAAGGTGCTGACCAGCAACAGGAACGCCAGGAGGACGAGCAGGGTCACGGTGATCCGCCCGCCCGGCACCCAGTCGGCGACCCATGCCGAGAACGCGGAACGCGACCGTCCCTCCGGGCCCTCCGGGTCCGAGGTCTGCTCGGTGCCGGAAGGGCGGGAGGAGCGGTCGCGCTCCGTGGGCTGTGCTTCGGTGTCCATCGGAGCCAGATGTTATCCGGCTCCGCCATGGACCTCGGAGAGCGCTCAGCTCTCGCGCTTCTCCTTGATCTTCGCGGCCTTGCCGCGCAGCTCGCGCAGGTAGTACAGCTTGGCGCGGCGGACGTCACCGCGGGTGACGAGCTCGATCTTCTCCACGATCGGGGTGTGCACCGGGAAGGTGCGCTCGACGCCGACGGAGAAGGAGACCTTGCGGACCGTGAAGGTCTCGCGCACGCCGGCGCCCTGGCGGCGGATGACCACGCCCTTGAACTGCTGCACACGGGAGCGGTTGCCCTCGATGACGCGGACGTGGACGTTGACGGTGTCGCCCGGACGGAAGGCGGGGACGTCGCTGCGCAGCGACGCGGCGTCGACGGAGTCGAGCAGGTGAGACATTTCGTCTGCTTTCCTCGCTGATGCCACAGGTCATCAGCGGAAACTAGGTGTTTCGGAATCAGGGCTGCGCGGGTCGGGACGGGCGTCGTGTCCCCCTGTGGCAGGGGCGCGCTCCGGACGGACGCACAGCAGCGGCCTATTGTTCCACGCCCGGCGTCCTGCGCCAAAATCGGCCGTACGGTTCCCCGTCCGGGTCGGGTTCCCAGCCCAGGATGGAGAGCATCTCGCGGTCCTTCTTGTCGAAGGCCTTGGGCTCGCACCGCTCGATCAGGTCGGGCCGGTTGGCCGTGGTGCGCCGCAGGGCCTCGTCGCGGCGCCAGCGGGCGATCCGGCCGTGGTGGCCGCTCAGCAGCACGTCCGGGATGCCGCGCCCGCGCCACAGGGGCGGCTTGGTGTGGACGGGGCCCTCCAGGAGGTTGGCCATGGCGCCGGGGGCGAAGGAGTCGTCCCGGTGGGACTCGGCGTTGCCGAGGACGCCGGGCAGCAACCGCGCCACGGCCTCGGTGACGACCAGGACGGCCGCCTCGCCGCCGGCGAGGACGTAGTCGCCGATGGACACCTCGTACACGGGCATCCGGGTCGCGTACTCGTCGATCACGCGGCGGTCGATGCCCTCGTAGCGGGCCGGCGTGAAGATCAGCCAGGGCCGCTCGGAGAGGTGGACGGCGAGTTCCTGGGTGAAGGGCCGGCCGCTGGGCGTCGGCACGATGAGGGCGGGCTCGCCGGAGCCCGTCTCGTAGCCGTCGGCCAGGACGGAGTCCAGCGCGTCGCCCCACGGCTCGGTCTTCATGACCATGCCGGGGCCGCCGCCGTAGGGGGTGTCGTCGACCGTGTTGTGGCGGTCGTACGTCCAGTCGCGCAGGTCGTGCACGTGGACGCCGAGCTGTCCGCGCGCGCGGGCCTTTCCGACGAGGGAGACGTTCAGCGGTTCCAGGTACTCGGGGAAGATCGTGACGACGTCGAGCCGCATCACGCCTCATCCCCCGACGCGTCGCGCGAGGAGGCGATCTCGGCCCGGTCGTCGATCAGTCCCGGCGGCGGGTCGATGACGGCGCGCTGCTCCTCCAGGTCGACCTCGGTGACGATCTCGGACACGAACGGCACGTAGACCTCGCTGCCGTCGGGGCGCTCCACGACGAACAGGTCCTGGGTGGGCAGGTGGGAGATCTCGGTGATGCGGCCGACCTCCGTGCCGTCCTCGGTCACCACGTCGAGGTCGATGAGCTGGTGGTCGTAGTACTCGTCCTCCTCCTCGGGCAGTTCGTCGGGGTCGACGTCCGCGATGAGGAGGGTGTTGCGCAGCGCCTCGGCGGCGGTGCGGTCGCTCACACCGGCGAAGCGCAGCAGGAGGCGGCCGCTGTGGACCCGGCCGGTCTCGATGGTGAGCGGTCCGGCGGAGGCGGGGTCGGTGGTCAGTACGGCACCGGGCCCGAGCCGCAGCTCCGGCTCGTCGGTGCGGACCTCGACGGTGACCTCGCCCTTGATCCCGTGGGCGCGGCCGATGCGCGCGACTACCAGCTGCACTGTGCTTGATCTCCTGTCATACGACTGCGGGCCGGGGACGGCCCAGTGGCCTTCCCCGGCCCGAGCCGGTGCTGCGTTGCGAAGCTTCAGCGGACGTGGTCCACGTCGACGAGGTCGACGCGGACACCGCGACCGCCGATGGCGCCCACGACGGTACGCAGGGCGCGTGCGGTGCGGCCGTTGCGGCCGATCACCTTGCCGAGGTCGTCCGGGTGGACCCGGACCTCGAGCACTTGCCCGCGGCGCAGGTTGCGCGAGGCGACCTGCACATCGTCAGGGTTGTCGACGATGCCCTTCACGAGGTGCTCGAGAGCCTCCTCGAGCATGCTCAGGCCTCGGTCGGCTCAGACGAGGAAGACTCAGCGGCGGCCTCGTCCTTCTTGTCGGCCTTCTTCTTCTGGGTGATGGCCTCACCCTTGCCCTCGTCGTCGCCACCGAGCGCCTCGAAGGACGGACGGGCCGACTTCTCGGCCGGCTGCAGCAGCGGCGCCGGGGCGGGCTCGCCCTTGAACTTCTGCCAGTCGCCGGTCTTCTTGAGAATGGCGAGCACGGGCTCGGTCGGCTGGGCGCCGACACCGAGCCAGTACGCCACGCGCTCGGCGTCGACCTCCATCACCGACGGGTTGTACGTCGGGTGGTACTTGCCGATCTCCTCGATGGCCCGGCCGTCACGGCGGGTACGGGAGTCGGCGACGACGATGCGGTAGTGAGGCGAACGGATCTTGCCCAGACGCTTCAGCTTGATCTTGACTGCCACGGGAGTGGATTCTCCTGGATTGACGTGGTTGGGCACGGCGAGAGAGCCGCGTGGGGTTGCGGTACCCGAGTGCCCGACGGACGCGTCAGCCGGAGGAGAGAGGGGTCCTGTACGGCTGTCGAGTACAGCTAGCCATTCTGCCACACGCCGCCGGCCCTCCCGACCGAGGGCACCTGCGTCACGGTCCGGCCGCCACGAGCAGCCGGACCGTCAGCTCGCCGCCGCGCCGACCACCTCCGGGATGCGGAACGGCTTGCCGCAGCCGCCGCACATGATCGGGGCCTGCGCCAGGACCGACGGGACGACGCGCACGTTGCGGCCGCAGTCGCAGACCGCCTTCACGCGCACCCCGCCGCCGGAGGAGCCGTGGCGGGCGGCCGGACCGCGGAAGCTGCGGGCCGAGTCGGTCGCGGTCGCGGCGGTGTGGGCCTTCAGCGCGCGCTGGAGGCGTTCGATCGTCGGACGGTAGCGGCGCTTCGCCTCGGGGGTGAGCGTGACCAGCGAGAAGCCGCTGCTGGGATGCGGCTCCTCGGGGTGGTCCAGGCCCAGCTCCTCGGCGATCGCGAGGAATCGTCGGTTGTGGTAGCGGCCGGCGCGGGAGGTGTCACGCACTCCGCGTGCGGCGGCGATGCCGTGGACTGCCTCGTGAAGCAGTCGTTCGAAGGAGAGCGCGTGCCCGCAGGCGGACGACGACTCTCCGATCAGGGACTCGGGCGCGGCAAGATCGGGCAGCTCGGGGTGGTGCCGCTGAATGTCGGCCCACGCCTGCGCCAGCTCTGCGGCGAGAACAGGTGGTGTCGTGCTCACGTAATGACAACGAGCCGGGGTGCCGCTGTGTTCCTATTCCGGGGCATCCCAAATAATTTGCACGTACCCGTCAGTTGCCGCTGATGCGTCCCGACGAGGGCGGGTGCGCTGATCTGCGGAGAAGCCTCACAGCTCGTACCAAGCTGGTGCGTAGTCCGACGTACGCGCCGGCGCGTACCCCCCGTCCACGCGCCGGGGTGCGTGGGACCCGCGGACGCGCAAGGGGCGTTTCGGCCGCCGTCGGAACGGAGGGACGCCACCTGTGCGGGCGCGTCGACGGGCGTGACGTTACCGGGTCGGCGTGCGGCGTGCGGCACCGCCCCGCCCCGGGGCCGGTCCCGGCACCGCGGGACGTCCGCACGCTCCGCCGACCTTGGCCGAAACGGCCCGTCCGGCGCCGCGGCCACCCGCTGTCATCGCCGAGCGACACGATCAGGCCATCCGCCGCCGGGCGCGGGCCGGGGCTACCCGGCGTACCGCGCGGCCAGGGGCATGTTGCCGGGAAGTGAAATCTCGCCACTCGGGCGGGGACCGGGCAAACCGGCCCTCGCTACCACTGGACGCCACGGCGAGCCCGGAGTTACCTGGCATACGGGGGGAGTGCGAGCGCACTGCACGGGGGCCATGGAATCGGGCACATCGGCAACGGTCGGCGATTGGGGCACTTTCCTATGACACCTACGCTCGTGCGGCAGCACTCACCCCACGCGAGGGCGACCCCCGGCGTGGACCTGGATGCACGCGCGCGTGACTGGTCCGAGATACAGGAGCGGATGCTCGTGCCGCTCTACGAGGCCGTCTACGAGCGACTGGACGTCGGCGGCGGCACGCGGATGCTGGGCCTGGGCTGCGGTTCCGGGCTGGCCCTGCTGATGGCCGCCTCACGGGGCGCGGCGGTGACCGGCGTCGACGCCGGCTCCCCGGAGCGTCTGGCCCTCGCCCGGCAGCGGCTGCTGCCCGAGGCGCCCGAGGCCCGTGAGCCACGCGCGCGTGCGAACGCCCGGATCGTCCAGGGTGCCCCCCGTGACGCGCGGGACCTGACGGCGCCCGCGTTCACCCTGGTGACCTCCTTCGAGCCCATCGGGTGCCTCGCGGGCGACTCGGAGGGTCTGGGCGGGCTGCTGGCGGAGGCGACGCCGCTCGCCGCGCGCGGGGCGGCCGTGGTGCTGGTCGGCTGGGGCCCGCCGGAGCGGTGTGCCACCACGTCCGTGCTGCGGGTGGCCACCAAGCTGGCGGATCCGCTGCGCAGCGCGGGCAGCTGGCGCCCGGCCCTGCGCGACGACCTGGAGGAGGTCGCCCACCGGGCCGGACTCGCACCGGACGGTTCCGGCCGAGTGGCCTGCCCGTTCGGGTACGCCGACGTCGACAGCGCGGTGCGCGGGCTGCTGTCGACGGGACTGTTCGACGCGGCGATCGCCGCCACCGACCAGGAGCAGGTGGACAAGGAACTGGCCGAGGCCCTGCATCCCCACCGGCGGCCGGACGGGACGGTGTGGATGCCGAACGTGTTCCGGTACCTGGTCGCCCGGACGCGCTGACGGCGCGCGGCGCCCCGCCCCGGTGATCCGTGTGCCGGGGCGGGGCGCCGCGGCGCTCACGCCTCCGGGCCGTCCTTCGTCAGCCTGGTGATGCCGGCGATCCGGTAGGCGTCCGCCTCGTCCAGCGTCTCGTTGGCCAGCAGCGCCGCCGCCAGGGCGTCGAGCTGTGCGCGGTGGTCGCGCAGCTTGCGGACGGCCTCCGCGTAGCACTCGTCGACGACGCGCCGCATCTCGTCGTCGATGGCGTCCAGGGTGCCGGGGGCGGCGGCCAGCCCGTAGGCCTGCTGGGCATCACCGGGCAGGGCGGACAGCCGGCCGACCTGTTCGCTCATCCCCCAGCGGCCGACCATGCCGCGCGCGATCCGGGTGACCTGTTCGAGGTCGCTCTCCGAGCCGGTGGTGATCACGTCGTACACGACGTGCTCGGCCGCCATCCCGCCGAGGGCGCCGATGATCCGGCCGCGCAGGTACTCCTCCGTGTACGCGTACTTGTCGGCGTCCGGGGTGGACAGCGTCACGCCGAGCGCCCGCCCGCGCGGCACGATGGTGACCTTGCGGACGGGGTCGGCGCCCGGTTGCAGCATGCCGAGCAGGGCGTGCCCGCTCTCGTGGTAGGCGGTGCGCCGGCGTTCCTCCTCGGGCATCACCAGCGGGCGTTCGGCACCGAGCTGGACCTTCTCCAGGGCCTCGGAGAGGTTCGCCCGCGTCACCCGGTCCTGCTTGCGCTTGACCGCGAGGAGGGCGGCCTCGTTGGCGAGGTTGGCCAGTTCGGCGCCGGTCATCCCCGGCGTCGTCCGGGCGACCTGGGCCAGGTCGACGTCCGGGGCGAGCGGGATCTCACGGGTGTGGATCTCCAGGATGGCCTCCCGGCCTCCCCGGTCGGGGGGCGAGACGCTCACCACCCGGTCGAAGCGGCCGGGGCGGGTCAGGGCGGCGTCCAGGATGTCGGCGCGGTTGGTGGCGGCGATGACGATCACGCCCTCCGAGCCGGAGAAGCCGTCCATCTCCGTGAGGATCTGGTTCAGGGTCTGCTCGCGCTCGTCGTGGCCGCCCATGCCGGAGCCGCCGCTCCGGGCCCGGCCGATGGTGTCGATCTCGTCGATGAAGATGATCGAGGGCGCCACCTTCCGGGCCTCGGCGAACAGCTCCCGCACCCGGGAGGCGCCCACACCCACGATCATCTCGATGAACTCGGACGCGGACGCGGAGAAGAACGGCACCCCCGCCTCGCCGGCCACCGCCCGCGCGAGGAGCGTCTTGCCGGTGCCGGGCGGGCCGGTCAGCAGGACGCCCCGGGGCATCTTGGCGCCCATCCGCCGGTAGGCGCCGGGGTTCTTCAGGAAGTCGACGACGTCGTTGAGCTCGCCCGCCACCTCGTCGATGCCGGCCACGTCCGCGAAGGTGGTGCGCGGCTTGCCCGCCTCCAGCTCGACCGGCTTGGGCGGCGCCTTGCGGCCGAGCATGCCGCCGGCGCCGCCCATCGCGCCCCGCATCCGTCGGGCGATGAAGATCCACAGCACCACGAGGATGAGCATCGGAGCCAGCGCGATCAGCAGGTTGGCCAGGAAGCTGCGGTGCTGCACGACGGGCTCGGCGGTGACCGTCACCTTGTTCTTCGTCAGATCGGCCCAGAGCTGGTCGTCCGCGAACGTCGGCCGCTCGGTCGTGAACTTGGTGTACGTCCCGTCGCCCTCGGGATTGTCCCGGGCCTTCTTCAGCTGGCCCTGGATCGCGTCGCCCTTGGCGTAGATCTTGCTGACGTTGCCCTCGTCGACCTGCTTGCTGAACTCGGTGTACGAGATCGTCGGCTCGTCGCCCTCGTTGAAGAAGGACAGGACGAGGTTGGCGATCAGGTAGACGACCAGTGCGGCGAGGACCAGGTTCCACCAGCCGCCACGCATCCTGCGTCCACCCGGCGGCGGCTTCGGCGGCTCGTCGGGCGTGCCCTCGGTGCGCCAGGGCGGCTCAGGGGCCTTGCGCGGCGGGGACGGATTGGTCATACCGGGACGTTACGACAGGAAAGCCGCGCGGGCATGTGCGTGTACGGCGCCGGGGGCGCCCCCTGCGAGAGAGGGCGCCCCCGGTGACACGGGACGGCGGAGCGGGCGTCGGACGGAGCCGGCGTCAGCCCATGAACTTCTTGAACTCGTCCGGCAGCTCGAAGTCCTTGCCGCCCTGCTGCGGCAGCCCGAAGGCGTTGCCGCCCTCGGCCGCGGCGGCACGCCGGGCGGCCTCCTCCTGCTCCTGCTGCTTGCGCTTCATCGGGTTGCCGGAGCGCTGCTTGCCCTTGGCCTTCTTCTGCTGCTTCTTCTGCCGGCCGGGACCGCCGCCCATGCCTGGCATCCCCGGCATACCGGGCATGCCGCCGCCCTGGGCCATGCGGGACATCATCTTGCGGGCCTCGAAGAACCGCTCGACCAGGCCCTTCACCGCGCTGACCTCGACACCGGAGCCCTTGGCGATACGGGCGCGGCGCGAGCCGTTGATGATCGTGGGCTCCTGACGCTCGGCCGGGGTCATCGACTTGATGATCGCGCCGATGCGGTCGACCTCCCGCTCGTCCAGGTTGTTGATCTGGTCCTTGATCTGGCCCATGCCCGGCAGCATGCCGAGCAGCTTGGAGAGGGAGCCCATCTTGCGGACCTGCTCCATCTGGGCCAGGAAGTCGTCCAGGGTGAAGTCCTGGCCCTTCTTGGACGCCAGCTTGGAGGCCATCTTCTCGGCCTCTTCCTGGCTGAACGTCTTCTCCGCCTGCTCGATCAGGGTGAGCAGGTCACCCATGTCGAGGATGCGGGAGGCCATCCGGTCAGGGTGGAAGGCGTCGAAGTCCTCGAGCTTCTCACCGTTCGAGGCGAACATGATCGGCTTGCCGGTCACCGAGGCGATCGACAGGGCCGCACCACCGCGGGCGTCACCGTCGAGCTTGGAGAGCACCACGCCGTCGAAGCCGACGCCGTCGCGGAAGGCCTCGGCGGTGTTGACGGCGTCCTGGCCGATCATCGCGTCGACGACGAAGAGGATCTCGTCGGGCGAGACGGCGTCGCGGATGTCCGCGGCCTGCTGCATCAGCTCCTGGTCGATGCCGAGGCGGCCGGCGGTGTCCACGATCACGATGTCGTGGACCTTGGCCTTGGCGAACTCGACGGAGTCCTGGGCGACCTTGACCGGGTCACCCACGCCGTTGCCCGGCTCGGGCGCGTACACCGCGACGCCGGCGCGCTCGGCGACGACGCTCAGCTGGTTGACGGCGTTGGGGCGCTGGAGGTCACAGGCGACGAGCAGGGGGGAGTGACCCTGCTCCTTGAGCCACTTGCCGAGCTTGCCCGCGAGGGTGGTCTTACCGGCACCCTGCAGACCCGCGAGCATGATCACGGTCGGCGGCTGCTTGGCGAAGCGCAGACGGCGGGTCTCGCCGCCGAGGATGGTGACCAGTTCCTCGTTGACGATCTTGAGGACCTGCTGGGCGGGGTTGAGCGCCCTGGAGACCTCGGAGCCCAGCGAGCGCTCCTTGACCTGCTTGATGAAGGCACGCACGACCGGCAGGGCCACATCCGCCTCGAGGAGGGCGATGCGGATCTCGCGTGCCGTGGCGTCGATGTCCGCCTCGCTCAAGCGCCCCTTGCCGCGCAGGTTCTTGAAGGTCGCTGAGAGGCGATCGGAGAGAGTGTCGAACACGGCGGCGTCGGTCCTCGGAGTCGGGGGCAGTCTGAGCGTCTTCCAGGGTATCCGGCCGTGCAAGGCATTCGTCCCCGCCCGACGCATTCGGCATGCGGGGATGCGCGCGGCGGGGGCCGCGTCACCCCCGCAGCGCCTCCTCCAGCGCCCGCGCCACCTCCCCCGCGTCCTCCCCCGGCAGCCGCGCCCCCTCCGGGTCCGTGACGTAGAACGCGTCGACGGCGTTGGAGCCCAGGGTCGACACATGGGCGCTGCGCACCCGCACGCCCGCGCCCTCCAGTGCCCGTCCGATGCGGAACAGCAGGCCGGGCGCGTCCTGGGCGCGGACCTCGATCACCGTGGCGTGGCGGGAGGCGGCCGGCTCCACGCTCACCCGGGGCGGGGGCGCCACCACGCCCCGGCGGCGCGGGTAGGCGGCGTCCCGCTCGGCGAGGCGGCCCGCGACGTCCAGGGTGCCGTCGAGGGCGCGGACCAGGTCGGCGCGGAGGCGGGCGGCCTGGGGCAGGGAGCCGTACTCGGCGGCGACCCGCCAGGCCAGCACCAGGACGGAGCCCTCGACGCCGTCCGGCAGCGGCACGGAGCGCAGCTCGGCCGTGCGGACGGTCAGGCGGTGCATGGCGAGGACACCGGCGGCGGCGGGGAGCACGCCCGCCTGGTCGGGTACGGCGATGAGCAGCTCGACCCCGAGGGGTTCCTGCTCCGCGGCCGGCGGCTCGGCCTGGGCCCGCAGCGACAGCACCGGCCCGCCCGTGCGGAACGCCTCGACGGCGAGCCGTTCCTGCCGGGCGGTGGGCGCGGGGGCCTCGGGTTCCTCCAGCGGGTTCCCGGCGAGGACCGCCGAGACGCGTTTGACCAGGTCGGCGACGAGCGACGCGCGCCAGGCCGACCAGGCGGCCGGCCCCGTGGCCAGGGCGTCCGCCTCGGTCAGGGCGTGCAGCAGCTCCAGGGCGCCCTGGCTGCCGACCGCCCCGGCGACCGCGCGGACGGTGGCCGGGTCGTCCAGATCCCGCCGGGTGGCCGTCTCGACGAGCAGCAGGTGGTGGCGCACGAGGGTGGCGAGGACGGCGGCGTCCGCGCGGTCGAAGCCGATGCGGGCGGCCACGTCCCGGGCGATGGTCTCCCCGGCCACCGAGTGGTCGCCGGGCCAGCCCTTGCCGATGTCGTGCAGCAGCGCGGCGACCAGGAGCAGGTCGGGGCGGTGCACGCGGCGGGTGAACGCGGAGGCGCGGACGGCGGTCTCGATGAGGTGCCGGTCGACGGTCCACAGGTGGACGGCGTTGCGCTGCGGGCGGCAGCGGACGCGCTCCCAGTCGGGCAGCAGCCGGGTGATCAGGCCCTCGGCCTCCAGGGCCTCCCACACCTCCACGGTGGGGCGGCCCGAGCCGAGCAGGGTCACCAGCTGTTCGCGTGCTTCCGCGGGCCAGGGCGCGGGCAGCGGGCGCGCGGTGGCCGCCAGGCGCCGCACGGCGTGCAGGGAGAGCGGGAGTCCGGCCTGTGCGGCGGCGGCCGCGGCGCGCAGCGGGAGCACGGGGTCGCGTTCGGGGCGTGCGGTGCGGGCGAGCACCACCTCGCCGTCCTGCTCGACGACGCCCTCGGCGAGCGGCGAGCGCTCGGCGGTCTGCCTGCCACCGCCCAGGAGGGTGCGCAGGCGGGGCCGCGCGGAGCGTGCACGCAGGACGCGCCCCACCTCCCGCCAGGTGACGTCGCCGGCGTACGAGACGACGCGCGCCGCCTCGTACACCTGCCGCAGCAGCGCGTCCGCGTCCAGCAGGCCCAGCTCGGCCGCCACTTGGTCCTGTTCCTGGAGGGCCAGCCGGTCGGTCGCCCGGCCCGTCACCAGGTGGAGCGCGTCGCGCACGTCGAGCAGGCGGCGACGGGCGTCGGCGAGGCCCTCGCGCGGGGCGTCGGCGAGCCAGGAGGCGGCGACGGCGCGCAGGGCGGTGGCGTCGCGCAGCCCGCCGCGGGCCTCCTTGAGGTCGGGTTCCAGCAGGTACTGCAGTTCGCCCTGGCGTTCGGCGCGCTCGGCACAGAGCTCCCGCAGTTCCGGGAGGCGTCCGGGTGCCTGGTTGCGCCAGTCGGCGAGGACGGCGGTGCGCAGGGAGGCGGTCAGTCCCGGGTCGCCCGCGAGGTGGCGGGCGTCCAGCAGGCCGAGGTGGACCTTCAGGTCCTCGCCGGCCGTCCTGCGGGCCTCCTGGGGCGTGCGCACGGAGTGGTCGAGGGCGAGGCCCAGGTCCCACACGGGGTACCAGAGGCGGTCGGCGAGGGCGGCGACCGCCTTGTCGTCGCCGCCGTCGTGCAGCAGGAGCAGGTCCAGGTCGCTGCGCGGGGACAGCTCGCCCCGTCCGTAGCCGCCGACCGCGACGAGCGACACCCCCGTGAGGCCCTCGGCGCCCGCGTCGAAGAGGCCCGTCAGCCAGTCGTCGGTCAGTCCGGCCAGGGCCGCACGGCGCGGCGGCCCGGACCGCGCCCCCTCGGTGAGGAGGCGCAGCCGGGCCGCCGCATAGCCGCCGGGTCCCGGGTCCTCTGCTTCGTTCGTCAGCTCCGTGTGCGTCACCGGCGGCTCCTGTTCCGTCGTCCTGGTTCAGAGCGCGTCGGGGCCGCGCTCGCCGGTGCGGACCCGTACGGCCGTGTCGACCGGGACCGACCAGACCTTCCCGTCGCCGATCTTGCCGGTGCGGGCCGCCTTGACGACGACCTCGATCAGCTGCTCGGCGTCGCCGTCCTCGACCAGTACCTCGACACGGATCTTGGGTACGAGGTCCACGGTGTACTCGGCGCCGCGGTAGACCTCGGTGTGGCCGCGCTGGCGGCCGTAGCCGCTGGCCTCGGTGACGGTGAGGCCGTGGACTCCGAAGGCCTGGAGGGCCTCCTTGATCTCGTCGAGCCGGTGCGGCTTGACGACGGCGGTGATGAGCTTCATGCGTCCACCTTCTTGCTCTGGGCCGGCGCGGCCGCGGTGGCGGCCGGTGCGGCGTTCCGGGCGGCACCGCCGCCGGCGCCGCTGAAGTCGTATGCGGTCTCGGCGTGCTGGGCCTGGTCGATGCCGGTCACCTCGTCGTCCTCGGGGACCCGCATGCCGATCGTCCTGTCCAGGGCGAACGCCAGGACCGCGGAGACGACCAGAGAGTAGGCGAGGACGGCGAAGACTCCGGCGCACTGCTTCCAGAACTGGTCCAGCCCGCCCCCGTAGAACAGGCCCTGGACGTCGGACTGGCCCTTGCCGCTGGCGAAGAGGCCGACGAGGAGGGAGCCGGCGATCCCGCCGACGAGGTGGACGCCGACGACGTCGAGGGAGTCGTCGTAGCCGAACCGGTACTTCAGGCCGACGGCCATGGCGCACAGCACACCGGCGATGGCACCGACGGCGATCGCGCCGAGCGGGGAGACGGCGCCGCCCGCCGGGGTGATGGCGACCAGGCCCGCGACGGCACCGGAGGCGGCGCCCAGCGTGGTGAAGGCGCCGTGGCGGATCTTCTCGTAGGCGAGCCAGGCCAGCATGGCCGCGCCGGTGGCGACCTGGGTGTTGACGAACATCAGCGCGCCGACGCCGTCGTCGTTGCCGAGCCACGAGCCGGCGTTGAAGCCGAACCAGCCGAACCACAGCAGGCCCGCGCCGAGCATGACCAGCGGCAGGCTGTGCGGGCGCATCGGGTCCTTCTTGAAGCCGATCCGCTTGCCGATGACGAGGATCACGCCGAGCGCCGCGGCACCGGCGTTGATGTGCACGGCCGTGCCGCCGGCGAAGTCGATCACGCCCAGTTCGAAGGCCCAGCCGCCCGCACCCCAGACCCAGTGGGCGACCGGGAAGTAGACGACGGTGGCCCACAGGGCGACGAACAGGGCCCAGGCCGTGAACTTGACGCGGTCCGCGAGGGCGCCGCTGATGAGCGCGGGCGTGAGGACGGCGAACATCATCTGGAAGACCAGGAAGACGAAGACGGGGATGGTGTAGCCGTCCCACAGCTCGGTCAGGCCGATGTCGCTGAGGCCGACCCAGTCGGAGTTCCAGCCGATGACGCTGCCGGAGTCCGTGCCGAACGCCATGGAGAAGCCGTACAGCACCCACAGCACGGTGACGATGCCGAGGCTGATGAAGCTCATCATCAGCATGTTGAGGGTGCTCTTGACGCGGACCATGCCTCCGTAGAAGAAGGCGAGGGCCGGGGTCATGAGCATCACCAGGGCGGAGCAGATGAGCATGAAGCCCGTGTTGGCGGCGGAGAGCTGTGTCTCCGCGGCGAGCGTGATGGCTGGAGCCATCGGCGTCTCCTCGTCGTTGTACGGCCCCGTGCGGGCGAAGCCTGGGCGGGCAATGAGGGGTGGGCCGGTTATGCGCCACGAGATTGACGCAGCGCCGTTTCGGTGGGTGCCCCCCACTGTTTCGCCGCCGTGACGAAGGCGCCGTGCGTGTTACGCGCGGATGAACCGCCGGTTCGCGGACCGGGTCGCCGATATCGTGACGCGCCCTCCCGAGGACCACCGCAACCATCAATTGAGCAACCCCCACGGCGAGCAACCACGTCCGCGAGAGCGGCGCCGGTTCAGGCGCAAAAAAGGTGCCGGCCGCGGCGGCCTTCCGAGTGACCTGGCATGGGGGAGCCGAGTCGGGCAGTTCGGGAGGGCCGGCCGCGGCCGGGGTCTGTGGGCGGTCAGACCGCTTCGGCGGTCTCGGGCAGTTCGGCGGCGAGCCGTGCGGTGAGGTCCGTGACCTCCGCCAGGTCACCGAAATCGCGTACGGCCGTGTCGACGGTCTTGCGGATGCGGGTGTTGACGCGTTCGGAGCGCACCTTCTTGGCGACGGCCATGGCCTCGGCGGCGAGGACGGTGCTCTCCTCGGGCTCGCGCCGCAGCAGGTGCACGGTGGCCATGCCGATCAGGTTCAGCGCGTAGGAACGCTGGTGTTCGTCGTCCTTGGAGAAGAGTTCCACGGCTCGGCGCATCAGCGGCTCGGCCAGGGAGGCGTAGGCGGGGCTGCGGCCGGCGACGTAGGCGAGGTCGCGGAAGGAGTGGCTGTTCTCGCCGTAGAGCTCGGCCTCGGAGAAGAAGCGGATCCAGTCGGGGTCCGGCTCGTCCCACTCGTCGGCCTCGGTGAAGGTCTCCTCGGCCATGCGCACCGCCCGCTTGCAGCGTCCGGGCTGGCCCATGTTGGCGTAGGCGCGGGCCTCCATCGCGTAGAGCATCGACTGGGTGCGCGGGCTCGCGCAGTCCCGGCTGCCGTACTGCGCGAGGTGGATGAGCTCCAGGGCGTCGTCGGGCCGTCCGAGGTGGATCATCTGGCGGCTCATGCTGGAGAGGATGTACGAGCCGAGCGGCCGGTCACCGGCCTCCTTGGCGGCGTGCAGGGCGAGGACGAAGTACTTCTGCGCGGTCGGCTGGAGCCCGACGTCGTACGACATCCAGCCGGCCAGTTCGGCGAGCTCCGCGGCGACCTTGAACAGCTTGGCGCGGGTGGTCTCCGTCTGGGGCTCCTGGAGGAGGTCGGTCACCTCGTGCAGCTGGCCGACGACCGCCTTGCGGCGCAGGCCGCCGCCGCACTGGGCGTCCCAGCGGCGGAACATCACGGCGGTGGACTCCAGCAGCTCCAGCTCTGGCCGGGACAGCCGGCCGCGCGCACGCGTGGCGGGTGCGGACTCGCTCCCGGACGGGGCGGCCGGCGGCGAGGGGACGAGCCAGCGCTGCATGGGCTCGATGAGGGACGGGCCCGCGGAGAGGGCCAGCGAGCTCCCGAGGAAGCCGCGCCGCGCCAGCATCAGGTCGCTGCGCGAAAACTCGCTGAGCAGGGCGACGGTCTGGGGGCCCGTCCAGGGCAGGTCGACGCCGGTCGCGGAGGGGGTGGGGCGGGTGGAGCGCAGGCCCAGGTCCTCCACGGACACGACGACGCCGAAACGCTCGGAGAACAGCTCGGACAGGATCCGCGGGATCGGCTCGCGCGGGTTCTCGCCGTCGAGCCAGCGGCGCACGCGGGAGGTGTCCGTGGAGATGTGGTTGGCGCCGAGCTGGCGGGCCCTGCGGTTGACCTGGCGCGCCAGCTCGCCCTTGGACCAGCCGCTGCGCGCGAACCACGAGGTGAGCAGCTCGTTGGGGCGCTTGTCAGCGTGCGCCGCGCTTCCCGCGCCCGTGCCGCCTTCGCCGTTGCCGCTCACTGGAACGCCCCCATCCCTGAGACCACCTGTCGCCGAGTGCGCCAAGCCTTATCAGCATGCCGGTGACACGGGCCCTCCGTCCGGCGTACGCCACCCTTCGAACGGAAAACCGAGTTGCCTCCGGCATACCCACAAGTGCATGTGCCCCAAGGCTCCATGCACACAAAGTAATCCCACGATCACTGGACCTGCCATGGCGATTCGGGAATCGCCACCATTCGCCACCCCTTCGGATGAACTCCCGGTGGCCTGCGCACGATTCACTTGACATAGGCCGAACGGGAGACGGTGCAACGGTGCTCGCCGGGGCGTGCGCCGCCGGACGCACCACCGGGAGTGCCTCGGGGCGCTGTCTGAACCGCGCCGGACCGGGGAGTGGGAAACAGAGAGTCACGAGATACGTCCGCTGCGTAACCGCCGCTGCGTCGGACCCGTTGGAGGGGGCATGGGCTTCACGATCGGCATCGGGACCAGTCGGGGCGTGCGCGACGTCCGGTCCGCCACACGCCGCCGCGGGCGCGCGTCGGAGGCCACCGCCGTGGCCGAGTTCACGGGACTGTGGGGATGGGACGTGGTGCCGGGGGCCCGGGCCGCCGCGGGCGCCTGCTCGTGCGGCCGGCGCGGGTGTCCGGCGCCGGGCGCGCATCCGCTGGACTTCGCACCCGAGCTGCCGGCCGGTTCGACGCTGGACGAGGCGAACGCGGTCTGGGCCGAGTTCCCGGGCGCCGCGGTGCTGCTGCCGGTGGGGCGGACGTTCGACGTGATCGAGGTGGCCGAGGCCGCCGGACGCCGGGCACTGGCGCGGCTGGAGCGCATGGGCCTGCCCCTCGGCCCGGTCGCGGCGACCCCCGAGGGCCGCACCCACTTCTTCGTCGCCCCCGGCGCCGCCGCCGAGCTGCCCCGGCTGCTCTACCGCATGGGCTGGGACGACCCGGCCGCACTCGACCTGCGCGGCCTCGGCCCCGGTACGCACGTCACGGCGCCGCCCTCGGACCGGGGAGGTCTGGGGCCGGTGCGCTGGCTGCGCCCGCCGGCCCTCGACTCGGCGACCAAGCCGCCGGCGGCGCGACTGCTGCTGGGCACGCTGGCGTACGTGGCCCACCGGTCCCGGGCGTAGGCCGGCGGGCCGTCCGGCCCCGGCACCCGCCCGGCACGACGAAGCGCCCGTCCCCCGACTGCACCTCGGGGGGCGGGCGCTTCTTCGTGCGCGTACCGGCATCGGGCCGGCGGGAGGTCACTCGCCGATGAGCGCGTCCACGAACGCCGCCGGCTCGAACGGCGCCAGGTCGTCGGCGCCCTCGCCGAGCCCGATCAGCTTGACCGGCACACCCAGCTCGCGCTGCACGGCGACGACGATGCCGCCCTTGGCCGTGCCGTCCAGCTTGGTGAGGACGATGCCGGTGATGTTGACCACCTCGGCGAAGACACGGGCCTGGATCAGGCCGTTCTGGCCCGTGGTGGCGTCGAGCACCAGCAGCACCTCGTCGAGCGGCGCCTGCTTCTCCACCACGCGCTTGACCTTGCCGAGCTCGTCCATGAGGCCGGTCTTGGTGTGCAGACGGCCCGCGGTGTCGATGAGCACCACGTCGGCACCGACGTCCTTGCCCTCCTTGACCGCGTCGAAGGCGACGGAGGCGGGGTCGCCGGCCTCCGGGCCGCGCACGGTGTGGGCGCCGACCCGCTCACCCCAGGTCTGCAGCTGGTCGGCGGCGGCGGCACGGAAGGTGTCGGCGGCACCGAGGACGACGCTGCGGCCGTCGGCGATCAGGACCCGGGCGAGCTTGCCGGTGGTGGTGGTCTTGCCGGTGCCGTTGACGCCGACGACCATCACGACGCCGGGCTTGCCGGTGGCGGGCTCGGTCTTGACCTCGCGGTCCATGTCGGGGCCGACCAGCGTGATCAGCTCCTCGCGCAGCAGGCCGCGCAGCTCCTCGGGCGTGCGGGTGCCGAGCACCTTCACACGCTCGCGCAGCCGCTCGACCAGCTCCTGGGTGGGCTGCACGCCGACGTCGGCCGTGAGCAGCGTGTCCTCGATCTCCTCCCAGGTGTCCTCGTCGAGGTGCTCGCGGGAGAGCAGGGTGAGCAGACCCTTCCCGAGCGCGTTCTGCGAGCGGGAGAGGCGGGCACGGAGCCGGACCAGACGGCCGGCGGTGGGCTCGGGAACCTCGATCTGCGGGATCTCGAGCTCTTCGACGACGGGCGGTTCCTCGACACCGACGGGAGCGGTGCCGCCGTCGGGGAGGTCGACCTCCTCTATCGTCCGGCGCGTTTCGTCGCGCGGCGTCTCGGCCTCGTCGCCGACGTGCGGCTCGGCCGGAGGGGCGGTGATGTCGGGCGTCGACGGAGGCGGCGGAGGCAGCTGCTTCTTGCGGCGACTGCCCACGATCAGCCCGCCGAGCGCGCCGATCACGACCACGGCGATGACTACAGCAAGGATGAGGATTTCCATAACCCGTCCAGTATCGGCCATGGGCTCCCGGGACACCCGCTTGTGTCTTCCTCCGAAGGACAAAGGCCCCTGGAAGGAAGGAGTCGGACCAAAGTACGATGGAAGAGGCTGCGTCAACGCGCGTAGAGTCCCGAACGCATCCTCTTCCCCACGATCGAGGCACGGACCCCCCATATGAGCAAGACCGCCGAGACAGAAGGCGCCCTGGAGACCCGTGGCATCGAGCAGGTGCCCGACCACGAGCGCACCGCCCGGACCCGCGAGCTCTTCCCGACCTGGGTCGGCGCCAACATCAGCGTGCTGCTGCTCACGATGGGCGCGAGCCTCGTCGTGGCGTACCACCTCAACTTCTGGCAGGCGCTGGTCGTCGCGGCCGCCGCGCCCGTGGTGTCGTACGGCCTGGTGGGTCTGATCGGCATCGCCGGCAAGCGCGGCGGCGCCCCCGGCATGGCGCTGTCCCGGGCGGTCTTCGGCCAGCGGGGCAATCTGCTGCCCGGGGCGCTGATCTGGGTCGCCCGCTGGGGCTGGGAGACGATCAACGCGGTGACCGGCGCCTACGCCGTGCTGACCGTGCTGGACATCGTGTTCGGCATCCGTGCCAACAGCGTGCTGGACATCGCGACGCTGCTCGTCTTCGTCGTCGCGACGTTCGCGATCTCCGGGCTGGGCATCAACGCCGTGCAGAAGTGCAACAAGTACGCGGCGTACCTCTTCGGTGTCTTCTCCGTGCTGGTGCTGGGCTACCTGGTCGTCGACACCGACTGGTCCGCGGTCTTCGACCGGTCCGCCGGTTCGGTGGCCGCGATGATCACCGGCGTGGGGCTGATCGCGGCGGGCGGCGTGAGCTGGATCCCGTCCGCGCCGGACTTCACCCGGTACCTGCCGCGCACCGCCTCCTCCAAGGGCATCGTGGGCGTGACGATCGGCGGCGCCGGCATCGTCGTGCTGCCCATGGTGCTGATGGGGATGGTCATGGCGGTCTCCACGCCGGACCTGGCCTCCGCCAGCGACCCGGTCTCCTTCCTCGGCGAGATCCTGCCGACCTGGATAGCGGTGCCGTACCTGCTGATCGCGCTGATCGGCATGCTGCTGATCAACTCCATGTCGATGTACTCGGCCGGCTTCACGGCGCAGACCCTCGGGTTCAAGATCCCGCGGCACTGGGCGGTCTCGGTGAACGCCGCGATCTCGCTTGTCTTCGGCGGCGTGCTGATGCTGGTGGCGACCAGCTTCATGGGCTCCTTCATCGCCTTCCTGTCGCTGCTCGCGGTCGCCTTCTCCGCCTGGGTCGGCGTCTTCGGCGCGGACATGCTGCGCCGCAAGGAGTACGACGGCGAGGCCCTGGCCGACACGAGCCGCACCAGCGCCTACTGGTACCGGGGCGGCTTCTCCCCCGCCGCCGTCGCCGCCTGGGCGGTGGGTCTGGCCGGGGGCCTGATGTTCACGACGTCCGACTGGTTCACGGGCCCGCTCGCGGCGAACAACGTCATCGGCGAGTACGGGCTCGGCTGGGTCGCCACGGTGGTGATCTCCGGTGTCCTCTACGCGGTGCTGCCGAAGCCGGCCGTGGTCGTCCCGGCGCAGCCCGCGGAGCGTGCCGAGCAGCCCGAGACGCTGAGCGTCTGATCCCACCGCCCCCCTCCCACCCACGTCCCCCTCCGCCCGGCCCGGCGGAGGGGGACGTCTCACGTCGTGACCCCCCTGTCCGGTCCGGCGGAGAGGGCGGCTCGGGTGGTGAGCCCACCAGCCGACCGGGCGGAGGAGGACGTGTCGCGTCGTGGGCCCGCCGGGCCGGCCCACGACCGACGGACGCGTAGGGGCCGGCCGGGGGCCGGTGGGTGGTCGCGCCCCCCGGAGCGCGGCCGGCACCGCGCCTGTCGCGCCCCCGCAGCCGCCCACGGATCCCCGACCGGCCGTGCCCGGCGGCCCGCCGACTCCCTCCCGCCGTCGTCTCCGCCGACGGCCCCACCGACCGGGCCCGGTGGGTCCTGCCCCCTACCGGCTGACCGGATGTGCCCACCCGCCGGCGCTCCAGCGTCCGCCCGCGCCCGGGAGTCCCT